>CAJAIK010000108.1 GCA_903939765.1 uncultured Chlorobiaceae bacterium | reverse complement strand
GATGCTGTGGGGCATGTGGTCAGGGCGGACTGCGTCATTCCCACCACACAGAATAATGGAAATATCAATCTTGATCTGAAGGCCATCACTGAATGGGCACTCCGGGAGGGAAAAAACGACGGGGAAATTACAAAACTGTGTAAAATGGTTGTGCGCTCCTACGATCCCTGCATTTCATGCTCGGTGCACTGAAAGAGGTGACAAAGCTGAGAGGCAGGAGAGCGAATGCGGCTCCCCTGCCTCTCAACTCAAAGAATCTCGACAAGCTCAATCTCGAAGGTGAGCTGCTGACCTGCAAGCGGATGATTGGCATCAAGCGTCACGGCCGTATCACTAATATCAACAATCATCACAATGGCTTGCTGGTCATCGGCAAGCCCGACCTGAAGCTGCTGGCCAATTTCAAGCTCCATGTCAGCAGGAAAGCGCTCCCGGTCGACGTCAGTGACCAGCTCTTTGCTATGCACGCCATAAGCCTCTGTGGCCGGTATGACCGAGACCCTTTTTTCTCCGGGGGCCATATCGAGGACTGCGATATCAAATCCCGTTATGACCTGCCCCCCACCCACCGTAAACTCCAACGGCTCGCGATCAGCCGATGTATCGAACATCGTACCGTCATCAAGCGTTCCTGTATAGTGAACCCTGACGGTATCCCCTTTTTTTGCCTGAGCCATGCACTCCTCCTTTTTAACTGATCAAAAATAGTTATCTCTTTACAACCCTGGATCACTACCAGTTCACTCCATCAACCGAGAGCAACAACGACCGTAATGAATGGGCGAAACTATGGAAAAAAGGGCAAAAATCACATTTATTTATGCCTCACGGGGTATTTTGCCCTGATCCATCTCCATCGTCAGTTTCGGGAGCCATCCGGGATAGTTGCTCTTGATAAACTCGATCAACTGTTCACGCACCAGACACCGCAACTCCCAGATATTGGAGGAGTTCGCCGCGCTGACGAGCGCCCGTATCTCAACCGATTTATCGGTAATACTGGTGATATGGAGTTTCGCTACACGGCCATCCCAGAGAGGGGTTGCCGCCACGACCCGCTCCAGCTCATGACGGAGCGTTTCAGGATTAACGGTATAATCCGTATAGAAAAATACCGTGCCAAGCAACTCCGGCGACGTGCGTGACCAGTTCTGAAACGGACGATCAATAAACCAGGTGATGGGCACAATAAGGCGGCGCTGGTCCCAAAGTTGAACAACCACGTAGGTAAGGGTAATTTCCTCAATCCGGCCCCACTCATTTTCAACGACAACAACATCATCGATGCTGATCGGCTGCGTAATGGCAATCTGGATTCCGGAGATCAGGGTTGTCAGGCTTTTCTGTGCAGCAAACCCAAGGATCACGCCAGCAATACCTGCGGAGGCAAGAATACTAAGCCCGACCTGACGAACGGTATCAAAAGTCATCAGCACACTGGAAACAGCAAGAAGCACCAGAAGCACATTGAGAATCTTGCGGGCGAGGCTGACATGAGTGGAAATTTTTCTTGCCGATTCGTTTTCACGAACTGTCGATGCATAGCGTTGCAGAATAAACTGCTCAAACACCGTAAAAAGCCTCATGAAGAACCACGAGATGCCGATAATGGCAATAATGAGGAGGATGTGCCGCAGCAAATCTCTTGTATCTGCAGATAAGGGTATTGCATGGATAAGCATGGTCAGAGCCACAAGAGCGGCAAGCGAGCGGAATGGCCAAGCCATCAGTTCCAGGGGAATGCTTGAACTCCTGATTGAGAGCCGGATTGCCGCTATGGCTCTGCTGAAGAGCGAATTGGCTGCAAAATAACCAATGAGGGCAACCAGAACAACCAATGCCGGTATCAGGTAACCACCCTCAAGCAAATTCCATAAACTCACACTCGTCTCCATACACCTGCATCGATAAGCTGAGCCCCCGGCCGTATGACACAGGGGTCTCTTCTGATACCCTACCCTTTGAGCCGGGAAAATTCACTTTTGGACCGGCTCACGCAATCTTCAATAGCCATCCCGCCAAAATAGTTACCGGTCAGGAGCAGACTTTTTTTCCCTTTCAGCAAGGCATCGGTTTTTTCCAGCCACTGGTGATGACCAAGCTGCAATGTTGGTACCGTATTGTGCCTTGCTTCGGTATGCTCTATCTTCGAAAACCCGATACCGAGCACCTCCGTAATACGGCTTCTTTTGGTCTTTTCATCGAGACCAGGCTGAAAATGAAAAACAAAACCGCGATAGTTCTCGTCAGGCACCGTATCGCGGGAGACCACTGAAAAGAAAACATCGTTGGGCGAAATAAGAGCTGCAACCGGTTTCAGCTTGATATTCTCCTTGCGGACAATAACCCCTACAGAATCAACGTCAGCCGCCTTGAGTTGGGCAAGATGTTTCGCAATATCAGGATTACTCTCCTGCAAAAGCTTTGAGGCGACCAGAGAGGGTGTTGCCAGAACAATGGTTTTGGCCGAATACTCTCCACCTCCGGCACTTTTGATCTCATACAAGCCATCTTTATAGACCACCGAATTGACATCCTGACTGGTAAAAACATTCAGGCCGCTTTTTGCGGCGATGGCACGCGCAACGCTCTGCAGACCATGCTTGAAGGTATAGTTCTTGAGCACATCTTTTCTTTTCGCCCGACTTTTAAACATCATGTCAGCCGGAAAATCGTCAGTTTGCTGCGAGGGAACGGCATTGAAAAAGTGGCGGATCACCTGCTCGTAGTTACGCTCTCCCACTATTTTTGAATAATAAGAGCGTACGCTCAGACCGGTTTTCTTCAGTTTGAAGAGGTTCGGAACTGAAACAAGCAGTTCCGGAATATTGAGCTGAGAAACAATAGAATGGATTTTTCCATCAACAAACAGCGTAAAAGGTACCTTGGCGCGGGGAATGATGGTATTCGTCACGCCACACCCTTCAACAATATCAAGGAGACTCTGGTA
The DNA here is from genome assembly GCA_903939765.1 of uncultured Chlorobiaceae bacterium. GTDB lineage: Bacteria > Bacteroidota > Chlorobiia > Chlorobiales > Chlorobiaceae > Chlorobium. Next base: position 33,586 of record CAJAIK010000108.1, on the reverse strand, counting down.
AGAACTGTAACAGGTGTGTGCCCCAAGTTCCATCCAGAATTTCTTTCCATTGGCACTGTACTGGGGAGAAACAAAAGAGCCGCCAACCGTATCAGTTTTCTCAAGCAGCGTGGTTTTCATCCCGGCCTGTACGCAATAATAAGCAAGGCTGAGGCCACTTATGCCACCGCCAATAACAACAACATCGTTTTGCATCATAAAAGAAAAAAGAGTTTCGTGAGATGCGTTAAAAAAAATCAGGAGAGGCCGGGCTATCACAAAAAAAACGCCGCACCTGCCGGGAAACAATCAAAAACTACTGGCTCAATTTAGCGAAATCAGAGAAGAAGACCGCTTTTCTCAAGGGTGTTTTTCATCTTCCCGGTAATTCTGTGAGTAGCGCACATAATTTTCAGGCGACTCCTCAATATTGCGCCGCTCGGCTTCAGTTATCGGGCGCATCACCTTAGCCGGAACGCCGGCAACCAGCATCCCTGACGGCACCGTAAAACCCTGCCTCACCAGTGCACCAGCGGCAACAATCGACCAAGGCTCAACCACACAGTCATCAAGCAGCACTGCGCCCATGCCGATCAGCACATTGTCCTTCACCGTGCAGGCATGAAGCACTGCACCATGACCGATGGTGACACAGTTTCCTATATTCAACGGACCGGTATCGTGCGTAACATGCAGCGTTACATTATCCTGCACACTGGTTTTCTCTCCGATACGAATAGGGCAGACATCGCCCCGCACCACCGCATTGAACCAGACACTTGAATAAGCCCCAATATGCACGTCACCAATAACGAATGCACCCTCCGTCATAAAAACGGTTTCATGCACCGTCGGCCAGAGCCCCCTGTAAGGCATTACCTTTCCCATACAAATTCCATGTAAATTTCTCAACCGTTAGTAGATACGTCAGCCGTTCATTTTACTCTTTACCGAGCTCATTACCGCACCTCTGCAGACTCCGGAGAAGCAAAAAATCACCTCCTCCAACGCAGGCTTCATGTACGGCAGAAAAACAATAACCAAGTGAAGATAAAATATTTTTTTTTCACGAGTGGATTTATTAGATTTCGTCAAGAGTGTAGTTAAACCTAAAAAAATAAGCAGCCATGGTTAATATAAATGGGGTTTTTTCCAACTGGGGACGGGCTTACGGCAGGTTCGTTGAGGTTTTTGTTGATGGTCACTGGTGGGTCATGGGCGATTACATGGAGAATGTTGGCAAATCAACCAAACGCCTGTTGAAAAATGCCTATCCGTTTATCTATGGTGGCTCCGCTTCATCATCTGTTTTCAAAGGCTCCTCTCCAAAGGCTTCCGGTTATGCAAAGCCTACCAAGGATATCGAAAGACGGTTCAAGGACTGAGCAGGTAACCGACCGGTTTATTCCTCTTTCCGTTATCAGAAAGTTATCAAGTAAAAAACGAGGTTTAGTGCCTCGTTTTTTATTGTACCGCCCGCACCCGTCACTCCTGAAAAATCAAGAACTTCAGGGGAAGTCGGCCTCTTGCTGCAAGAGCGCAACACTACTTTTTCAACACAGGCATGAAAGCAACACTGAGCTGTACCAGGCTAAAGAAGATCTACAACAAACGCGAAGTTGTCAAAAGCTCATCCATTGAGGTGAAACAGGGTGAAATTGTGGGCCTTCTCGGGCCAAACGGCGCGGGGAAAACCACCACTTTTTATATGATTGTAGGTCTCGTGCGACCTGATGGAGGTGACGTTTTTCTCGACAAGGAAAACATCACCGGTATGGCGATGTACAAGCGCGCACGTCTCGGCATAGGCTATCTGCCCCAGGAAGCCTCAGTCTTCCGAAACATGACGGTCGAGGAAAACATCCTGAGTGTCCTGGAATTTACCACGCTCTCCGAAACCGCACGAAAGGAAAGGGCGAACTTGATGCTCGAAGAGTTGAACATCACCTCTATACGCAAAAGCAAGGGCTATGCACTCTCCGGCGGTGAACGCCGGCGCACGGAAATAGCAAGGGCCCTTGCTCTCAATCCAAAATTCATCCTGCTCGACGAACCCTTTGCCGGGGTTGACCCTATCGCCGTCGAAGATATCCAGCAAATTGTTGAAGGGCTTGCGCGACGCAATATCGGCGTGCTTATCACCGACCATAACGTTCATGAAACCCTCTCCATTACAGACCACGCCTATCTGCTCTTTGACGGAAGCATCTTCATGCATGGTACCCCGGAAGAGATCGCAGCAAACCCGGAGGTCAGAAAAATGTACCTTGGCGAAAAATTTACTCTCGACAGATATTAGCCGATACCCTTAGCGTCTACGCACTGAAACGTTAAAACTGAAATCCATGCACCACTCAGCAATGGCAAATGCCTCTCTGTTTTTTCAGACGTATATCCCCGCTGGAGAGGGGAAGATTTTGGTGGAAATTGGTTCTCAGGATGTCAATGGCTCAATTCGCCAAGTCGCTCCGGAAGTAGCAAAGTACATTGGTGTTGATTTTGCCGAGGGGAAAGGAGTCGATGTCATTCTTGATGACCCGTATACATTGCCTTTTGACGATAACTCGATAGATGTTTGCGTAAGTTCAAGCGTATTTGAACATTCAGAAATGTTTTGGCTCTTGTTTCTGGAAATTCTCAGGATACTTAAACCAGACGGGTTGTTCTACCTGAATGTTCCATCTAACGGCACTTTTCATCGTTATCCTGTAGATTGCTGGCGTTTCTATCCGGATAGCGGCCAGGCTTTGGTGACTTGGGCTAAAAGAAATAACTATTCTCCGGCCATGCTTGAATCATTTGTAAGTAGTCAAACAAGTGATGTCTGGAATGATTTTGTTGCCGTTTTTGTGAAAGAAGAGGTTCATGCTATCAAATATCCAAATCGGATTTTGCAGATAAAGAAGGATTTTTATAATGGCGTTGTACAAAACAGCCCGGATTTTCTGAATTTGAGCTCTTTCGATGAAGACCAGAAAAAATTGATCGTGATAAAGCAGATTATTGATAAACAAATCAAGCTGCAGTAAGTATGTAACATCTGTTTATCCATTCCATCAGCCCGATAAGCCCATCACAAAAAAGCCTCTGACTTCCGTAAGAACGTCAGAGGCTTTTTTGAATTTAACAATAGAGACCGCGTATCACACCTGCTCAGAACCCCCAGCGTGCTGTAACGGAACCTGTATGAGCCATAAACTCTGTGCGCTTGTCAAGATCGTACCTGAACTGAAGGCTGAACGTGCTCGATGACGAAGCCGTCAAGGCGGCACTCAGATTCCATGTTTCAGGGTCCACAACAACACCCGGAGTTACAAAGCTGCTCCCACCGCCCACAAACGAAGAGAGCGTGTCTTTGCTCAAGGTACCGGTATCACGATACCAATGAAGCGCAACTTCAGGCCGGAAAGAGAATCCTGGATTTGCCCATTCAGTAGCAAGACGCGCGCCTACCCCCAAGCGGGTCCGGTTGAGCGACTGCTCTTCAACATTCAGGCTTATGGCACCGGCACCGGTTTCAGTGTAGCCGTCCTGTTTGAGTTGCTTGTAATCAACCGATGCCATCGGCGTAAACGTCGTCTTGTTCCCAAGCTTGATGCCGTAACCAATACCAAGATCAGCACCAAACTGACGGCCATCAAAGTTGGCATCAGCCGTACGGCCAACCGCTGCAGCTCGATGGCCATCGTATTTGTCAAGACCATAACTGACGGCCCCATCCAGATACAACGCTGACGTCACCTTTACATTAAGGTAGCCCATCACCTGATAGTTCTTGATCTGCATCGTGTCCCCATTGCGGAAATCCTTCTGTTCAACAGTGGTTGCTCCATACCCTCCAGCAATACCGAGTAGCAGATTTTCAGTCACACAACCATCAATACCGAGTGCACCGCCATAAAGAGTTGACGAATAACCATCATACTCTCCATGCTGTTCTTGCCTGCCGTAGGAACCAAGCCCCTGCAGCCACGTTCCACTATCATGCGAAATACCTTCTGCCTTATTGCCCTCCGATACACCACACTCACCACGCAAGGCCGACAGACGCTTGTCGATGGCATTGAGCGGCAAACTGAAGGATGCCAATGCGGACTGCGTAATAGAGGCATTGGCAATCGGGGCCAGACGCCTCACCTGTTTCTCCAGATTAGCCTGGTTGTTGCCATAACCAAAATTGTCGATATCCATCTTCTGTATGACCTGTACCATATCACCCGTCTGACTGCCCGCTGCCGCAATACCGCCAAGTTCGAGCCCTGCGTTGTTGGTGAAGCTGCCAAGCGTGGCCGATTTCCGGATGTAGTTCTCGTTTGCCGCATACCCGTCGCCAGTACGAGAAGCCGTGACAATCAAGTCACCCGAAACCTGACTTATCGAAGAATCAATGCTGAAGCTGTTGTCAACAACCTGGGAATAGGCATCTGTATCTGTGCGAGTATTCCAGCCACTGCCACTGGTAGCGTTAATCAGCGTGTAAGAGCCGCCATTGGCCAAACTGCCAACATAATTGACCTGCACTTTTTCAGCACCGGTCATGGTCAATGCACCTGACAAGGTCAAAAGAGAGGAGCCCGTTTGTGTCGAAGCTGCGCCATTCACACCCGTTTGGTCAAGACTGTTCACCGTGAAGCTCATTGCGCCACCATGTGTCGTGAATGTATTCGCGGTGACATGCGCAAGACCAAAGTTAATGGCATCATGCGCATTGTTCAGCACCAGAGCGTCACCAAGGCGTTGCTCACCCGCAGGTACAACAGGAACAATATTGGCGACCGTGCCTCCGGTCCACCCTCGCATGGAGCTCGCACCGGTATAGTCAAAAAGGCCTGTTATGTTGGCCAGGGCTGTCAACTTGACTTCGCTACCAGCATTACCAATCGTCACGGTCGCAGCATAGACGTTGCCGCCAATGGCTGCGGTAAAGCCTGTCGTAGCCGTGCCAGTTGAGGCTGAGTTGAAGGTAACTGCATCCAGTTTTGCAACATTAGTACCAATTGCACCACTGTAGTTGCTGCCGCCCATAAAATTCAGTGTGCCAGTACCATCCGCATTCGTCGTGATGGTGCCGGTAGCGTTACCGCTGGCAATCACCTTCTTGCCATCGGCAAAATTGACCGTACCACCATTTTCCCATGTGCCACCGACTGCACTGTCACCGTAAGCGGTGTATGCTGAACCGCCGGCACCTGACCCTTCGACACTGACCGGTCCATTGCTGTCTCCAGAGCCGATCACCAGATTGCCGTAAAGGTTGCCGTTCAGGTTCACCGTACCGCCACCGACATTCAAATCGCCCGTATGACCACTGAGAGTATCAGAGAGAGATCCTGGTTTTGTTGCCGTAGCGGTGTCGACGCCGACGTAAATATCATTTCTGAACGTAACGGTTTTACCTGTGGCACCAGCCCATATACGGTTGAAGGTGTCTGAAGAGGTAGCTGCAGAGCCAAGAGTCCAACCATTCGCGTCTCCACCAACCGTCGTTGCCCCTGCTCCACCAACCGTGCTCGAACCAGCAAAAAGCAGTGTCGCATTATTGGCGTTGAGCACAGTAATACCGTTCTCCGGGAATTTGCTGAAAGTCACATTAACTCCGTCACCCACTTCAAGAGTGCCTTTGCCTTGCGTGCCAGAAGCAACTCCAAAGTCGAGCGAACCTTTCATACCATTGGCTTGATATGTTGCCAAAGTATATGCTCCGGTAGTCGGGGTGCCGACAGTCGTAATCAGTGTTGAAGGAGCACGATCAAGCAGTTCAAGCTTGCTGTAATGGCCCCCCATCTTCACGGAAGTGGCCGTCAGCAGGCCACCAACCTCAACGACCGCCTTGTCGTCATTGACCGCCAGATTGTTGACGGTTGTTGTACCATCAACGGTATTCAGTTGCACCCTTGACGCATTCCCCCCGACATTGATCGTCCCGAGAGAACCTACCGCGCCAGTGACGAAGCTGCTGCCCTCAAAGGTGAGGATCCCATTGATACCTGTGTTGGTAATATTGCCTGTGACATTACTGCCGTTGCTCAGTATCAGTGTGGCGTTGTTGTTATTGTATAAAACGTTGCCAGCCAAATCAAAGCCACCTGTAATCGTTGCCGTTCCTGCATTGGTGAAGTTTAAAACACCATTAACGGCACCGTTGAAATAATTATCCGATCCACTGATGTTAAACTGACTGGCCGTGGCCGTTCCGTCAATGGTATTGTTACCATTCAGAGTGACCGTACCTGTGGTTGAAATCGCATAGGGGTTTATTGCTGAGGCTGTACCGATACTGCCTGTCCAGTCGGTAGTTGAATAATCTAAATAAGTAAAGAATAACCCTGAATAACCGTTCAAGAATATTCCGGGACCAGAATAATCAGAAGAATAAGTTGTTGAAGATAAATTAGATAGCCATCCTCCAGACCCATTGCCGTAATATCCGGAAGCGTAATGAAACGTTGTCGGTGTATACTGACCCGTCGCAGCAGTACCAGTGGTAAAAGCTTGAACGGTGGCACCAGAGCCTAATGTATAATTATCACCACTTCCATAAACAGACATTCCGTCTGGATCAAGATTTACACTGCCCAAGGCACTGAAAAAATTACCAGTGTAAGTAGTCGATCGAGTTGTGCCTGTTTGTGGGGGAGGACTGCTGATTCCAGAAGAATTCGTTATAGTCGAATAGGCTCCTCCCATCGACAGGCCCAGATTAAAGCTGTCGACAGTAGTCGTGTAGTACGTTGTATAAGGCAAATCTGCGCCAGCCCCCCCTAATATCCAGTTGGCAGCATTCGCACTGCCGGAAAACATCATGCCACTGATGGCACACACCGCCACTGCAGAGGTTACACGACGCCCCTTGCGACCAATTTTATCAAGTTTGCGTTTTTTTCGGCTCATTGAAGTTTTTTAACTGACTATTTAAATAATTTATTCTGCGCAATTCACGTAAAAGCTCCCAACGTACGTTGATTGTTCTTACTTCGCAAATTATTTTAAAATAGTCAGTTAAAAAGGCAAATCACACGCAGGAAACTGCACCGATTCACCCCGAAACTTCGTTCGCCGCAACACCAGAGTTAAAAAGCAAGCACAGGCCGAACCCTGCCGCCGGCCATCTTGACTTCGTGGTTCGCGTCTCCACTATAGAAATAAAGGTACCAGGCGCTCTCTTCATCTTCACGCGAAGAACTCCAATAGAAGTGGTCGTTAAAACCACCAACCCTCTCTTTCTGGAGGTAGAGCTTGCGCAGTTCTGACGAGTTCGGCAAATGCCAGCCCTGCCTGACGCCGCCGCTCACAAACTTTGTACAGGCCGCTTTGGCATCGTACCAGGTAAACTCCTCTGCCGACATGCCACGCGAGTGGCCTGAAATATTTTTTTTGGCTGCAACAAGTCCATGCTCACCACTCTCATCCACATAAAACACAATGCCTCCGCGATATTCTTCACCAACAGTTATCGCCGAGGAGAGTGATGGTGCAAAAAACAGATTCACTCCGATAAACAAAAGAGCCATGCATAACCGGGGAAATGCGTGATGTTTTGCAATAAGCTTCATGATAATTGTTGTTTAGTTATTTGTATGCAGATTAAATATGTAAGTAAATCCAGGTTCGGAAATATCCTGACGCTCCTCTCCGTATATGGAGATCCCTTATTTTCCTGAATCATCGACACTCTTTTTTCTCAAAATAACTACACACTGCGCTTCTATTTGCTTTTCAAAATTTGATATACAGGCAACCGATATATCAAACAGAAACAGAAAAAAATCACTTTAATACAACGTCAATACCCAGAAAAAACAAAAAAGAACTTGACCGAAAGCCTGAAATAGGCTAAATAGCTATATTTAAATTAGTTATAAAATAAATTCTTTGAAAAGACAGGACATTGTAAATAAAAAACCTTATGACAAAATACCGTCACATTCATTAATAGAACGAACAAAAACTTTGTATAATCGCGCCAACGCAAGTACTTTTTTTGTAAATCAGGAAGGGTATCTCTAATTGTTATTCTACTATTTTTATTTATTAAATCAAATGATCGTGCAAATATTTTTTATAATTAATCATTATTAATGAAAGTGCAGGATTAATTTATATAGAATTTATATACCGCATATATACATATTGATAAGAGCATCTGAAAATGGTTATATATCTCTGAATTGCAGCCTTAAAAATTACTTGCTATATCGTGCGCGTAATTTGACTGCAATTACAGGCAAAATCAATTTGATTGATTGCAAGAAAGATGGCGCGCCAATTTGACACACCATCTTTCTTGCGTATCTTGGAGAGAGCAACTATCTCACAGAGCAAAACCTCATGATAGCCGAACGCCTGCTTTTTCAATCTGATGGCGGATTTATCCGCATCCCTGTCTGGGGCCATATCCCGCTCAGCGGAGCACTGAAAAAAATTCTGTCTCATCCATCCTTTCTTCGCCTCAAAGGTATTCGGCAGCTCTCTTTTTCACAGCAGGTCTACCCCGGAGCCACGCATACCCGCTTTGAGCACTCCATCGGAGTCTATCACCTCATGAAGCTGATACTTCAACGCATGTTGACGAGCCCCCTGGCCCTCAGCCTGCAGGATGACCGGTTCCGGTTTGACGACCACAACTGCCGGGTGCTGCTCTCGGCCTCTCTTTTGCACGATATCGGCCACTTTCCCCATGCTCATATCATTGAAGAGCAAATCCCCCGCTGCGGCAACGAGCCGGTATTTTCGCATCACGAGGAGCTTTGCCGTCACTTTATCTATGAACAAAACCCCGGGGTTCCCACAATTGCCGAAATATTGCAAATAGAGTGGAAGGTGGAGCCAGAAGCGGTCATCGCCCTCATCACAGGCCGCGCCGGAACGTGCTTCAGCAAGCTGATCAGCGGCACGCTTGACCCTGACAAGATGGATTACCTGATGCGCGACGCCCACCACTGCAACATTCCCTACGGAAGCATTGATATCGAACGGCTGATTGAGTCGTTTGTGCCCGACCCGCAGCGAGAACGGTTTGCCATCACAGAAAAAGGAATTGCACCGCTTGAGAGCCTGCTTTTTGCAAAGTACATGATGATGCGCAATGTTTACTGGCATCATACCAGCAGGGCGCTCTCGGCAATGCTCCGCAGGCTCCTGCAGGATATTGCGGGCTACGGGATGCTCTCCGGGGAGGCCTTGCGCCAGCTCTTTTATGGCAATGCCGATGACCGGGTGCTGCATGAGCTGAAGCTGTTGATGCCGGAAAAGGAGCATCCTCTCACGGCCCTGCTTGATGATATTCTTATGCGCCGGGTCTACAAGAGGGCGATAACGGTACAGCCCTACCTGCCGCATTCCGCAAAAGAGGACGAGCGGTGGTTCGTCTATAACAGTAACAGCTCTATGCGCCGCACCATGGAGATGGAGATTTGCCGCTTTCTCAACAAGCGCTACAATCTCGCTCTCCATGGCCATGAAATACTCATTGATCCACCTTCAAAGAAAGATATTTTCGATTATGCCGATCTGAAGGAGCTTCGCGTCTACCCGACCCGCTCGGAGCACATCCACTACGCCCTGCAATGTGAGTCGGAGTATGTGCGGTTTGACGAGTTGAACGAATCGGTTTTTCAGTCTGATTTCATACTTTCTTTTGAACGCTATACAAAAAAGTTCAGAGTGCTCTGCCGCCCTGAACTGATTGATCGCATCGTGGAGTCGCGCGAAGAGATTATGCTTATGCTCACCAATGATCTTGACCTGTTTCGTTAAATGCTTCAGGTAAACTGCTTCCAGTTGAGAGCGGTGTGACAGACGACGGCAATGATGAACAAAGAGCTCAGCCATACTTGGGTCGACTGTGACATGCCGGCCATAAAATTTAAAAAGAAGAGAAGGCCCGTGATGATGGAAAGAATAAATGCCCCGATTGCAAAAGGGGTAGCCCTGAATCTGCCGTTTGTATTCATTGTATCAATTGCATTAAAATGTGAGCGAAAAGGCCGCTCTATATCAATAGAAACTCTATGTCTACTTTAATTAAGGTACGCCCGGAATTCTTAAAGGATTATAAGTGAATCCCTAAAGGTTGCTTAAAAAAGCGCTGCGAATTTCAGCAAAAGAGTAAAAAATGGAACGGGCATTAAGGACTTTATCTTATATTTGAAGGACGAAAAAAACTATTGCACCACACACACTTATGGAATATCAAGACAAATTTTACAAGGGGCTCTTTTTCGGCGCTGTGCTTGGCGCAGCCGCAGGCACCATCATGGGACTGCTCTTCGCCCCGCACAAAGGGACGGAAACCCAGCAGATTATTTCGGGCAAAATCAAACTTGCGCTCGACAAGGCCACCGACCTCTACGAAAACAGTGAAAACGATGCCGCCTACAACAATGAGGCAAAAACACGCTCGCAGGAGATCATCGACACCGCACGTGACGAGGCAAAAAAAATCCTTAATGAGGCAAACAGCATTATCCGGGAGATCAAGGGATACCCTAAAGCCAAGGAAAACTGAGTGATGCTCTCATACCTGGGTGCAAACCTCACAACAAGTGGCATTGCAAAACATGCCGTTCTGCTGTTGCACGCATTTCCTCTCTCTGCCGCAATGTGGCGGCCCCAGCTTGAGGCTCTTGGCAATGCCGGCTATGCGGCCATTGCGCCAAATGCTTATGGTATAGCAGGATCCGGGGAACGGGATGAATGGACCTTTACTGATTACGCCCATGAGCTTGCCAAACTTCTTGAGTCGCTGGGAGTTGAACGCGCAACGGTTGTCGGCCTGTCGATGGGTGGATATCAGGCATTTGAATTCTACCGGCTCTACCCCGGCAAAACCGCATCGCTGGTGCTCTGCGACACGAGGGCGGAGGCCGATGCGCCAGCCGCCCGTTCAGTGCGGGAGGAGTTTATCCGTGCAGTAGAGGCTGGAGGCGCCGAAGAGGCTGCCAGGCGTATGATACCAAACTATTTTACCCCCGAAACCTGCGTCAGGAAACCGGAACTGGCGGATGAAGCCGTTGCGATGATAAGGGAGCAGAGCGCCACCGTTATCAACAGAGCAATGCGGGCAATCATGATGCGCCATGATGCAACACCGCTTCTTGCCTCAATCCACTGCCCTGTACTGGTACTGAACGGGAAGGAGGATAAGCTTACCACACCTGAAACTGCCGAAAGCATCCACAATCTCACAGCGGGCTCACAGCTCCATCTGCTCAGTGGAGCCGCTCATATCTCAAACATGGAGCAGCCCGCAGCGTTCAACAACTCCCTGCTTGCCCATCTTGAAGAGGTCAGGCGCTCCTGACCTCTTTCAAATTCCTTAACAATCAGGCTTCGAGACTTGCAAGCAGTTCAAAAAAGTTCGGGAATGAGACGCCGACAACATCACTGTCAGAAATGTCAATAGGGCAGCCTGTCGCCTTGCTGGCAATGGCAAAGCTCATGGCAATTCGGTGATCATCAAAACTCTCAATCACCACCGTTCCTGAGGGGGTTATCCGGCGCCCTTTGACGATAAAACCGTCGGGGTACTGCTCGCAATCAAAACCGAGACGCTGCAGATTGACCACGAGGGCGTCAATCCGGTCGCTCTCCTTGGTTCTCAGCTCAGCGGCGTTGTGCAGCTCAAACTGGCCGGATGCAAACGCTGAAAGAACGGCAAGCATCGGGATTTCATCAATGATAAAGGAGACAAGCTGCGGATCCTGGATCAGAAGAGGTTCGAGCCCTGCGTGGTTCTCCAGCAAGATATCGCCGATGGTTTCACCACCAATGACCCGCTGGTTTTCAATCGTCAAACCTGCTCCGGCGTCTGTCAAAAGAGCGAGAAATGCGGCCCGTGTCGGATTGAGACAGACATCCCTGATGATAATTTCTGAGCCACGGGCAAGCAGGCCAAGCGCAACAATAAAACAGGCGGCTGAAGGGTCAGCAGGAATAAAAAAAGGCTTTGCGGCAAGAGCCTTTCTGCCAGGTACAATGATGACCCGCTCACCATTGGATTCAATACTCTTGAGACCGAGCATCACTTCAGTATGGTCACGCGAGCGCACCGGCTCAATAATCCTCGATTCGCCGTCGGCATGGAGAGCGGCAAAAGCAACCAGCGATTTCACCTGTGCTGAAGGAACCGGCAGGCGGTAGTTGATCGGCATCAGCTCTTTGGTTCCCAGAATACGAATCGGCGCTGTACCTGAAGGCGAAAGCTGAACATCGACTCCCATGATGCGCAACGGATCGGAAACCCTCTTCATCGGCCGCTTCATCAGCGAAGTGTCGCCAATCAACTCACTGGCAAAAGGCTGGGCAGCTAAAATACCGGCAAACATGCGCATGGTGCTTCCTGAATTATTGCACATCAAGGGGTCGGAGGGTGGCTGAAAACTCCACAATCCTCCCGATTCGATCACAACACGCCGGATGCGGCGACCGTAGGCTCCAGCCGCCTCTTCCTGGCGAAGGATGATTCCGGCACTTTTCAGAACGCCGAGGGTTGACTGATTATCAAATCCGGCGGAAAAGTTGGTAATCTCTGTTGTCCCTTCCGACAATGCGCCGATAAGTGCCGCACGGTGGGAGATCGATTTGTCGGGCGGTAACGCTGTAACTTCACCTTTGAACACTCTCATGAGTCAACATGGATTGGTATTGACAAAAAAAAGGCAACTCCCGTGAAGGAGCTGCCTGTACATAACTGTTTCGAGCGGAATGATTATGAATTGCGTTCTTCATTTGCCCTCTGCGCCCTTCGTCTGCTCCTCGAGCGCTTCAAACGACCATCCACCGAAGGTTTAACAAAGTATGCGTTTGCACGAAACTCCTTTAAAACACCTGCACGCTCATACTTTTTCTTGAAGCGTTTCAGCATTTTATCGATCGATTCATTGTCATTTATCTGCACACTAACCAATGTAATTCACCCCCTTTTAAAAGATCAACGTCTAAGTTTCAGTTTAATAAGATCAGTAACACTTTCTGCATTTTTTCCATTCGCAGGGCTCATCTGCACATTTTCAAGAAGCTGTTTTCGGCCACTTTTGCAAAATTCCACAATAATGACAAAGGCACCACTTCCTGTCGCCTGTTTTTCTCTGACAACGCCAACCTCCCCAAGCGCCTGGTGATAGAGCGCATCACCTTTTGCATAGATACCATGCGGAGAGTAAACCTGGCACTCTTCGGCTTTCAGCTCATCGGGACTGACCTCCCGGTCAATCTGTATCTGCCACTCCTTGAGCAAATAGACCTGATTGCACTCGGAACAGCGAACCCAGTACTGGTTTTCGGCTGGAGGCTGCAATTCAGCAGCCCCGTTTTTACTTCCTTTGGGCTTTTTAGGCGCAACGGTCGTCAGATAATCATCCTCCCTGGGCTTGTCGCTCGGCATCCATTCACCGACAAAGAGCTTCTCTGTGATCTGACCACATCCTTCACAGAAGCAAGCCTTGATCTTACCCTCCAAAATGAACTGTCTTTTTCTGGACTCTACCTTCATATCATATTGCTGGTTGTTTACCCGGCTCAAAGCCGTCTGGATTCCGCCACGCTCTCTACGGCTCCGATCTCTTTTTGCGGGCATCATGGCGCAATATAGTGCATCGCACCTGAATTAAAAGCGGAATGTTTATGAGTGCTTAGTTAAGGAAATCCCCCCTAAAAAACAACCGGATAATTCCGCCACATTCACTTATGGGTCAAGGCATCAATAAGATCTGATTTTGTAAGCAATTGAAGGCGACCATCAGACCGGCTTACCAGCACTCCTGATGCACTTTGCTGCAATTTATCAGATAATTCGGAAATCGTTGCATCGAGCCGGCAGACCGGAAAGGGAGGCTCCATAAAGCCGACAACCTTTGCATTCATCGCATCATCATTTTCAATAAGAATGGAAAGAATCTTGTCTTCGCTGATGCTGCCTATCGGAGCATTGTAGGAGACAATCGGCATCTGGGAGACATCGTTCTGCTTCATCATCTGAAACACTTCGGCCAGCGTATTTTCCGGGCAGGCAAAAATCAGATCCCGTCGTGCCTTCAACTGGAGGATATCCTCGGCCGTGATTTGCTCAAGAGCTGATTTCGCCTTGCGGTAAAAGCCGCGCTTGCGCATCCACTCATCATGGAACATCTTGCTCAAGTAATAACCGCCAAAATCGTTCATCACCACCACCACACAATCATCCTCACGGTATGCCGCACCGGCCCGAAGCGCTGCGGCCATAGCCGCGCCTGAAGCCCCTCCAACAAACACCGCTTCCATCCGCAAGAGCTCCCGGCCGCAGTTAAATGCGTCATAATCACTTACCTGCACCACATCATCAAGCAGCGAGGGCTCCCAGAAAGCTGATGGCTGCCTTGAGCCTATCTCCTCAAGCTCAGAAAAGGCTGGAACTCCTGGCGTTCCATCCCTGAAAAGCCCCGAATAGATTGAGCCCTGCGACTCAACACCGATAACCCGGATGGAGGGGTTCTTTGCTTTCAGAAAAGTGGCTATCCCGAAAACCATACCTCCGGAGATCATCGGCACAAAAACGTGCGTAACCCGACCCTCCGTCTGGCGAAAAATTTCGCTGCCAGTCGATTCGCTGTGAACCTTGAGGCTGAGTGGGTTGGCATACATGCCGGTAAAAAAGGCGTTGGGTATACTCCGCACCAGACTTTCAGCCACATTCATGCAACTGCGCGGCTCTCCAGGCAAGGCATCTGAAGGGGTAATCACCAGTTCCGCACCGAGAGCTCGAAGCATATCCTGCTTCTCCCGCGATATTTTATCGGGAGCGGCCAGCAGCAACTTGTAGCCACGGCTCACACCGGCCATGGCCAATGCAATCCCGCTATTACCGAAAGTCCAGTCAACAAGGGTCATTCCCGGATGGATCAGCTTGCGCTCTTCAGCGTCTCTGACAATGGCCAAGGCCACCCGGTAGTAGTGCGACCATGCCGGATTCATGTACTCAAGCTTGGCCATGACCTTCGGCCTGATCTGGCGGGCCATCTGTTGTACAGGAACCATCGGCGTTTCTGCGGCAAGCCCGAATATATCGTGGTTCAACATGGTAGTCGCTGAGAGATAAGTTAAAGTGACAACGCGATGCCTCAGTGGCGCTGAAGAGAAAATATACAAGGAATAAGCGCCTTTCCGGTTTGAAAATCATAGACAAAATATGTTTTTTTACAGGAAGTTCCACCAACCGGGCAGAGAACGAAAGAGGAGTGGGGTCTACAGCAACAAGGGTAACAGCAAAAGAGGGCCGCCGAGTTATGGATGAAACAAAAAGAGAGTGTGCAGCCGGAGAGATTCCACCTGAAAACATGACAGAGGCGCTTGTCTCGCTCGAAAACCTTGCCCGTAATGCACGCCTGATCCGCCAGAGAGTGGGTGAAGGGCGGCGAATCATGGGTATCGTCAAAGCCAATGCTTACGGCCATAACGTCCACAGGGTTGCTGAAACGCTTGAAAAATCGGGAATCAAGGATTTTGGCGTAGCCAACATCCATGAAGCCATTGAACTGAAAAAAGGTGGTGCGCTGAAAAAAAAGGGCACCATTCTTGCCTTCTCTTCGCCGCTCCCCTCCCATATTCCGTTTTTTTTGCACCACGGCATTGAAATGACTCTCTGCGACAGCCTGACCCTTCATGCGGCAGAGGTAATTGCCGCCGCAGAGAACAAAACGCTTGCCATACAGGTAAAGGTCGATACTGGCATGGGGCGTCTCGGCGTTTCACCGTCAGTTGCCATGGAGCTCCTCCGGCAAATCGATTGCTCCCCGCACCTTGAGCTGACGGGAATCTACACCCACTTTGCCGACAGCGCCACCGCCGAAGGGTTCAGCAGGCAACAGCTCAGCGCCTTTACAGCGCTCACCCGAGAATATGAACATGCTTCATCAAGAACCGTCTGTAAACATGCAGCCAACAGCGGCGCAATCCTCTCAGCACCCCAATCATGGCTCGACATGGTGCGCCCCGGCATCCTGCTCTACGGCTACCATCCAGTCAAGCGAAGCGCTTGCCGCCTCGACGTCAAACCGGTCATGCAATTTGAGGCAAAAGTGATTTTTGTCAAAACCGTCCCTGCCGGAACCACTATCAGCTATAACCGAACCTGGACGGCTCCGGAAACGTGCTCCATCGCCACCATAGCCGCAGGCTACGCCGATGGTTATGCAAGAGCGCTCTCAAGCCGTGCCACCGTCATGATCAACGGCAGCGCTTACCCGCAGGTCGGCACCGTCACGATGGATCAGATCATGGTTAATCTCGGCAGCTCGCACCAGGTCAAAACAGGCGACAAAGCCATTCTTTTTGGCTGGGAAGGCGTCGGAGCGGAGAGCATGGCCGATTTGGCTGGCACCATCAGTTATGAAACGCTCTGTTCGGTCTCTTCAAGGGTAAAACGCATCTTTGTATGAACCCCCTCGACAAACTGGCGCTGAAGCTCAGCCTCACCAAAGCTGAAATGACACTGGTCTCAGCTCTTCTGGCCTTTCTGCTGCTTGGAGGCATCCTTGTCAATATCCGGTCATCAGAAAAGGTTGATCTCCTTGTCAAAAAAGCGGAAAGTGCCCGGTACCGTGAAGCGAAGGTCGACAGCCTCATCGCCCTTGCCACCGTGCAGCAGGAAAGCGTCAAGGAGGATGTGCTGCAGGATGCTGAAACCGAAGGTGATGAATTTGCTGCTGAAAAAAAACCGGAACACCGCGCATCAGGAAAAAAAGTCTTTAACGGCACACTCTCTTTCAACAAGGCAAGCAGCCAGCAGTTACAGAAAATTCCGGGAATCGGGCCCGTCATGGCCGAACGGCTGGTTACTTTCAGAAAATCAAAAGGGGGAAAAGTGCTCCAATTCCAGGATTTTCTTGACGTTAAAGGTATCGGCAAAAAAAAGCTTGAATTTCTCAAAAAATATTTCACACTCGAATAATGAGCCGAAGCCTGATCGCCTGCGCCATCGACCAGAGAGAGTGCGCTGTCGTTTGCATGAAAAAATCCGGCGGCAGCCATTACTGCCTTGACGGGTGCAAAATCCTGCCATTCGGCCTTGACGACCTTGCTTCCGCCAAAGGAACCCGACTGCTGAAAAAGCTCGACAGCCAGCTCAACCTGTGGCCGGATGAAGAGTTGGCGCTCTGCCTTGGGCCAAAAAACTACCTTCCCCTTCCTCTCTCTTTTCCTGCAAATACAAGCATGGAGAGGTGCCGGGAGTACTCACGGATTGAAGCACAACACTTTTTAAACCAACCTGAAAAGTACGATTGCGACTGTGTCGGTTATGGCATTAACCAGAACGAACTGCATGAAAAAAAGATGCTGCTCTTCTATCCCGCTGAACCCGTCCGAAGAGTTTCAGAACACTTTGCAGCCTCGCGCCGAATCATCTTCAGCGGCACTCCGCAGTCTCCTCTGCTTTACCTTTCCAACTTTACGGCAGAGAGGCAGATAATCCTCGAAATTGAAAGCAACTATCTTCTCCTGACGGCATCAAAAGAGGGACGGATAGAACAATTTTCATGCCGGGAGGTAAAAAACCGGAAGGAGAGCGAATACTTCACCATCAAGACGCTGGTCGAAAACCCGCTCTGCGGCGAAACGGAGCTACAATTGACCGGTTCACTGGCCGACAAGGCGATGACGAAACTTATCAAGAAAGAGACGTCGATGACGCTGAAACCGCTCAGCATTCCTTCATCACTCTCCATCAGTAACCCGGAAAAATTTCCAATCTCTTCAGCCGTTACGGTAAAAGCCGTCAGCCTTGCACTGATGACTCTCCATGAGCAAAAAAGGTTTACGCATTTTTCTGATTGAGCTCCCCGGTGATCTCGACAACGTTGATCTTCGAGTGTAGAGTTCCAGAAAAAAAAGTACACCTTTGGCCAGATAAAGCGTTTTATACTTGGCCAAAGTCGCTTATATTTTTCATCTTTGGCCGGATATAAATTTTTATATTTGGCCAAATCAAGCCCGTTTCACTATCTTTGGGCAGATATAAAGCTGAAAGGCTGGCTATAAACTCTTTTTTTGTAAAGAATTGGTAGCCGCAAACTGGAACTGGCCTACGAAAAGAACTGATCCCGCACCTTCCACATTGCCGTAGCATCAAGCTTCTTGCCATCAAAGATGATCTGGCGACTCTTCTTGTCTTCGCGCTGCTTGAGAAAGCTGGTCACATTCATCCAGCGGATCGTCTCATCGCTGCTCATCTCATCTTTCTGACGAATAACAAGATAGACTTCCACCGGCTGGCTAATCCAGTAATCAAGATGGCGCTCGTTCGTGACGTCAAAAACCTCTCTGCCATCACCCTTGCGGGTACGCAGGTAGGAGTTCCCACTTTTGAGCTGCACATAAATCTTCTTGCCGCTCGCCTTGCCGTCATTATCCTTGAACTCTACTTCGCCGTCAATGCCGTAATCAAACATCGTCACCGGTCGATAAATCTGGTTTGCCTCGCCCGAGATCGCCATGATATGTCCAATAAGGATCTGCTCCAGCGCCTGGGTGTCGAGCTGGCGGGTAGCATTCTGCTCCATTGCAAGAATCTTCCGGGCAACGGGATCGCTCTTGAGACGCTGCTCGATGAAGTCTTGCAATATCACTTTTTCGTCGCAACGCTGACAGTAGATGAACTCCTTACCAGCAAAAAGCCGCTTCTGAACTTCTTCCAAATCCTTCACCGGTTTCCCGCATTGGCAGACGTAGCGCCGATCTCGGGTCACGTCGCAGGCATACTTTGCCAGATGGCGGTGAACATACTCGATAAAGATAACCTTCAACTCATCCGGCACCTTATGATCGAAATAAAGACTGATGGTTGCTACACCGTCACCCTCCTTCGTAACTTTCAATCCTAACAATTTATTTTTTGACGATTCAAACTCCGCCGCATTGCGCCACAACTCGCGATGTGCAAACTCCTGGCTGTACCAGAGGCGAACCACCAGCGTCGTCCAGACGGTCTGCCATTCGCCGCTGAAGGTGTAGGAGACAAAGATATCCGGCTCATGCGGAAGATCTTTCTCACGGCGGTATTGCGAAGGGAATACAAGATGACGGCCGTTCGGCGTCTCCTCGGCAATGCAGAGCGAGTGGTCGAGGAATGTCTGCACCAGTGCCCGCAAGAGCAGCTCTTCATCCGGGCGATGCTTCAGCCGTTCGACCCCCGCGAAATCGAACTCCTCGTTGTAAATATCGACCTCCAGCACACAGCCAATCTCATCGGTATGCGCCCGCGCCGCACGGATAAGCGCCCCGGCATAGCCATTGATGAGGTCGGGACGAAGCAGCACCAAGTCGCCAAACTTGAGCAGGCGAATCAGACCATGGTTCGCCAAAAGTGTTACTGCCGTGCGAAGGTCAGACTCAACAAACTTCTCCTCCGGCAGCAACTGCTCCAGCCGTTGAGCCAGCTCGGCAAAGCGAAGCAGACGGATGTCCGACTCGTCGCGCATTGCCATCACAGCCTTCTTGAGTTCAGCCAAGAGACGCGGCGTACTTGTCCATGGAAGCTTTTCCCAAGGAATGCTTGCAGCAATGAGCTGTTTCAATTTGGATGGCTCACCACCGCTCTCGTTGTCCGAACAATTCTCACCACTCTTGGCACTGGTCGAAAGCCAGTTGACAAAACCGTGCTGCTCACAGAAGCGTTCAATCTTTGCATTGCTGAGCTTCATGCCGCCAACATCAATCTGCGAAAAAACCAACAACCGCGCAGCTTCCCTCGCCGAAGAGGTCATACCTGCGACACTCTTCAGCGCTTTGAGCCAATCACCGGCTTCGACAAAAGGATCTTCCTTCTGCGGATTGATGAGCAAGAGCGCCAAGGCAGTCTGATCAAGAAAGAGCTGGTGGATAAGACGATAATCCTCCTGCCCGGCCAGATCCCAGAGCAGCACCTCCCGCTCCAGCGTAGCATCAGGTGGTAGCGGCAGCTCCAACCGCCAGACATTCATCCCATGCGTACGATCACGGATAACATATTTGTCTTCAATCAAACGATGCGCAAGCGAAGTTTTGCCCACCGTTCCCTCACCGAGCAACACGACCTTCGCATTTATATAGCGTTTTGTAAACTCAGCAAACGTTTTTGGACGGACACCAGTGAGACGGAAAATAAATATTGAATCAGTGGTGGTGCCCACCACGAGCCACAAACCGTCGGGACTAAAGGCAACAGAAAGAGGCGTACTATTCTCTGGGGTGGTTATCACTTGAAGGCAGGTCCCTGATTTCAAATCCCAGAGTCTAACAGTATAGTCATGCCATCCCGTTGAAGCGATCAACTTGCCATCAGGAGAAATAGCGATGGAGTCAACTGTATCCTGATGGCCCTCCAATGTCCCCACACAAATCCCCTCTTCCAAGTCCCAGATTTTGACAGTTTTGTCGCTTGAACCGGAAACTAAGTTCCGTCCATTGGGTGTAAACTGAATGCTATTCACTGTCTTGGCATGTCCCTTCATCACACCCAAACACTTACTGCTTTCAATATCCCAAAGTCTAATGATTCCACCTTCTTCCCCGGAAACGACGGCCCCTGTAACACTGTTAACAGCTAAAGAAATAAAAGGCTTTTTGCTCCCAACGATAGTGTTTAGGCAGCTACCACTGTTGATGTCCCACAACCTGATCGTCATATCAAAAGACCCGGAAATTGCCCGCCAGCCATCGCGGAGGGCCACGACTGAACTGACCCGAGATGAATGCCCTTCCAATGACCTCAATTGTTCACCTGAATAAAAATCCCAAACACCAACAGTACAATCATCTGATGCAGAGAGAATATTTTTTCCATCCGGTGTGATGTCAACACAACTAACATGATGACCTGCTTCACCTAAAGACCAACGAAAAAGTCCTGTCTGAAGATCCCAAATATCAATTGCTTTATCCCTCAACCCCCACTGGGTACCAGAAATAACCCATTTACAGTCAGGACTAATAACCACACTGATTGACCAAAAAAAATGGGGCGTTAGCGTTCGCTCCAGCACGGCAAGCGGCTCGCTCTCACCCGAAAGCTTCGACTGTTTGACTTTTTTCGCTGCCGACGTATTCTGAACCTCCGGCTCCAAAACGGACAGAACATCTTTCGTTTCAGACTTGCAAGAGGCCAGCAGCTCTACAAATACAGTATCGGACTCCTCACGAAAATCCAGATATTTGTAGCGCCGGAGCGTATCCGGCAGTTCGCACTCTGCCAGCAGAAGCGGAATAAAACGACGTCCCGCATTGGAAGGATCGCGGTGAACAGCAGTGCTCCGCTCCAGCGCGACCCAACCTGAAGCGAGAGCAGCCGGAGAGATGCAGAGTACAAGCACCCGCGACTGCTCCAGCCCCTCATCAACCTTGAGTGCAATGATGTCACCCGGCTTTACAACCCACTCATCCAGCCAGACACGAACACCCGCCGCCTGCAAACGCTCCGCAAGTCGGCGCACCTGAGGCTTGTCCGCCTGGTTGTGACTCAGAAAAACATCATAGATAAAGCTATCTGCCATGATTCACAGTGTGAGAGTGACGCCTGCCATGGAAACCTGTTCATTGCACTGCCATCCGGTTGACCGGCTTGAGTACCGATCTCTTATTTTTGAAAATAGTTGACCCCCGGAATATCCTTAAAATCGATATCCTGAGTCCAAATAGTTCCACCCCAATCCTGGGCTGTCGCCAGAATAAGACTATCAGCCATTGGCAATTTATACTTTAAGCTGAGTAGAGATGCCGCAAGTGCCAATTTTGTTGTAAGCTCAATTACCTTACCCTTCTGCATGGCCGAAACTGCCTGCAACGCTTCATTTTCTCCAGACTCACGCAAAAGCACCTTTGATACTTCATAAATGGTAATAACCGGAACAATCAGCGATCCACTGTCAGATAAAGGTACCTGAAAATGTTTTGCTGAAGGCTCATCAGCGAAATATGATAGCCAGCCAGAAGAGTCTACAATGTTCATACTCTCTCTTTTTCTCTCTCAAAATCAGTGTTAATACCTTTAACAAAACCACGAAGATCAGAGATTTCACGATCCGGGATAAGCTCTATTCTCCCTTGATATTCAACAACCTGTAATTTCTGACCCGGACGAAGGTGCATGGATTCTCGCAAATGCCGGGGAATAACAACCTGAAATTTTGGTGACACGGTAACTGTTTGCATAACGACTCCTGTCGGTAATTTTAGAATAGTACATAAGATCATGCATCACACTCTTTCAATCCAGGAAAGAAATTACTTGCAGAGAAAAAAGAGCTGGCAACGATCAATCCGTTTCTTTCGCCAGGCGTTCTTTTGATTGACAATAACCTCAGCCATCAGCACCGCACTGATGGCTCTTGACAAATAAAAAGAATCTACGCTTTCTTCTGATTGACAATCACCTCAGCAATCTGGACAGCGTTGGTAGCCGCGCCTTTGCGGAGGTTGTCGGCAACAATCCACATGTTGAGGGTCTGGGGGTGCCAGTAGTCGCGGCGGATTCTGCCGACAAAGACTTCGTCGCGCTCGTATGAGGTGAGCGGCATGGGATAGAGCCTCGCTGAAGGATCATCCTGCAGGATAATGCCGGGTGATTGACGAAGAAGCTCTCGCACTTCTTCGATATCAAACTCCCGCTCAAGCTCTATGTTGAGCGACTCGCCGTGGCCGCCGTAGACCGGAATGCGCACCGTGGTGGGAGAGATGCTCATGCTCTTGTCACCCATGATTTTGCGGGTCTCGTTGACCATCTTCATCTCTTCCTTGGTGTAGCCGTTATCGGTGAAGGCATCGATCTGCGGCACAGCGTTGAAGGCAATCTGGTGAAAATGGGTGAACTGCTCCTGGCTCTCTCCGGCAAGTTCGCTTTCAAGGGCGTCGCGTCCGATCTTTCCTTTGCCGGTAACCGACTGATAGGTCGAAACAACAACTCTTTTGACGCCGAAACGCTCATGAAGCGGCTTGAGCACCACTACCATCTGAATGGTTGAACAGTTGGGGTTTGCAATAATCCGCTCAGGGGTGCCGTCTGCCCTGAAAATGGCTTCGGGATTGACTTCAGGCACAACCAGAGGAACATCGGGCTCCATGCGGAATGCCGATGAATTGTCGATGACAACCGCACCTTCGGCGGCTGCAACTACTGCCCACTCTTTACTCGCTGTAGCACCTGCGGAAAACAGGGCGATATCAACTCCCTCGAACGCTTCGGCAGAGGGCTCGCGTATAATGAACTCTTTGCCCCTGAAGGTCACCGCCTGACCGGCACTTCTCGATGAAGCAAGTGGAACCAGCTCGGTTACGGGAAAATTTCTCTCTTCCAGAACCTTGATCATCGTGCGGCCGACCAGGCCGGTTGCACCAAGTACCGCCACGCGGCAACGGGAATCCTGACTACTCATAACTTATTCTATATTATTGGCTTGATAATTTAACGACAATCTGTCGGAATGGTCATTGAGGCACTCCGTTCCCTCAAGAATCTTCCCATCCCTTGCATATCCTTCACACTCCTCGCGATAGTCAAGAAGAATAGCAATAACCTGCTCCCACCCATCCTCGCGCACCAGCTTGTTGCGTGCGCGCGACACCATCGGCAGCGCTTTCAGATAGGTGGCATAGTGGCGGCGCATCTCAAGCACCCCGTACTTTTCGCCCTTGAACTGCACGGAGAGCTTCAAGTGCTCAATGGCAACCTCAATCCGTGCACGAAAATCGGGCGGAGCAATCGGCTTGCCGGTTTTCAGCAACTCTTTTGCCGCCTCAAAAATAAAAGGGTTGCCTATGGAGCCCCGGCCAATCATCACGCCATCCGCCCCTGTTTCAGCAAACATGGCAAGAGCATCTTCGGGTGACCAGATATCGCCATTGGCAATAACCGGTATCCGCGCCTGCTCTTTGACCTGACGAATCCAGTTCCAGTCCGCCCGCCCCTTGTACATCTGGCTGCGCGTACGGCCATGCAGCGCAAGAGCCTGAATACCGGCATCTTCAAGCCGGGGCAAAATATCGAGAATGTTAATCGACTCAAGATCCCATCCAATCCTTGTTTTGGCCGTCACCGGAATGGAGACCGCTTTAACAACCGCCTCGGAAATAGCGGCCATCTTCTCCGGCTCCCTGAGCAGCGCAGCACCAGCCCCTTTACCGGCAACCTTCTTGGTCGGGCAGCCGAAATTGATATCGAGATAGTCGGGGCCATACTCTTCAGCAATAACGGCGGCCTCAACCATCGACTCAACACTGCTGCCAAAAATCTGTATGGCAAAGGGGCGCTCCACCTCATCAACCTTCAACTTGCGGAGTGACTTCTCAACTCCCCTGCGCAGCGCTTCAGCACTGATAAACTCGGTATAGACAATATCCGCACCGTGCCGCTTGCAGAGTTGCCGGAATGCCCGGTCGGTCACATCCTCCATCGGCGCAAGAATAACCGGCCGGTCAATCTCAATTGCTCCTATCTTCATACCTGCCCGTTCACAACCTCTGCAGGCCCGCTCATCAGCGCCTTGACCTGCGCATGAATCTTGCTGTAGAGAGCCGCATCTTCACGCAACGCTTTCTTGACGGTTTCACGTCCCTGGCCAAGCTTGTCGGTGCCATAACTGAACCATGAACCGGCCTTTTTGACAACACCAAACTCAACGGCCAGGTCAATCAGCTCACCCATGGCCGAAATGCCCTCTCCATAAAGGATATCGAACTCAGCCGTGCGGAAAGGAGGAGCAACCTTGTTTTTGACCACCTTCACCCTCGTACGGTTGCCTGTAATCTCTTCGCCATCCTTGATCTGGGCAATTTTACGAATATCGAGACGCACTGACGAATAAAATTTCAGCGCCTTGCCACCGGTCGTTGTTTCAGGATTGCCATAAACGACACCGATTTTATCGCGGAGCTGGTTGATGAAAATACAGACACAGCTCGATTTTGATATGGCGCCGGTAAGCTTGCGCAGCGCCTGGCTCATAAGCCGCGCCTGAAGACCCATCACACTGTCGCCCATCTCGCCTTCAAGCTCTGCCTGGGGGACAAGAGCCGCGACAGAATCGACCACCACCACATCAATGGCGTTGCTCCTCACCAGCGTCTCCACAATGGAAAGCGCCTGCTCACCCGATTCCGGCTGGCTGATAAGCAGCGCATTGATATCAACCCCGAGCTTCCGGGCGTAGGAGGGGTCGAAGGCGTGTTCAGCATCGACGATAGCCGCAATTCCACCCTCTTTCTGCGCCTCGGCAATAACATGGAGGGCAAGGGTTGTTTTTCCGGAGGATTCCGGTCCATAAATTTCGGTAACACGGCCACGGGGCAAACCACCAACGCCAAGGGCAAAATCGAGAGTCATAGAGCCGGTTGAAATCGACTGTACCGTCATTCCGGCCGAATCATCACCGAGGCGCATGATCGCCCCCTTGCCAAACTGTTTTTCAAGGGCTTCGACCGCAAGGTTCAGTTGCTTGAGTTTTGCCGGATCAACCGTAACGGCTTTTTTTTCAATTTTCGGATTATCCATTGTTGTGCATGTAAAAAAATTGAAGGAAGAATGCTCTTCAGCTTACAAGAGTCTTGAGCGTTTCAGAGAGTTCCCGGTACGAGAGGCCCAGCTCCTGACGTGACCTGATGTTGCTGAAAGCAAGAGGCCTTGAGGCAATACGGATGCTCTCCAGACTGATAAAGGAGGGATGGCTTGAAAGCATCGACCATATCTCGCCGCAAAAACCGGCAAACAGGCCGACAACCCCGGGCACCATAAACGCCCGCCCCATGCTGCTGCCAGCAAGAGGGCGAAGAGCGTCAAAAAGTTCCCTGAAGCTCAGATTGCTGCCAACAACCAGATAGCGCTCCCCTGAGCGCCCCGTTTCCCATGCAGCAATGTGGGCATCAGCCACATCACGAACATCGACAAAACCGGTCGATCCGGAAGGAAAGATCGGTAATTTTCCCTGATAGATGAGCCGCAGCACGTCGTTCGAAGAGCTGAGCGAAGCGGGGTTCCGGCGGTCTATGCCAATGACGACACCGGGATTGACCATGACCACTTCGAGCCCCTCGGCCACGCCGCGCAGCCCCTCAAGTTCAGCCAGATGCTTGGCCTCCATATAGCCGTTTCTGCGCTGCCACTCCTGAAAAGTATTTGCCTCGCTGGCTGGCGAACCATCCTCCGAGGCCCCGACAGCCGCTATGGAGCTGGTCATGACAAGCCGGCGGACATTATTATAAATGCAGGCATTGACCACATTGCGTGTACCGACAACATTGGCTTCATAGAGCGCACTGCGGGAACTCCTTGCATAGGAGATAAACCCTGCACAATGAAAAACCGTATCAGCTCCCCTGAAGGCCTCATGAAGAGCAAGAGAGTCCATAATGTCGGCACGGACAATATCAACCGGCAACCCTTCGAGAAAAGAGCAGTCCGAACTGTTCCGGGCAATCACCCTGAGGCGACTCCCTCCGGAGAGCCGTGAAAGCAGTGCAAGAACAACCTGCGAACCAATATATCCGGTAGCCCCGGTTATAACTATTGACGAGTTAAGCATGAAACGCTGAAATAAAAAAGAAATCTGACCGTAAAGTATCGGCGACAGCGAAAGCGTCACTGTTTCCGAAAATAAGAATTTCACGGCTATTGTGTTCCTCTATTTTCGTAATCCTAAAGAAGTGATGAAGAACGGTGACATTTATTCTGGGCTCCAGGTCGCAATCTGGTGGCTGATGCACCGTCCTATCTCGCGCTTCCATGCCGGGGCTTCATGGTGCGGACGCAATGCGCCGCAATGGTCGAGCAACTCACGAATCAAGCGAACATCAACACGATTCATTGTAAACAAGGCTTCAAAGAGCTCTTTGAATTGAGCAAGTGTAAAGGGAATAATATCTAACCGCATCTTGTCATCCGAGCGTGTAAACCAGATCCCAATACGAAAGGTCTCAGCCGTATTTGAGTCTATACGGTTTGCAATAAATAATCCATAAACCGGCTTGCCGGACTGCTCATGATAACAAAGAACAAGATCTGCCACATGGCGGCGTACAGATTCACCCTCGACTGATTCCTGCCGTGAAGAGCCTGTCAACGTAACCTCCACAACGATAACAAAATCACTGAATTCAAAAATCAAATCCGGGCCGCCACCTGGAGCCGTGCCAACAGGCAAAAAATCCTGATCAATTTTAAAACGCCTTGCCTCATACGGTTTGTTGTTCAGGCCGTTGATGGCCAAAAACGCCCTCCAAAGAATCCATTCAAAATATGCAGGTGCTTCTGATAGTGGCACCACAATCTCCTCTCCATTCGCAAGGGTTTTCTTGTTCCGGCGGTTGATGATCAGTTCCATGTATGCAGCAATTTCTTCCCATTCCATACTTTGCCGCATTGCATACTCTTCTTCGTTACGTTCCGATAACAGAGATTCAATCTGAAAACGAATGATAGCGATATCAGCCGGGGTATCTGTCGGCTTACCCTCTGTACAAAATGGAATACCACGCCGTTGCAACTGTTGTAACAGGTCATTGAGAACAATCAACGCTGAGTCCTGATGATCAGTTGGTAACGCAGCTCCATTGCACAAGGTTACAAAATAATCGTTTACAGAATAGGGGATTGTGGTATCCTGTACCAATGTTTCAACAAACAGATGTTTCTCCGGAACCAGAGAGATTCCTCGCCCTTTACTTTGCACAAGTCCGGTGGCTTTGAGATAACGCAGGTTTGTGTCGGCATAGTCGTTGAAGGTTGACACCTCATACTTGTGCAATTCTGCTGCGGTCTCTCGTGCTTGCCGGTCAAACTGCCGTTTATTGGCTGCCGCAAGTCGGTTTACCCGTAATGCCAATACACCGGAAACAACGGTATCTATGGGATTCTCGCTACTTGTCAGTTGAACAACAAGTGCCATTTCAATAAAATTGAGACGACTTTCGCCCGTTTGCCTTTCCAGTTCGAGCATAATGGCCAGCGTGTGCCGAAGAGGCGAAAAAATTGAAAACGTGTACTCCTTTTCCAGTGGGGATGGGATGTAACAGGCGGCAATTGCACGCAAAAAGCACTCCTGCATGGCTGGTACGGTATCGGCACGAATCAGGCGCCAGCCATTTGGTGTAACCATATCGACCGGGCCAAGTTCGCTTTGCGTAATGCCAGAAGCTGACGACACTTCAGGGTAAAGAAAACCAAGCTTATTGAGTGCTGAACGCCACTTGCGCCCTACGCTAAAGGTATCATCAGAACCAAGTTTAACGATGCCATGCTCACCCAACAAATTACGCAAAGCAATTTCCTGCTCCCGCCCCCGCAAGTTGCCTTGCAATGAGGATGTAGATAACGCTACCAGACCATCACGCAACCGGAAGGGACTGCGTACCGTGGTATTTCCCAAATGCCATGGCCTCATGCAAGATTCTCTTTTGAACAGGTTGTCAAAAAATGAACACTCTTATTCAATATCCAACAAAAAGATACTCCTGAACGTCGTTCTTGTTGTTGCCTACTTTGTGCCCTTGATTACCAAAAGAGTACTTGTAATTGACAGGCACAACCTCGACATGTGGCTTATGTTTTGCAAGAATCGCAACCATTTCATCTGCGGAAGGCAGGCTGTTGGATGAATAAGATACAAGAACCACACTGTCACGAAAGCGCTTAAAAAGCAAGTCGAATGCTTCTGCGGCTCCGTTGCGTGAAGAAAATGGTGTTGGATATGACTTGAATTTCTTGGTGACAGTATGGTTCTGAATTTCAACACCTTGCCAGTCACGAGCCAAACCTTCAACAAAATGATAACGCCGCACATATTCATTGTCAGACAACGGCGAATAGTAGGGTGGATCAATATAGACTAAACCTGATTCCTGGCTCTGAAGCGTCATTGCGTCGCCATTGCGTGCCTTGTTCAGCCTGCCATTGTCAAACACCGCAGCACTAACACTGTCAACAGCGTCAAGAAATTGATCCTGAAACGACATAAGAAGATCTTTACGCCCATCATCATATCGATGACCAACATAGGTAAAGATACCTCGTGGCCGTTTTTTCAGACAAGCCCGAATCAATGCGGCCATGGCAATAGCCCTTTTATAAGGGTTTTTCACTGCTTTGATGTTTGCACGAATGATATCAATCAAACAGTTATCGTCATCACTGTAATAGAGACCCTGAAATTGAGTTTGGACAAATTGATCATTCGATTTTGTTGGCTCAAGTAACGCCAAGGCTTCACGTTGAAGTAGCGTAACATCGTTATTTTCAATCATTGCTTTGGCAAACGTAGACGACATCGCCATGTAGTCGTTACTTACAACAGTTTTACCCTGAGATTTGAACATATATCCCACCACTCCTGATCCGGAAAACAAGTCAATAGCAGTTTCAAACTTGAATTGTGAAGCAACTGCCCATATTTCAGTGAGCAACTTGTTTTTTGAACCCATGTACCGAGTCGATGGATAGAGCTTGACCTGTTGAGGGAGAGGCGGCAACAGCACGTGTAAATTGAAACTGGGCTTTGGTGGTACAGTAACAATAATATCCTCACCAGTGCGCCCTTTACCATTACATGAAATATACCGTTTTGTCTGCACCACTTCGATGGGAAAGAGCTGGTACTGCTCATGCACCATCGGATGATTTGAGTTTGTAAGAATAACATGGCAACCCAACTCATGCAGGCGTTTCACCTCATCAGCCAGTTCAACGTGATCTTCTTCATAAAACTGTTCTTTGGTGTAGCGCTTGAAATCGGAATAATCAGAGATTGGCAAATAGGGAGGATCAAGAAAAACAAAGTCTCCTCTTCGGGCATTTTCTCTTAAAACACTCTTATAATCGCCGCAAATGATCGTGGCAGTTTTCAGGAGTGCAGATGCCGACAGAAGAGCGGATTCATCAATAATCCTGGGATTCTTGTACCGACCATAAGGAACATTGAATTGCCCAGATTTATTGACCCGGTAAAGACCGTTGTAACAGGTCCTGTTTAAAAATATGGTGCGTGCTGCTGCCTCACTGAAAGAAAGCTTGTTCCAGTCGAGTGCTCTGACGGCATAAAAAGACTCTTCCGTATTTTCATAGAGGCGAAGTTGTGTTATGACTCCGTCAACATCATCGGCGACACTTCTGTAGAGGTTGATAAGCTCAGGGTTATTGTCTGCAATGATACCAGCCTCAGGACGGAGAGAAAAAAAAACTGCACCGCCACCAAAAAAGGGTTCAATGTAACGGGAATAGTGTGCCGGAATTTTGGGGACAATTTCGCTTAAAAGCTGAGTCTTGCCACCAGCCCATTTCAGCAGTGGTTTCGTCACTCCCTGTTGAGAAGGAGAAGGGGCGATGGCTGGATTCATCAGTATATCCGGAAATTTGTCATTGAACTTTCAATTTACAACCTGATGCTCTTCTTTCATAACGTTAAAGCCGGATACGAAGGAACTGCCCGGCTTTTGCTGTTGGCGGCAAAAAAATATTCCCCCGTCAAAACCCTTATACTTTCCTTATCTTCGTGTTCGCTGCAATGTGCCGCGATTTTTGGAAAACCAGCTTATCAGTAAATTATTCAAGTAATGGCGAAAGAAAGTTCCCACAGTCAATCATCTACTTTTTCAGGCTCTTCACTCCTGCAGGGTGTTTTGGCCAGTGGGTTAAGGATTATCACCGATTCGGTCGCGTCGGTAAAAAGCGTTACACTCGGCATACAAGTCGATGCCGGTTCACGAGATGACCCCAAAGAGTCTCCGGGACTGGCACATTTTATTGAGCACGCCATCTTTAAGGGCACAGGGCGGCGCACCTACATCGACATCGCCAGAAACATTGAAAAACACGGCGGTTACCTTGATGCCTACACCACAAAGGAACAGACCTGCATCTACCTGCGCTGCTTGCCGGAACATCTTGAACCCTCTTTTGACCTTCTCTCCGATCTTGTCTGCGACCCGGTTTTCCCTCCCGAAGAGATCGAAAAAGAGAAAGAGGTGGTCATCGAAGAGATCAGCAGTGTCAACGATACCCCTGAAGAGCTTATTTTTGAGGAGTTCGACCTGCGCTCGTTCCCCCGCCACCCTCTCGGCACACCAATCCTTGGTACAGAAAAAAGCGTTGAGGCCTTCACGGTCAAGAACCTGAACAACTTTATGCGGCAGCACTATATTCCGCAAAAAATGGTTGTTACGGCGACCGGCATGGTGCAGCACGACGAAATCATGCAGCTTGCCGACCGATTTCTTGGCAAGCTCAGGGAGCCCGCCGGAAGCGAGTATCTCCGCCAGCCCTTTCTTGCTGAGGATTACACCCCCTTTACCCTTACGCTGAAAAAACGGGTCTGCCAGGCGCAGATCGTCCTCGGTACAGCCATAGCACGGCATGATCCGCTCTTTTACAGTTTCATGGTGCTCAACTCCATGCTCGGCAACGGCATGAGCTCGCTGCTCAATCTGGAACTTCGTGAAAAACGGGGACTGGCCTACAACGTCTATTCATCAATCACCTTTTTCGATGATGTGACGGCGATGAACATCTATGCAGGCACCGACAGCAACAAAACAAAGATCACCCTTGAACTGATCGAGAAACTGCTCAAAAGCGATGCACTGAAAAATCCCGATCCGGAAGAGGTGATGGCAGCAAAAACAAAACTGCTCGGGTCGCATATCATGGGGCTGGAGAAAATGACGCGCAGAATGTCGCAAACTGCCTCAGACCTCTCCTATTTCGGACGCGTTATTGAGCCAGAAGAGAAAACTGCGGCTCTGGAGGCGGTTACTACAAGCGATATTGCCGAAGCTGCCATGCGGATGCTGCATGATGCACCCTACTCAACACTGGTTTATAAACCGGGAAGGTGAGGATGGCGACGTGCTGTTTTAAAACAGCAGATTAATTCGTATCTTCTGGACTTTTAATTTTTCACCATTACCAATTAACCAAAGAGAGCCTTGCAAAAGAATATCAAGAACGTCAGCGAAACCGATCAGGAGCTGGAAATCATTCTTTCCGCTGAAGAATTCGGTGTCGAATATAACCAGGAACTTGAAGAGGCAAAGAGAAGCATTCAGATCAAGGGATTCCGGAAGGGACATGCTCCTGCAAGCTTGATTAAAAAACTGGCAGGGCCCTCTATTGAGGCTACCGTAGCCGAAAAAATGGCTTCCAAATATTTTGGCGAGATCGCCGATGCCGAAAATATCAAACCGGCAAGCCGTGCACAGATCATCGACTTCACCTTTACGCCCGATGAGCTGACAATCCGACTCTCCTACGAAATCCATCCTGAATTCGAAGTGAAGGATTTCAGTGAATACACCTTCACTCAGAACCGCTATCTCGTTACTAACGAAGATGTTGATCGTGAAATAAACCTTATTCTCAAAGGGCATGGCACCCTTGTCAGCATTGATGATGCCGCACTCTCAACCGATACCGTAATCGGTGATGTGTTCAAGCTCGATGAAGCGGGCGAGCCAGAAGAGGATCAGAAAACCGAAAATCACCACTTTACCCTTGAGTACCTTCCCGAAGAGAATCCTTTCCGCATAGCACTGACAGGGAAAAAAACCGGTGAGAGTGTTGACGTTGAAAATGAGGCGAAAGGCTCCGAACCAGCTTCCCGTTTCCGTGTTGTCATCAGCGAAATCAAACGGCTTGAACTGCCTGAACTGACCGACGAACTGGTCAAAGAGATTTCGGGAGAGCGGTTTGAATCGGTGACTGACTTCACTGCGGACGTTCGAATCCAGATTGAACAGCACTTCATCCTGAAGTCTGATGAAGAACTCCTCGAATCCATCTCCGAGAAGATGATTGAGGAAAATCCGGTTCCGGCACCGAACTCCATGGTCGCCTCTTTCTCGAAGATGCTTGTTGAAAATGCCAAACGCCAGATGGGCGGCAACTTTCCACGCGGCTTCGACGAAGAGCAGTTCCGCCTTGCCATGAAGCCGAATGCCGAAAAACATGCACAATGGCTGCTGATCAGCCAGAAAATAGCTGAAGATGCAACTCTTTCTGTGACGGATGAAGACATCAAGGCTTACGCAGATAAAGAGGCCGAAAAAAGCGAATCCATGAATGCCGAAGAGATCCTGAAAACCTACCTTTCAGCAGAGTTTCGCGACTACATCACGGATACCATTCTGAAGGAGAAAATCTATGAGGTTATCAAATCAAAGGTGACCATCACTGAAGAAGAAAAACCGCTTCCGGCTCACGAGGGCTGATTTTTATTAGAGGAATAAAGGAAAAAAAGCAGGAGTTCCATGTGTTTACCGGACTCCTGCTTTTTTATTGCCCCGTATGGCCTTATTTCCTGAATACAGGATAACACCCTGTTACACCTGTACCCTCCATTATACAGGTGTAACAGGATACACCTTATTTCAGGCGATGATATGGATGTCGGTATACGCCAATGCAGGATGTGGAAGTGTTGTGCCGATTATGGCAACTTGCACCGCAGTAAAAGCCAGACCCGAGCCATCAGCATCGTAGTAAAGCGCCCCTGTAGTCGTGTTGTAAATAATCCGGTCATCGATATCATGGGCCGCAGTCACTCCGGCACCTGAATAAAACTCTGCTGCACTCAACTCGCCCACTGCACCAAGAGCGGTAAAAATGGCTTTGCTGAACTGAAGT
>CAJAIK010000107.1 GCA_903939765.1 uncultured Chlorobiaceae bacterium | reverse complement strand
GTTCTCTGGCTTCTTCAAGTTTTCTGTCACGCTCTTTGAATATTTCCAGGTCTCTGCCAGTCAGTTTGTCGGCTGGTGCAACGTAGCCAATTGCGCTGTGCAGCCTGACGGTGTTGTAGTGTTCGAAATAAATTTATCCTTGCCCCCCTGTGTCAGGATAGTTGTCGTCTCCCTTCCGAATTTTTGTGTTAACCTCGGGGCGTCAGACAAGGGAGTATTATGACTCACTATTCAGAAGAATTCAGATCAAGTGTTGCAGCAAGGTTGTTACCTCCAAACAATGCCAGGATTGCCGATATCGTGAAAGAGACCGGCGTTCCTAAAGATACTCTCTACGATTGGCGGGCGAGGTATCGTGATAAACAAGGGCTTTCCCCGTTATCTTCCAAGTCATCAAACCAATACAGTGCTGATGACAAGTTGGCCGTAATCATTGAAACTGCTGCTCTTAACGAAACAGAGCTTAGTGAATACTGCCGGTGCAAAGGGCTCTATCCGGTACAGATCAAAAGCTGGAAAACGTCCATGGTGCAAGGGTTGATGTCAGAGCCAAGCAAATATGACCGTGAACAGAACCAGAAGCAGGTCAAGACTATCCAACGACTTGAAAAGGACCTTGCCCGTAAAGAAAAAGCATTGGCTGAGGTGGCAGCGTTACTGGTACTCCAAAAAAAGTTTCAATCACTTATGGAGGCGTCAGAGGCCGACTAATACATCTCCAAGTGCGGCTGGAAATTATCGTTATGCTCGACGAAGCCGTCGAGGCTGGCGCCCGGTTTTTTAAAGCCTGTGAAGTCGTTAAACTTTCCATACGTACTGTTCAGCGTTATCGACAGCATGGCGAAGTGACGCCTGATGGCCGAAAGGCCGCAGCAATCGGCCGTATACCCGGCAACAGACTTTCTGAACAAGAACGGACTGAGATTCTGGCTACGGCTAATTTACCCACATTTGCCAACCTTCCTCCCAGCCAGATAGTTCCAGCTCTTGCTGACGAGGGGCGTTACATTGCTTCAGAATCAAGTTTTTACCGGATACTGCGTGAAAATAAGCAACTGGTTCATCGAGGCAAAGCCAAAGGGCCAAGCCATTCTCGGCCTCAGTCATTGGAAGCAACAGCTCCCAACCAGCTATGGAGCTGGGATATCACGTACTTGGCAACGACAGTAAAGGGTCTGTATTTTTATCTATACCTGATTCTCGATGTATTCAGCCGCAAGATTGTAGGCTGGGAAATCTATGCCGAAGAATCAGCAGATCATGCTGCTAAAATCTTCCACAAAGCGCACCTGCGGGAAGGAATCGGCATCAAGAATCTGATACTACATTCAGACAATGGTTCTCCAATGAAAGGAGCCACCATGCTGGGGATGCTTCAAAAACTTGGCGTTGTGCCTTCGTTCAGCAGGCCTTCAGTCAGTAACGATAATCCATATTCAGAGTCTCTATTCAAGACCATGAAGTATCGTCCGGACTTTCCTGAACGCCGCTTTGACGACTTGGATCAAGCCCGTCAGTGGGCTTCCGGCTTTACCAACTGGTACAACGAAAAGCATCATCACAGCGCCATAAAATTCGTCACTCCGGGACAGCGACACCGAGGTGAAGACCGTGAAATTTTAACCCAACGAATGCTGATTTACGAAAAAGCAAAGGAGAAACATCCTGAACGTTGGACATCCACCTGTCGGAACTGGGATCGGCCTGATGTAGTC
>CAJAIK010000106.1 GCA_903939765.1 uncultured Chlorobiaceae bacterium | reverse complement strand
GAGGCAGGAATCAGCAAATCAAGGGTGGTCTACGACTACAAATCCAAGACCTCCCTGCTCGAAGCTCTGATCGACCGGCAGTTTGAGCGGGATACGGCACGCATCGAATCGCTGCTCGTCGAGTGCGCCGACACCCCTCACCCCGAACTTTTCGCACGTATCAAAATTGCCGAACAGGCCCTGGATGATACGGAACGCGCTGCACGCCGTCCTCATCGCACCCGACACTTTTGAACAGGTCGCAGTATATCCGATTTTCAGGTTAATACCCGTTGAGCACCTGAGTCAGTATCTGCAAGAGTAAATGTTATAACTTCATGAAGGCTAATAATAGCCAAGAATGTCCAGTCGATGCTTAACGTTAAGCACCCTGTTCCTGAACTTTTAGCCGCTATACTTTGTTTATTAAAGTAAACTTACAGAAGTAAGAGAGGTTTGTTTTTGTTCAGTCAAAAGTAAGTGCAAACGAGTAACGATCAATAATAGCAGTCTGACCTGATATGTATTTTTTCTGCTATTTCATTGAAAAAAAGTAGTATCCTATTATATTATAGCTATTTATTCGGTTTTATCTAAACAGAGGGAGGTTAGTGATGAGCATGATTACGATGCAAGATGGTACACAGATCTACTACAAGGACTGGGGATCAGGGCAGCCTGTAGTGTTCAGCCATGGCTGGCCGCTGTGTTCGGATAGCTGGGAAGCTCAGATGATGTTTTTGGCTTCGAACGGTTATCGCTGTATAGCTCATGACCGTCGTGGCCATGGACGGTCGAGCCAACCATGGAATGGCAATGAGATGGATACCTATGCTGATGACCTCTCGGAGCTTATCGAAATGCTTGACCTGGAAGGTGCTGTACTGATTGGTTTTTCTGCGGGTGGTGGTGAAATTGCCCGCTATATTGGCCGCCACGGCACAAAACGCATCTCCAAAGCAGCGCTGATTTCCGCTGTTCCGCCATTGATGCTAAAAACAGCAGATAATCCCGATGGATTGCCGATAGCGGTGTTCGACCAGATTCGTCTCAATGCAGTCGCTGACCGGTCACAGCTCTACAAGGATTTCGCTGGCGGCCCGTTTTTCGGGGCTAACAGAGAAGGCTCCAAGGTCTCACAGGGCATGATCGACTCATTCTGGCTCCAGGGAATGCAGGCCGGTCACAAAAATGCCTACGACTGTATCAAGGCGTTCTCCGAGACGGATTTCACTGAAGACCTCAAGAAGTTCGACGTCCCGACCTTAATCCTTCATGGTGACGACGATCAGATTGTCCCGATCGCTGCTTCAGCTTTACGTTCAGCCAAGCTGGTCAGAAATGCAACACTTAAGATTTACGAGGGTGCGCCTCACGGTCTGGCGGAAACGCACAAAGAGAGGCTCAACAATGACCTGCTGGAATTCTTGAGAAGTTGAAAGTTTTTTTGTTCCCGGATGCGGGAGTGTGAATAAACAGTCTGACGTTCTTCTGTCTCTCTTTTCTACTTCTGAATACCGTCTTGAGCTGCATAAAAACAAGCTATTCTCTTTTTCCGAAATCGGATGGCTGTTTTTCTTTATATGCGACGGCCTTGTATGACACGAATAACAATGACTACGATAGCTATGACCAGAAGACCATGAATAAGTCCTCCCATCGTATATGAAGTGACAAGACCAAGAAGCCATAGAATAACAAGGATGATTGCAATGGTTTCGAGCATGATATATCTCCGTTTAAATGAAAAGAGTATTTTTAGCTACAACAAACTTCTTGCCTGCTTACACTCACTCTTTTATGCATACTTTAATAAACAAAGGGCTATGGTAAAAAGTTTATTGCTCAAGAGCAGTTTCAACAAATCGTGAGTATGTAGTGTCTTATATGGGTTACAATTCAAAAATCCGCGCTTTAGGCGGATCAATCTCATTATTGTTCAACAAGTTCGGAGCGAGGGGTTGCGCAAACCTCGCGACCGGAACGGGGAGTGATTCTCAATGAAAGCCAGGAGTGCGACAAAAGACTTCCCTGTCGTATGCGTGGGAGGTTCGGCTGGTGGTCTCGATGCATACATTCGGCTGCTGCAGAATCTGCCGCCTGACCTGGGGGTCGCCATCGTCATCGTCAATCACATCAGAACCGTGGCTACCATGTTGCCCGAGATCCTCCCGAACTACACGACGATGCCGGTTGAGTTGATCACCGACTACCTGGTCATTGAGCCCAACCACGTGTTCATCATCCCGGAGAATCGTGACCTGCATGTTTGTGATAGCAAATTCCGCCTTGAGCCGATCTCCAAGCCCCGGGGATGGCCTGACGTGATCACGGTCTTCCTGCGTTCTCTCACGGACAACTGGGACGGGAAACTCATCGCCGTCATCGTCTCCGGCTATGACGGCGACGGTGCGGCTGCGCTGTGCGGCATCAAGGAGGCGGGCGGAATCACCATCGCCCAGAAGCTCGACACGGCGTCGCAGCCAGACATGCCCGAGAGCGCAATAGATACCGGGTGCATCGACTTCGTCCTCGCACCCGAGGGTATCGCTACGGAAATCGCCAGAATCGCGCGGTCAATATAGTATTGGAATTGCATACGTGCAGAATACGCATGACACGACACCTCCCTATAATCCAAGATATCTGTAATAGCTTGCTCGTGAAATCTTCAGCGTGCTACAGATCTCACCGATACTGATGCTCATGTTTTTGCTCATCTTTTTTGCCATCTGCACTTTCGGATCATCCTTTGAAATTTTCGGTCTCCCACCTTTTCTTCCTCTCACCCTTGCTGCCGTCAGACCAGCCTGGGTACGTTCCTGAATCAGGCGGCGCTCAAATCGAGCCAGAGTGCCGAAGATATTGAATATCATTTCCCCGGATGCTGTTGTGGTATCAATGCCACCATCATTTATTGAGCGGAATCCCACTCCCCTTTTATTGACAGCATCCTTGTCCCCCTATCCAAAAAAAAATCGCAGAAAATATTTGGATAAAAGAACGATCGTTCTTAAATTCCGTCAAGGAAAACAAATTATGTCAAGACCGAAAAAAGTCACCGACTCAGAAATACTGGACGCAATCGAGCGGGTTGTTGTCAAGCATGGTGCATCCAACCTCTCCATCGATGCCGTTGCTAAAGAGGCAGGAATCAGCAAATCAAGGGTGGTCTACGACTACAAATCCAAGACCTCCCTGCTCGAAGCTCTGATCGACCGGCAGTTTGAGCGGGATTCGGCACGCATCGAATCGCTGCTCGTCGAGTGCGCCGACACCCCTCACCCCGAACTTTTCGCACGTATCAAAATTGCCGAACAGGGCCTGGATGATACGGAACGCGCTGTCGCCATGGCCATCACATCGTCAATGTCGAGCGAAGAGTCGCTCAGGCAGCGGATGCTGAAGTGGATAGAACGGGACCTGCAAGCCATGGATAGCGGAGCGCAGCCTGAAGCGGCCCGCATGGCCTATTTCGCCTTTATCGGTTTCAGTTGCCACGAGTGGTTCGGCCTCGTCGACAGAAGCGACGAGGAGCGTCTGCCGTTCCTGGAACAGATCCGGAAAATGTATGTCGGCTATCCTGAAAGCCATCCGACAACCAAACCAAACCCACAAAAAGGATAAGTTATCAATCATGAAAAGGTCGTATATCATCGCCGGTTTGCTTGTCACCCTGATTGCCGGCTGGTACCTGTGGCCGAAGGGATCGTCAGACCACCTTCAGGGTTCGAAGGAGAAACCGGAAGTCAGTGTCGTGACCATGAAACCCGAACCCCTGGTATTGACAAAAGAGCTGCCGGGCCGGACTTCGGCCGTACGTATGGCCGAGATCCGGCCGCAGGTCAGCGGCATTGTTACGAAGCGCTTCTTCGTGGAAGGAAGCCTTGTTAAACAGGGTCAGCAACTCTACCAGATCGACCCCGTGACGTATCAAGCCGCCTATAACAGTACAAAAGCCAACCTCAGCAAAGCCGAGGCCAACGTGAAATCGGTCCGGGCCAAAGCGGACCGCTACGAAGAACTGGTCAAAATCGGTGGCGTCAGCAAACAGGAGTACGACGATGCGAAAGCGAGTCTTGCCCAGGCCAAGGCAGATGTCGCCATCGCCAGATCCGAAGTTTCCACGGCCGGTATCAACCTCGACTACACCAAGGTCATGTCTCCGATTTCCGGGCGAATCGGCCAATCGAAGGTGACTGAGGGGGCTCTGGTCAATGCCAATCAGGTCAACCCCCTTGCTGTGGTGCAACAGCTCGACCAGATCTACGTGGACGTTTCCCAGTCGAGCGAGGAGCTGATACAACTGCGACAGCGCCATCAAGGTCAGGTGGGCGATTCCGGCGCCGAGAGCGCTCCTGTTCAGCTTCTGGTGGATGGAAAACCCAAAGGACAACCCGGCACGTTGAAGTTCTCGGATGTAACGGTCAACCCGAGCACAGGTACGGTCCTGTTGCGAATATTGTTCACCAACCCCGGCAATGAAATCCTTCCCGGCATGTTTGTCCATGCACGTCTTGAACAGTGGAGAGATGACCATGCCATCCTCGTGCCGCAAAAATCGGTCAGCAGGAAAGCGGACGGGTCGGTTTCGGTCTGGGTTGTCGGACCGGACGGCAAAGCAAACCCTCGCCCGATCATCGTTACGGAGGTTGTCGGAGACAAGTGGCTCTTAAGCAGCGGACTCAAAGCAGGCGAGAAGGTCGTGTACGAAGGCATCATGAAAATTCAGCCTGGCATGGCGGTCAAAACCGTCGAGGCTGCACTGCCACCCGTGCCGGCGAGATAATCCATTACATTTAGACGTACCAATACCATGTCCGGATTTTTTATCGAGCGACCAGTTTTTGCCTGGGTGATTTCCATCTGCATCATGCTTGGCGGAATCATCGCCATCAATACCCTGCCGGTCGAGCAATATCCGCGCATTGCGGCGCCGACTATCAACATCAGCGCCACCTATCCCGGCGCATCTGCCGAAGCGGTTGAAAACAGCGTGACGCAGGTCATCGAACAGGCTCTCACCGGTATCGACCATCTCCGCTACTTCAGCGCCGGGAGCGATTCGAACGGCAACGTAACTATCACGGTGACCTTCGAACCCGAAGCCAACCCTGATATTGCCCAGGTGCAGGTGCAGAACAAGTTGCAGTCGATCATGTCGAACCTGCCCCAACAGGTACAGCAGCAGGGTATAAGGGTCACCAAGGGAGATACCGGCTTCCTGATGGTCGTGGGCGTGTATTCAAACGACGCCCGAGTCGATGAATATGCGATGAACGATTTCATCAACTCGAAGCTCCTTGATCCGTTGAGCCGCGTACCCGGCGTCGGGAACATCCAGGTGTTCGGGCAACCCTATTCGATGCGTATCTGGCTTGATCCCCACCGCATGGCAAGCTTCAACCTCACTACCACTGAGGTACAGAGAGCTATCACGGCACAAAATGCCGACGTCTCTGCCGGACAGTTGGGAGGAACGCCGTCGGTTCCGGGCCAGCAACTGAACGCCACCATTACAGCACAGTCACGTCTGAAAAACGTCGGGGATTTCGAAAAGATCATGCTGAAGGTCAATACCGACGGCTCGCAGGTCCGCCTCAGGGATGTCGCCCGCGTCGAACTCGGCGTGCAGAACTACGACATGACCACGCGCTTCAACGGCAAACCGGCTGCCGGCATGGCCATCACTCTGGCGACCGGGGCAAACGCTCTGAACACCGCCAATCTGGTCAAAGCGAAA
Organism: uncultured Chlorobiaceae bacterium; assembly: GCA_903939765.1. GTDB lineage: Bacteria > Bacteroidota > Chlorobiia > Chlorobiales > Chlorobiaceae > Chlorobium. The sequence goes on along the minus strand of CAJAIK010000106.1, from coordinate 1,134 downwards.
ATGAGTGCTCTTAAGCCGCTGCTCCCTATGGGTGTGCAGATCGTCTACCCCTTCGACACGACACCATTCGTCAAGACCTCAATCGAAGGGGTTGTCCATACCCTGATCGAGGCGGTCATCCTCGTCTTCTTCGTCATGTTCCTGTTTCTCCAGAACTTCCGGGCCACGCTGATCCCCACCATCGCGGTTCCTGTCGTGCTGCTGGGTACCTTTGGGGTGATGTCGGCTTTCGGCTTCTCCATCAACACCCTCAGCATGTTCGCTATGGTACTCGCCATCGGATTGCTTGTCGATGATGCCATTGTCGTGGTCGAGAATGTCGAACGCATCATGGAAGAGGAGCGACTCTCCCCGCTGGAGGCGACCAGGAAATCGATGAAGCAAATTTCCAGCGCGTTGATCGGTATCGCCCTTGTGCTCTCGGCCGTATTTGTGCCGATGGCCTTCTTCAAAGGTTCCACGGGGACGATCTACCGTCAGTTCTCGATCACCATCGTCTCAGCGATGCTGCTCTCGGTCCTGGTTGCGCTGATCCTGACACCGGCTCTCTGCGCCAGCCTTCTCAGGCCGGTCAGAGCGGATGGACATCTGTATGGCGCTGGTCCTCTCGGGCGCTTTTTCGCCTGGTTCAACGGCATGTTCAATCGCAACCGGGAACGCTATGTTGACGGGGCCCGTGCCATGACGGGAAGTGTAAACCGCTCGCTGCTCGCTTTCATGCTGGTTGTGGTGCTGCTTGGCATCGTCCTGACGCGCATCCCGACCTCGTTCCTGCCGGACGAAGATCAGGGGTTCCTCTTCATCCAGCTTTCGACCCCATCCGGAGCGACCAAGGAGCGGACGCTCAAAAGCGTGAAGACGATGGAGGGTTACCTCCTCAATCAGGAAAAAGAGAACATCGAAAGCGTCTTCAGCGTGACCGGTTTCAGTTTCGCAGGACAGGGCCAGAACTCGGCCATGGGTTTCGTCCAGCTCAAGGACTGGTCGAAACGCAAGAATAAAGGTCAGGATGTTGCCTCAATCGCCGGAAGAACCATGGGCGCCATGTCGAGCGTGAAGGACGCCATGATCTTTGCGTTTTACCCGCCGGCCGTCATGGAGCTCGGCAACGCCTCCGGTTTCGACCTTCAGCTT
>CAJAIK010000105.1 GCA_903939765.1 uncultured Chlorobiaceae bacterium | reverse complement strand
CAAGGGCACAGGGCGTAGGTGGTGAAATCCTGTTCCGTATCTATTAATTCATAAGCCAAAGAGCATTAGAATACCATGTCAAGAATAGGAAAAATGCCCATACCCCTGAGCAATCAGGCGAAAATAGAGATCAATGACTCGAATATCAGGGTATCCGGTCCTAAAGGCACTCTTGAACAGAGGCTGACAGATCAGGTAACTGTATCAGAAGAAAACGGCGTCATTACCGTAGTGAGAATCGATGACAGTAAAAAGGCAAAAGCCCAGCATGGTCTTTACCGTATGCTTATCAGCAATATGGTTGACGGTGTGACGAAAGGTTTTACCAGAAAACTCGAAATCGCCGGAGTTGGATATCGTGCAGAGTTGAAGAATGATTTGCTCGCCTTGACGCTCGGTTATTCACATATGATCTATTTCAAGGCCCCTGATGAAATCAAAATCGAGGTACCGGATCAGGTGACTGTTCTTGTCAGTGGTATCGATAAGGCGCTTGTCGGGCAGGTTGCCGCCAAGATCCGCTCATTCCGCAAGCCGGAACCTTACCGTGGAAAGGGTATCAAGTATGAAGGTGAAGTCATCCGCCGCAAGGAAGGTAAGGCTGCAGGTAAATAAAGAGTGAACAGGAAAAGCCCAAGTAGTCAGGCAATAACATTATACAACGGTTCAAGAGAATGAGTCAAATCGATAAAGCCTCCCGGAGGCAGAAAATCAAGGACAGAAGCAGAGGCAATGTCCAGGGTACCCAGGAAAAGCCAAGGCTTTGCGTCTACAGGAGCCTCTCCCAGATTTACGCACAGTTGATTGATGATGTCAGCAGCACAACCATATTGGCGGTTTCAACGCTTTCAAAGGATAATGCAGCGCTTCAAGGTTCGAAGTCAGAACGGTGCCGTATCATCGGCAACCAGCTTGGCCAGAAAGCCCTTGCAGCAGGTATAACATCTGTGGTATTTGACAGGAATGGATTTCGTTATCATGGAAGAGTCAAGGCATTGGCTGATGGTGCGAGAGAAGCAGGACTGATCTTTTAAAAAACATTTCAAAGAGATAGGTAAATGGCAAAAACGTCTGCTAAGAGTATCAGACCTGGTGAATTAAATCTGAAAGAGAAACTGGTTCATATCAACAGGACTGCAAAAGTTGTTAAAGGTGGAAAACGCTTCGGATTCAATGCTATTGTTGTCGTTGGCGATAAAGAGGGTCATGTAGGTTACGGGCTGGGAAAGGCAAATGAAGTACAGGATGCGATTGCAAAAGGAATTGAAGATGGCAAGAAGAATGTCATCAAGGTCCCGATTGTCAAGGGCACCATTCCTCACCAGATTGTGGCAAAGTATGGTTCAGCCAAAGTGATGATGAAGCCGGCAACGCCTGGTACCGGTCTTATTGCCGGTGGAGCAGTCCGTGCTGTGCTTGAAATGGCTGGTATCCACGACATTCTGACCAAGTCGCTTGGTTCATCCAATCCGCATAATGTGGTAAAGGCAGCGATCAAAGGACTTCAGAGTATTTCTGATGCCTATGATGTGGGTGAAAGAAGGTCAAAGAGCCTTAAAGAGGTTTTTGAAAGCTAAAAATGACAAATGCGATCATGAGTGAGAAAATATTAAGAATTACCCAGGTGCGTAGCATCATCGGTTGCACAAAAAAACAAAGAGCTACCATTGAGGCACTTGGCCTTGGAAGACCCCATTATCATGTTGACCGTCAGGACAATCCTTGCACCAGAGGACAGATAAGGGTTGTGCAGCACCTTGTAAAGGTTGAAGAGGTCTAAGATTTTTACTAATAGCAAGTCGGGAATTGAAACCATGGATTTAAGTTCACTTCGTCCTGCAAAAGGCGCAGTAAAAAACAAAAAAAGAGTTGGCCGCGGTCAAGGTTCAGGTAACGGAACGACGGCTGGCAAAGGAAACAATGGTCAGCAGTCACGAAGTGGCTACAAGAGACCGATTATCGAGGGTGGACAGGTTCCGGTTTACCGGAGACTGCCTAAATTCGGCTTTACTCCTCTGGATAAAAAACCGGTGAATACGGTTAATCTTACCCAGATCGACAAGTGGATAGAGGACGGACTTGTAGAGAACGAGATTACCATTTTTGATCTCAAGTCGCTTCTCCATGCCAGTAATGCTGACTATTTCAAGATTCTTGGGAATGGTGAACTGACGAGTGCCATTAAAATAAACGCTCATGCGTTCAGCAAAAGTGCCGAAGAAAAAATTATCGCAGCAGGTGGCTCAGCCATCAAAGCTTTCCGTACGCTCGAAGAGGCATCCAAGGTCAGGGATCTGCCTTTTGAAGATGCGCTCCTGAAACCAAAGGCGAAGTTGGTCAAGAGAGCAAAAAAATCCACCAAGCCCTGAATCCGTTAAAAGGACGCTATGAAGCTTACTGAAAGTATAAGCAACATCAATAAAATCCCTGAACTCCGTCAGCGGATCCTTTATACGCTTCTTCTCTTGTTTGTCTACAGGCTTGGTT
>CAJAIK010000104.1 GCA_903939765.1 uncultured Chlorobiaceae bacterium | reverse complement strand
CTGTAGTGCTGCAAAAGCCTCTCGTTGAGGAATACGCAATTGCATATTCCCTATGATGGCCGGTTGACGCGTCTCAAAAAAATTACTCACTATAATGCTCTCCTTTTACGAGGTCGATTAACTATTGAGTCTTCCTCCAAAAATCAGGAGGCATAATACTGTAAAAACAAACATAATAACACATTATAATCATATAGAATTTCAAATAAAACGGCCAGTCTGTTTTAATAAATAATAAGAATCAGATCCTTACTTATTACTGTAATTAGGATTAGCGTAGATTACTGCACAAGGGGTCTTCACGCAACGTAAATAATCGAGCGCTAAGCCTCATAATTCAGAAGAAGACGCTGGGAGCCAATCACCCAATCACCAAGGAGACGCAGGCAAATCTTGCACAGCACAGCTCATCTCAGCAAAGCAAGAAAAATCAAAAAAATAAGCAGCAGATTCTTTTTCCTCCTGCCCCACTGAAAGTTTACTCCCTCTTGTTGACGGTTACTGGAAGAAAGAGTAATGCCGCCAGTATTTTTTCGGGTGATGGCAAAAAGAGGTCGCCTCCCTCTTGATGTGCAAGGATATGATCGCCGGTAAAACTTTTTTAAGAGATCCCTTGAAACACTCTCGATCATTCCCTGCACGCCTAAAAGCGGAATATCTTTTGCGCCGTGCTGGAAATGAAAACATGTGACTGCTATAACTAAAATTGATCAATGTGAGGAATATCCTCATGATTAGTATGACTTTTTCCATAAAAACGCTTATTATACCCCTTATAATGTGAAATAATCTCTTTAACAGGAGTATACATGCTCATCAATTTCTCTCTTGAAAACTGGGCATCGTTCAGGGATTGCATGACCTTTTCGATGATTGCCAGCCGGGAACGGCAGCATAGAGAACGGGTTCCACTGGCAGCAAAATACCAGACAAGGATTCTGCCGATAGCTGCCATTTATGGTGGCAATGCTTCCGGAAAGACAAATTTGTTCAAGGCATTGAGCTTTGCCAAAAACCTTGTCGTCAAAGGGACACAACCAGAGAGCATGATTGCTGTTGAGGCTTTTCGTCTTGACGGCAACAGTGCTGCGAAAGCCTCAAGCTTTTCGTTTGAACTTCTGATTGATGAAACGATCTATGAATACAGGTTTTCAGTGACAAGAAAAGCAGTTCTTGAGGAACGCCTTGTTAAAATCACCAGTACCAGTGAAAAAGTCCTGTATGATCGCCGGGACGGAAAACCAAATTTTGGCGCCGGGCTTGATGACGTTCAGTTTCTTTTATTCGCTTTTAAGGGGACAAGAGATAACCAGCTCTTCCTGACAAACTCCGTGTCTCAAAAAGTTGAAACGTTTCGTCCTATCTACGACTGGTTCAAGAATTGTCTGGAACTCGTTGCACCTGATTCACGGTTTGAGCCTTTTGAGCAGTTTCTGGATGAAGAACATCCCTTGTATTCCACGATGAATGAAATGCTGCCAAAGCTTGATACCGGCATAGCACATCTGGGCGGAGAGGAAATTCCTTTTGATAACCTCCCTCTCCCAGATGCACTGAAGACCATGCTTAAGGAAGATGTCCAGGAAGGAATGAGTGTCCGTGTCGTCTCAGACCCGTCAGTTGATCGGTATATCGTTACAAGAAAAAAGGGCGAATTGATTGCAAAAAAACTCGTTACCTACCATCCGAAGTCAGATGGCACCGAGACAAAATTTGAGTTGCAGCAAGAGTCGGATGGTTCACAACGGGTTATTGATCTCTTGCCCGCTTTTCTGGATATCTCTGCCCGAGAGTCAAAAAAAGTATTTGTTATAGACGAAGTGGATCGCAGCCTTCACTCACTTTTGACAAGGCGCTTGTTGGAAGGATATCTGGAGAGCTGCACTCCGGAGAGCCGATCTCAACTGCTGTTCACAACCCATGATGTCTTGCTGATGGATCAGCATTTGTTGAGGCGAGACGAAATGTGGGTGGCAGAGCGGGATGCTTCAGGAGCTTCGCAGTTACGATCTTTCAGCGAATATAAAGATGTCCGGTTTGATAAGGATATTCGGAAAAGCTATCTGCAGGGCAGATTGGGCGGTATCCCCCGAATGCCGGTTACCGGCAAGTTTATTGCCGCTACCGGTGAACTCTCGAATGGAGCACAGCAATAATGGGGATAAAAAGAAGGCGATTTTATCGGCCATCGGGTACACTTCGGTACAAAAAGCTCTTCATCATTGCTACCGAAGGGGTTAAAACAGAACCTGAGTACTTTGCCGCAATACAAATTGAACAATCGGTTATCCAAATTCGCTGCCTGAAAAGTAAAACCAAAAGCGCTCCTTTACAGGTTCTGAAGCGGATGCAAGATCATATCAAAGAAGAAGGCCTGAAAGATTCTGATGAAGCCTGGCTCGTTGCCGACAGGGACTGCTGGGATGAGAAGCAAATCCAGCAGATGTCTGACTGGGCCCAACAAAAGGAAAATTACGGTTTCGCCTTGAGTAACCCGAAATTTGAATACTGGCTGCTGTTGCACTTCGATGATGGCGATGCCATCACATCCTCAAGAACGTGTTCTGACCGCTTACGTCGTCATCTCCCTGATTATGACAAGGGTGTCGCTGCAAATAAAATCACCCGCGAAATGGTTGAGGCCGCAATCCGAAGAGCATCCCAACGGGATAACAATAACGACTCAGGATGGCCCGTTACGACAGGAACGACAGTGTATCGTCTTGTTCGTCATATACTGGCGGCAGATCAAAGCTGAAGCTTGTTACACCGGACAAACTTCATGCAACCCGCTTAATCCCGACTGACAGGGAGCGTTGATTACGGGCTCAGGTCACCATGACAATGCAAGCCAGCACTCCACGGGATCCTTACCCTTTTTTCTGAAGAGGGTGTTATGGGAACGAACGGCAGAAAACAGGTGCCTGAAGTGCTCATCATACGCTCGTTATCATTCCCTGCAAGGCTAAAAGCGGAAGAGCTTTTGCGCCGTGCTGGAAATGAAGATATTCGGAGAGAAAAAATACCCTCCAAACAGAGATCCTCTTCAACCTCTCTTATTCATGGCAATCGCGAAAACGGAATCCAACCTGCGCTCCTGGCGAGTTGATGGGCAACGTGCCAGTCTGCCGGGCGCCCACAATTCCATGTGAGCGCCAAAAGGGAGATCAAGCTTACGTCCTGTGCCTCCAGACGCCCCGTCACCACCGCTCTGCGCAACTGGCGCCAGTATATCTGCCAGGGGATGCGCCACTCTCTGCACTGCCCCTACGGCACGGTTCAGTTCCGACCCGGTATCACGCAAAATTGGGAAAGAATGAATGGCCGCCGCAACGGTTTTTTTGACCGCTACGACTACGCAAAAAACGCACGTAGACTCCGCAATCAAAAAAATCCTTGCTCTGGCTCAATAACAAGGCGCCATGATCCGAGTACCGACAAGGCACATGAAGAGTGCAAAGAAAGTAAGAACGGGGTACCGTTCCTGCTTCTTGCTGAAAAGCGGCACGACGGCGAGTACCCGTCCTGCCGCAGTAAAAAAACAAAACAGAAAGCCCTTTGGCCGGATCATGCCATTGACGCCAGCCTGATGGCCAAAAAGAGGCGCTTAATGCTCGTCATAAACCCTTGACCATTCCCCGGACTGCTCAAAGCGGAAGAGCTTTTGCGCCGTGCTGGGAATGAAGATGTTCGGCGATAAAAAATGCTCTTAAAAAAATGATTTCTGGACGTTCATTCAGCACCTGATCATGCAGTAGATACTCCGGGCGCTTTCAAGGATTCAAGAGAGGAATACCTCAGTAAGTGCGCAATCTATAGAATTGCTTGCCTCCAACCAATTCTCCGGTGGCGGTCGGCTGGTTACGTACCGGCAAATCTCCACCGGGTAACTTCCAGCCTGCGAGAAATGGCGCAAAGAGAGAGAGACAGCGCTGGAGGGAAGTTGCCCTTCTCTGTGCCGGTACACAAGCCCTCCTTTACTGATAAAAAGAAACGTCAACGCAAGCCTTAGCGGGGAAAGTGCATACAAGACTTTCTGCGTGCTTCGCTTGCTTTTTAATCATACCCGGAGTACCGGAATGAATCCGCCCGGCAGGCCATTTATGCCAGCCTGCCGGCGGGTCTATCGTAAGTCATACTGCTTCTCGTACAGCAAACAGGAAAGGTAAGCTGCGGGCGGCTGACCGCTCCATACCGATTTGAAGAAGCATGGTCAATGGTTCATCCTTTTTTTTCCCCTTTTCTTCACTGGAGGGTATGCATTTCCGTGTCGTCTCCTCTTTTCCTGGCTCTCGTGAT
>CAJAIK010000103.1 GCA_903939765.1 uncultured Chlorobiaceae bacterium | reverse complement strand
TTTTCAGAGTAGCGATAAAACGTTTTCAGAGCTGTTTGCCTTGCCTGATTACGATCTTTCGGTTCTGGTTCATCCACCGCGTACCAACAAGACCACTGACGAGCGGTATGCGGATCTCTATCCCCAGCTTCAACGCCTTGCGGAAGAACTCGGTAAGAAGCAATCCCATGTTACCAAGCAAGTGTTATGGGAGGAGTACCTTCAGGATCGCCCTACCGGGTATCAGTATTCACAGTTCTGCTATTATCTGGATCAACATATCCAGCAGCATGATGCTACCATGCCGCAGCAGCACCAGCCAGGGTACCGGCTGCAGATTGACTTTGCTGGCGATCCACTCTGGATTATCGAACCGCTTACCAGAGAGCGCATCGAGTGCCCCGTTTTGGTCTGCACCCTGCCTTGCAGCAGCTTTTTTTACGTTGAACCGCTTTCATCAGCCAGGCAGGAGCATCTGATTCCAGCACTCAATCGGGCGCTTGCCTATCTTGGCGGAGTTCCAAAGAACATCCTGAGCGACAACATGAAGCAGGTGGTAACGAAAGCGTCACGCTATGAGCCAATTTTCAATGAGCTTATGGAGCAGTGGGCTTTACATTACCAGACCAACATGCAGGCGACCAGGATCGTCAGACCGAAGGATAAGCCATCGGTTGAAGGCTCGGTGCACCATACCTACAGCCAGATCTATGCCCGTTTGCGCAATGAGGAGTTTACCAGTCTCAATGCCTTGAAGTATCGGGTTTTGCAGTTGCTGGATAATGCCAATGACCGACCGATGACCGATTATGGCAAGAGTCGCAGACAGCGGTTTATAGAGCTTGAGCAAGAGCTGTTGCGTCCACTGCCACTGACCGATTTTACCTACAAGCGTGAAACGACGGCCACCGTCAAGAAAAATTATCATGTCATTCTGGGTGAAGACCGTTGCCAGTACAGTGTTCCTCATGAGTATATCGGCAAGATCGTCAAGCTGATCTACGACGAATCAGTAGTCGAGGTCTTTCTGGATTTCCAGCGCATTGCCCTGCATCAGCGCATCGTAGGACGGCGGGGAGTCTACAGAACCGTTGAGGAGCACATGCCGGAATCCCATCGCCGGTACCATCAGCAACAAGGATGGACTGAGGAGGACTTTACCAGCAAAGCGGCGGCTGTTGGGCCCTGTACCGAAAAAGCTGTCCTTCGGATTCTGAGTTCAAAAGCCTTTGTACAGCAAAGCTTTGATGCTTGTCTTGGTATCATCCGGCTTCAGAAAAAGTATGGAACCAGCAGGCTCGAAGCCGCTTGTAGTATTGCTTTGCAAGTTCCCGGCGTCAGCTACCGACTGGTCCATAATATTCTCGAAAACAACCGGGATAAGGCTTCAGTAGCAGCAGAATACCATGCGCCCGTGCTGCCGTTTCATGACAATATTCGCGGCAAAGAAGTCTACAATTAACCTCATCCACCATGACCATGAATACACAGCTTACCCTTGACCAGCTTCGTTCCATGAACCTTTATGGTATGGCAAATGCCTATGAAGCAGCCATCATGCTCCCAGTTCACGAACAGCCAGCAGCGGACACGCTGCTCGGCAAGCTGGTTGATGCCGAGCAGCTCTTTCGAAAAGAACAGAGCACCAAACGATACCTGCTGCAAAGCAAGATCCGTTATCCAGCTATTCTGGAGCAGGTTCACTGCAACGCCGCCCGAAACCTGAGCCGGGATCAACTCCTCAGCCTGTCCGACTGCAGTTTTATTCGGCGAGGGGAAAATATTCTTATTACCGGAGCCACTGGATGTGGTAAAAGCTACCTTGCCTGTGCATTGGGACGACAGGCCTGTTCACTCGGCTATCGCACCCTGTACTTTGGCATGAACCGCTTTCTTGAACGGATTGCCCAGACAAAACTCGATGGAACCTTTGTCAGGGTGCTTAACCAAATTGAACGAACTCATCTGATTATTCTTGATGATTTTGGTCTGCAACCCCTTGATGCAACAACACGTATTGCCCTGCTGCAGATCCTTGAAGATCGATATGGAAAACAAGCGATAATGATCACTTCTCAGCTTCCGGTCGCCCAGTGGCATGACGTAATTGGAGAGCCTACAATTGCCGACGGAATCATGGATCGGCTGGTCGGGAATGCTCACCGGCTTGAGCTGAAAGGTGACTCATTAAGAAGGAAGAAACTTGAAAAAAATGTGTAAGTTCTAACAGCAAATCTGGCCTGAAATAAGTGGTACACTTTCGCCCGGAATCGCTGGTACACTTTCCCCGGAATACTCACGCATGGTGATGGGTGGGCGGGCGTGGTGAACGGTGATGCATGAGGATACGGTGCCGGAGAAGAGGCCCTATTTGCTGCAGGTGGATGCGGAGGCGCTGCTGGGGCTGTTGCAGGCAATGGAGATGAAGGTGGAAATGATTAACCGGATGGCGCATTTGACGCCGGTGCGGACGTATCGGAGGAGCCAGGTGGCGTCGGGGGCGGGGTGGCGATTGAGACGGAGTTTCAGATTTTGAATACGCTCTTGGCTAAGAAGGCGGCTCGGCTTGCGTTGACGGAGAGCCAATTGTTCAGAATTTTTTGCCGGTGGGAGGGGGTGGATTATGATGCGGCGGATTTGGTGGTTACCTATCCGCAGCGGTTTGAGCTCAGGGATCGGCGGGCTGATCTGGATTTTTTGGTGCGGGCAAAGGAGGTGACGGCGAAGATCGGGTCGCCGACGTTGCAGCGGGAGATTGACCGGCAGTTGGCGCGGGTGGTGCTGGAGCGGGATGATGTGCTGGAGGTGGTTGAGGGGGAACTTGCGAGTTGACTGCCCTTTTTTGTGGTATGGGTTTGCTGATGCAAGTGAGTAGACCGGTAGCAGCGTTGTTTTATGGGCAGAGAGGCATAATCGAAGCAGCAGCGGCAGCGATAATTTAACCTGCAACGTTTGGCGGTATGAAAAGTTGCCGATTGCGTGAGTACGAATATATCAACCGATAAGCGCTCGTTAGAAAGTCATTACGTAATGCGTGCCAAAACCGTCTAAGATTTTGCAGACATCTTCTTCAAGAGTTTTGACATTTCGAGTCTTGAATTCCATCAATTCATACTTCACCTTGTGCCAAAACTTTTCAAT
>CAJAIK010000102.1 GCA_903939765.1 uncultured Chlorobiaceae bacterium | reverse complement strand
GCTCAGAGGCATAGAGAATGTAAGAGATGAATGGGATCTTGTCAGCATTGCGTGGAATCTGAAGCGATTGAATGTATTACGCCAGATAATGGCTTGAATATGGAGATGTAACTGCCTGAATGACACTGTTTTGGTCTCTTCAGGAGCAAAATTGTGGCACCATAAATTGACAGTACGAAAAATAAGGTGACTTGCGGATTATGGAAGACATCATTGCTGTTTTGGCTAAACCGTCAATTCCGACAGGCTGCTAGAGCGGCGTTCATCGTCGGTGGAGGTGCCGGAGAATTTTGTGCTGATTAAAGCGTGGAAAAGTAAAACCGAAACGACTCCAGCCATTTTCACTCCAGAATTAGAGAATACAAGAGTATTGGGTATAGATTTCGGGACATCGCGCATCAAGGCTGCGTATTGGGATGCAGAGAAGGGTGAAGCGGTGGTGTTGCCGCTTGGCAAAGGGGAGCGGCTCTATGTGCCATCCCTTTTTCATGTGAGCGAGGATGGCAAAATACGGTTTGGTGATGAAGCTGAGATGATGCTGCATCAAGATTCGTCAGGTGTGGTTGAGAACCTGAAGCTTGACCTTGCCAAGCCTATAAAATATGTACCAAACGGCCAGTTGGTTAAATCCGGTGAACTTATGGCGTTGCTCTATAGGCGAATTATCGACTATGCAAGCCGTCAGGTTCAATCGTTTGGTGGCAATGCGCCGAAAATGCTGGTATTGACCTTGCCGTCGTGCTGGGATTATAGCGATATCTACATGGAAGCGCTTGAATCCATAAGGTATAAGGGAGAGAAGATGGTTATCAGGGAGCCGGAAGCGGCAGGTCTGGCATGGGTAGAGGAGAAGAAACCGGAAGCGGGTGATATGCTTATGGTGCTTGATTTTGGAGGGGGAACAGTAGACTGGGCATGCCTTCAGGTTGATGACAATCATCGTCCTGTGATGATTCCAGAGCTTTCTCCGGGAGGCATATATTCCGCAGGCTCGCATGTGGATGATGGACTGCTTGATGAGATGATGACTCAGCTCAATCGAGAGCAGATAATCGATGTATTGCAAAACCGGGCTCAGGTGTTGGAACAGATCCGACGGATGAAAGAGTCTCAGAATGGACAGGCAAGCCTGACTCGAAAAGATGGAGTGCCTGAGGTTTCGTTGCGGACAGGATCTTTTGCGTTTCCAAAAAAAGTATTTGAGGAAGTGGTTAAGCGTGAAGTTGTTGATCTGGCGGTAGAAGGTATTGGCGTCTATGTTAAAAAGGTTGTACGGCATATGACAGCACAGAATAGTAAGAAGCATATCTGGTGTTTGCTTACAGGAGGAACTCGATTTCTTGTCGGAATGGAGGATCAAGTTGTGGAACGGGTTATGGAGATCGGAAAAGCTGGGGGTGTAGATATTAGATTTGTGAAAATAGATCAGGCTGATTTTGCAATGGTTCGAGGCGCAGTGCTGAAAGGCGTGTCGGCAATTGATATTAAAAGTTATTAATTGAATGCCAATTATATGTGTAGTCAAGGGCAAGTACCAATAAGAAAAATCAAACCATTGCATTAAAGCATACCCATGACCGAATTACATCAACAACACGAAGATTCTTTTTTTTACTCTCTCTTGAGAGTTCAGCAGATCCTGATCCAGGAGAAGGCTGTAAAGCTGAAGGAACATAATGATATCAGCCGACTTGACCTGGCCGAGCTTGTCCAGAAGCGCTTTTCAGCGGCGGTTGTCGGGCAGATGCGGTCAGGTAAGTCAACGCTGATCAATGCGCTGATCGGCAAAGATATAGCACCTACGGCAGTCAATGAGTGTACGGCAACCATCAACCATTTCAGTTATTCCGACAACCCGGAATTGCATGAGCAGTTTCGGGTGCGATGGCTGGATGACAGTGAGGACTATTTTCCGCTCTCAGAGGTGGAGAAGTGGCTTGGAAAGGGAGTTGATGATCAGAATACCTTGCAGAAGGTGGTTTCCCGATTGACAGGGAAAGTGAGCACGATTGATCGTACCAAACGACTTGAATTTTTTGCCGCCACAAGGTTTCTCAAAACAGCAAACATTGTCGATACCCCAGGATCGAGAAGTACCATTGATGAGCATGAGCGGAATGCGCTCTCTGTCATTTCCCGTAAAGTCTTTGATGATCGTGGCGACAAGCTTGAACAAGCAACTCGATATGAAGGTGAGTCGGCAGATGCGGTGGTCTATGTGCTCAACAGTGTAGCAAGAGAGAACGATGCTGACATGCTTGACCTGTTTGGCGATAACACCCGTCTGTCGGGCTCAAACCCCTACAATAGTGTCGCGGTTGTCCACATGTGGGAGATGGCCTGGGACGATATGGAAATTGATCCTGTACAATTTCTTGAAGGCAAAATCAATCGGATTCAGCTGCAGCTTAAAGGGAAGGTTTCAACGGTGATGGCGGCCAGCGCTTTGCTCAGTCGATGTCAGGATTGGTTGCAGGATGAACATTGGGAGTTTTTTGCTCAGTTCGGGAAACTTTCGCGGGGTGAGGTTAAAAAACTGACTCGTTCTTCAGAGTTTGAAGTGCGGGAGAGCAATTCCTGCATTTCACTCGAAAGCCGGAAGTCGGTTCTTGAGAGTATTAAAGCCCGGTTGATGGCCGTTGGTATGGTGGAAGATAATGCACAAAGTACGACGCTTGCTCTCACAAGGTTTTTGTGTCGCTTTGCCTGTGTCAGGTCAATCACGAGGGTGGATGAGCTGAAGCGGCAGGTTCGGGAGCTCAGCGGTATGGAGCAGTTGGAAACGCTGCTTGAAAAACAGTTTTTTGCACGAGCAAGCCTGATCAAGAATGGAAAACTTTTGACACGGATATGGGAGCCGTGCCAGATTGCTCTGGAGCAGTTGCGCCGTTATGAGCAGGAGCGGGAGGATGATCTTGAGGAAGGCAAGAATATCCTGAAACTGCTTGAAGAGCGGGGAAGAAGGGATGCTGCACTGTTACCTGCGGTTGCCTATGTCACTAAAACGTTTGAGGCTGTTTCCAACGACGCCCTGCGGGTAAAACAAACCCGTAAAGAGTTGTTTGCGTTAAGCAGGGAGCTGGAGAGGGAGTTCCAGTCATTTGAGGAGGATATTCAGGCGCTTGAACTTATTGATACGCTCTCTCGCAGCTCTTTTTCAGGTGAAGAGATTGATGAACTCAGACGGTTGTTTGGTGCTAAAGGATTAAGCCTTGAGGAGCGCTTGAACAGCTCATCACCAACAAGAGATTATGTGCAAAAACGTTACAGTCTTTGGGCGCAAAAACGCATGAATTCCTACGGTGATGAACGAAAAATCGCTATCCTGGCAGAAAAGCACCTTGAACATCTGCTTGATACGCAACTCAGCCGGGTTCGATGAAAATTGCGAAACTTGTTGTATAGTATCCGTACACCAACATTTTGAATATTCTACGGATATGGAAACCATTATTACCATTCATATCGAAAAGCTGCCGGAAGGTGTTTATCTGGCTACTTCCGATACGTTACAGGGGCTTGTCGCTCAGGGAAGAACAATAAGTGAAACGCTTGAGATTGCTCGTGATGTAGCTAAAATACTCCTTGAAGCAGGTCAGGAACCGGAAAAAGAGTCGCTTCTTGCACAAGAATCTTTTGATTACCCGTTAATCGTAGGGTTATAATGTGGAGGCTTGCGAATCATTCATATCGAGAGATTATCAGGAAACTGAAAAAATTCGGTTTTGTGTTTTACAGGCAGGCTGCAGGAAGCCATGAACTCTGGTTTCATCCTGTCAAAAAGATTTTTACTACCATTCCGAATCATCCGGGAGATATGCCAGAGGGAACTTTGAGGGCTATTCTCAAGCAGGCACAGATATCTGTTGATGATTTTCTTCAAGCATGAGCCTAAAATCATATTCATGCTGTCATCTCTTTCGAAGCCAGCTCAAGTTGTTTCAGCAACTCCGTATACCGGTGCAGTAACCCGGCAGGGGAGGTATCGCTGCCAGAGGGGTGGTGCAGTACCAGCTTCATCTTTTTATCCATTTTGAATCCCGGTTTGTACTCCTGCATCCAGGGTTCCTGTACCGATACAAAGAGGTATTGCAGGAACGCCTTGTTGGCAAGCTGCTCGTTATCCTGATCAGGAAGCAAAAGTACGGTACACTGCGGCTGGAGGTCAATTTTTTCGAGGCCGAGAGCTGATCCGGTGATTTTGAGTTTGGTCAGCAGCAGCAGGTTTGCCACCTCTTCGGGGAGGGGGCCGAAGCGATCCTTGAGTTCTGTCTCCAGATTATCGACCTTATGCTCTGTGGAGGCTTTCGATATTTTGTCATAAAAGGCGAAGCGCTCGGGGGTGGCGGTGAGGTAGTATTCCGGAATGAGGGCGTCAAAAAAGAAGAGCAGGTCACACGCTTTTGTCGCCCTTGCCGCCTTGGCGCCTTCGGCAGAAAACATGTGGCTGAACTCGGTCGATTTGAGTTCGGCAACGGTCTCTTCGAGCATTTTCTGGTAGAGATCGAAGCCAAGTTCATGGATGTAGCCCGACTGCTCTGCACCGAGCAGGTTGCCCGCTCCCCGGATATCGAGGTCGCGCAGAGCGATGTTGAACCCTGATCCCAGTTCCGTAAAGCTTTCAATAACGGCCAGGCGCTGCACAGCATCCTTTTTCAGGGTGTTCAGCGGTGGGGAGATCAGGTAGCAGTAAGCTTTCCGTTCACTGCGTCCCACCCTTCCGCGTAACTGGTAGAGGTCGGAAAGCCCGAACATGTCGGCGCGGTTGATGATGATGGTATTGGCGTTTGAGATGTCGAGTCCGGAGCCGATGATGGTGGTGGAAATGAGCACGTCAACCTCCTTTTGCATGAAATCCATCATGATCTTTTCGAGCTCTCTGGGGGGCAGTTGGCCGTGTGCGAAGACAATCCGGGCAGAGGGGACAAGATCGCGCAGTGTTTGCAGGATGTCATCAAGCGATGCAATGCGGTTATGGAGAAAAAATACCTGCCCTTCCCGCTTGATTTCCCGCCGGATGGCCGATTGGATAAGCGTCGGATCATAATCGGTTATGAGGGTTTCGACGGGCTGGCGGTTTTTTGGAGGGGTCGAGACAATGGAGAGATCCCGGGCACCAAGCATCGAAAACTGGAGGGTTCGCGGGATGGGAGTGGCCGACATGGTCAGCGTATCGACTCCGGGGAACTGTTCGCGCAGTTTCTCTTTTACCTCTACGCCGAAGTGCTGCTCTTCATCGATAACGAGCAGTCCAAGATCCTTGAAGAGCACATCTTTCGAGACAAGCCGGTGGGTACCGATGACAATATCAACTTTTCCTTCGGCTATTTTTTTGATGATCTCCTGCTGCTCCTTGCGCGTCACAAACCGGCTCAGCACCGCTATAGAAATCGGGAAATTCTCAAATCTTCTGGTAAAGGATTCTGCATGCTGATGCGTAAGAATGGTTGTCGGGGTCAGCATGGCCACCTGCTTGCCGGACTCCACCGATTTGAATGCTGCCCGCATGGCAATTTCAGTTTTTCCAAATCCGGCGTCACCGCAGATCAGCCGATCCATCGGGTGGGGCTCCTGCATATCTTTTTTGACGTCATGAATTGCCTTGAGCTGATCGGGCGTTTCGTCAAAAATAAACGAGGCCTCGAACTCCCGCATGTAGATGGAGTCGGGCGCAAAGGCAAAGCCGGGCTGCATTTTACGTTGGGCATAGACCTTGATCAGGTTGATGGCAATATCGCGAAGCTGCTTGCGTACCTTCTCCTTTTTGGCGGCCCATTTTGAACTGCCAAGTTTTGAAAGTGCCGGGAGAGAGCTTTCGGAGGCGGTATATTTTGAGAGCAGCCGGATGTTCTGGATATTGACAAAAAGCTTGTCTCCTCCGGCATATTCGACAAGCACACACTCCTGTTCGGAATTTCCTGCCGTTATGGTTTCGAGTGAGCGGAAAATTCCGATGCCGTAATCTTCATGGACAACATAGTCGCCCACTTTGAGTTTCTGGAGATCCTTGAGGGAGATGCCCCGTACTTTTCTTTTCCGATGGGCCTTATGGGCGTGCAGTTTGCCAAAGATGTCGGATTCGGTATAGAGGTCAAGATCACCGAAGATAAAGCCGGTGTGCAAATTGATCGGAATCCAGCTTGCTTCAAGCTTGCCGGTATTTTTTGAGTTTGCGATCTCCTCGGCAAGAAAATCGGTCAACTCGGCAATTTCCCGGCGTGAACTGGTTGCAAAGAGGGGCTTTTTGTGTTCTGCGCTTTCCTGCTGGAGCAGGGTGGCAAGAGTGCGGAAATTGGCGTTCAGTTTTTTCTGCGGGCTGGAACAAAAATCGATTGCTGAAGGCACAGAAGCGCCAATTTTGATCGTGCGGAAGCGTGCAAGCGCTTTCGTCATGCTCTCATGGTTATCCCGCAACGCAAATTCCGTGCTGTCATCAATGATAATGAGCGTTGAGGGATCAAGATAGTCAAGAATAGTTGTTTCGGCCTCTGTGGTGCCGGGTAGGGCATCGGTAAAACTGGCGGTCAGATCGGCGGTCACCACCGTTTTGCCGGAAAGCTGGCTGTTGATGTCAAACACGCGCAGCGAGGTGACGGTATCTCCAAAAAATTCTATTCGAACGGGTACTTGCGCCCCGAAAGGAAAGACGTCAATGATTGAGCCGCGCACCGAGAACTCTCCCTCATCTTCAACAAACTCTCTCAGTTCAAAGCTGTTTGCAGCAAGAAAGCGTTTTAATGTTTCATATCCTGCATTGAGATCGGTTGTCAGCCGAAAAATCCGCTTTTCGGCTTCTGCTGGAGGGCAAAGGGCGACCTCAAGATCATCAAAAAAGGAGAGAATGACCGATTTGTTTTTGGTTGCGAGTGCTCCAATTGAGAGGGAGAGTTCGTCCGAGGTGTTGCAGATGCTCTCTTTTGGCAGAAGGGCCGCAAAATCATTTTCGTAGCGCTCGAAGTTGTTCTGGCCGCAGAGAACCATGAGTGATGAGGGGTGGTCAGAAAAAAGTGCTGCGGCAATGATCGAAGAGAGTGATCCTTGCAGGCCGGAGATAGAGGTTGGGGTATACTCTCCTTTTTTGCCGGGAAGGCTCACCGCCTGCGCCTCTTTCAGTAGAGTATATGGACTTGATTGCCTGATGGCATCAAAAAGAAAACCGGAATTTTTTTTGCTGACGGTACTGCTTTGCAGGTCTGAATCTGATAACGTTTTCATATGTAGCGTACAAACCATATTTTCATGCTTGACTCCGGCAAACGGAATCTTTAAAACCTGCGCCTGCGGGATATAAGATTGTTATATATGGAAAAAATTCTTGAACTGAAAAATCTCAGAACCTGGTACTCAACGGACAGTGGGGTTGCAAAAGCCGTTGACGGTGTGAGCTTTTCGTTGGGCCGTAACCGTACGCTGGGAATTGTCGGTGAGTCGGGGTGTGGAAAATCGGTAACGGCGCTCTCTTTGATGCGCCTTGTGCCCATGCCTCCAGGCTATTTCGCGGGCGGGGAGATTTTCTGGAAAGGGAGGGATCTCCTGAAACTTTCTGAAGAAGAAATGCGCAAGTTGCGAGGCAATGAGATTGCCATGATTTTTCAGGAGCCGATGAGTTCGCTCAATCCGGTCTTTACCTGTGGTAGTCAAATCATGGAACAGATTCTTATTCACCGTGACCTCAGCCATGCGGAGGCAAAAAATCGCTCTGTTGAACTGCTCAATCTGGTGGGTATTCCGAACCCTGCAGAACGGTTTTCATCTTATCCTCATGAACTTTCAGGCGGTATGCGTCAGCGGGTAATGATTGCCATGGCCCTCTCCTGCAATCCGGAATTGCTGATTGCCGATGAACCGACCACGGCGCTTGATGTGACCGTTCAGGCGCAGATTCTTGACCTTATCGGAAAATTGAAATCTGATACCGGTATGAGCGTGATGCTTATTACCCACGATTTCGGGGTTGTGGCCGAACTTTGTGAAGAGGTACTTGTCATGTATGCATCGAGAGTGGTTGAAAAAGGTTTTGTTCAGCAGCTTTTCAACAATCCACTTCACCCCTACACCAAGGGGTTGCTGCATTCCATTCCTCGTCTTGGTTCATCAAAAGAGCGGCTTCATGTTATTGAAGGTAATGTGCCGAGTGCCGTCAATTTGCCTGAAGGGTGCCGGTTTGCCGGAAGATGCCCTCATGCCGATGCCCGTTGCCGTCAGGAACAACCTGAACTGGTCGTTTATGAAGCTGGCCATGAGGCGGCTTGCTGGAAGGTCGGGAACTTTTGAACAGAGTCGCGAGCAGGGCAGTATCAGTTACAATCCGTTATTATAAGAGGGAATCAACAAGTTGAATAGTTGTTCATGACTCCTTGTCAATTTTATCTGTATAATTTGCATATAAATGTTGCCTGGTTTCAAGCTGATATCAATTCCATTGCTTGCAGGCAGGGGCGTTGTCGGCTGTGATGATCATGTATTCGGCAAAGACCTTTAATTATTTGTGCGGTATTTATTATGGATGCAACCAGATATAACAAAGATGAATTTGACTCGGCGTCAACGGAGCACACCCTTCGTGATCTCTTTAACGCCATTCCTGAAGGCATGTTTCTCATGGATCGGCAGGGTATTGTGCTTGAGGCCAATGAGCCTTTTGCCGCACGCTTTGGGAAAAGTCTGACAGATTGTATTGGTAAAAACGCTTTTGACCTGTTGCCTCCTGATGTGGCGGCTTTTCGAAGAAAAAAAGTTGAGGAAGTGTTGCGTACCGCCAAAAGGCTCTCTTTTGAGGGAGATATGGAGGGGGACCGCCTGCTTCCGGGCAGGAAGATTATCCATATGTGTCCTCTTTTTGGTTCGGATGGTGAGGTAAACCGGTTGGTTGTTTTTTCACAGGACATTACCGAGTTCAAGCGCAAGGAAGAGAGCTTGAGAGCCGTGCAGGAGGCTCTTGATGCAGATCTTCAAGCAATGACAAGACTTCATGAAATCTCCGGGCTTTTTGTTCGTGAAGGTAATGTGGAGGTGGTGTTTGACAAGGTTATTGATGCAGCACGTGCTATTACCGGGGCTGAGATGGGAAGTATCCGTCTCGTTGATTCAGAATCAGGCCTTCTGAAAATCGCTGCCCAGAAGGGTTTTTTCCCTCCTCTTCAGGAATGCTGCCATGACTCTACTGATGGTAGCTGCCTGTGCGACAGTGTGTTGCAACTCAGAGAGCAGGTTATGGTTGAGGATATTTCCGTCTGTCCTCTTATTTTGGGCAGAAAGGAGCTTGAGGCGCATCTTGCCGATGGCGTACTCTCGTTTCAGTTAACTCCACTGGTGAGCCGCAGCAGAAAGCTGCTTGGCATACTTACCACCTATTTTCGTACTCCTAACCATACTGAAGACCGTGTTTTGAAACTGTTGAATCTGATTGCAATTCAGATCACCGATATTATAGAACGGGCTGAAAAAGAACGAGCGTTACAGCACAGTGAAGAACAACGGCGTCTGGCGCAGGAGGCCGCTAAATCAGGAATGTGGACATGGGATGTTCAGACTAAAAGCAATACCTGGTCAGATGAGTTATGGGCGCTTTACGGTCTTGATCCAAACGAGTGTTCACCCTCTTTTGATGCATGGCGGAAGACCCTGCACCCTGATGACCGGGAACGGGTTGTGCGACAGGTCGAGGAAGTCGCCTGTAACGGGGGTGATTTGAATGTTGAGTGGCGCGTACGACATCATGATGGTAGTGAGCATTGGCTTATGTCGAGAGGGAGATTGATTCGTAATGCCAAGGGAATGCCAGTAAAGATGCTTGGCATTGTCATCGACATTACCGAGCGCAAACGGGCAGAAAAGCAGCTTTTTGACAGTAATGAGCGCTACAGCTCTCTTTTCATCAACACGCTGAATGGAATTTCCTATTGCAGAATGATTTTTCAGGATGATTGTCCGGTTGATTTCATCTATGAACAAGTTAATACGCGTTTCGAAATGCTGACCGGCCTGAAAAATGTTGAAGGTCGGCGGGTTACAGAGGTGATTCCCGGTTTTGTCAACACCAGTTTTGATCTTTTGGAGATCTATGGACGGGTAGCAAAAAGCGGTATGGCGGAACGCGTTGAGTATTATCTGGAGCCTCTGAACATGTGGCTCGATATTTCGGTTTACAGTTCACAATATGAGCACTTTGTTGTGGTGTTTAATGTCATCACAGCGCGCAAGCAGGCCGAATATGCTTTGCGTGAGAGTGAAAAAAAGTTTCGCACTATCACGGAGCAGATGGCCGAGGTGGTTTTTGTCGCTGATAATTCAGGCAGTTTAACTTTTGTGTCGCCAGCGATTGAAAAAGTTTTTGGATATACCGCTCAAGAGGTTATTGGCCATTCATTCACGGAATATCTTGTCAAAGATGAAATTCCCCGATCACTTGCTGTATTCAATGACGCTCTGTTGCATCAGACGACGCGCCAGGTTCTTGAGTTCAGGTGTCGGAAAAAGAACGGTTCAGTTTTTTATGGGGAGATTTCTCTGCACTATTTTCATGAAGAGGGAAGTTCCGGTATTATTGGCCTTATTCAGGATATTACGGAGCGAAAGCGCAATGACGCGGT
Source organism: uncultured Chlorobiaceae bacterium (assembly GCA_903939765.1). Taxonomy (GTDB): domain Bacteria; phylum Bacteroidota; class Chlorobiia; order Chlorobiales; family Chlorobiaceae; genus Chlorobium. The sequence continues at coordinate 3,607 of CAJAIK010000102.1, read as the reverse complement.
CAAGGAATTTCGTCTTCGCCAGCTTATGCGGCCTGACTCCTGTTCGATTGAAGATGTGATGCGCTCAACGCTTGACGAAGCGGAGAGGTTGACAGAAAGCCGTATTGGCTTTTTTCACTTTCTTGAAGCTGATCAGATCACCATTTCGCTGCAGGTATGGTCAAACAGTACGGAAAAAAACAGTTGTTGGGTAGAGGGTTGTTCAGGCCACTATCCGCTCAGCGATGCCGGAGTCTGGGCTGATGCCGTTCGTGAACGCCGGGCTCTGATCCATAACAATTACGACGAACTTTTAAACCGCAAAGGGATGCCAGCCGGCCATTCGAGGGTAAAACGTGAGTTGGTTGTGCCCATCATGCGTGGCGAGAAGATCATGGCTATTATTGGTATTGGCAACAAAACGGACGATTATGATCAGGAAGATGTCAAACTGTTATCGGCCCTGGCGAGTATTGCCTGGGATATTATTGGCAGAAAGCAGGCCGAGTTGTCGGAACGCAGAGTTCAGAATGAGCTGGCCAAGGCGCAGAAAATGGAGCTGGTTGGAAGGCTGGCTGGTGGTGTTGCCCATGATTTCAATAACATGCTTTGTGTGATTCTTGGCCAGGCTGAAATGGCATTACCTGACAGTCAGCACAATGAATCACTCACGGCAGCTTTGCAGGAAATTATCAATGCGGCCAAAAAATCTGCCGAGCTTGCCAATCAATTGCTTGCGTTTGCCCGAAAACAACCCCTGATTGCGAAGGTTCTTGACCTTAATGTTCTCATTGGTGATATGCTGAACATGCTTCGTCGGCTCCTTGGTGAATATATCACGCTGGTTTGGCATCCGGGCCAGAACCTCTCTGCGGTAATGATAGACTCATCCCACTTTGACCAGATTCTTGTCAATCTTTGTGTTAATGCACGTGATGCCATAGTGGGGACAGGCACAATCGTTATCAGAACAAAAAATGTAACGCGTCATGAATCCTCTGCATTTGACGGCATTGAGATTCCCACCGGTGAATATGTTGTCCTTTCAGTAACTGATGATGGCATGGGTATAGAAGAAAAAAATGCCGATCATGTTTTTGAACCATTTTTTACAACAAAAGAGTCCGGTAAAGGCACCGGTTTGGGGCTTTCGACGGTCTATGGCCTTGTCAAACAGAATAACGGCATGATCAAGTTTTTCAGTGAACCGGGCAAGGGGTCGGAGTTCAGTGTCTATTTACCGAAATACGGTGGCAGTGATCTGTCGGTCAAGAGAGAGCAACCGCCAGAACCGGTCAAGCCTGGCGTCGAAACCATACTTGTTGTTGACGACGAAAATGAGATACTGAAACTGAGTAAAATGATTCTTAAGAAACAGGGGTACCGTGTGCTGACAGCAGACTCGCCCGGGCAGGCCATAAAGATTGCTGAAGAGCAGGATGGGGATATTCATCTTTTGCTCACGGACATTGTTATGCCAGAAATGAATGGTCGCGTTCTTTCCGAAAAAATCGGCTTGATCTACCCGCATATAAAGGTGCTTTTCATGTCAGGATATACCGCAGACATTATCGCCACTCAGGGCGAGGTTGACGAGGTCATGAATCTTATCCAAAAGCCCTTCTCCGTAAATAAGTTGATAAAAGAGGTGTACGATATCCTGCATTTTTCACCGCACCCGCGGGAGTGAATCAGCGGCTTCAGCCGCGGCATCGGTGATGATCTGGCGGTGGAGGGGGATGCGTACGTCAGGAATGAGATGGTGCGCATAAAACCCCGCTTCGAAAAGTTCATGGTTGATCGTTATGGCATCATCAGCAACCACAACTCTGTAGGCGACAACAAGGAGGGAGCCGTACAGTTCAACCTCGCGGTGATAGATGCCGATCAGCCGGTCAATTTTCCCTTCCAGAGAGGTCTCTTCCATCAGTTCACGCAAGCACCCTTCGTGTGGCTCTTCGCCCGCCTCAAGAAATCCTCCCGGAAGGGCCCACTCATTGAGCGCCGGTTCATGAGCCCGGCGTATGACAAGAAGTTCGTTTCTGGTGTTGACGGTATAGGCGACCGCTACGGGGAGTGGGTTGATATAGTGCACCCATGAGCATGAGGGGCAGAACATCCGGTCGCGACCATCAATCATGGCCCGGTCAAGTGTCGTGCCGCATATCGGACAGAATGAGTATTGCTTCATGGCTGACTAAAGAAACTTTTTGCTGTGGCGATTGATTTAATCAAGAGAACACTTTCATAAACAGAATAAGTATCATTCACACCAATGTCAATACTTCAGGCGGGTGTAGTTGCCCCGGCCATATCGGCAAAAGATCAGGACGGCAAGACGGTAACGCTCGAAGAGTACCGTGGTCGCAAGGTTGTGCTCTATTTTTATCCGAAGGATGATACCCCCGGATGCACGAAGGAGGCTTGTGCTTTTCGCGATAATTTCCCTAAATTTAACATTGCAGGGGTAGAAGTACTCGGTGTAAGCATTGATGATGAGGTCAGGCATAAAAAGTTTTCAGAGAAGTACCAGCTCCCGTTCCGTCTTGTTTCCGATCCGGACAGGAAGATTGTTGAGGCATACGGTGTCTGGGGTTTGAAAAAGTTTATGGGGAGGGAGTACATGGGTACCAGCAGGGTGACCTACCTGATCAATGAGGAGGGTGTGATCGAACAGGTGTGGCCGAAGGTGAGTGTGGCCCAGCATGCGGAGGAGTTGCTTGATTATTTGCAGCAAAAAACCTGAGAGAGAGAAAAATGGTAAACGAATTTGACAAGCTTAAAGCCGGAAAACTTCTGCTTGCGTCAGCCAATATGCTTGAATCAAGTTTCAAGCGGACTGTTCTGGTTATGTGTGAGCATAATGAGCGCGGCTCTTTGGGTTTTATACTGAATCGTCCGATGGAGTTCAAGGTTTGTGAAGCCATAGCCGGCTTTGAAGAGGTGGAAGAGCGTCTGCACATGGGAGGGCCTGTTGAGTCGGATACCGTTCATTTTCTCCACTCAAGGGGGGATCTCATTGATGGTTCACTTGAGATTTTTCCCGGACTTTTTTGGGGAGGAGACAAAAACGAGCTTAGTTATCTGCTTAATACCGGTGTCATGCTACCCTCTGAAATCCGTTTTTTCCTTGGTTATGCTGGCTGGAGCGCCGGGCAGCTTCAAGCGGAGTTTGAAGAGGGGGCCTGGTATACCGCGCGGGCATCGAAGGAGATTATTTTCAGTGACGCCTACGAAAGGATGTGGGGGCGCACGGTGCGCTCAAAGGGTGGAGAATACCAGCTTGTGGCCAACTCGCCCGAGCTTCCCGGATTGAACTGAAGCTCTTTTTTCTTCCCGGGAATGAAAGTCGCCGGATAGTTGTTGGTCTATTACAAGGAAAAGCATATATAGTACTCCGATTATATAGGAAAAGTGTTCTTTGATACAATGGGGATGACAGGCTTTCGACAGGGCAGGTGTGAGATGGAGTTGCACTCCGAGTTTCAGCATGGATGGACTCGTTAAAGAAGTCTATGCAAACATTACATGCAGACGATTATTCGTATGCAATGGCTGCCTGATTAGCACAAGTTAATTAATCAGCCATCGTCCGATGGGGGAGGCGCTTACTCTGAAGCCACCGGAT
>CAJAIK010000101.1 GCA_903939765.1 uncultured Chlorobiaceae bacterium | reverse complement strand
CAAAACCTTTCAGATGGACGAAAAGTGCGAATGCAATTCTGGCATCGGTTCAACGGGCTAAAGATAGCCTTTCTAATAACACAAAGGATTAACCATTCGGGACACTAGAGTGAGAGAAAAGTATCAGGCCACATGGAACATGTTTTCTCAAGAATACCCAAAAACAACAGCCTTCTTGGCTGCCAATAATTTCTCATGGCTCGCCATATGCCCAACAGGCTCTTGGAGCGAAGTTATTAACAGATTCCCAGAAGATTTCTCGTATGCAATTGAATCAAGGGTTGTATTTTGACCTTTAGAAACATTTTTAGATAAATTAACCGAAAATTTCTAACCCATCATTCCACCGGACGCTGCGCGATAAAGCCGCGCATCGCCGGTGAATTCAAACGTTAGGCATCCCAATCAAAGGAGTTTTTTCCAGTGCAATACCTATTTCTGACCATTTTCTTTTTTTACAGTTTTATTCCTAACTTCGCGTTTTGCGACCAAGTAATTCAATACGAACCTATTGTTGTCGAATTGTCAGGCACTGTACATCAAGGTAAATTTCAGCATCCAAATGGTCAGTGGGTTCATTATTCTTTCATAAAACTCAAAGTGCCTGTTGGAATCAAAGCTGACCAAGAAAATGAAATAAACTGTGATGAATCCGACATTTCAGAAATTCAATTGTATTCAAACTCAGAAAAAATCGGTCGTACATTAAAAGCAAAAGCAGGAAGAAGTGTAATCGTAACAGGCACTGTTTTCCACGAGCACACAGCTTGGCATATTAGACCACTTGTTATGATTTGTCTCACAAGTTTTGTAGCGCACGCCTTACGGCTCAATCAACTCGGACTGGCTTACTGTGCGCTGAATTCACACAGGCACCAGTCGTCATTTGGACGTTTTGTCATGCAGCATCGCTCCGGCATCGCACCAGCGGGTATCAGTTCACGAAGGATGTTAGCATCTTGTGTCAACGGTTTTCACGGGGGGAGGCCGCTTTGGTCTGTTTCGGGCAGATGTGTTTTGATCGGCTGAGATTGTTTGTTATACTGAAAAGTAAATTGTTTTTGACAAGGCAAGCACAGTTTAAGCGTTAATATATTACGAAATATGAGCGATCGGTGTTCTTTTGCTCTTTTTTAACTGAAGGATTTTTTGCGGGTTAGACGGAACCCCTGGGGCGGGTAAGATCTCTTTGAATCTCATTCGTCGAAAGTAACTGTGGGTATTTTTCTACGTTGTTACAATAACAACTAATGGCGTTTTTTTGTATTGACGATTTGTCGTTGTAGTTCCTCATGTGTTCAATCTATACTTGGAATATGAAAACAGTACCTGTCGCCGAAGTTCGGTCAAATCTCTCATCACTCCTGAAGGAAGTCGAATCAGGAAATGAAATCGGTATTTCGTTTGGTCGCACGCGACATACGATTGCGGTCATTGTTCCAATTGCTGAGTACAAAAGAATTAAAGAGAGAAAACTCGGTTCCTTGGCCGGAAAGGTACAAGTTGAGTTCCGGGACGATTGGAAAATGTCGGACGAGGAATTCTTGAATTCATGAAAATATTGCTTGATACACACTATCTGATTTGGTCATTTACTAATCCAGAGAAGTTACCCCAATGGGCTGTGGATATCTTGGTTTCAGACGAAAGTGAGGTCTTCTTCAGTCAAGCAAGTCTATGGGAAATATCCATCAAGTTTAATTCTGGAAAGTTGGTTCTCAAGGGTATGACTCCAGAGGAATTGTACGAAGAAATTGAAATGAGTCATTTTCAATGTCTGCCTCTTTTGAACGAAGAACTGATCTCCTTCCACCGACTTCCCATCGAGCATCGAGACCCGTTTGATCGAATCATGATTTGGCAATGTATTAGCCAAAACATCCATTTTTTGTCTGTTGATGGTGCTGCACCAAACTATGAGAAGCATGGGTTGATGATAGCCGACCGTAAATGAATCGAAAATTCAGGTAAAGTTCTGATACGGAGAAAAGATGGGCACATATTTGCCTTGATTCCTGAAAATATTGCAGCTTCTCCATTAGATGTCCCAACTATTAAAGCTCAAATTTCGACTAAGGAGATTGTCGATTTTGTCCGTGAAGGAAGGGAAATGAAGAGCAATCCGCTCAAGCCGATCCGAGTAACCGTGGTTTGTTTCCGGTCAGCATAACAGCGGTTGAATACTACCGTTTGGGCTCAAGGATATGATTGTGAAAACGTAAGGAGTCGGACGGTGAGTGAGCGTTACGACGAGTAATAAGTTCAGTGATGGGAAGAGAACATACGAAGTTAAGCGAGAACTGGCCCAAACGGCCATTTTAAAGGGATGCGGTGGAGATATAACCAAAGTTGAGCCTCTGGTCGCTAAAGCTAAAAAAACGATTTCAGCAAGGGACTACTCCTTACCGAGTCGCAAGCATTTATTCTGCAATCAGTAAGAGTTGATTTAATACGCATGATTTCAGGAACGGGGCAATCAAGAGTCTTATTAATGATGACCTCCGCACGTATTGACTATGGTTGCTGAAATATATTACACCAAAGCTATTCATTGTTGCTGGAAATATTGATACTTTGATCATACTTTTTTTACAGGCCATACGTTATGATTCCATTTTTTAGGGAGAAGGCCTGTTTGTGAAACTCAATTAGGTGGCGGTATGACAGCACAGGAACTGCTCATGGTATTGGCCGAAGGTGAAGGCTACCGCATTGAATTCAAGGAGCAGCTTGCCAATCTCGATAAGGAGTTTGTGGCCTTTGCCAATGCTTCAGGTGGTTTCATCTTTCTGGGAATCGCAGATGACAAGAGACTCAAGGGTTTTGAGATAACCAATAAAGTCAAGTCGCAGATACAGGATATTGCCCGCAATTGCGATCCTTCGGTGCAGATTCTCTTTGAGGAATTTCAGAATATTCTGATTGTCGAGGTTAGGAAAGGAATAGACAAGCCATATCGCTGCACATCCGGTTTCTATAACCGCACAGGCCCCAATGCCCAGAAGATGAACCGAGACGAGATTCTGGAGTTTGTCAAATCCGAGGGTAAAGTCCGCTTTGATGAGTTGATCAAGCGTGATTTCAGCGCAGAGGATTTTGATGAAACAAAATTCGGTCGATTTTTACGTATGGCCGGAATTTCCTGAGTTATGGAAACGACCTCTATGTTGAAGAACCTGCACGCGGCGGAAATACAGCATGGCCAATGTTTCTATTACAACACTACGGTGCTCTTCTTTTCCAGAAACTTGGCAGATCATTACTTTCACACTTGCGTAACCTGCGCCATATACAAGGGGTTGGATAAGGTGACGGTGCTCGACCGCAAGGATTTTAATCGTGATATTGTGGAGAGTATTGACGAGGCTGTGCTTTATCTCAAGCAGCATCTTAAAGTCCGATATGTGTTTGACGGCTCTCCGGCACGCAGGGAAATTCCGGAAATTCCCTATGAGGCTCTTCGTGAAGCGGTCATCAACGCGGTGGTTCACCGGGACTATTTTGAAAAGGGAGCTAACGTCATGATCGAAATATTTGATGATCGGGTAGATATAACCAGTCCGGGTGGATTGCCAAAGGGACTGAACGTTGAAGATTTCGGTAAGGTGAGCTTGCTCCGCAATCCAAACATCGCCAACCTGATGCAGCGCATTGACTATATCGAAAAAATGGGCACCGGGGTGATGCGCATGCAAAAACTGTTGGCGGAGGCAGGTCTTGAGCCGCTGAAGTATGAGTTCTCCGGTTTTGTTCGGGCTGTGTTTCAGCGCGATAAAGTCACCGAGCAAGCTACCGAGCAAGCTACCGAGCAAGCTACCGAGCAAGTCGGGGAGGATAAACTGTTGGCCATATTGGAGTTTTGTTTTATAGCCAGAAGCAGAGAAGAGATTCAGGCATTCTTAGGGTTAAAGCATCGCGAACATTTTCGTGTCGAGATTTTGGCGCCTTTGCTGAAAGCAGGATTGCTTGTTCCGACCATACCGGACAAGCCGAACAGTCCCAAACAAAAATATATTGCTGTGAAAGTGTCGGGGAAAAAGTAAAATTATTTTGCCATACTTTGTCAGGCTATTGTTGTGGCATTAATGTTATAAATCATCGTGCCTCTGCCACTTGTTGCTTTGTGGCTGGGTATACATCAACGATGAACGAGGTTCCATGCAACCAGCACATTCGCGCGGTACAAGCTCGGGAAATTGTATTCCACTCCCCTTATATTTGCTGGCAACCTTTGGAGGCGCCTGGCTTATTTGGTTGCCACTGCTGATTGTTGAGTATCTGCGGCTCTCGCTGACGGTGCCGTCCGTTGTTTTTATCACGTTAGGTTCCTTTGCACCGAGCGTTGCTGCTCTGTTTTTAACCTGGAGATACGCTGGCGGAACTGAGCTGCGTCAGTTGCTCGGTCGGGCATTAGTCTGGTGTGTTTCTCCAATCTGGTATCTGCTCGCCATCGTTGGACCGGCAATGGTGATATTGCTGGCTATGGGCGGGCACATCGTATTGGGTGGCACCGTGCCCGACTATGTCCCGTTTGGCGCTCGGTGGTTAATTGTCGCGGTCAATTTCGTTCTGGTTTTTCTGATTGGCGGGCCGCTGGGCGAAGAGTTCGGTTGGAGGGGAGTTGTTCTCCCGGCACTTGAGGCACGTTTTAGCCCACCATGGGACAGCCTTATTCTGGGTATCATTTGGACGGTGTGGCATTTGCCGCTCTTTTTCATTTCAGCCTCGGCTCAGCACAGTCTGTCTTTTTGGCTCTTCGCCTTGCTGACCATGCCTCTGAGCATCTTGATCACTTGGGTCTATCACGGCTCAACAGAGAGCCTGTTACTGGTCATGCTCTTCCATGCTGCCGTCAATACCTGGTCTGGCGCCTTGAAGATCAGCCCTGAATCGGCTGGCAGTACCAGACCTCTTGTTTTGGTTGTGCTCTTGACATGGGTGGTGGCGCTTCTCGTTGTGGGTCGCAAAAGGTTTGCATCCAAAAGGGCGTTGCCATGAGGCAGCAAATAATCGTGTTTTGGTAAACTATTGGCAAGCCCTATCTATCTGATTTATCAGGCTCTTGTTATCGCACTTTCGTGCTTTGGCAGGGAAGCCAGCAGTTTCAAAACATTGGTCAGGAGAACGTTACGAACCTTGCTGATGAAGCTTGAGCGGCGTAATAACCGACATGGCTGAGTTGTTCCGGGAGACAACCTCGATCTTGACTTTGGCCGTTCCCTTTTCGTAAAATCCCAGTCTCTTGGCTGCTTCTGCACTCAAATCGATAACCCGGTCGTCAACAAACGGCCCGCGGTCGTTGACCCTGACAATGATTGATGCCAATGTTTCCAGATTGGTCACGCGTACAAGAGCTGGCAGCGGGAGATATTTGTGCGCGGCACTCGGCCGTGACGGGTCAAAAATTTCTCCGTAGGCGGTCAACTGCCCGCTATGCTGGTCGAGGGTTTCCTGACCGTACCAGGAGGCAGTCCCGGTCTCCTGATAGGAGGCGGCCTCTTCGTAACTCATGGGTACATATACCCTGCCGTTGATGACATAGGGGGTATTCTTGATTTTTCCGAGCCGATAAGCTTCTTCGGGTGAAATGCTTTTGACGTCACGCTCTGAAAAAGTGGTGCGTGTCGATGAACACGAACTGAGCGCAAGGGGCAGAAGGAGTCCCCAGATGAAATAGATTTTTCGCATCGGTTCAATTTTTTATCTGGACTACTTTTTAAAAAGTAGCCAATTAAAGGGAATTTTCCCTATACCCCGTTATATTAGGAGTAGTTTAACTGTTTGAGGGTTGCTACAATGGAGCGTCAGATTGCATCAGAGTCGATTATGGAGTTACAACATAAGGTGCGGAACCCTTTCGGCGTTCTGATCATCCACGGTTTTACGGCGACGCTTGATAGTGTGAAATTATTGTACACATCCCTCAAAGAGCTTGGTATTCCGGTTGCGCAGCCTCTGCTGGCAGGGCACGGTGCATCGTCGCCGGAGGCACTTCGGGGAGTGAAATGGGAACAGTGGATGGCTGATGCCGAAGAGGCGCTTCTCAAGTTGAGCCTTGAGGCCGAGCAGATTATTGTGATCGGTCATAGTATGGGCGCTCTCCTCTCCCTCAACCTTGCCGTCCGGTATCAAAACAGGATAGACTCTCTGGTGCTTGCTACAACGGCAATCAAACTTGTTTCGGTGCTTGCACCTGGCCGTCCGCTTCATTTTGCAGCGCCTCTTCTTGGCAGACTTATCAGGAATTGGGGGTTAAAGAACGACTTTGCGGAACGGAGCTGTGCCACCAGCACCACTCATTATGCGTGGGTGCCCACAGACGCGATCATCTCTTTTTTTGAGCTGATCAAAGAAAGTCTGCAGATACTTGATCGCGTCAATGTGCCCGTTTTGATCATACACAATCGCAAAGAAAGCACCGTGCTTCCTGAAAGTGCCATCATGCTTTATAACCGGATTGCGACTCCTTGCCCCGACAAGTCTTTGATATGGCTGGAGCGCTCCGGCCATCAGCTCTTTTGTGATTGCGAGAGAGAGAACGCGGTCAAGGCGATTATCGACTATGTTGCCGGCAGGATCGGCCGAAACACAAGGGGCGCGAGTGATGCGGGTCATTGATCTGAGTCATACCATCACTTCAGGGATGCCCTGTTATCCTGGAACTCCCACTCCGCTCTTTCAGTCGCTCGCGTCTATCGACGAGCATGGCTTTGCCGAGCAGCTCATTACCATTTCATCCCATACCGGCACTCATGTCGATCTCCCTTCGCATATTCTTCCCTCAGGCAGCTCGCTTGATGCGTTCACGGTTGAGCGGTTTGCCGGCGCGGGAGTCGCCATTGATCTCCGAGGCATCGTCGGAGGAATAATTCCCGTTGATGCACTTTATCCTTTCCGGGATCTCATCCAGAAGAGTGAGTTTCTGTTGCTCTGTTCAGGGTGGAGCCAGCACTGGGGCTCGCCTGATTATTATGCAGGATACCCGGTACTCTCTTCCGAAGCAGCCCGGTGGCTGACCGGTTTTCATCTTAAAGGAGTCGGTGTTGACATGATTTCGGTCGATGCACCTGAATCTGCTGATTTTTCTGTTCACAGGATTTTACTGCAAAAGGAAATCGTTATCATTGAGAATCTTGTCTGTCCGCCTGTTCTATTGCATTCTATTTTCACGTTTTGCGGATTTCCTCTCAAAATTGTCGGGGCTGAAGCCTCACCTGTCAGAGCGGTTGCCTTTATTGAGGAATGACGATACTGCGTGATTTTTTTATTGGAAGTTCAAAAAGAGGAACTTACCTTAAGACCCTCAGGATAAAATCCACCGTTCTTTCCCATTGAAATAACCATAGTATGAACATCATGCTCATGTTTTCGTCTATTACCAAAAAAGTACTTATGGCGCTTGCCGGACTTTTTCTGGTTACATTTTTGTGTGTGCATCTCGGCATCAATCTCATGCTGCTGAAAGATGATGGGGGCCGTATGTTCACAGAAGCCGCAACCTTCATGGGCACCAACTCCATTATCAAAGTCTTCGAGATTGTGCTCTTCGCCGGATTTCTCCTGCATATCATTTACGGAGTGCTGGTCTCCTTCCAGAACCGTGCTGCCCGACCAATCGCCTACGCATGCAGCAACAGTTCAGAGACCTCCTTCTTTTCGAAGTACATGTTCCATACGGGTATCATTGTCTTCATCTTCCTTCTTCTCCATTTTATTGATTTTTACTTTATCAAGATTGGCCTTGTAGCGCCACCTTCCGGTATAGCAGCTCACGACTTCTATGGTCGCACACTGCGTTTGTTTTCATCTCCCTGGTACTCCCTCTTCTACGTCGTTTGCTTTGTTTTTCTTGGCATTCATCTGAACCATGCCATTCAGTCGGCTTTTCAGACCCTCGGCTGGAATCACAGCAAGTATACCGATGCCGTAAAGTTTATCGGTTCGGCCTACTCGGTCTTTATTGCCCTCGGATTCAGCCTTGTTCCTGTTTATCTCTATTTATTCAAGTGATTTACTATCCAATAACGGCTGTGTTCTTTACCAAAAACAACACTCACAATACTCTTCAATGACACGCCTCAACGCCAGAATCCCTGAAGGGCCGGTGGCTGACAAATGGACCGCCTACAAATCGGGCAGCAAGCTGGTAAACCCCAACAACAAACGCAAACTTGATATCATCGTCGTTGGCACCGGTCTCGCCGGAGCCTCGGCGGCTGCATCGCTCGGGCAGCTCGGTTACAATGTCAAGGTATTCTGTTATCAGGATACACCGCGTCGTGCACACAGTATTGCTGCACAGGGTGGCATCAATGCCGCAAAAAACTATCCAAACGACGGAGACAGTGCCTTTAGGCTCTTTTACGACACCATCAAGGGTGGCGATTACCGTGCTCGCGAAGCAAACGTCTATCGTCTTGCCCAGGTCAGCAACCAGATTATCGATCTTTGTGTGGCGCAGGGTGTGCCGTTTGCCAGGGAGTATGGTGGTCTGTTGACGAACCGTTCGTTCGGAGGTGCACAGGTTTCAAGGACCTTCTATGCGAGGGGACAGACCGGACAGCAGCTTTTGATTGGTGCCTATGGAGCCCTGAGCCGCCAGATTGCGGCAGGTAATGTCACGCTGTTTAACCGTCGTGATGTGCTTGATACGGTACTTGTTGAAGGAAAAGCACGAGGTATCATTGCCCGAAATCTGGTGACCGGCGAGATAGAGCGCCACGCAGCTCACGCTGTTGTGCTGGCAAGCGGTGGATACGGTAATGTTTTTTTTCTCTCCACCAACGCCATGGGTTCCAATGTGACACCGGCATGGAGCGCCTACAAGAAAGGGGCAATGTTTGCAAACCCTGCCTTTACCCAGATTCACCCGACCTGTATTCCGGTTCATGGTGATGCGCAGTCAAAGCTCACCTTGATGAGCGAGAGCTTGCGGAATGATGGACGGATATGGGTTCCGGCCAAGATAAAAGATGTTGAAAAACTGAGGAACAAAGAGATCAAGCCATCTGATATTGCCGAGGCGGATCGTGATTACTATCTGGAACGTCGTTATCCTGCTTTCGGTAATCTTGTCCCGAGGGATGTGGCTTCAAGGGCTGCCAAAGAGCGCTGTGATGCTGGTTTCGGCGTCGGCACTACAGGAATGGCTGTTTTTCTTGATTTTGCCGATGCCGTTAAACGCAAGGGGCATGACGCCATTGACTCCCTCTATGGCAATCTCTTTCAGATGTACGAGCAGATTGTTGCAGAGAGTCCCTATGAAATGCCGATGATGATCTATCCTGCGGTGCATTACACCATGGGAGGGCTCTGGGTTGATTATGATCTGATGACCACCATCCCCGGTCTTTATTCGATCGGAGAGTGCAATTTTTCCGATCATGGAGCAAATCGTCTTGGAGCTTCAGCCCTTATGCAGGGGCTTGCTGACGGCTATTTCATTCTTCCTTATACCATTGGGAACTATCTTTCGGCTGAAATTCATACGCCGCGGTTCGACACCGCCTCGTCTGAATTTACCCTTGCCGCAGATGCGGTTACCGACCGCCTGAAGCAGATCAAAAACAGTTCAGGCAAGGAGTCGGTCGATCATTTCCACCGTCGCCTTGGCAAGATCATGTGGGAGTATTGTGGCATGGCGCGAAACGATGCCGGTCTTACCGAAGCACTCTATCAACTGACGGAACTGCGTCAAGAGTTTGCCAACGGTGTTCGGCTCCCCGGAAGGCTTGATGAATATAATCCGGAACTCGAAAAAGCATGTCGGGTTGCCGATTTTATCGAGCTCGGCCAGCTCATGGTGCGGGATGCCCAGCAGCGAAAGGAGTCGTGCGGGGGCCATTTCCGGGAGGAGTATCAGACCAGTGAGGGCGAAGCGTTGCGCAATGACGAGAGGTTTGCTTTTGTTGGTGCATGGGAATACAAGGGGCGTGATGCTGCCGCAGAGCTGCACCGCGAGGAACTTCAATTCAAAGAGATTCAGCTCTCCCAGCGGAGCTATAAATAACAGGTAATTATGAATTTTACGCTGAAAATCTGGCGCCAGGGCAATGTTAAGGCTAAAGGAGAGATGGTCTCTTATGATGTATCAGGGATCTCGCCTGACAGCTCCTTTTTTGAAATGCTTGATTCGCTCAATCAACGGCTCATCATGACCGGCGGCGACCCTGTTGCCTTTGATCATGACTGCCGGGAGGGTATTTGCGGCACGTGCAGTCTCTATATTAACGGACGTCCTCATGGACCGGTGAAGGGAGTTACCACCTGCCAACTCCATATGCGTTCGTTTACTGATGGCGATACCATCAATATTGAACCATGGAGAGCAAAAGCCTTTCCCATCATCCGCGATCTTATTGTTGATCGGAGTGCCTTTGATAAAATTATACAGGCTGGCGGCTACGTATCGGTGAATACCGGCGGAGTCCCTGATGCCAATACGATTCCGGTGCCAAAGGAGAAGTCGGATGCGGCCTTTGATGCTGCAACCTGCATCGGTTGCGGTGCTTGTGTTGCAGCCTGTTCTAACGCAGCGGCCATGCTTTTTGTTGGCGCAAAGGTATCACATCTTGCTCTGCTTCCTCAGGGAAGGGTTGAGGCCGCCAAGCGGGTGCAGAAGATGGTTGCCTCCATGGATGAGCTTGGTTTCGGTAGTTGCAGCAATACTTACGCGTGTGAGGCTGAATGTCCGAAAGGAATTTCAGTGGTTAATATTGCCCGCATGAACCGGGAGTTTCTCACGGCGAAACTTTTTGCCGACAAGGAACGGGTGATACAGGACTCCCTTTAAGAGAGAGCCGCTCTTTTGCCTTTGCTTCTTCTTACAGCAGAGCTTGGTTCACTCTTGCCCACTCACAGTGGCTCTTTCATGCCTTGTGCCATGAATGGGTTTGTCGCTACGGCTCCTGTGGGTGAAGTATTTCTTGCTGATTTGTTGACGGATCAGTGATGTGCAAAAAGTAAATACGCTGTAATGGCGCAATATTTTTTGCTTACATTGCTGGTGGGGAGGTTCCGTTACCTTTTTTTGACGGACGATTTTGAGGAGCGGGCGCCGTCGAAACATTGCGAATCTCTTTTGTCAATACGAACTATTAGCACAGAAGGAGCTTGGTTGCCATGAAAAAAAATACTGGTATCTGGATTGACCACAAGGAAGCCGTTCTGGTTTCAATTGAAGGTGATCAAACGATTGTTCAGCATGTGGAATCTGGTGCTGAAAGTCATCTCAAGCCTGCCGGAGGGTGGAAAGCGGGAGGAACCGTTGTGGCGCAGGCTGTATTCAATGAACACACCGCGGATGAGCGGCGCAAACACCAGTATCATGCATTTTTCATCAAGGTGATAGAGTTGCTCGGCGATTCCTCGAAGATTGCTATTTTTGGTCCCGGGGAGGCAAAACTTGAATTTGCCAAAGCGATTGAAAAGGTGAGTGGGCTGCATTCAAAAGTAACTGGAGTTGAGCCATGCGAGCGGTTGACAGAAAATCAACTGATTGCAAAAGTGAAAACACTCTTTATCGCTCACAAGTAAAGAGCTTCGTAATGCCCCGGTCGGGACAGGGTGCAGGGTGGCATCCGTCACGGCAAATCCAGACTTCCTGTTTGGAACTTGCAGGAAGAATATGTAGTTGAATGGTATGGTGATTATGAATATTGTGCAAGAACAGAATTATTCGGGGCACTGCCGTATGGTTGTTTTTGGCGGCAGTACAGTTTTTCTCTCTGCTCCTGAATGGTTCAACAGGTAAATCTATGGAAATACTCTTTCTTTTTGTTTTGATTGTCATTAATGGGCTTTTTGCCATGTCGGAAATTGCGCTGGTAACCTCAAAGCGCTCCCGTCTTACCCGGCTTGCCGAGGATGGAGAAAAAGCTGCATCTGTAGCCCTGAAGCTTGGCCGGGAACCATCCAGTTTTCTTTCGACCATCCAGATTGGTATTACTTCTATCGGGATTCTTAACGGCATCGTCGGTGAAGGTGCTCTTGCTGGCCCATTGGCTATCCAGCTTCAATCGTTCGGTATGGCTTTTGAGATAAGTCACATTATCTCTACGGTTGTTGTTGTACTTTCGATTACCTACGTTACGATTGTTATTGGTGAACTTGTGCCAAAGCGGCTTGGCATGTTCAATCCAGAAGGAATTGCATGCATGGTTGCGCGTCCCATGCTTATGCTTGCGACCTTAACCCGTCCGTTTGGCCGCCTGCTTACGGCATCGACCGATGCCGTTCTCCGTTTGACGGGAAACCACCCCCACGTTATGCCGAGTGTCACAGAGGAAGAGATTCATGCCATGCTTGAGGAGGGTTCTGAAGCCGGGGTGATTGAGCAGCATGAGCATGAAATGGTGCGTAATGTTTTTCGTCTCGATGACCGTCAACTCGGTTCGCTGATGGTTCCGAGGGCCGATATCGTCTCTCTTGACGTTTCCCGGCCGCTTGAAGAGAATATCAACCGTGTAACAGAGTCGGAGCACTCCCGTTTCCCTGTCTGCAATGGAGGCCTTCAGTCATTGCTTGGAGTTGTCAATGCCAAACAGCTTCTGTCGAAAACGCTGAAAGGGGGGCTTACGGAGTTTACCTCGCAGTTGCAACCCTGCGTCTATGTCCCCGAAACGCTTACGGGTATGGAACTGCTTGACCATTTCAGGACATCAGGTACCCAGATGGTTTTTGTTGTTGATGAGTATGGTGAAATTCAGGGGCTGGTTACTCTTCAGGATATGCTTGAGGCGGTCACCGGAGAATTTGTTCCCCGCAATCTTGAGGATTCATGGGCAGTACAACGTCAGGATGGCTCCTGGCTCCTTGACGGCCTTATTCCTGTGCCCGAGTTGAAAGACACGCTGGAGCTGAAATCTGTGCCTGAAGAGGATAAGGGGCTTTATCATACCCTCAGCGGTTTGATGATGTGGCTGCTTGGTCGTATGCCGAGGACTGGAGATATTGTGAAATGGGAAGAGTGGAATCTTGAGATTGTCGATCTGGATGGTCAGAGGATTGATAAAGTGCTTGCTTCGCCGCTCTCGGCAGTTCCAGATTCGGCAGCAGGTGACTCTGCTGGTTCTTCAACATCTCCGTGACCGCTTTTTTTTTTGCAGACGCCGTATCGGTTGCCAATGCGTTAAAGGTGTACAGTACATTCTTCACTATTTTCCAGCTTTTGCCTACATTATGGCGTGAAGTTTAGTTGGAATTTTTTAATGACTGTAGACAATTTTCACATGCTGCTCCCATCAAAACTCCGTTCGGCCGGGATTTTCCTGGCACTCGTTGCCGTCAGTGCAACCATCTCCTCCTGCCAGAAAAAGATTGAAGATGTGCTGGTTGAAAAAGCGATTGAGCAGTCTACAGGCAATAAGGTTGCTGTCAATTCCGGTGGCAACAACATAACGATACAGTCCGAAGGACAGAAAATTGAAATTCAGGGGAACAGCGGGGTCTGGCCGGCAGATATGCCTGCTGACGTACCGAAGTTTTCCTGGGGCAAGATAACGGCCGTTACCCGCGCAGAGACGCCGGAAGGGAAGAACTGGAGCGTTGTCTACGAGAACGTTTCCGGTAATATGGCCAAGGAGTTCGAGAGCCAGCTTAAAAGCAATGGTTTCAAAAATGTTACAACTATCGTGACTTCCGGTGACGGGGCGGGAGGAGTTGTTTCGGCTGAAAAGGAGAAGCTTAAAGTTGTGCTCATGACTGGCAACGGCACCGCGTCGCTCTCTGTCGTTAAGGAGCCTTGAGAACCACAAGATAGTAAACCCTTATGATACAAACGGAAGCTGATTGTCTGTTTTGCCGCATCGTGCGCGGTGAGATTCCCGCCAAGGTTGTCTATCGCAATGATCATGTTGTTGCTTTCCGTGATATCACGCCTGTAGCTTCGGATCATGTGCTGATTATTCCCGTCAAGCACATCGCCTCACTCAACGATCTTGCTCCAGAAGATGAAGCGATAGCCGGTCATATTCTTCTTGCCGCTGCAGTCGTGGCAGAGATTATCGGCATCAGGGAGTCTGGTTACAGGCTTGTTTTTAATACGGGAAAAGATGCCTTGCAGAGCGTTCTTCATATCCACGCTCACTTGCTTGGTGGAGAACGGATGGGTTGGCCTCCCTTTCCCGGTGCAGCGGCAGTACACGGATAACGACTTTTTCAGAGGCGACAGTCCGATTTTGCCAGCAGGAAAAAATGGATGCAATTTTTTCCTGCTGGCATTCGTTATACAGGATATTATATGTCCTGTTTTTTTTATTGTTTTGATGGAGTTTATGCTATGCGGTTATCCGAATTGAAGGTGGGAGACAAGGCTGAAGTGACTGCGCTAAAGGCAGAAAGTGTTATACGCCGGAGGATTATGGATATGGGCTTGATCAAAGGTACCAGATTCAAGGTTCTCAGGGTTGCGCCACTTGGTGATCCGATTGAGATTTTTTTCAAGGGGCTTTATCTCGCCATGAGAAAAACTGAGGCTGAGGGTGTCGTTGTCTGTAAAGTTGGAGAGCATGGAGAGCCGCTTTCCCTGTCCGTCTGTGAGTCGTGAGCAAGGATAAAGAGATCACGGTTGCGCTTGCCGGGAATCCTAACTGCGGAAAATCCTCCCTTTTCAATGCGCTGACTGGCGCTCACCAGAAAGTGGGGAATTTCTCCGGGGTGACCGTTGAAAAACATGAAGGGTACCTTGAGTACAAGGGTTATCAGATCAGGGTGGTTGATCTTCCCGGAATATACTCACTCACCCCTTACTCTCCGGAGGAGATTGTTACAAGGGAGTATCTCATCAAGGAGTGCCCTGATGTTGTTGTCAACGTTGTGGAAGGGCCAAACCTTGAACGGAATCTTCTCTTGACAACGCAGCTCATGGAGCTCGAAGTTGATTTTCTTGTTGCGCTCAATATGATGGATGAGGTCGAAGAAAAGGGCATTGTTGTCGAGATCAAGCAGTTGCAGAAGCTTCTCGGCTGTCACATCGTTCCGATCTCGGCCAAAAAGAATATTGGACTTGACTCACTGCTCGATCATATTATTCGTGTATCCCGAAAGGATATTGAGGTACGTAAAAACAAGCTTTTTTTTCGACCTGAAGTTGAATCGTCGGTTGAAAAAATTACCACATATCTTCTCCATCAGAAGGAACTTGGAGGCTATAATGCTCGATGGCTGGCCATCAAGCTGCTCGAGAATGACCGTGAGGTGTATAAAGAAGTTCAGCACTATCCAGTATGGGTAAAAGTTGAACTTGCCCTTCAGGATGCCCTCCGCGAGGCTGAACGGCTGCATGATTCGGAGCCTGAAATCCTCATCACCGAAGATCGTCACGCTTTTATTCGCGGGGCCATGCAGGAGTGTGTCCGCATGCCGGGAGGCGTAAAGGCTTCACCAACCGACTATATCGACATGGTGGTGCTCAACCGGGTGCTTGGCCTGCCGATTTTTTTACTGGTGGTCTGGGCCATATTTCAGTTGACCTTTACCCTTGCTTCGCCGATTATGGGTGCCCTTGAGCTCTTGTTCGGCTTTATTGCCTCCGTAATTGCCCCGCTTCTGCCGAATGATATGCTCCGTTCCATTGTCATTGATGGCATTATCGCCGGTGTTGGTGGCGTACTGCTTTTTCTTCCCAATATTGTTTTGCTTTTTATCGGGCTCTCTTTTCTTGAGGCTTCCGGTTATATGGCCCGTGCCGCGTTTGTGATTGACCGGCTGATGCATCGTTTTGGTCTCCACGGCAAATCGTTCATCCCCATGATAACAGGTTTTGGCTGTTCCATTCCGGCCATCATGGCGACACGGACGCTCAAAAGTCCTACAGACCGGCTTGTAACGATCATGATTATTCCTTTCATGAGTTGCGGGGCAAAACTTCCGGTCTATGTGCTGCTGACTGCTGCTTTTTTTTCGCCCGATGTGGCGGCCAACGTTATGTTCGGCATCTATCTTCTTGGAATTGTGGTGGGCCTCTGGACGGCCTTGCTTCTGAAGTCAACGGTTCTGAAAAGCGATTCAGAACCGTTTGTGATGGAACTGCCGCCATATCGCTGGCCGACACTTGCCTCCGTACTCTTTCAGGCAAAGGTAAAAGCGTTGATGTATCTCAAAAAAGCGGGGACACTTATTCTCGGTGCGGTCATTATTATCTGGGCGGTAAGCAATTATCCCCGGAACGAGGCTCTTCAGGCTACGCTTTCGGCAGAAACTGCGCGTATCGCCGCGAGCAGCATGGGTGAAGGCGAAAAAAAGGCTGGACAAAGAGCGCTTGATTTGCGCATAAAATCGCAGCAGCTCGAGTACTCTCTGGCAGGAAGGGCCGGTAAAGTGCTTGAACCCTTTATCAGGCCACTTGGCTTTGACTGGCGAATTGGCATTGCCCTTGTAACCGGTCTGGCGGCGAAAGAGGTCGTTGTTTCTACCCTCGCCACGATTTACTCAATCGGGCAAAGCGAGGGCGCCCCGGTAGAGCTGAAAACAATTCTCCGGCACGATCCTTCATTCAGCAGGGCAACGGCATTGAGCCTTATGGTTTTTGTGCTGCTCTATATTCCCTGCGTGGCAGCGATCGGCGTTATGAAAAAAGAGGTTGGCCGCTGGCGCCCGGTGCTGCTCTATTCGGCCTACTCACTCTCTATGGCCTGGCTGCTCTCTTTTGTTGTCTACCACATCGCCCTGCTTATGGGGTGACTTCGGCACTCTCTTCAATGGGAGAGGCAATCAACCCTGCCTCTTCCGCCCTCAGGATGATATCATCAACGGGAACGGTCATCGGTACCGCTTTACCATCAACCATTGTCAGCATGACCGCAGGGTGAGCTTTCTGGTGGTCAGCCATGATCGCTTCCCAGTGACGTTGCGTGCTCTCGTCAAGGGTGCTCCACGCGAGGCGTCCCTTGCACTTGGGGAATTTTGAGCAGCCAAGCCATAGCCCCCGTTTTCCGCTTCTCAGATAGAGCGGAGAGTTGCATTTTGGGCAGAGCATGCTGGTCACTACCGGCGGAGTTTTCAAGGGTTCAATGTGGCGCTGTTTGCTCAGATTGAGCAGCGTATTGCACTTCGGGTAGTTGGAACAGGCAAGAAAAGTACCGAATCTTCCGCTGCGCAAAAGCATGTGCCCTTCCTTGCAGGAGGGGCAGAGTATGGCGGTGTCAACCGGTTTCGCCTTGTTACTGCTTATCGCCTTGATATTTTTACATTTGGGATAGCATGAACAGCCAAAAAATTTCCCGTTGGCCGTCCACTTGACAACCATCACTCCCTCTCCGCACTTTTCACAGGTATCAGGTTCGCTGTTTTGAGGGACAATCGGATTGGATTTGCGCAGGCCGAGCACTGCTTCGAGCGGTTTGTAGAAACTGTCGAGCACTTTTTCATATTCATCCTCGCCGCTTGCCACCTTGTCGAGCTCATTCTCCATGAAGGCGGTGAAGTCAACATTGAAGAGATCAGGAAAATTGGCAACAAGAATCAGTGAGACGTCTTTGCCAAGTTCAGTGGGCAGAATCTTTTTCTTATCCAGCTCCACATAGCGGCGCTCCTGCAGTGTTGAAAAAATGGAGGCATACGTGGATGGGCGTCCAATCCCGAAATGGTCGAGATCCTTTACCAGCGTTGCTTCACTGTAACGTGCCGGAGGGCGGGTAAAGCTCTGTTTCTGGTCAAGATCAGCAAGAGCAAGGTGGTCACTGACCGACAACCGTTCAGGCAGTTTCACCGTCAGCTCCTTTTCCACATCCTCTTTCGTAGAGGTCTGCGCCTCGTAATCAAGCTCTTTCTGGTCATCATAGACCCGCATGAAGCCGGCAAAAAGAACCCTGCTGCCGGTCGCCCTGAAAAGAAACTTTTCTGAACGATCCTCAACATCAACCCGTGTCTGTTCGATTTTTGCCGGAGCCATCATGGCGGCAAGAAAGCGCTTCCAGATCAGATCATACAATTTGAACTGATCGGCTGAGAGGTACGGTTTGAGTTGCTCCGGTTTTTTAAAAATGGAGGTCGGTCGTATGGCTTCGTGGGCATCCTGTGCATTTTTTCCGGGTTTTGCCGCTCCGCCAAAACCGATATACTCCTTGCCGAACTGCTGATTGATATAGCCTCTTACCTCAACGACCGCCTCCGCTCCGATACGCGTTGAGTCGGTTCTCATATAGGTGATCAAACCCGCAGTGCCCTCCGCACCAAGATCAATGCCCTCATAAAGCTGCTGTGCCAGTCCCATGGTTTTTTTTGATCCAAATCCGAGCTGGTTTGATGCCGCCTGCTGGAGGAGCGATGTTGTAAACGGCAGGGGAGGTTTTCGCTGCTGTACGCGTGGAGCGATCTCCCGGACCGCAAAGTCGCCCAATTTGATGCGAGCCGCCAGGGCTTCAGCCTGCTGCTGATTGGGGATATCAGGTTTATCACCTTCGACGCGCACAAGCCTTGCCTTGAAAGACTCGTTGCCCGGTGTGGTGAAATCAGCCGAAATCGACCAGTACTCTTCTATCTGGAAACGGGTTATCTCTGCTTCACGCTCGCAGATCAGCCGCAGTGCGACGGATTGTACCCTGCCGGCAGAAAGACCGCGCAGCACCACATTCCATAAAAAAGGGCTGATCTTGTAGCCCACTATTTTGTCAAGACCCTGACGGGTTTGCTGTGAGCGGACAAGCCGGTCGTCGATCTGCCGCGGAGCCTGAATGGCGGCAATGATCGCGTTTTTGGTAATCTCATTAAAAAGCACCCGCGATACCGGTTTGTCGGTTACGCCGATTTCCTTTGAGATATGCCATGCGATGGCCTCACCTTCGCGGTCAGGGTCAGTAGCTATGAGAATTTCATTGGCTTCGGCTGCAAGTTTTTTTAACTGATGGACAACCTTTTCCTTTCCGGCAATAATTTCATACCTCGGCTCGTAATGATGGTCAAAATCAAGGCCAATCTCCTTTTTCGGCAGATCCCTGATATGGCCTACCGATGCGAAAACAGTATACTTGTCTCCGAGGTATTTATTGATTGTTTTTGCCTTCGAGGGGGATTCTACAACAATCAGGGTCCTGTTTCTGGCAGAGAGTGTTGATGGTTTTGGGGCCATTGATCAGTACCGATATTAAGAGCATTACAAATAAAATTTTGAAAAAGATAGGTGTTGAAGAGCAAAAAACAAATTTTACCATTTTTCTTACCGTGATTTTGCCCTTCCGCGTCTTTCGGGAACCGATCATTTCCGTTTATACAAATGGGCGGTAGAGAAAAAAGAGAGATAT
The DNA here is from genome assembly GCA_903939765.1 of uncultured Chlorobiaceae bacterium. Lineage (GTDB taxonomy): Bacteria > Bacteroidota > Chlorobiia > Chlorobiales > Chlorobiaceae > Chlorobium. The sequence goes on along the minus strand of CAJAIK010000101.1, from coordinate 13,234 downwards.
TTTATTATTATTCTTACAAGTCGTAAAGCTATCAGTGAAAAATAACGATCCGATAATCTATGCGCCACAATTTGCTTCCTTTTCGTTCCGGTTTGGTCGTTTTGCTCTTGGTGACGCTTTTGATGCTCTTTTTCAGAACTCTTTCAGCACTTCCTTCTGTTCAATCAGGACCGTGCACTGTTTCGCTCAATGTGATCACAGGAGAGGATCAGGGCTATACCATGAAGATAGAAGCCCAAAGCAGAGCGGGTGTGTTGATGATTGATCTTGAATCTATGGTTCGGGCTTTGCGCCTGGGTTACAGTAATGGTCAAGCCGGGCTCGTTATCGAAGAATCTTTCGGGATGCCCGGTACGATTTGTACGATCATGGCCGACAATAATTTTGTCCGCGTTCTCTCGAGGAATCCGGAACTTCCAAAAAGGGTTATACAACTCTCTTCAGCGCCGTCACTGATACAGTCACGGCTCTTGTTGCCGGTCAGTCAGGTATGCCGGTTTTTCAGCATCTGGTTGGACCGGGAGGTGGTCTACAATCCATCGTCAAGTCAGATAAGCATCCGGCTGGACAGAAAAAGTTCTGCGGAGTTGGACGGAACAATCGGGATTGTCAGCGATGATGGTCACTCTGACATAGGAGGCGGCACCATCCAGGCTGAAAAAGAGAAAACGGTGATTACCGGTATTGAAGTTAAAAAACGTTCGAATGGAGCGGTCATCACCTTCTCAGCTTCCGGTGTCGAGGCACAGGCATCACTTGTTACGCTGAATAAAGAGGGGTACACCTATTTTTCGCTTGAAAAAGCCTCTTGTGATATTCGTGCATTAACAAAAGTGTACGGTAGCGGAGGTGTGGTCAGCGCAATCACTCCGAAACACGTTGCCAGAGAAGGGTTACAGTTTACCATCGCGCTCGACAATCGCTCTTTTGTAATCAATTCTGTTGAATTTCAGCGCGATAAAAAACGTAACACTTATCTAGTCTATGTCCGCACTGCTACTGATGTGGAAGGTGGTCGCCGAACGGACAAAGAACGGCAGATTGCAAAGGTTCTCAGTCGCGATATTGAAAAATGGAAGCTTGACACGATTGTGCTTGATGCAGGTCATGGAGGAAAGGATCCCGGTGCTACAGGAGGAAACGGCACCATTGAAAAAGATGTGGCACTGAACATTGTTCGTGATCTTGGTCGGTTTATCACGGAGAAATGGCCTGATGTGCGGGTCATCTACACCAGAAAGGAGGATATCTTTATTCCTCTGCTTCAACGGGGGAAAATAGCAAACCAGAGTGGCGGAAAACTCTTTATCAGCGTGCATTGCAATGCGAATTTGAATCGTAATGTTCGCGGTTCCGAAGTCTATATTCTCGGAGCCCACAAAACGAAGGAGGCGCTTGACGTCGCCCTCTTTGAAAACTCGGTTATACGCCAGGAGGCTGACTACAGACAGGCTTACAAAGGCTTTACTGAGGAGTATCTCATCATGACCAGTATGGCTCAGAGTGCATTTGTGAGGCAGTCCACATCTCTTGCCCGGCACATTCTCAATTCGGACGATCAGCAGACGGCCAATAATCGAGGCGGAGTTCACCAGGCAGGTTTTATGGTGTTATGGAGCCCTTCCATGCCGAGTGCCCTTGTCGAAGTGGGTTACCTCTCGAATCCACAGGAGGAGCAGATTCTTCGTGATCACCAGGAGCAGAAAAAAATCGCATACACTATTTTTCAGGGATTGCAGAGCTACCGCAAAAATTACGAAATATCAAGCATGGCGGCAATGGGGCGCTGAGAGGCTTCCCTCATCAAGAATGGAGCGTGATGCAGACGCGCTGTTTTTTTTATTGCAAAGTTGTAAACCTGGCGCTACATTCAGGTTCACATTTTTCCGGAAACGCCGTCTTTATTCTCTCTCTTCTGTTACCGTTCATGAACGACATTACCGCCCGAATTTTGAGCCGCTTGATCACCGATGCGGATTTTGTTTCGGGAGAAGCGCTTTGCCGTGAATTAGGCATAACCAGAAGCGCTGTATGGAAGCATATCACTCTGTTGCGTCGTGAAGGGTACTCTGTTGATGCTGTAACAGGACGGGGGTATCGGCTTTCAGGCCTGACTGGTCGTCCTGTAGAGGCTGAGGTGTTGCCGTTTCTGACGGCCGGCCGGTTTGGCAGAACGATTGTCTATCATCCCGTTACAGCCTCAACCAATATTCTCGCCAAGGCTCTTGCCGTTGAGGGAGCCGTGGAGGGCTGCGTGGTCGTGGCTGATTCACAGACAGGTGGTCGTGGCCGAATGGGGCGGATCTGGCTCTCGCCTTCCGGCGTCAATCTCTATTTTTCCCTGATTCTGCGGCCGGAAGTGCCTTCCATCCGTGTTCCGCAACTGACACTGCTTGTGGCGGTGGCGATTCATCAGGCTTTGAGCGCACTCTCTCGTGATCTTGCGGCGATGATCAAGTGGCCGAATGACATTTTGGCCAATGGGAAAAAGTTATGCGGGGTATTGTGCGAAATGCAGTCCGAGCCGGATTTTACACACTTTGTTGTTGTTGGAGTAGGCATCAACATCAACCAGTCAGAGTTTCAGCCCCCCTTGCAGGAGAGCGCAACCTCGCTTTTCCTCGAAACGGGGCAACTCTTTTCGAGACCGGCGCTTCTTGCCTCTGTGCTGAACTATTTTGAGCCACTCTATGACGCATGGCTTGTCGAGGATGATCTCGGTTTTATCATTCCCTTTCTCGAAGCGCATTCGCTTCTGCAGTCGAAAGAGGTGACGATTGACCAGTTAAAACGAAGCATGAGCGGAACGGTGAGAGGTATCTCCCGCGTCGGAGAGCTGATGCTTGAGGATGCGGAGGGAGAGACTATTCTTGTTTCATCGGGAGAGGCTCATCTGCGAACTTGCCCATTAATCATATAACTCCTTATTTTCATGGATAAACCAACGCTTCACCCCCAAATTGTCGCGGCGTACCGTGTGCTTGAAACCGGTGAACCGATCAGCCATGCCGAAGCTCTGCTGCTTGCCGAGTTACCGGGTGAGCTTGCGCTTGACCTGGCCTCTCTTGCAAATAAAGTTAAAAACCGTTATGGAAGCGGTCCTGAAGCGATTCATGCCTGCTCTATCATGAATGCAAAATCGGGGGTATGTGGCGAAAACTGCCGTTTTTGTGCACAGTCCCGGCACAATCGGGCCGACATTGAGGTCTATGATCTGGTCGATGAAGAGTCCGTGCTGATTGAAGCACGGAACTGTTTTTCCGCAGGAGTCTCTCATTTCGGAATCGTGACCAGTGGCTACGGTTATAAACGGATAAACCCTGAGTTTCAGCGTGTACTCGACATGATTGACCGTCTCCATGCCGAGTTGCCCGAACTGAGCGTCTGCGCCTCGCTTGGCATGTTGGGCGAAGAGCCTGCGGAGGCGCTTGCCGCGCATGGTATTGCCCACTACAACATCAACATTCAGGTTGCGCCCGACAAATACAACACGCTCATTGCCGATACGCATAGTGTCGAAGAGCGGATCGAGACCATCAAGTTGCTGAGAAAGAACAATATATCAGTCTGTTGTGGCGGTATTATGGGGGTCGGTGAATCCATGCAGGATCGGATTGCCATGATTTTTGCGCTTCAGGAACTTGATGTCTCCGTCATACCGCTCAACGTGCTGGTGCCAATCGAAGGAACCCCTCTTGCAGGAAAAGAGCCGGTTTCCGTAGCCGACATTGTAAAAACCTTCGCCATCTGCCGTCTGGCACATCCCCATAAAGTTATCAAGTTTGCTGCGGGCAGGGAGACCATCATGAAAGATTTTCAGGGGCTTTTGATGCTTTCTGGCGCAAATGGCTATTTGACAGGAGGTTACCTGACCACACGAGGACGCGATATTACTGATGACCACCAGTTTGCCCGCCAGATTGCAACGTTTAACTGAGGGAGCCGCCGTTATGCAGTTTCAGGAACGGATTCGGCAGGAACTCGACGGGCTCCGCCAGCTCGACCGCTACCGGGTGCTTCCCGATATCACAGCCCGGCAAGGCAACCATATTGCCGTGGGCGGGCAAAGCCTTTTGAATCTCTCCTCGAACGACTATCTCGGCCTTGGCGATGACCTGGAACTGCATGCTGCGTATATGGAAGAGTTCAGGGAGAGGAAGTATGCCATGACCAGCTCCTCCTCCCGTCTTCTGACGGGTAACCACCCCCTCTACGAACAGTTGGAACGGGCCCTTGCGGCGCTCTACGGGCGTGAAGCTGCGCTGGTGTTCAACAGCGGCTATCACGCCAACATCGGTATCATTCCGGCGCTTTGCGGTCGTCACGATCTTGTGCTCAGTGACCGGAAGAACCATGCAAGCATCATTGACGGCATGAAAATTGCCGAAGCACCCTACCAGCGCTACCGCCACCTCGACTACGATCATCTTGAAGAGCTGCTTGCCGGAGCTGGTGATCGCTATCGCCAGATATTCATTGTCACCGAATCGGTTTTCAGCATGGACGGAGACCTGGCCGACATGTCACGGCTTGTTGCCCTGAAAGAGAGGTACGGGGCAGTGCTTATTGTTGATGAAGCACACGGTGTCGGAGTCTTTGGAGAGCGCGGTCTTGGCCTCTGTGAAACGGCCGGTGTGGTGCAGCAGATTGATATCATCACCGGGACCTTCGGTAAGGCACTTGCCTCAACAGGAGCCTACGCCGTGATGAGCTCTCTCTTCAGGGAGTACCTGATCAATACCATGCGCTCCTTTATTTTTACCACGGCCCTGCCTCCCGCCATTCTTGGCTGGAGCCTGCTCACCCTCGGACGGCAGGCCTCCATGAGCGGGGAGCGCCAGGCGCTTCTGCAGCTTGCATCGAAGCTCCGCAGTGAACTGATTGCCCTCTCCCTTGATGTTCCGGGTGAAAGTCATATTGTTCCTGTGATTACCGGCAGTAATGCGCTCGCAGTAGCGCTCTCTGCACGCCTTCGGGGTGCCGGATTTCTCTGTTTGCCTGTGCGTCCGCCTACGGTTCCTGAAAAGAGCGCCCGTATCCGCATTTCGCTCCGCTCAACACTGCAATGGGAAGATATTGAGCGAATTCCTGAACTTATCGGGAGGATAACCGCAGTATGAAAACCGCATGGCTCAGAAAAGAGGGAGCTGAAGAGCTTCTGCTTTTTTTCAACGGTTGGGGCATGGATAGCCGAATTGGCGCCCATCTTCTCGCCGAGTCGCTTCCGGAAGGTTTTGAGGCCGATTTGCTGCTCTGCTACGACTATCGTACTCTGGAGCCAGAAGCCGGCTTTATGAGGGAACTCGGAAGCTATCGCCGCATAACGGTGGTTGCCTGGTCATTTGGTGTCTGGGTTGCACAGCATGTAGAGCTGCCACCGGTCAAGTGCGCGATTGCCATTAACGGTACCCTGCATCCGGTCAGTGCAGAAAGAGGAATCAGCCCCGAGGTTTTTCAGGCAACTCTGGCAAACTATAGTGAAAAAAGCCGCAACCGCTTCAACCGCAGGATGTGTGGCTTGGGCGAAGCGCACCTCCTTTTTTCATCCATGTCGCCCGACCGCAGCGCGGCTGATCAGCTCGAAGAGCTGGAGCAGTTGCAGGTGCACTTCCTGATGCAGGGTGCAGCAGGCGGTACTGCATGGCGCTACGATCATGCCATTATCGGGGGACGTGATCTGATATTTCCGGCAGAGCAGCAGTACTGTGCCTGGAAAGGTCTTCCTCAAACTGTTATCGCTGATATGCCCCACTTTCCTTTTTTTCATTTCAGGAACTTGCAGGAGGTGCTTGAATGCATCCGTTGATCAACAAGCAACTGGTTCGCGACCGGTTTTGCCGAACCCTGCGCAGCTACAGCAGCCAGGCTGTGGTGCAGAAAGCGATGGCCCGCGAACTTTCAGAGATCATCTGTCAGCAGGAGCCAAGCCGATCGTTTGAGCGGATACTCGAAGTTGGCTCAGGTTCAGGGGCACTCATGGCAGAGTTGCTGGGGCGTTGCACCGTCGGCAGCTATTATGCCAATGATCTTGTCGAAGAGAGCCAGAGCGCTCTCCAGGAGGTTCTTGGCCGCTATCCTGTCGGGGAGTTTCACTTCCTGGCCGGTGATATTGAGCGCCAGGAGCTTTTGCCCTCATCGCTCGACATGGTCGTTTCGAATGCCACCGTGCAATGGCTTCATGACCTTGACGGATTTTTTCGAAAAATATCTGATTGTCTCAAGCCTGGCGGGATGCTCGCCGTCACCACCTTCGGCCCCTCGAACATGCGTGAAATAGCAACCATCGAAGGTGTCGGCCTCAGCTATTACACCCTCGGGGAGCTTCGGCTTCTTGCAGGACGTTATTTTGAAATAAGCGTCAGCCGCGAAGAGACGTTACGTGTGGAGTTCACTTCACCAGAGGCAATGCTGCACCACATCCGCTCTACTGGCGTCAACGGATTGCTTCGCCGCTCATGGACAAAAAGCCGCTACCTCCATTTTATAGCAGAGTACCGGCGACTTTTTTCTTGTGAAAATGGTGTCTACCTGACCTATCATCCCCTATATTTCTGCATGAAAAAGAGAATCTCATGAACGGAACGGTCCTTGCTGTTTCCGGTATTGACACAGGAGTCGGAAAAACATACACGACCGGTCTGCTCGCCAAAGCTCTCCTTGGGCGGAGCAAAACGGTCATTACCCAGAAAATTGTCCAGACCGGTTGTGAAGGGATAGCGGAAGATATTCTCGAACATCGTCGGCTTATGGGGATTGGAGTGCAGGACTCCGACCGGGAGGGGCTCACCTGCCCGTCTGTTTTCCGCTATCCGGCCTCTCCCCACCTTTCCGCCGCCCTGGAAGGCCTGGAGGTTGATCTTCAGCGTATCCGACGCTCTACCATTGCTTTGCAGCAACGCTACGACCTGGTGCTTCTCGAGGGGGTTGGAGGACTCCTTGTTCCTCTCACCCTCGACCTTCTTTTTGTCGACTATATCCGGGATGCAGGGTACGAGCTTCTGCTTGTTACGAGCCCCCGGCTTGGCAGCATCAACCACACACTCCTCTCCATTGAGGCCTGTCGGCACAGGGGAATTGTTATCAGAGGGGTTATCTACAACTGTTTTCAGGAGGTCGATAAGCTGATCGCTGATGATACCCGTGAGGTGATTTTTCATTATCTCGCCAAAGCGGGGTATGCAGCGCCGATCATCGACCTGCGTGACGGGCCGCCTGATCGGGATGCTCTTGCCCGTCTTTCATTATTATAACATGTTATTGCCTCTATCGGTATGGCCATACAACCCGCATCAATTGACCTTGATTTTGACCGTGAGCATCTCTGGCATCCCTACACCTCCGTAACGGCTCCTCTGCCGGTTTATCCGGTTGCCCGAGCCAGCGGAGTCTTTCTTGAACTTGAAGATGGCCGCAGGCTGGTTGATGGCATGTCCTCCTGGTGGGCCGCCATTCACGGCTACAACCACCCCGTGCTTAATGAGGCGGTGGTCAGTCAACTGCAACTGATGAGCCACGTCATGTTTGGAGGTCTCACCCATCAGCCAGCCATAACCCTTGCAAAACAGTTGGTGGCACTGACTCCCGAGCCATTGCAGAAGCTCTTTTTCAGCGACTCCGGCTCCGTCGCCGTTGAAGTGGCCATCAAGATGGCTTTTCAGTACTGGGCGGCTCTGGGTGAACCCCTGAAAAACCGGTTGCTGACCGTCCGCTCCGGCTACCACGGCGACACCTTTGCCGCCATGTCGGTTTGCGACCCGGTAACGGGCATGCACTCCCTCTTCAAGGGGGTGATGCCGGAACACTACTTTGCCGAAGCGCCAGCACCACGATTTTGTGAGCCCTGCACCCAGGAGGATATGGCAGATCTTCACCAGAAGCTTGAAGAGCATCACCGCGAGATTGCCGCTGTGATCATCGAACCAGTGGTTCAGGGTGCCGGGGGAATGCGCTTTTACTCCCCGCACTATCTCTGTCGGCTTCGAGAACTCTGCGACCACTACAATGTGCTGCTCATTTTCGACGAAATCGCCACCGGCTTCGGTCGTACAGGAAAGATGTTCGCGCTCGAACATGCTGACGTGGTGCCCGACATCCTCTGTGTCGGCAAGGCACTGACCGGCGGTTACATGACCCTGGCCGCAACGCTGACAACAGAGAGGGTGGCAGAGGCAATCTGTTCAGGCAATCCGGGGCTCTTCATGCACGGTCCTACCTTTATGGCCAACCCTCTCTCCTGTGCCGTTGCGTCGGCAAACATCAGTCTCCTATGCAGTTATGACTGGCAGGCATCGGTTCTGCGGCTCGAAGCCGGGCTTCGTCAGGGGCTTGAGCCGTGCCGCGATGGAAGCAATGTGGCCGATGTTCGTCAGCTTGGTGCCATAGGGGTGGTTGAACTGCACCGACCGGTCGATATGGCTCTCATCCAGAAACAGTTTGTTGAAAAAGGGGTGTGGGTACGCCCCTTTGGTCGTCTGGTCTATCTTATGCCTCCTTTTATCATGCGCGACGAAGAACTCGGGATATTAACTGCCGCAGTTTGTGATATTGTGAATTCGATGGAGTGAAATTTTGTTTCATAATCTTTCAGTATGTACTATCCCTTTGTTTCCGAGCCATACAAGATTAAAAAAACGTCAATAACAGCCATGAGAGCAAAGCCCTGGATTCGCCATTACGACAAGGGAGTTCCCCACACGCTTCATCCATACCCGGAAGAGACACTGGTCGATGTTCTCCGGAGGAGTGCAGAGGAGCAGCCCCGGCATCCCGCAATGTATTTCAAGGGACGTGCGCTCTCAAACCTCGAACTGGAGCAGCAAAGCGATGCGCTTGCCGCAGCCCTGCTCTCGCTTGGATTGGGTAAGGAGGACCGGGTTGCCCTCATCATGCCCAACTCACCGCAACTGCTTATCAGCGAGTTCGGAGTCTGGAAAGCCGGAGCTATTGCGGTGCCCATGAATCCACTCTACACCGTCAACGAGCTTGAACACGCACTCAATGAATGCGGTGCAGAGACCGTCATTGTCCTCACCCCCTTCTACGAAAAAATCAAGGCAGCCCAGAGCGTTTCGCGCCTCAAAAGGGTTATTGTAACCCGTATCAAGGAGTATCTTTCACCCCTCAACAGCACACTCTTCAGCCTCTTCAAAGAGAAAAAGGATGGGCACAGAGTAAAACTGCATTCCGGAGACCATTGGCTGAGTGCGCTTCTTGCCGCCCAAACCGGTCGGTCATTTGTACCGGTTGCCATCAAGTTCGACGATCCGGCAATTTTCCTCTTTTCGGGAGGGACAACCGGCAACCCCAAATGCGTTGTCATCAGCCATCAGGCGATGGTGATGACCGGCATGCAGATTGCGAGCTGGTTCAGTGTTATCCTTGAAAAAGGGAAAGACATTATCCTGCTCAACATGCCACTCTTCCACGTCTATGCCCAGGTTGGCATTCTGACCGCCGCATTGATTGCTCGCTACCCGGTTGCCCTTGTGCCAAATCCGCGTGACCTTGACGACCTTCTGCATACCATCAAAACCCTGAAAGCGGCGGTACTGCCCGGTGTGCCGACCCTCTTTACCGCACTGCTCAACCACCCCAAAGTCAAGCGTGACCGCTCGATGCTCAAATCGCTCAAACTGAGTGTTTCAGGCGCAGCTCCACTCATGCTCGAAACAAAAAAACGTTTTGAAGAGTTGACGGGAGGGCGCATTATCGACGCCTACAGCCTTACAGAATCAGCACTTGCCTCGGTCTTTACCCCCATTCTTGGCACCTACAAGCACGGCTCGGTAGGCATTCCTGTACCGGATGTCGAGATAAGGATTGTTGATCCGGAAACCGGCCTGAAAACATTTGCCGAGCTTGAAATAGGGGAAATCATTATGCGAGCCCCCCAGCTCATGAAAGAGTACTGGCAGAATCCGATGGAAACGGCACTTGTTCTTCGTGACGGTTGGCTCTATACCGGCGATCTTGGCTATCTTGATGAGGATGGCTACCTCTTTATTGTTGACCGCAAAAAAGATGTCATCAAACCCGGCGGTTTCCAGGTCTGGCCCCGTGATGTTGAGGAGGCCATAGCCGTTCACCCGTCAGTCCTCGAAGTTGGTGTGGCCGGTGTGCCTGATCCCTACCAGGGCGAAGCGGTCAAGGCGTGGGTTGTCTTGCGTCCGGGTCACCAGCTTACGGTTGAAGAACTCCGGGAGCACTGCCGAAAAGACCTCGCGGCCTACAAGGTGCCCAAACATGTTGAATTCATTCAGGTACTGCCAAAATCAACCGTAGGCAAAGTGCTTCGCCGCAAACTTGTGGAGGCCCACCTGGCAGAAGCGGTGGCATAAGTCAAGAGAACGCGATGGATTCTTCAGCAGCAGAACTACTTCAGGCAGTTTACTCCCAAAACCCCTGTGAGATGTTCTGTTCATGGTGAAAGCCACCTCTACCTTGGAAAGCACTATCGCCTGAAAATTGCTCAGGGAGATGAAAATAGTGTCAAGTTATCCAGAGGCTTTTTTCATGTCACCCTGCGGGATGAGCCCAATCCGGAAGGAGCAAAAAAACTGTTGAGCAAATGGTATTGGGCGAAAGCCTCTCTGCAGTTCAATAACACCCTGGAGCGTTGCTGGCCCAGGGTTGCCCGCTTTGCAGGTTCAAAACCAGCGATTTCGGTGAAGCAAATGCAGAAGCGATGGGGGAGCCTCTCCGACAAAAGGACGGTGACGCTCAATACCAATCTGGTCAAAGCGCCAAAGGAGTGTATCGATTATGTGGTAACCCATGAGCTCTGCCACTTGAAGCACCCTGACCACAGTGCAGAGTTTTATAAACTCCTCGACACGGTGAGTCCCGGCTGGGACAAAGTAAAACACAAACTCGAATTGGGGATGGTTTAAAACTCGAAACATTAAGATGTTGCCCATATCCAAATTACGAGCCAGACGATCCATGCTGTGCACAACGACGGTATCACCCTGTCGGATGAACGAAAGCAACGCTTCCCGTTCTGGAGTCTCAAGATCTACTCCTTCATCGTTATCGTTTTCGACTTCTCCACAAGCCGGATGAACTCGCTTCTGTAGCCCTCTTTGTCGAGCCCTTGGGCTTTTTTGGCGATATTGAGCACCTGGTCAAAGCTCGCTTGTCCCTTGAATGCAGAGTCGCGCAACAGCGAACCCCATTCTGCGACGGCTGCGGCGAAGCGGGTGTTCTCGGAGGCCGTCTCGAAGGGTTTAACCGGGCCGCTTAGTGGAACGGAGAGCAGTTTACTGACATCGAGTTTCGGCAGTTTGTAGCGAAGCTTTACGGTGAGGATTTCACCGGTTCCGGCGGTGGCAGGGTTGAGGGTTGTTTTCTGGTATTTTAATTCGTCCACTCCCGGTACCTGCTCGGTCGAACCTGCGGGAATGATTTCATAGAACGCGGTGACGGTATGGCCTGAGCCCAGTTCTCCGGCATCTTTTTTGTCGTCGTTGAAATCTTCGTTTTTCAGCAAGCGGCTTTCGTATCCCACAAGTCGGTATGCCTTTACTTTAAGCGGGTTGAATTCGAGTTGCAGTTTTACATCTTTTGCTATGGTAAAAAGCGTTCCGCCCATCTGTGTGACCAGTACTTTTTTTGCTTCCTGGATGGTGTCGATATAGGAGTAGTTCCCGTTTCCTTTTTCAGCCAACTGGCTCATCCGTTCATCCTTGAGGTTGCCCGAGCCAAATCCAAGAACGGAGAGGAAGATGCCCTCTTTTCTTTTCTCTTCGATGAAGCGTACCAGAGATCCGGTATCGGATATGCCGATGTTGAAGTCGCCATCTGTGGCCAAAATAACCCGATTATTCCCGTGCGGATTGAAATGTTTTTTGGCCTCTTTGTAGGCGAGCATGATTCCTTCGCCCCCGGCAGTGGATCCCCCGGCCTCAAGCGAGTTGAGTGTATCAAGGATCTTCTGTTTGTCAGCTCCGCTTGAGGGCGGCAGAATGGTACCGGCGGCTCCGGCATAGACGCAGATTGAGACGTAATCCTGCCGTCGCATCTGGTTGACAAGGAGCTTGAATGCCTCTTTGAGGAGAGGGAGTTTTTGGGGATCCTGCATTGAGCCTGAAACGTCAAGGAGAAAAACGAGGTTGGCCGCTGGCAGCTTGGCGACATCAATTTTTTTCCCCTGCAGGCCGATGCCGATCAGGTTGTGGCCGCTGTTCCATGGGCAGGTTACAGCCTCCATGTTGACGGAGAATGGATTTTCGCCGACCGGCTTGGGGTAATTGTAGGAGAAGTAGTTGATCAGCTCCTCGATGCGAATGGCGTCTTTCGGTGGTTCCGTACCTTCCGTGATGTAGCGGCGGACGTTGGCGTAGGAGGCGGTATCGACATCTATGGAGAAGGTGGAAAGAGGCTCTCTGGTTGTCTCCTTGAAAGCGTTTTCGACGATGCGGCCGTACTCTTCGGTATTGAAATCAACTCCTGCTGCCGGTATTGCGGGATTTGGAATAATTCGGGTATAGGGTTGCTGATAGGGGGCAGGAGGCGGAGGCGCCGCCATCATTTCAAACATTTTCGATTCGCGTGGAGCGCTCATCGACCTTTTCGTCATCATGTCGGGAGCGGAAGAATCTGTCAGAGGCACCGGAACTGTTTGAGCTGCTGAAGGAGCCGGTTTCATGACAATGGTGAGCGACAAGGTTTTGCCAGATTTGATTTTGACTCCTTGCCGTTTCTCTGAATTGAAGCCTGTAAGGTCGAAGCGGAGTGAATATTCACCTTCAGGAAGAGCGTTGAATTTGAAGGTACCGTCGGTCGCGGTTGTCGTAGAAGCTGATGTTTCCAGGACGGTGACGGTCACTCCCGCAAGAGCGCCGCCAAGACTGCTCTTGACTTTGCCCGTCAATACTCCCACGGAGACTGCCGCCAGACAGAGAAAAAGCGATAAAATGCCAAAAGTAAGGTACAGTTTGTTCCGCATCAGCCTGCCTCCCTCCCATGAATAACGGTTATAAAAATTACAAAACAGAGTCCCAGCTACAGGTCACCACAGCAACCCGGTTTTGTCAGGTTATCCGGGCTGCTGAGAGCTAAAGCAAAGAGCAACAACAGCCGTGCCCAAAGGGTTCTGATTGGCTGCTATCTTTTTCTATTTCAGTTTCCGTTTGTCGATAACCCGCTGCGCCTTGCCCATGCTGCGCTCAATGGTGCCGGGTTCAACCAGCCGGATGGTTGCGCTGATGCCGAGCGTACTGGCAATATTGGCCTT
>CAJAIK010000100.1 GCA_903939765.1 uncultured Chlorobiaceae bacterium | reverse complement strand
GGTCTTCATCACCTCCTGTGTTCCGTCCGGAAAAATAATGCGGACTTCCGGAACACGGATCTGCTCATTGACCCGATAGGTGAGTTTCGGCTTTTGAGTCGTAACCTTTTGTTTCTTCATGCGTTCAGGTTTTTTTTAGATAGTCAGGATTTTCCGTTGATCTCTGTCTTGAGTTTTTCGATCAGTCCGCTTACGCTGAATCGCCCTTCATCACCGATGCGATGACGGCGCAGCGATACTTCGCCGCTCTCCTGCTCTTTTTGTCCGATGACAATCATGCAGGGGATTTTGCTCACTTCGGCGTCGCGGATTTTTTTGCCGATTTTTTCACTTCTGGTGTCAAGTTCGGCGCGGATTCCTGCTGTGAGGAGCGCCTGATGTACGCTTTTTGCATAGTCGTGAACATCTTCGGCAATGGGGAGCACAACGGCCTGTACGGGCGCAAGCCAGAGCGGGAAGTTCCCGGCGGTGTGCTCGATGAGGACGCCGATAAAGCGCTCCATGGAGCCGAAGGGGGCACGGTGAATCACAACGGGGCGATGCTTCTGGCCGTCGCTGCCGGTGTAGGTGAGGTCGAACCGTTCCGGCATCACATAATCAACCTGTACGGTGCCAAGCTGCCACTTGCGGCCCAAGGCGTCACGCACGATAAAGTCAATTTTCGGGCCGTAAAAGCTCGCTTCGCCGACGCCGATAAAGTAGTCGATACCCATGCGGTCGGCGGCCTCCTGCACATCTTTTTCTGCCTGCTCCCATACCTCGGCGGTACCACCGTACTTCGACTGGTTTTCGGGGTCGTGCATGGAGAGGCGGGTCTGCACCTCTGTAAAGCCGAGGGTTGCAAAAACAAACTGCGTCAGGTCGATGGCGTCACAAATTTCGTCCACAAGCTGGTCGGGGCGGCAGTAGATGTGCGAGTCGTCCTGCGTAAAGCCTCTCGCACGGACAAGGCCGTTGAGCTCGCCTGACTGTTCGTGGCGGTAGACCGTGCCGAACTCCGTCAGGCGGATGGGCAGGTCACGGTAGCTCCGCATCTTTGAACTGTAGATGAGGTGGTGGTGCGGGCAGTTCATCGGTTTGAGAAGATACTGCTCCTGTTTGCCCTCTTCATCGTGATAGGTCAGCGGCGGAAACTGCGAGTCGCTGTAGTAGGGATAGTGGCCTGAACGCTTGTAGAGTTCGATATTACCGATATGCGGCGTATAGACGGGCAGGTAGCCTCGCTTGCGCTGCTCCTCTTTAAGAAATGCTTCGAGTTCGTTGCGGATGATGGCCCCTTTAGGCAGCCATATCGGCAGGCCGCTGCCAACTTCCGGCGAGAGCATGAAAAGCTCCAGCTCGGTGCCGAGTTTGCGGTGGTCGCGTCGTTTGGCCTCTTCCAGCCTTGCAACATGCTCTTTCAGCAGCTTGTCGGAGGGGAAGGTTATGCCGTAGATGCGCTGCATCTGTTCCCGTGCCGAATCTCCACGCCAGTAGGAGGAGGAGATGTTGGTGAGCAGAACTGCCTTCACTTTTGAGGTCGAAGGAATATGCGGCCCGATGCAGAGGTCGGTGAATCCATCCTGATGGTAGAGCGAGACGCTTTCGACCTCTTTCAGGGTGTCTTCAAGAATTTCAACCTTGTAGGGGTCGTTCCGGACGGTTTTGAAAAATTCTATGGCGGCAGTGCGGCTCATCTCTTCACGCCGGATTGCGATATCGCGCTTGCCGATTTCCAGCATTCGCTCTTCGATCTTGCGAAGATCCTCTTCGCGGAAGCGGTGGGTGGAGGCGACATCGTAGTAGAATCCCTGCTCGATGGAGGGGCCTGCGCCAAATTTGCTTCCCTCGTAGAGCTCCTCAATGGCCTGTGCCATGAGGTGGCTCGAGCTGTGCCAAAAAATATCCGGCCCGGCAGGGGAGCTGAAAGTGATAATCTCTATTGCGGCATCAGCCGTAAGGGGTGTTGAGAGGTCAATCGTAACGCCGTCAACCTTGAGCGCCAGGGCATCCTGAGCCAGTTTGCGTCCAATGGAGAGCGCAACGTCGTTGCCGGTTGTGCCGGTGGGAAAAGTTTTAACACTCCCGTCCGGAAGGGTAAGGGCTATTACAGCCAGTATATCCTGATTGTCAGACATTTTTCTGTTCCTGTCGTTTCACTCCCGGGCGAAGGGGTTTTTCCCTTGCCGGAAAATATCAATGCTGCCTCTTTCTGTTAGTACTGCCGGGCCGGGGGGGCTGCTCAGTTTAAAACTGTTTTCCCTGGTTCCGTAATGTGGTTCTCAACGATACACATAAAATCAAAATAATCCAAATCAGGTGACCATTCCGAGCAGTTCAGGGGTGACGCTCTCCTTGCCCTGGCGGAGGGTGAGCAGCTCCGCTTTTCTTTTGAGCTCCCGTCCGTAGGAGATTTGGCTGATGAAGGGCGCTTTTTTGACCATCTCGTTCAAGAGGGCATTGGCTTCGGCGCTCCAGGCAACTTTTTGTGCCGGTTCCTCCATGCCCGTTGAGCGGCGATTGAGGGGGAGAAAGTTGAAGAGCATGTCGTAAAGGGCGTTGACAATCTCCTGCAACAGATAGACCGCTCCGCTGTGGCCCATGAAGGGGGTGCCGAGCGCCCGGCGTACGATAGGGCCGGGGAAGCCTGCCGGGATAAAGCGGGTTTTCGAGTCAAGTTCTGCCAGATAGATTTTATCGACAATCCGGCCAAAAAGGAACTGCGGCTGTTTCTGCTGAATTTCATCCCGGACAAGGGTGTTGTCGGCCTCGGCGGTGTTGTGGCTGAAGAGGCACTGCATCCCCATCTCGCCCGAAAGAAAGGTTTCGAGCCCGAGGGCGTAGGTTTTTGCTGCCGTGACGCCGAAGCGGATGGTCGGAAACCACTCCGCCTGCGGTCCGCGCCAGAGATCCCATACGGGTTTCATTGTGGTGCGTTTCTCCTGCTGCAGAAATGCCCCGGCCTCCGTTTCTCTTTTCAAAAGGCGTCCAAGGTCGTGAATGAATTTTTCTGTTTCGCCCATGCCGAAGGGTGCCTGAAGCACCGGTCGCCCCAGTTTTTCCGCCAGTGCATGGCCGAATTCGTGGTACATAACGACAAGCACATCGGAGTTTTTCAGGTCGGCGATGTCGTGCAGGGAGCTTTCGAAAGGGTAGACGTGCAGCAGCTCTCCTCCCACTCCTGCAATGAGCCGCTTGATTTCGGCCAGATCTGACGGGCTGTTGAAGCAGCCGTAGGTGGGGCCGATAATGGAGACGGTACCCGCTTTTACGGAGGCGGAGTCGCTGTTGCCAAAGGTATCGTTGAGCCAGACCAGCGCGCGGTCGCGTCCCTGCCACTCATTTTCACCGAGTGAGTTTGAAGGGAAAAAGCGGACGTCGGGGTATTTCATGGTGAGCATCCGCTCGTGGTCGCTGCCGATCATCTCGCTCTCGGCGCTTGAGACCAGAATGAGTTGCCGTCCCGGTGCCTGGAGCTTTTCGATGGTCTCTCGCACAATCTCCGAGCTGCCGGAGGAGGCGATCTCCTTTTCGGTCAGGCTGGTCGGAGTAAAGTTTTCGAGATAGGGGACAGCATCGGTATAGTCAATAACGGCGACCCCTACCAGGTTGTAGCAGCCGACCGGTGCGTCGGCAATGACGTGGACATCGCGGAGTGCACAAAAGGTGTTGACTGCCGCCCAGTAGGCGCTTGCGGTCGATTCGTCCCGAATTGTTTTTCCCATTTTGTCGCCAGGCGTTTGTGTTATAATGCTTTTTTGTTCAACGTGAGAGCCCCTGCAGCGATACAGGAAGCACTCCCCGGGGCTGAAGTTCTCCTCTCACGGCTTTAATTGCCATCTCTTCACTTGCTTCATTTGAAGAGTAGGTGCAGAGGTAGGTCGATATTTCCGGAAAAGAGTTAATGATGTAAGGGGTGCCGAATGAGATAAAGATCAGTGGCGTCTCTTTTGGCACAAGTCCTGCAAGGGAGTGGATAAATTGCTGCTGCATTTCGGTAAGCGTCAGTGTGCCTGAGCCAGCGAGCGCCTTGACGTATGAGGTGACAAGCACAGCCGATGCTTTTGTTGCAAGGTCAGCAGCATTTGCATAGCCGAGAGAGTCGGTATTGGGATCAATGCGGATATGGGTGGCGCTGCAGGCGCGGTTGAGCTTTTCGATATACCCCTTTCCGGTTTCCGGATTGGCTTTATCCTGCAGGATGATATTGAGGATGTTGCCTGATGATGCCTCCCTTTTGAGGGGGATGTTGTGGTTGGTGTCGCGTACCAGCGTGACAGCTCGCTCGGTCATCTGCCGGGCGAGGTTGCGGTGCAATTCAGGGTTGATCTCCCCCTCAATCCGGTTCAGATCAACAAGCTTTCTGTTTTCGATTCCCAGCCACTTTTTCACCTGAAGGATGCGGCGAACCGAGCCGTCGATCTGCCCGATTGGTATCGTACCCTCTTCGACCGCTTTGACGATGGAACTGTGGGCAAGTTCGGGGTCAGGTGAAAAGAGCAGCAGGTCATTACCGGCCTGAACCGCTTTGACCGAAATTTCCGGGACGTTCTGGCCGTTGTAGAGCGCTTTCATGTTCAGGGCATCGGTAATGATCAGCCCCTGAAAGCCGAGTTCATTGCGGAGCAGGTCGGTGACGATGATTTTGGAAATGGAGGCGGGCTCCATGGTGCCGGTCAGTTTCGGTACGGCGATGTGCCCGACCATGACGCTGATAACGCCCTGCTCTATGGCCGCCCTGAAGGGCTTCAGTTCGTAGGCATCAAGTTGCTGGCGATCAACCTGAAGAACAGGGAGTGATACGTGGCTGTCGATGGTTACATCCCCATGACCCGGAAAGTGTTTTGCCGTCGCAACCATCCCGTTCGACTGGAGCCCTTTGATGATGGCGTTCGACATGCTGATGGTCAGCGGGACGTTGTCGCCGAATGAACGGGTGTTGATAATGGGATTGAGCGGGTTGATGTTCAGGTCAACCGTCGGGGCATAGTTCTGGTGAAGCCCGATAAGTTTCCCCTCTTCGGCTATGGCTTTTGCCATCTCTTCGGCGAGCGCACTATCCTGTGTTGCAGCGACAGCCATGTTCGGCGGGAATTCGGTTGCTCCACTCAGCCGCATGGCCACACCCCGTTCCATATCGGCGCTCATCAGCAAGGGGCGCGGGGCAATCGACTGAAAATGGTTGGCGAGCATGGCGGCGCTGAAGGCATCGCCCTTGAGGAACATGATGCCTCCGACCTTGCCCTCCTGCACCAGACGGCTCAAAAGCAGGTACTCTTTGTCTTCACTGCCGCTGTAATGGGCCTCAATTTGGGCAATAAGCATCTCGCCCACCTTTTCGGAGAGCGTCATCGCCTTCAGGCTCTCTTCAATCCCGGAATCCTTATGGCCGAAAATCTGCCGGGCACACCACTTCTCTGTGCCGGGTTTTGCTGTTGCAGCCCCTGTTTCTCCTGCGGTCGTGAACAGCAGGAGAAAAATAAGGGAAAAGAGAGAGAGTAGAGATCGTTTATTCATGCATTGGCCTTGGGAGGTTGTTTTCAGAGTGAGCAGCAGATGTTCAACTGCCTTGAGGCCATTGCGTCATCAAGCCGCTTGACGGGTGTCGTTACCGGGGCTGAGAGTACCAGTGCCGGATTGTTTGCGGCTTCATCGGCAATGGCGAGCAGTGCCTGGGCAAAAACGTCGAGCGTCTCTTTCGATTCGGTCTCTGTCGGCTCAATCATCAGTGCTTCGCTTACGATGAGCGGGAAGTAGATGGTCGGAGCATGAAAGCCGTAATCGAGCAGCCTTTTTGCAATATCAAGCGTTTTGACACCGCTCGCCTTTTTCTGACGATCTCCCGAGAGGCAGAACTCGTGAAGCACCGTTTTCGGGTATGGCAGGTCGTAGCGCTCAAGCAGCAGGCTCAGCAGGTAATTGGCATTGATGATGGCATTTTCCGAAACCCGGCGCAGTCCATCGGGCCCGAGCATACGGATATAGGTATAGGCCCTGACCAGCACGGAGAAGTTTCCATAAAAATTCATCATCCTTCCGATGCTTTCCGGAAGGTCATAGGAGAGCTTGTACGTTGTACCCTCTTTGACGATAACCGGTACCGGCAAAAAGGGGAGCAGCTTTTCGCTGACGCCGACCGGGCCGCTGCCGGGGCCACCGCCGCCATGGGGAGCGGCAAACGTTTTGTGCAGGTTGTAGTGCATGACATCAAAGCCCATATCGCCGGGCCGGGCTATGCCGAGCAAGGCATTCATGTTGGCACCGTCCATGTAGAGCAGGCTGCCGTTGTCGTGCACCATTTTGGAAATGAGCTGGATCTCTTTTTCAAAAAGGCCTATGGTGTTGGGGTTGGTCAGCATCAGTGCGGCCACATCACCGTCAAGCTTGCTCCGAAGGTCGTCAAGGTCGGTCCGTCCATCGGCATTGCCTTTGACGGAGACGATCTCGTACCCGGCCAGAGCGGCTGAGGCGGGGTTGGTGCCGTGGGCCGAATCCACAACAAGGAGCTTGTGGCGTTTTGAGCCAATGGACTCATGGTACTTTTTGATAAGCAGTATACCGGTCAGCTCGCCGTGGGCGCCAGCCGCAGGTTGCAGGGTAACGGCGGCCATTCCGGCAATTTCGCGCAGCATCTCAGCCAGTTCATACATGAGCTGAAGTGCACCCTGTGTTGTTGCACCGGGCTGGAGGGGATGAAGGGCGCTGAAGCCCGGCAGGTCACAGGTATAATCATTTATCTTGGGATTGTACTTCATCGTACAGCTTCCCAGCGGGTACATGTTTTTGTCGACGTGGTAGTTCAGGTTGGAAAGCCGTACAAAGTGACGCACAACCTCGCTTTCGGAGACCTCGGGAAGTTCGGCGGGTGTGGTACGCAAAAACTTTGAGGGGAGAATACTCTCCAGCGGAAGTTCCGGGAACTTGTTTCCGGAGAGGCTGTATCCCTTGCGTCCCTTGCGGGAAATGTCAAAAATCAGTTTTTCTCTCATTATTTTGCTTCCTGAGTGGCTGTTGGTCTTTATGAACTGCTGTTTTTGAATATAGAAGAAGGTGAAGAGAAGCTCAAGATAAACAGAAAAAAAAGAGAGGTAACCGAGGGGTTATTTCAGTTTCAGGCACTCCACCCTGCGGTGATGCGCTCCATAGCCTCTTTGGCGGCGAGCTGCTCGGCATCTTTTTTTCGTTGGGCAGTACCTGTTCCAAGAAGCTGGCCGGAGCAGCTCACCCCAACGGTGAAGCTCTTTTCGTGCTCTGCGCCGGTTTCGGTTATCACGGTGTAGAGGGGTGGCGGCAGATGGTTCGACTGGGTGTGTTCGATGAGGCGGCTTTTATAGTTATGTTCGGCGGCCACAATCGTTTTGAAATTGACATGCTCGATGATATGGCGGATCACAAAATCGTAGGCGGCCTGAATGCCTTTGTCGAGATAGATGGCGCCAATGAGGGATTCAAAGGCGTCGGCAAGGGCGGATTCGCTGCTCCGGATTTTATGGTGATCGGCCGATTCGCCGAGGATGAGGTGGTCGCCAAGCTGGAGGCTGCGGGCAAAACCGGCAAGGGATTTGCTGTTGACAATTTTTGCGCGGTTGCTTGAAAGCTCTCCTTCGGCACTTTCGGGAAAGCCTTTGAAAAGGTATTCGGAAATCAACATGCCGAGCACCGAGTCGCCAAGAAATTCAAGGCGCTGGTTGGATTCGATGAGGCAAGGTGTTGCAGGGTCGTGAACAACCGAGCGGTGGGTAAGGGCCGTCTGGTAGAGCAGCAGGTTGCTGCACGGTTCCCCGATGAGTTGTTGCAAATGAGCAACCGTCTCATCCGAAAGCGCACACTCTGTTCTGTAACTCGTTTCACTATAATCCGCCCCCAGATCTATCAGGCTTCTCAGCTTTTTCCAAAACTTTTCCAAAGCCAGCAACGGTACTGCCTCAGAGCGATGAACCGTTCCTGAAAATCAGCGAGCCGTTGTGCCCGCCAAAGCCGAAGCCGTTGTTGAGCGCATATTCGATCGAGCGTGGTTTTGCGGTGTTCGGTGTTACGTCGAGGTCAACCAGCGGGTCAAGATTATCGCAGTTGATGGTCGGTGGAACAATCTGGTGCTGCATGGCAAGCAGGCAGGCGATCGACTCAACCACTCCGGCAGCGCCGAGCAGGTGGCCAGTCATCGATTTTGTTGCACTGATGCTGAGCTTGTAGGCGTGTTCACCAAAAACGGTTTTGATTGCCGCAATTTCTGCAATGTCGCCGAGTGGGGTGGAGGTGCCGTGGGTATTGACATAATCAATTTTGTCGGGCGTAATGCCTGCCATGGCGATTGCTGTTCTCATGGCATTGACCGCTCCTATGCCTTCAGGATGCGGCGCAGTCAGGTGATAGGCATCGGCGGTTGCTCCTACACCGACGATTTCTCCGTAGATTTTTGCTCCACGGGCTTTTGCCGACTCAAGTGTTTCAATAATGAGCGATCCGGCACCTTCGCCCATAACAAAGCCGTCACGGTCACGATCGTAAGGACGGGAGGCCTGCTGTGGACGGTCATTGGCCGTAGAGAGCGCCCTGGCTGAGTTGAAGCCGCCAACACTCATCTGCGTTATCGGCGCTTCTGATCCGCCACAAACCATGTAGTCGGCCATACCTGCCTGAATGAGCATGCATGCATCCATAATGGCATGGAGGGATGTTGCACAGGCGGAAGCGGTTGCATAGTTTGGACCCCGGAGTCCGTTGCGGATGGAAATCTGCCCGGCAGCGATGTCGGGGATAAGCATGGGAATAAAGAAGGGGCTGATCCGTTTCGGGCCACGTTCCAGAAAATTTTTGAACTGTTGCTCGTAGGTGGTCATTCCCCCAATGCCCGATCCATGCACCACACCGATTCGCAGCGGATCAATCTCCGCCAGATCAAGTCCTGAATCCTTCAGTGCATGGCCGGCTGCAATCACTGCGTACTGACAGAAGGGATCCATGCGGTCAGCAGATTTTCTGTCAATATGCTCCGAAGCCGTAAATCCCTTAAGTTCGCAGGCAAAGGTTGTCGAAAAATCGGTTGTATCGAAATAGGTGATAGGCGCGGCACCACTTTTTCCTTCATAAAGTGCCTGCCAAAAATCCTCTTTGGTAAGACCGATAGGAGTTAAAATTCCTATCCCGGTAACAACTATCCTTTTGCGATCCTGAGCCATCTGTTATGATTTAACTGGTTTTCCGTTTGCCTGCTTTCCTTGGGAATTTCTTACTTCTTTTTGACGATGTAATCAATAGCCTGCTGAACGGTGCCGATCTTTTCAGCATCTTCATCAGGAATCTGTACGCCAAACTCGCTTTCAAGTTCCATGATCAGTTCAACGGTATCAAGTGAATCTGCACCGAGATCGTCGGAAAATTTTGATTCCATCTTGATCTGATCTTTGTTGACGCCCATCTTGCTGACGATAATATCGTATACTTTGTCTTTGATTTCTGCTTCGGTCATTGCTGTGTTCTCCTGATTAAATGTTGGTCGTGGCTAAAAAAAATTCAAAAAGTCTGACAATATACAAAGAAAAGAGGCTTGCCCAAATCACATAACCATGCCGCCATTAACGCTGAGGACCTGGCCGGTGATGTAGGATGATTGGTCGCTGGCTAAAAATGCAACGGCATTGGCTACATCCTGCGGTGTGCCGAAGCTGGAGAGCGGGATGGCATCAAGCATTTTCTGGCGAACTTCATCGGACAGCGCGTCGGTCATCTTCGAGGAGATAAAGCCCGGTGCGACGGCATTGGCCCTTATGTTGCGGGATGAAAGCTCTTTGGCGACCGACTTGGTAAAGGCAATGACGCCACCCTTTGATGCGGCATAGTTGGCTTGGCCAGCATTACCCATGAGTCCGACAACCGAAGCGATGTTGATGATTGAGCCCGAACGCTGCTTCATCATGATGCGGCTGACCGCCTTGGTGCAGACAAACGTTCCTTTCAGGTTGACCGTCAGTACGGCATCCCAGTCCTCTTCGCTCATCCGCATCAGGAGTCCGTCACGGGTGATGCCGGCATTGTTGACAAGAATGTCGATTCTCCCCGTTGCTGCCGCAATGTCGTTGACGACGTTCTGTACGGCCTCGGCGTTGGTGACATCGAGCTCAAAGCAGTAGGCCTTTTTGCCGAGTTTCTCAACACCTTCTGCGGTCTCCGTCAGCCATTCGGCCTTGATATCGCATACCACAATATCGGCACCTCTCGCAGCCAGATCAAAAGCGATAGCCTGCCCTATTCCTCTGGCAGCTCCGGTGATAAGAGCAATTTTTCCTTCAAACATGGTTTCTGTCGGTTGATGTTAATGGCTTCGTGTACACAAATGAATACAATTCTTAAACCAGAGGCAAAAGATCTGCTGCCGTGTCGATGCCACGAATGGCGACTGTTTTGTCGATACGCTTGATCAATCCCTGCAAAACTTTTTGCGGACCGATTTCAAGAAACTCAGTCGCTCCGCGCAGTACCATCGCTTCAACAGATTGTGACCAGAGCACGGAGCTGGTCAGTTGCAGAAGCAGGTTTTTGCGAATTTCGGTGGCGTCGGTTACCAGCGCGGCAACGGCGTTCATGCAGACTGGTATTTCAGCATCTTTTATCTCAATTTCGGCAAGTGCGGTCGCAAGCTCCTCTTCGACCGGTTTCATGAGAGGGGAGTGGAAGGCTCCTGAAACAACCAGCTCTTTTGCCATACGGGCCCCTTTGGAAGGTGCCAGCTCTATGGCTTTTTTGACTGCCGGAATCTCTCCGGAAAGCACAACCTGACCTGGAGAGTTGAAATTGGCCGCCTGAATAACTCCCTCTTTACCTGCTTCTGCCAGAAGATCCCCAAGGGCGCTGTCGGGCAGACCGATAATAGCCGCCATGGTTCCGGGGTTTTCTTTGCCCGCATTCTGCATCAGCTCACCCCGTTTTGCTACAATGCGGACGGCATCATCAAAACTGATGGAGCCCGCAAAGCAGAGCGCACTGTATTCACCAAGGCTGTGACCGGCGCTCATGGCCGTCTCTCCTCTGCCGATCAGGGTTGCTGCGACAATGCTGTGCAGAAAGATGGCTGGCTGGGTATAGCGGGTCTGACGCAACTCCTCTTCGCTACCCGAAAACATGATGTCGGTAATCCGGTAGCCGAGGATAGTGTTTGCCCTCTCCATCATCTCGCGGGCTGCGGCGAATGTTTCAAAAATGTCGCGGCCCATGCCGCAATACTGTGAACCCTGTCCCGGAAAAACGAATGCTTTCATGAATGCGATTGTTCTGTAAAGAGGTGAATTGTTCAGCTCACTGCCATTTTATGTAGGTGCCGCCCCAGGTATAGCCTGCGCCGAAACTGACCAGAACCAGGTTGGAACCGGTGTGCAGTTTACCGGCTTCGTCAAGTTCAGCGAGGCATATTGGTATGGTCCCGGCCGTTGTGTTGCCATAGTGGGCGACGTTCGAAACAACCTTTTTGTCATCAACGCCCATCCGCTCGGCCGTGGCGTTAATGATCCGCTGATTGGCCTGGTGGGGCACAAGGTAGTCGACATCATCCGCCGTAAGGCTGTTGCGGCTCATGATTTCACCGGCAACCTCCGCCATGGCCATGACGGCGGCCTTGAAGACCTGACGCCCGTCCTGATAGATATAGTGCATCTTTTTATCGACCGTCTCATGGCTTGCCGGATTGCGGCTGCCGCCTCCCGTCATCAGAAGATGATCGGTGCCATTTGTTCCATCGGCATAGAGTCGGGTATCGAGAATGCCGTATCCCTCCTCTTTTGCCCGTTCAAGGATGACGCCGCCGGCACCATCTCCGAAAAGGATGGCGGTGGAGCGGTCGGTATAGTCAATAACGGCCGACATTTTGTCGGCACCGATGACCATCACCTTCTTGTGGGCTCCGGTTTCGATAAAGCGCGATGCGACGTTCAGGGCGTAGAGAAAGCCGGAGCAGGCAGCATTGAGGTCAAAGGCCCATGCGTTGCTGGCGCCAATGATTTTCTGCGTGAAACAGGCCGTAGAGGGAAAGAGCATGTCAGGCGTCATGGTGGCAACAATGATCAGCTCTATTTCCGTGGCATCTATCTGCCTTTTTTCAAGAAGCTGCCGTGCAACCTCCCCGCACATGTATGAGGTTGGTTTTTCCGGATCATTGAGTATCCTGCGTTCACAGATCCCTGTTCTGGAACGTATCCACTCGTCGTTGGTGTCAAGCATGATCTCAAGGTCATGATTGCTCAGAATATTGGGCGGTAAATATTTGGCGGTTGCCGTAATTGCAGCTTTCATGCGTCGTATGCAGTTATTTCATGCAGGATAATACAAAATTTGCCTTTGCAGCCAGGGCGATCCTCCCTTTACTGCAGAGGTCTACAGGTGGAAACGTACTATTTTTCTGACAGGACTTCCGCAATATGTTCGTTGACCCGCCGTTCAATCATGTGTTCAGCCATGTAGATCATGTTCTTGATCGCCCTCGAAGAGGAGCGGCCATGACCGACAATGGAGATACCGTCAACGCCGAGGAAGGGAACTCCTCCAAATTTTTCGACATCAAACGGTTCAAACATTCCCTTGAAGAGGCCGGTTGTCAATGTTGCGATTTCGCGATCCATCTGGCCGGATAGAACCAGTTTTTCCAGTGAGCTCTTGAAGAGTGTGCCGAGAAATTCAGGAATACTTTCACCGAATTTCAGTATGGTGTTGCCTACAAGGCCGTCGCACACCACGATTGTGGCCTTTCCCTTCAGAATGTCGTTCCCCTCAATGTTGCCAAGGAAGGTTATTTTTCCCGTCCGGTCAGCCTCTTTCAGCAGCCAGTAAGCCTGCTTGAGCGTCTCCGTGCCCTTTCCTTCCTCCTCTCCGATATTGAGCAGGCCGGTCAGAGGCTTCTCTATTCCGGCGCCATAGCGCTGGTAGATGGTGAGCATCTCGGCAAACTGGACAAGATTTTCAGGCTTGCAGTCAACATTTGCCCCTACATCTACAATATTGGTTAACCCCTCACCAAGACGTGGAAAATAGGCGTAAATGGTCGGACGAAGTACACCGGGAATGCGACCAAGCACAAAAAGCGAAGCTGCCATCTGCGCACCGGTATTCCCTGCGCTGACAAATGCGTCAGCCTCTTTTGTCTTGCAGAGCTGCAACCCCTTGACAAGCGACGAATTCTGCTTTGTCTTGACGGCTGTAGCCGGAATATCTTCCATGGTGACCACTTCGGGAGCGTGCAGAAATCTCAGGTTAAGTGCACTGGTATCGCAGGCGGCAAGCAGCGGCTCAACTTTTTCAGACTGGCCGATAAGCACAATTTCAAACCTGTTACCGCTCTCCTGCAAAGCCTGAACAACTCCCTCGATCACACAGGCGGGAGCGTGGTCACCGCCCATGGCGTCAACAACAATGGTCAACATGATGGGGTTTTTGTCTTGTTCTTGTTACTTGTTAATCAGCTCTTTGCCAATTTGTTGACGACACATCTGCCGCGGTAGTGGCCGCAATGACGGCATGCACGATGCGGAAGAGTTGGCTCGCCACAATTAGGGCAGTTGACCGTTGTTGCCGGCTTGGTGCGGGCATTAAACTGGGCGCGTCTTTTATCCCTTCGGGATTTGGACATTTTGGCTTTAGGATTTGCCATGGTGTTACTCTTTTATAGGTCGGTTAACGATACTTGTTTTTCAGCTTTTCAAGAGACTCCTGCCACGACGTTACGTTGTCGGGCGGAGGCTCCTCATTATTTCCAATGCTTTCCTTACTGCTGTAAAGCCTGCAATCAGGGTTATCCGTACAGGTGACCTTCATGGGCAACGAGAGCAGCAGGGTCTCGCAAACTTCTCCTGTAATGTCGATGGAGTCAGCACTTCTATCGAGTCGTATGTACTCCTCATCTCCTCCGTCATCATCATCAGGAGCCTCACTGAAGAGATACGAGAGAACAAGCGTCCCGGTCAGCTTTTTTGAAACCGGCGCAAGACAGATGTCGCAGGTAAAATCACCCATTGCCGAAGTGTTGATGGTGAGGGTTACCTCGTCATCACTTTTTTCAGCAATAACATTGACCTTAATTTCCCCTGTAAAACCGGCATCAGCCAACTGCCGACCCTTGAAATCCGCAGCCTTACAGGTGAAATTGAACTCATTGGTTCCCTCCGCAAGAGCACCCAGTCCAATCTCTATCAGCGATTTATCTTTATGCATAGACCATCTTTTCAGTAAAAGAGAACCAATGTACAAAAATTATTATGGAAAATGAAAATCGCTTGTGGCACAACTTTGACCAAAATGCATAAAAAAAGCCTGTCGGGATTTGTATTTTCAAAAAACCGGTGTATATTAACACCCCATCAGCGAAAATAAGGCTGATGCAGATTCCGTGGTAGCTCAATGGTAGAGCATGCGACTGTTAATCGCAGGGTTGCAGGTTCGAGTCCTGCCCGCGGAGCACAAAAAAGGCAGTACACTTCAAGAGGTGTACTGCCTTTTTTTATTTTCAGCTTATTCCCTTCTTCCCTGTGTTTGGCATTAACCTGATTATGCGTGATATTTCGGCGACAGGCGAGGAGGAAGTGCCAATGATGTTTGCCGGAAAATGCCTTATGCTCAATGTGCTCATTGTTGATGATGAAATAAATATCCGCAAAACACTGACGGTTTTTATGGAGTCGCGCGGATATCGTGTCAAAGCGGTCAGCAACTCTCGTGATGCATGTGCCGAAGCTGAGTTGCAGCTTTTTGACCTTGCATTTATCGATTTGCGTTTGGGAACCGAAAATGGTCTTGACCTGGTGCAGTCGCTCCAGGATGCGTGCCCATGGATCAAGGTTGTCGTCATTACCGCTTATGCCTCTATAGACACGGCTGTGGAAGCCATGAAGAGGGGTGCCGCCGACTATATTCCGAAGCCGTTTACACCCGATCAGCTTGAACTGGTTATCAAGCGTCTTGCCGCAGTGAGCGGTATGGAGCAGCGCATTGCCTCGTTGCAGGAGGATCTCAGCCGTATGCATCCGGAAGTAACGTTTACCTCCCGTTATCCTGCCATGCAGCGGGTTGTCGAGTTGGTACGTCAGGTTGCTTCTTCTGAAGCGGTTGTGCTGTTACGGGGTCCGAGCGGGACGGGAAAAACGGTTCTCGCCCGATCCATGCATAACTGGAGCAGAAGGGCAGAAAAACCATTCGGGGTGATTTCCTGTCCATCGTTAAGTTGTGATCTCCTTGAAAGCGAGCTGTTTGGTCATCTCAAGGGTTCGTTTACCGGAGCGGTCAGGGATAATCCCGGACGGGTATCCTCCTGCGAAGGGGGCTCACTGTTTCTTGATGAAATAGGAGACCTTCCTCTTGCAATTCAGCCAAAACTTCTTCGTTTTCTTCAGGATCGTGAGTATGAGCGGATCGGCGATCATCAGTCGCGTAAAGCGGATGTACGGATCATTGCTGCAACCAATATTGATCTTGAGAGGGCGGTCAGGGAGGGACGTTTCCGTGAAGACCTTTTTTACCGGCTGAATGTTATACAGATTTTTGTACCACCTCTTGCAGGCCGGCCTGACGATGTTGAACAGCTTGCCGGTAACATGCTGAAGTTTTTTGCAGCACAGAATCATAAAAGTCTTGATGGATTTACAGAGAGCGCCCTTCTTGCACTCAGGACATATTCCTGGCCGGGCAATGTCCGGGAGTTGCGCAATGTTGTTGAGCGAGCTGTCATTCTGTGTAAAGCAGATCGAATCGGTGTAGAACTTCTGCCCGAACAGATTTTCTCCAAAGCGCATCCTGTGCGTATTGGAGATCCTTTGACTCTTGACGTGATTGAAGAAAACCATATCCGTCGCATTCTTGCGTTATCAAAATCCCTTCAGGAAGCAGCGGAGCTTTTGGGTATTGATCAGGCAACCCTCTGGAGAAAGCGGAAACAATACAGGATTTGACTTTTTTTGGCCGCCTTGCAAAATTCAATGCGCGCTCTTTTCTGCCCTTGTGTTTCGCAATATGCCGTATGCCTCCCGTTCCCTATGTTTGTGATTTTAAGGCAGGCAGCAACCGTTTGCTGTTTCTGTTTTGATCCGGACGTAAAACGAGGCAGCCTCATCCGGGTATTAATTTTTTCGGATTGTTCGTTATGGCAGTGAATAAAGCATTTCGGCGGCTAAAAACATTTTTTATTGGTGGTGCACGTGATTTCAGGGATCACAGAATTTTTCACCAGCTTGCACTTACCGCTTTTCTTGCATGGGTAGGACTTGGTTCAGATGGACTATCATCTTCATGCTATGGCCCGCCAGAGGCCTTCAAGGCACTTCAGGGCCATCCTACACTTGGGATTTTTGTTGCCCTGGCCACTGGAGTTACCATTCTCATCATTGCTTCAAGTTATTCGCACATTATTGAACTGTTCCCTTCCGGTGGTGGCGGCTATCTGGTTGCCAGCAAACTGCTCTCTCCCCAGATGGGTGTTATTTCAGGCAGTGCGCTTCTTATCGATTATGTGCTGACCATTACCATATCAATCGCCAGCGGGGCAGATGCGATTTTCAGTTTTTTGCCAGCAGGATTTTTCGGCTTCAAGCTCTGGTTTGCTGTTATCGGGGTAATAGGCTTGCTCATCCTGAACCTTCGAGGGATCAAGGAGGCTGTTATGCCCCTCGTTCCTGTTTTTCTGCTCTTCGTTGCTACCCACCTCATTGTTATTGTTTATGCAGTGGTCTCCCATCTTGCGGATTTTGGCAAAGTTTATCATGAAACAGGGCGTGAGCTTACCACGTCATTCCATACACTGGGGGTTTTCGGGGTGCTTTTTCTTGTCATGAAGGCTTACAGTCTGGGTGCTGGCACCTTTACCGGTATTGAGGCGGTCAGCAATGGTCTTCCTGTTTTGCGTGACCCGAAAGTTGCGACGGCAAAGAAAACCATGCGCTATATGGCGATTTCTCTTTCTGTCACGGTTATGGGGCTTATGCTTGCCTACATTCTTTTTGATGTCCGGGATATGCCAGGCAAGACCTTGAACGCGATTCTTTTTCAGGGGATTACTGCGTCATGGGGTGGGTTTTATGGTGTTGGCTTTGTCTGGGTAACGCTGTTTTCTGAAGCTGTGCTGCTTTTTATTGCTGCACAGACTGGTTTTCTTGATGGACCAAGGGTACTGGCAAATATGGCGCTCGACAAGTGGCTGCCTGCGCGTTTTGCCATGTTGAGTGACCGGCTTGTGACGGAAAAGGGGATTCTTGTCATGGGAACAGCCGCACTGATTATGATGCTTGCCTCAAATGGGTCGGTTGATTTTCTGATTGTCCTGTACAGTATCAATGTCTTTATCACCTTTACCCTGTCACAGCTCGGGATGGTACGGCATTGGTGGACAAAACGAGAATCAGAAAAAAAATGGCGCTGGAAACTTCTCATTAATGGTATCGGCCTGATGCTGACAACCTTTATTCTGATCTCGGTACTGGTTCTCAAGTTTAATGAAGGAGGGTGGGTTACCATGGTGATAACCGGCCTTCTTGTTATGGCCGCATTTATTATCAAAGGTCATTACAACAGTACCACCCACACTCTGAAACGGCTTGATGTTATTGTTGAGGCCGCGGTGCTGTCAGGCTCGGATGTACATGACAAGGAGAGTGACCGCGCTTGCCTGCTGCCGGTTTTTGATCCCAAGGCAAAAACCGCCGCGATTCTGGTGAACGGCTTTAATGGGCTCGGCCTTCATACCCTCTTCAGTGTTTTCAGGTTGTTCGGCGATAGTTATAAAAATTATGTTTTTGTCGAGATCGGTTCCATTGATGCGGGGAACTTCAAGGGAGCTGATGAAATAGAGAATCTCGGCAGTTTTGTGCGCAACGAAACGTCCAAGTATGTTGACTATATGAAAGATCATGGGTACTATTCCGAGGCATATTTTTCTCTTGGAACTGACGTGGTTGAAGAGGTCAACAAGCTTGTTCCGGCGATTACGGAAAAATTTCCCAATATTGTGTTTTTCGGCGGCCAGCTTGTTTTTATCAAAGAGTCGCTGATGGATCGCTGGTTGCACAACTACACTGTTTTCGCCATACAGAGAAATCTTTATGTACGCGGTATTCCTTTTGTGATTTTGCCGGTCAAGGTGTAATCTCTCTTTTTCTCATATTTTGCATTTTGGGCGTCTATGTTGCAGGCCGGTGCTCGTTGTTGTTTTTTTATAAGATTTTGGTGATCTGTTTCCCTCTTTTTTTCTTGATTGACAAGATGGCAGGTGTTTTGTCTGCTGTTTGATTTTGACGATAAATATCAGGAGTTTACTCGTGATTGGTATCCGGCAAAAACTTTTTCTCGGGTTTGGAGGGCTGCTTCTCATTGTTGTTGCAATGGGCCTGCTGACCATCCGCCAGATCGACGCGCTTGGCGGAGCCATTGATGTTATTCTTAAACAGAACTATCGAAGCGTCATTGCCTGTCAGGAGATGACAGAATCCCTTGAGCGCATCGACAACGGGGCGCTGATTATTATTGCTGGTCACGACAATGAGGGCGTCCGTACGATCAGGGAATATGAACTGGCTTTCAGAACGGCTCTGCGTGTAGAGCTTGGGAATATTACGCTCCCAGGAGAGCATGAAAAAGCCCGACAGATTCAGATACTTTTTAAACGGTATACCGGAGTGATGGATCGTGTTACCGATTCAATGGCTTCGGTTGCCGAAAGAGAGAAATTTTATTTTTCCACGATTCAGCCTCTTTTCCATGAAATAAAACTGCTGGCGCGCCAAATTCTGGAAATGAACCAGCAAAACATGCATGATGCCAACGATAAGGCAAGGCTTATGGCTGCCTCGGCACATAACATCATGCTTGCAGCCATTTTTGCAAGTACAATTCTTGCCCTGCTCTTCAGCTATCAGTCGCACAGATGGATTCTCATGCCTATAAAAAAGCTGATAGTGTCGGCTGAAGAGATAAGGAGAGGGAATCTTGATCTTGTTCTTGATACCGCTTCAAGGGATGAAATCGGACAGCTTTCCGGCTCTTTTAACGAAATGGCGGCAACGCTGCGCAAAATGCGCAAACGCGACAGGGAATCCCTGATTCGGACCCGCAGGGCCACGCAGGAGGTTTTCAAGGTGCTGCCCTCACCCATAGCGGTGCTTGATCTTGACGGATGTGTAGAAGTCTCAACGGAGAGTGCTGAACATTTTTTTCGTCTCAAGCCCGGTGTAAACGTTCGCGATCTTGGTCTTGCATGGCTGAGCGAGTTGCTGCAGAGGCGCTTTTGGCATGGTTTTTCGGCAGAATCAGACAATGATAACGGTCTGATCCAGCATTTTTTCGAAAACCGGGAATATTTTTTTCAGCCAATTGCTGTACCGGTTCCTTCTGGCTCGGAAAGCGGTGAGTTTATCGGAACGGCTTTGATTTTCAGGGATGTTACTCAGCTTCATGAGCAGCTTGAACTGAAACGCAGTGTTATTGCGACGGTTTCCCATCAATTGAGAACCCCGTTGACTTCGTTGAGGATGTCTATTCATCTTCTGCTTGAAGAGCGTATCGGCACTCTGAATGAACAACAGGCGGATATGCTCCTTGCTGCGCGAGAGGAATGTGAGCGACTGGTGCATATTATTGATGATCTTCTGGATATTAATCGGATTGAATCCGGAAAAGCCCACCTGAATATTCAGCCTGTCTCTCCGTTTCGTATGGGTATTGAGGGTACCGGGCAGTTTCTTGTCGCAGCCCGTGATCAGGGAGTCTCGATTGTCAATACCATAGCAGAAGGATTGCCGGAAGTTATGGCCGACATCGAGAGTATCCAGCATGTTTTTGCCAACCTTATTGCAAATGCGTTGCGGTTTACCTCACCGGGTGGCAAGATAACGGTCAGTGCTGCTGAAGAACACGAAAGCATACGGTTTTCTGTTGAAGACACAGGATCAGGCATTGCACCTGAGCATCTCGAACATCTTTTCGAACAGTTTTACCGGGTGCCAGGCCAGCATGCGAAAAGCGGTATCGGTCTCGGGCTATCCATTGTGAAGGAGATTGTAGAGGCTCATGGTGGGACGGCAGGTGCACACAGCGTTCCAGAAAAAGGGTCAGTTTTTTGTTTCACTCTGCCCGTTCGAAAAAACAGATGAGCAAAAGAAAATGGCTGTCAGGATTTTATTTACCAACATCCAATTCTATTCTGGAAAGTAAGCTATGGAGAGCAACCGAGCCAACAGTTTTCTTCGTCTTATTCAGCGCTCACAACGCGGTAAACTGAAAATATATCTTGGTTACTGTGCCGGAGTAGGGAAAACATGGCAGATGCTGCAGGAGGCGCGTCGTCTCAAGGAGAGTGGCATTGATGTTGTTGTCGGACTCGTAGAAACCCATAAAAGAGAGGATACGGAAGTTCTTCTTTCTGGTCTCGAAATCATGGCGCGTAAAATCCTGATGTATCGTGGTATCGAAATTACCGAAATGGATATCGATGCGATCCTCCAGCGCCGTCCATTTGTTGTGCTTGTCGATGAACTTGCGCATACCAACATTCCCGGAAGCAGAAATTCCAGGCGCTATGAAGATATTGAAGAAATTCTTGCTGCCGGTATTCATGTGATTTCGACCTTGAACATCCAGCATATCGAGAGCCTTTATGAAACGGTAGAACAAGCAACCGGTGTAAAGGTCAGGGAACGTGTCCCCGATCGTATGTTGTCGCTGGCCGATCAGCTTGTCAATGTTGATATGACGACCGATGATCTCAGGCTGCGCTTGAGTGAAGGGAACGTCTCTGTTCCCGGTCATTCGGAAGCGGCACTGTCCAACTTTTTCAAACCGGAAAACCTTGAGCAGCTCCGGGAGTTGACGCTGAGGGAACTTGCGGCACAGCTTGATTCGAAGCTGCGTAGCCAGTTCCATGATGAATCTGCTTTAAATCCTGATCAGCTTATGGTTTGTCTCAGTTCACACACCCGGAACGGTGAAACCATTCTAAGATATGCATCGCGTATAGCAGGGCGGCTGAACAGAAACTGGTATGCGGTTTATGTTGAGACCCTTTCCGACAGCCCGGTCAATATTGATGCCAGGGTACAGCGAATGCATTCCAACACTCTTGCACTGGCCCAGCAGCTTGGTGCAACGGTATTTACCTACAAAGGTGATGATGTGGTTAAAACTATTCTTCAGTTTGCCAGAGAGTACCGGGTAGGGCATATTATTATCGGTAACCCAGGACGAAAACTGCCTTTTTGGCAGCGCATTCAGGGGCATCAGACCATTATTGAACGATTGATCAGCCAATGCCGGGGTATCAGCGTGATTGTGCTCGATACAAGGGAAGCGGATACTGTGAAAGAACCAAAAACGCCTGCGCAACATTTTTCCGGTATCAAGGAGACTCTTTCGCCATCAAAGCAGTTGCAGAATGAGTGGAAAGAACCGATCAGGAATGCACGAGTCATTTTGTGGGAGCGTGTTCTGGAAAAGGAGGATGCTTTTCGTGAGCTTCTTCACGAATGTTGCCTGGTAAATTCAGAAATTGATGAGGGAAGTGCATTCCATAGCCTCCTTGAACGGGAAAAACAGGGTGGTACATTTGTCGGGGATGAAATTGCTCTTCCTCATGCAAGACTCGAAAATCTGAACAAACCGGTTATTGCCATCGGTGTCAACAAAATTGGTATTTATGATCAGAAATCAAGCAAAACCGCCCGGATAATATTCCTGATGCTCTCTCCACTCTCAGATGCGAACAGTCATGTCAGACTTCTTGGAGCCATCAGTAAAATGGCTGCTGACAGCCAGTGGCGCAGTATGATGCTTCGAGCCGGGAACAAAAATGATATTCTGCGGATCATAAGGAACAGGTCAGTTCAACCTCGTTAAGATATCTTTTTTTAATATGTAATATGGAACTGAGTGGGGATTTTCTATGAAGCTGGATCTTATTTGATGGCTTCAGGGTTTCAGAAAATATTTCGGCTTGCATTGCATGCATCAGCAATTTTTTTATTTTCAATCAAAGCCGATTAATGATTTTTTTTACTTTCTGTGCTGACCATGCGTGCAATGAATCACAAGAACCTTCTGCTGTCACTGGCCCTGTTGCTTCTTCGCATCGTGGCCCCGGAGGGAGGTGTCTTTTAGTTCGTTTTTCAGCCAGAGTGAACATTGTTAAAGCCGCCACCTTCTCAAGGGTAGGTGGCTTTCTTCGTTTAAAGGATACAAAAAGGAAAATATTATGAAAAAGATGAAGTATCAGAAATACACAGCGTACCCTTCGGTTGCAATTTCCGCAAGGAGCTGGCCTGACAAGAGCATCACGAAAGCGCCGATATGGTGCAGTGTGGATCTTCGTGACGGTAATCAGGCGCTTCCGGTGCCGATGAGTGTTGAGGAAAAAGTCTCCATGTTTCAGCTTCTTGTTTCCATTGGGTTCAAGGAGATTGAGGTCGGCTTTCCATCAGCTTCTGCAACGGAATTTGCATTTGTGCGCCGGCTGATAGAGGAACATCTTATTCCTGAAGATGTCACCATTCAGGTGTTGACCCAGGCGCGGGAGCATCTGATTCGCAAGTCGTTTGCTGCCATAAGCGGGGCGAAACGAGCCATCGTGCATCTCTACAACTCGACATCGACTCTGCAGCGGAATGTGGTTTTTCGCAAAAACAGGGAGGAGATCAAGGCTATTGCTATAGAAGGTACCGCGCTTGTTCGTCGCCTCAAGGATGAGTGCGGCAATGCCGGTATCCGTTTCGAGTACAGTCCGGAAAGTTTTACCGGTACGGAGCTCGACTATGCACTTGAGGTCTGTCATGCGGTGATGGATGCCTGGGGTGCTTCGGCGGATGAAAAAATTATTCTGAATCTGCCGTCAACGGTTGAAATGTCGCTGCCAAATATTTATGCCGACCGGATTGAGTGGTTCTGCCGCAACATTAAAGCGCGTGATGCCGTTCTGATCAGCGTTCATGCCCATAATGATCGTGGTACGGCTGTGGCGACTGCTGAATTGGCGTTGATGGCCGGAGCTGACCGGGTTGAGGGTGCACTGTTCGGCAATGGCGAGCGGTGCGGTAACATGGATGTGGTGACCATGGCACTGAACCTCTTCACCCAGGGGGTCGATCCTGAACTTGATTTTTCCGATCTGCCGAGGATTCGCGAGGTCTACCGCCGTTGTACCCGCATGGACATTCATCCCCGTCACCCCTATTCGGGGGAGCTGGTCTATACCGCATTTTCCGGTTCGCACCAGGATGCAATCAGCAAGGGGATGAAAGCGCAACCGCTCTCACCGGGTGGTGTATGGGCGGTTCCCTATCTGCCGATCGACCCCGAGGACGTTGGTTGCAACTATGAGGCTATTGTTCGTATCAACAGCCAGTCGGGTAAGGGTGGAGTGGCCTATGTGCTTGAGAAAGAGTATGGTCTCCAGATACCGAAGTGGATGCAGCCGGATTTTGCCGAAGCGGTCCAGGCCGTTGCCGATACAAGCGGTGTTGAGTTGTCTGTGGAGCAGATTCATGAACTGTTTCATGCAGAGTATGTGAAGCTCCGGGAGCCGGTTACCCTCAAGAAGTGCCATATCAGTTGGGATGACGAGGAACCTCGGAGTCAGGATGAGGAGGATACCACCATAACCTGTGTTGTGCAAACCAGGGAGCGGGAGTTCAGCTTTGAGGCACAGGGGAACGGTCCTCTTGATGCATTTGTCAAGGGATTTGTCAGGGAGAGTGGTCTCGATTTCAGTGTTGACGAATATGCCGAACATGCTATCGGACGCAGTGCCGGAGCTCTTGCCATAGCCTATATCAAGATTGGCTGTGCCGATGGACGGGTTTCCTTTGGTGCCGGGATTGATTCAAATATCAGTCTGGCCTCAATCAAGGCAACGGTCAGTGCGCTGAACAGGCTGCAGTAAGAGGAACTCTTGCGGCAGATCCATCTTTTTTATCGGTTTGTTACGACGTTTTCTCCTTTAACGGAAGAGCGCAACCTTTTTTTGTATCTTCAGAGTGGGGCGGATAAGGGATCCGCCACCACTCTTGCATTAAAGGTTAACCGTGGATGGCATGGCGAACATTGTAAGGAATTTTTTTTATACGCTTCTGTTTTTTGCCCTTTTTCTCGATGGCTGCGCCCGGCCAGCCGAAACGGGAACGTTGCAGGTTGTTGCTTCCATTGCGCCGCTCGCTTATTTTGCTGAAAGAATCGGGGGCACTCATGTTGCCGTGTCGGTGATGGTACCACCGGGCGGAAATCCACACAGTTATGAGCCCTCCCCCCGGCAGATGGCCAGGCTTGGTGATGCCGCACTCTTTATCAAGGCAGGTTCAGGGGTCGAGTTTGAGATGGACTGGATGGAGCGCTTTTTGTCGATCAACCGCTCTTTGCGACTCTGCAACGGAGTAGAGGGTATTCGCCTTCTTCGGGTCAAGCATGATGGTTTGGTGCATCAGGATGGGCGTTACGATCCACATTACTGGCTTTCTCCGGTAAACGGTATGATCATTTCAAAGAATGTTGAGCGAGCCCTTGCGGCGGCTGATCCCGCTCACAGGGCAGAGTACGTGGCCAGCTCAGCAAAGCTTCAGGCTGAACTGCAGTTGCTTGACCGGGAGATTCAGCGAGAGCTCGCCGGGTTAAAGAACAGGCGTTTTTTGGTTTTTCATCCGGCGTGGGGCTATTACGCTGATGCTTTCCGGCTTCAGCAGATTGCGGCCGAAGAGGAGGGCAAGACGCTCACTCCACGGCAGATGCAACGTATCATTGAACAAGCAAAGGCAAATCATATCACGGTCGTTCTTGTCTCTCCACAGTTCAGCTCTTCCCAGGCTGAAACCATAGCACGGGAAATTGGCGGCACGATTCGCAGTGTTGACCCGCTCTCATCTGATTATCAGAATAACCTCCGGCGTGCGACAACTGCCTTTATTGAAGCCATGCGATGAAGCAGCCTCTCATAGAATGTGACCGGCTTTCCGTTGATCTGGGTGGCGTGAGGGTGCTTGATGGTGTGACCCTGTCGGTCGGTGACGGTGATTTTCTCGGGCTTGTCGGTCCGAATGGCGGGGGCAAAACGACCCTGCTCAGGGTGATTCTCGGGTTGGAACGTTTTTCAGCAGGGAGGGTGAGGGTTTTCGGCGGGCTGCCAGGAAGCTCCCCGGGGCGTATCGGTTACGTGCCACAGCGGCTCTTTTTTGACCGTGAATTTCCCATCAGTGTCCGTGATCTGGTAATGATGGGGCGGTTGTCGAAAAAAAAACTTTTTCAGCACTATAACCGTCTCGACAGGGAGCTGGTTGATGAGGCGATCCATCAGGCTGGTATTGAGCGGCTGGTTGAGCGCAGAATAGGCGACTTGTCGGGAGGTGAGTTGCAGCGGACCCTTATTGCCCGTGCGCTTGCCGGAGAGCCCGAGTTGCTTCTGCTTGATGAGCCTACAGCAAGTATTGATCCGCAGATGAAAACGACCATTTATGATCTGATCGAGCGGTTGAAAGAGAGGCTTACCATTGTTCTTGTAACGCACGATACGGCCATTATAAGCCGTTATGTGACCAAAATTGCCACTCTGAATGGGACGCTTGAGCTGCATCAGCCCGACTCAACATCATGCCGTCCCTTTGAGTGGCTGCCAGGCAAAATCCCGCTTTATTGAACCATTGAACAGCACAATACGGTATGCTACAGGAGATATTTGCTTTTGAGTTTATGCGTAACGCCCTTCTTGCAGCGCTTCTTTCCAGTGTTGCCTGCGGTATCATCGGCACCTACGTGGTGGTAAAAAAGATAGGCTTTATCAGTGGAGGTATAGCGCATACGGCGTTTGGAGGTATCGGGCTTGGCTACTACCTTGGAATCAATCCGCTTTTGGGTGTTATCCCGTTCAGTCTGGCAGCAGCCCTTGCTATCGGTCTGTTGAGCAAAAAGGCAAAGGTTGCAGAGGATACGGCAATCGGAACCTTCTGGGCGGTCGGGATGGCGGTCGGGGTGATCTGTATCGGTCTTAAACCGGGATATGCGCCTGATCTATTCAGCTATCTCTTCGGTAATATTCTGACGGTTCCCTCATTTGATCTCTGGATGATCATGCTGCTTGATCTGGTTATTATTGCTGTGGTGTGGCTGCTCAGCAAGGAGTTTCTCGCCATCTCCTTTGATGAGGAGTATGCTGCGGTGTCTGGACTGAAAACGACGGCACTCTATCTGCTGATGCTTTGCCTGATTGCTCTGACGGTCGTCGTTATGGTGCGTGTAGTGGGTATTGTGATGGTGATCGCGCTCCTGACCATTCCTGCGGCCATAGCGCGGATGTTGAGCCGCAGTCTGACCGGCATGATGATTCGGGCTGTTGTCCTTTCGGCCTTTTTCAGCATCTGCGGGCTCTGGCTCTCCTGCCTGCTTGATATTGCATCAGGAGCAACCATTATTCTTGTCGCCGGATTTTTCTTTCTCCTGGCACATGCGTGGCGATTTGTCAGGCCTTTGCCTGCCGCGGTTCCTGGTTGATCATGAACAGCGCAAAGGCAACACCGGGCAGCCAGCCGAGCAGGGTAAGAAGTCCGGTCAGCATGACTGTCCCGACCTCCTTGTTTGTGACTGATGCTGGAGGAAGAATTACTGCAAGGGCCAATCTGCGAATATCCATTGTGGGGCTCCATTTTTTTTATGAGATATACTGAAATTTAATACTTCTACAGACAGGAAGCAACGCAAAAACTTTATCAGGCTCATCTTGCATCAATGGTTAATACTATTTCTTGTATTTTGATTCTAAAATCGTAAATTAAACTCCCTTCAGAAATAATCCTGAGTAAACAAGAACGCTCTTGATTTTGGAACATAAACAGAAAAAACTTGCTTAATAAAGTTCATCCCGACGTGGTTTTGGATGATGTTGATGAGGTCATTGACGAACCGAATTTTAATAACCACAATACCTCTCCAGAGCCACCCAGTCCGTATGCCGACCTTGAAAAAAAGTATCGCAAAAACCGGTTTAACAAAAACAGAAGCAATGCTTCGTCCACTTTTTTTGGTGTGAGCGGTGCTGGCAATTCCCTTTCAAAAAGTGCGGACGGGAATAAACTCCAGAAAAGAAAACCGAAAAAGAAGAATTTTTCCAAAGTATCGCGCGCGGCATCCGGCAAGCGTAATCCATAACAGCCAAGGCACGCGTTTTTTTTGGAATTTTTTGCCAACGATGTTCGTATCCGGAAAGATCGGCCTCCAAAAAAGGAGATTGTGGTTCAATACGGTTATGTCACGGCGGCAATACAGGGATAGTTATGTCGTTTGAAATACAGGCTCATCGCGGCGGCAGGGCCCTCTTTCCTGAAAACACACTGCAGGCATTCTGTCATGCGGCCACTCTTGGCATCAGGGTTCTGGAACTTGATCTTATGGTCTCAAAAGATCAGCAGATTGTCGTTTCTCATGACCCCTGGCTTTCCGCTCCTCTTTGTGCGGATCCTTACGGTCGCCCACTCGGCATTGAAGAGCAGGGGCGCTATCTCCTCTATGAAATGAACTATCAGGATATTGCCTCTTTTGACTGCGGTCTTCCCCATCCATCCTTTCCTCAGCAACTGCGTGTTGTCGCCTTCAAGCCGCTTCTTTCTACAGTATTCAGTGAGGTGGAGGCTTTTATGGCATCATCGGGCATGAAGGGGAGGATGCACTATAATCTTGAAATAAAGTCATGGCCTGATAAGGATGGGCTTTTTCATCCCTCTCCCGACTACTATGCCGCACTTGTGCTTCGGCTTGTTGAGGAAGCAGGGTTGTTGTGGCGTGTCAGAATACAGTCTTTTGATTGCCGGGTGCTCCAGGAGGCCTGGAGATTGAACCCCGGACTCTGCTATGGACTGTTAATTGAGGATCCCAAAAATACCGGCCTGTTATTGCATGAACTCGGCTTTGTCCCCGGCTATATTAATCCCCATTTTTCTCTTGTTGATCGGGAGCTGACGGAAGCTCTCCATGCCGAGGGCATAGGGATGATACCCTGGACGGTGAACAGTACAGAAGAGATGCTTGCTATGAAGCAGATTGGTGCCGAGGGGATTATAACCGATTATCCTGATCGCGCAATTGCTCTTTTCGGTCTGCCGGGTTAGTTCAGTTTTCTGTTTTGATGGTTTTTCTTTTCAGCGCAATGAGTTCACTTTTTTTAAAGCATTCAGCAAAGCGTTAACTTTTGCGGTTATCCTTTCAGGGATGCGACTCTCTTTTGCCTCGGCGGTGCTGTAGAGGATTTTATCAAGTGAGTCAAGTACGGCAGGGAGTTCTGCGCGGGTTTCATCCGGGATGTTGATTTCCTGGAGAGCATCATGTAACTCCGTCCTTGTCATGCCTCCGGGACTCTTTATACCCGCTTCTGCAAGCAAGGCTAACAGCTTCTGTTTCATGGTTCGGGCAGATTTCCCGATTTCAGGTACCTGCTCAGTCGCACTATCGGCTGCCATTTTTTTTGTATCGTTGAGCTGTTTTTTTCTGATCAGGACAATGACAGCAAAGCTTATCAGCAACAGAAGCGCAAGTGCGACTGATGAGAAGAGCGTGCTTGGATTACTCTTTTGTTCTGAAGGGTTGGTGAGAGACCGTTCAACTCCTTCGGGTGCTGCCTGTTGTGCTGCATCTACTCGTATGGCAAGCGATTTCGAATGAAGGGTGCTGAATTGTTTTGTGTCGGGGTTGAAGACAACAAGGGTTGCAGCCGGAATCTGAAAGTTACCTTCTGATTGAGGCCAGGCAAGAGTTGTTGAGGTTATGGAGCCAGAGGTCGTCTCAGATCCTTTGTTCAGGTCAGTTGTTCTTTCGGGAGGATTTTGCCGGAAGCTTTCGGGGAGTTGAATGCCGGGCAGTTCAAGGGTCAGGAGGCTTCCTGTTCCGGTGAGAATGAGCTTCAGGGATAGTGATTCTCCAATTTTTAGCTTCTCCCGGTTTGGAATGAGGTTGAGCGAGAAGATCCCTACAGCACCGGAATGTTTTTCAGGCACAGGCTCAGGAAGTGCACGTGCAGAGATGGTTATAGCGGGCGCAGTGATGCGGAAACTGTGGTCAGTGGGCTCTTTTCTGTCGGGTGCACTATTTTCTTGGGGCAGAGTGCAGAGCATGCTGTATCCTGAAACAGTAATTGTCCCGGTCTGGATGGGTACCAGCTTGAATTGTTTGACAACAGCGCTTCTGAAGTGCTCTCCCCGAACCGTTGTCGGGATACTTTTGATAAAGCGCTCAGCACCAGCCTCCTTTGCCCACAATCCCTGAAGAGAAGGGTTCACCTCATTGGATATTTTTGGTGCGACATCCCTGAAATAGAGCTTGTAGGTCAGGAGCACTTCCTGACCTGCAAAGGGATGGTTGTTGTTTATTGAGGAAGCAAGAAATGGTCTGTTTTCCTGAAGTCGTGATGCTCTGGCGATTGCCGGAGCACAAAGTACCGCCATGATGAGCATGAACAGGTGACGGTACCGGTAACGAGCAAAGCATGCAGCCATATCGGTTATTTCATAAGTTCCCTGGAGCGTGCCGCAGCGGCGGCAACTGTTGCGACCAGAATCTGCTGAATGTTGTTTTCATCCATGACCTTCAGCCCGGCTTCTGTTGTTCCGCCCGGCGTCGTGACCTCCTGCTTGAGCTCTTCCGGGCCTTTTCGGCCAGAAAGCACCATTTTTGCAGCCCCGATCATGGTTTGCGCACCAAGAAGCAGGGCCTCCTGGCGTGAAAGGCCGCACTGCACCCCCCCTTCGGCCAGAGAGTCAAGAATATGAAACATGTAAGCCGGTCCGCTTCCGGAAAGGGCGGTTGCCGCATCCATCTGTAATTCATCAAGAATTGCCACCCGTCCAATGGAGCTGAAAAGATTTGAAGCCAGAAGAATATCCTCCTCTGAAGCCATTTTGCCCCTGCACAGGGCGGTCATTCCTTCACCAACAAAGGCAGGAGTATTGGGCATGACCCTGATGACCCTGATGCTTTCGCCAGCGTTTTTGCGGATAAACTCTGAAGAAATTCCCGCCGCAACGCTGACAAGCAGGTGATTGGTGGTAAGTGAGGGCTTCAGCGCCCCGAGCACCTCTTCCATCTGGTATGGTTTGACGGCAATAATAATAACTTGCGCTTTGAGGGCAATCTCTTCAATTGAGCGACAAGGCAGAAGAGGGTAATCGGCTGCAATGGAGGCAAGAGCGGCTGGTTCCTTGTCAAAGCCAACAAGAACAGTCTGCTCTCTCTGGATGAGACCGGCAATAAGCGCGCGGGCAATTCTTCCTGTTCCGACAAAGCCAAGACGAAGATGGTTATTCATTACAAAACAAATTTTGGTGTACAAACTTTACTATACCGATAGTTACACTTTTTCAGCCGATTTTCAAGTGTACAGTATCGTCACGGTCACGTTTCTCTGAAGATGGAATAGTTGCGTGTGTTGCCAAAGAAGTGGCTGGCGGGAAAGTGGAAAAGGCGGGAAACTATCCCGCCCATTCAATTTTTTGATAGGAGAAAGTTTATTTACCCTGCTCTGC
The DNA here is from genome assembly GCA_903939765.1 of uncultured Chlorobiaceae bacterium. Classification (GTDB taxonomy): domain Bacteria; phylum Bacteroidota; class Chlorobiia; order Chlorobiales; family Chlorobiaceae; genus Chlorobium. The sequence goes on along the minus strand of CAJAIK010000100.1, from coordinate 15,873 downwards.
CATGTAGCCCACTATATCACCGATCTGGGCATCAGTCAGCGTTGCGACGCCGCCTTTAGCCGGCATTGATCCGGTAGTTCCGTCGAAACCATTCACAGCATGATTGACAAGTACATCAACTCCCTGAGCGATACGTGGGGCCCACGCGGCTTTGTCTCCAAGTTTCGGCGCTCCGCCAAGACCTGTTTTGTGACATGCAGCACAGTTTGCCTCGAACAGGGTTTTACCGGCAGCAAGGTCGCTGGCTGATGCTACTGAAGCGCAGATTGAACAGACAAAAAGTGCACAAAGTGCGGTAGAAATAAAACGGTACATAGGAATGCTCCTGTTTAATGATTTTGTATGAAAGTTGTACCTCGTCTTGCGAAACACAATATGATGTAATCAATCAAAATATGTTTTGCGTCGAACAAAAAAATTTCGCTCTCTATTTTGAACTTTTGACGATGTAAGCGACGGCATTGCTGATTTCAGCAGGGGTCAGTGTCGCAGTACCACCCTTTGGCGGCATCATGCCAACTTTACCCTTGAATCCATTTGTGGCGTGACTGACAAGAACAGGGACTCCCTGCGCGATACGAGGCGCCCATGCAGCTTTGTCGCCACATTTCGGTGCTCCCATCAGGCCTGTTTTGTGGCATGTTACACAACTGGTTTCATAGGTTTTCTTACCAGCGACAAGGTCGGTGGCTGCTGATGCTACAGAAGAACAGATTGAACAGACAAAGAGTGCACAAATCGCGGTTGAAATAAAACGGGACATAGGGGGTTACTCCTCTTTAACGGTTTTTTTGATGATGGGCTGGTATTGTTTTTTGCGTGTGTTTGTGTGGTACACAATCGTTAATACGAATTAAAAACGACTAATCCAACTCGGATGAAGAATATTTCGCTATTACCGTGATTTCGGGATAAAAAGCGGGAGCTGATTTTGCCAGTTCCCGCCCGGTAAAAAAGAGTCTTGCGGTTTACTTTGATTTGTTGACCATATAGGTGACGATACTCGATATTTCTGCACCGGTAAGTGTTGCTTTACCGCCTTTTGCTGGCATCATGCCAACCTTGCCCTTGAATCCATCGGTGGCATGGCTGATAAGAACAGCGGCTCCCTGTGCGATACGTGGAGCCCATGCAGCCTTGTCTCCGGGTTTTGGAGCGCCCATCATACCTGAGTCGTGACATGCGGCACAGTTGGCGTCATAGAGTGCCTTGCCGTCGGTCAGTGCCGCCGCCGGAGCTGCTGCAGGGGTTGCAGCAGTTGCTGTTGCGCCTTTTGATTTATCGGTCATGAAGGCAACAGCATTGGTTACCTCCTGGTCAGTCAAACTGGCATTGCCACCTTTTGCAGGCATGGTGCCGGCTTTACCGGTGAAGCCGGTAATTGAATTTTTGATGACGACGTCAATACCCTGAGCAATACGTGGCGCCCATGCAGCATTGTCTCCGGGTTTCGGCGCACCCATCATACCCGCATCGTGACATGCCGCACAGTTGGCGTCATAGACCACTTTACCTGCAGCCAGTTTCGGGTCAGAGGGAACAGCCGTTGCAGCCGGAGCCGCTGGTGCGATATCTTCCTTTGCACCAGGAAATTTAAGTGAGGCTGGTGGTTTTTCGAGGCCGCATGCACTGAGGAAAAAAAGAGACACGGTCAAAAAAGGGAGGAAGCGCTTCATGGTCATTGTTGATACAGGTTTAGATTGTTGTACCGGGTGCGGGTTAGAAATACTGTTTCACAGTTTAAAAATTATTTGGCGTATGGCAAAATGGTTTTTTCTTTCTCTTCTGTTTCAAGCTGACAGCGCAGGTCATGGCGGGAGAGGCTGTAGAGATGGGTGTAGAAGAGATTGAAAAGCATCACAGCACTTTTTGCTCTTGGTGCTGCAAAGCCTCTCGTGATGGCATTTTTTGTGTTGAACACTTGCCTGGTAAGGGCGGAGTAGCTTTCAATAAAGGCATCGAGTGGAATATTTTTTGGCTTGTAGAGCATCTCCTGACCGAACGAGTAACGGTATGCGGTAACGTCAAGAGGGTCGAAGAGCAGCCGTCCCTCCTGGCGGAGTCGTTCAAAAACCTGTGTTCCCGGAGTGGGGCGTAGAATGTTGATGCCGGGGACGTCGAGCCTTGTTTCGTCTATAAAATCAAGGATTGCCGCCGGAGTATCGAGCGTGTCACCATCGAGGCCGTAAATAAAACTGCCATAAAGGCTAATTCCTGCTTCTCTGATTTTTTTAATTGCACCGGCAAGTTCACCGGCCCTGTTCTGGTTTTTTTTATGGGCGCTTCGGCTTTTTGTCTCAATACTCTCTATTCCAACCAGAAGCGCCTGACATCCTGATTGGCTGAAGGTTTCAAGCAACTCATGCTGCTGGCCCAGGGTTGTTGTAGCCTGTCCGAACCAGCGGATTTTCAGGGGAGTGAGCTGACGGAAGAGTTCCCGGGCATAAAGTGGGTCTGCGTTAATGGAGTCATCGACAAAAAAGAAGATTCGTCGGTCATGCTGCTGAAACCGCTTAACTTCACTGACAACGTCCTGAATTGCTCTCCTGCGAAGGCTCCGGCCGTTCAAAAGATGCACATTACAGAAGTCGCAACTGTATTGGCACCCTCTTCCTGTCTGAATCAGATTTGTTGTAAAGTAGCGGCTTTTAACCAGCGATCGTTTACTGACAGGCCTTGAGATTCCGAGATCGGGAAAACTGCTGGATTGATAGAGGGGCTTGAGGGTGCCTGCTGCAAGGTCGTTAAGCAGCATCTTCCAGAGGTCGTCAGCCTCTCCGAGTACAAGAACGTCGGCGTGGGGTCGGCATGAATCGGCAAAGAGTGTGACATGTGCCCCTCCCAGTACAACTGTGAGCCCGGCAGCGCGGAGCTTGTCGGCAAGGGCAAAGGCCTGTTTTGCCATTCCTGTCTGGACGCTGATGCCAACCAGATCCCAGGTTTCGTTAATTGGGAATTCCTCAAAGCGCATGTCGCAGACAGACTGCTCGACTCCCGGTACCTCAAGAGAGCTGAGGATCATGAGTGAGAGCGGCGGAATGGCAAACTGGCTCTGCTTGATGATGGTTCTGAGCGAACGGTTAAACCATTTTGACAGAGGGTTTATCTCTTGCTCGCCGTAGAGTGAACGGGCTCCGTCAACACCGCTTTCCGATGGTAGAAAGACCAACACTACTTTTTTGTGTGATCGCATTCCGCCTTACCAGTCCTGATTGTTCTTGCTGCCTTGTGCAGCAGCTTTTCCTGTTCGGGGGATGTGCTGCATCAGTGCGGATTCCTCCAGTCGGGCGTTCTCCAGCAGCCGTTTTGCTGTATCCTGACTGATGACGGAGGGTGGGGGTGGAGGAGCGCTCTTCTTTTCGAATCCTGAGGGGGGCAACTCCGATCTCTCAAGTTCATCAAGGTAACGGCGAACAATTTCATAATTAATTTTTGCATCATTTTCACCCGGGTCGGTCAGAAGGACGGCCTTGAAGTGATTGAGCGATTGGCGGAAGAGTATCTTTTTTTCCGCTTTTCCGTTGCTTCCGACAGCTCTCATGGCAAGCGCATTGCCTTCATTGAATATGGCGTTCAGCCCCAGTGACCGCTCTTTGTTGCCGGGCTTTGCGCTGAATGAAAAAAGTGTTGCCGATTCAGGATATTTTCCCTGCATGTAGAGGGCGCACGCGAGATTAAAGCTGGCAGATGCACTGCCTTTTTGTGCAGGAAGAGCTGTAATTTGTCGAAATGCAGTCTCAGCTTCTCTGTATGCTCGACGCTCATAGAGTGCGTCGGCTTTAAGCTGCAAACGGTACTCCCCGAGCATCTCCTGCATTGAAGGTGCGAGTGCAAAAACAAGCAGGAGAGTGTGCAGGAGAATCATGGCAAAAGCACTCCCGAGAATCAGTTGCCGAGAAATGCTTTTTGTACGGCACTGACGCCAGCACCGATTTCAAACGGAAAGTTAATCTCCTTCAGAGCCCGTTCAATACCGCCGATGACGGTCAGCATGTCGAGTTCATCATAAAAGCCAAGATGAGAGATACGGAAAATTTTGTCTTTATAGTCATCCTGGCCTGCGGCTACCGTTATGCCGTTGCTGTTTTTCAGTGCCTTGTTGAATGCTGACCACTTTACTCCTTCGGGGAGCCATACCGGAGTAACCGCAAACGACGGGGAGTTGCTGAAGAGCTTCATGCCAAGCGCATTGCACCCTTGACGGCAGGCGTCAGCGAGGCTTTCGTGCCGTTTCCAGATATTTTCAATGCCTTCCGCCTTGATCATCTGCAATGCTTCGTCGAGGCCGATGACAAGAGAGACGGCCGGAGTGAAGGGAGTATCGTCGCCGGCATGAGCCTTGAGTGCATGTTTCAGGCTCAGGTAGTATTGCGTCATGCGTTGTCCCTTGATGATGTCCTGCGCCCGTTCTGAAACGGCAACCAGTGCGAGGCCCGGCGGCATCATAAGTCCTTTCTGTGAACCGGTGATGCAGATATCGACACCCCAGTCGTCAAAATGAAACTCGTGAGCCCCGACCGCTGTAATGCCGTCAACCAGTACAAGCGCATCGGACTGTTCGCGAATCAGGGCGGTGAGCGTCTGGATATCGGCGGCAGTGCCGGTTGATGTTTCTGAATGAGTCAGGCAGACGCCCTTCGCATCCGGATGCTCTTTGAGCAGCTCTGCAAGTCGTTCAGGCTGAATGGCCGAACCCCATGCGACCTTTTCCTCAATGCAGTTACCGGTGAAGATGCGGACCAGCTCTCCCCACCGCTCGCCAAACTTGCCGGCATTGACGGTGATGACCTTGTCGCCCTGTTTAAAGAGGCTTGAAATTGTCGCCTCCATACCGCCAGTGCCTGAACAACTGAGCACAACGACTGGCTGGGTCGTTCTGAAGAGATACTTGAGATCCTCGTGGACCCTGGTCAAAATCTCCATGAACTCAGGGTTCCTGTGATGGATAATCGGAGCCGCCATGCGAAGCATGACATTTTCCGGGACAGGTGTAGGTCCTGGCGTGAATAATCTTTTTTTCATCTCGTCGGAATAATGGGTTGAGTTAAATCCATAAGTGAGGTGAACTCTTCAAAGAGGTAGTGCGAATCGTGCGGTCCTGGTGCCGCTTCCGGGTGGTACTGTACCGAAAAACAGGGAAGCTTTTTGTGCCGTACTCCCTCAATGGTCGTATCGTAGAGGTTGAGATGGGTCATTTCAAGCTCTTCAGGCAATGATTGCATATCGACCGCAAAACCGTGGTTCTGTGATGTGATTTCTATTTTCTTGCTTGCGAGATTTTTAACCGGGTGATTGCTGCCGTGGTGCCCGAATTTCAGTTTGTAGGTTGTCGCACCGAAAGCCAGAGAGAGCAGTTGGTGGCCGAGGCAGATGCCGAAGATCGGCAGAGGCTTGGTTGTGCGGTTATAGTCGACAAGCTGCTTGATGGTCTCGATGGCATAATCAACAGCCGAGGGATCGCCAGGACCGTTCGAAAGAAAAATACCATCAGGATTTAATTTTATCACTTCGTCGGCCGTTGTTCCGGCTTTCAGGACGGTAACCCGGCACCCTGCATCCTGCAGCATACGCAGAATATTGGTTTTGATGCCGTAGTCGAACGCTGCGACATGGTAGCGGGCATGCTCTTTTTGAAGGGAATAATTTTCGCTGGTTGTAACCGTTTTGACCAGGTCGCGGCCACTCATTTCAGGGATTTGAAGGGCTTTCTCCCTGAGCGTTTCGTCGTTCGTTTCAAGAGCGGAAATGACGCCTCTCATGGCGCCCTTTTCACGGATTTCCCGAACAAGCTTCCGGGTGTCAATACCGGCAAGGCCCATGACTCCAGCTCTCTTGAGATAAGAGTCAAGGCTTTCGGTTGCCTCAAAGTTGCTGTGAATGCGGGACACTTCATGAACAATGATGGCGGATGCCCATATTTTTTCCGATTCGATATCCCTCGGATTGACGCCATAGTTGCCTATCAGCGGATAGGTCATCATCACCATCTGGCCGGCATAAGATGGGTCGGTGAGAATTTCCTGGTATCCGGTATGCGATGTATTGAAAACCACTTCGCCGTTTGTTTCTCCGATGTGGCCGAATGCTGTTCCGTTATAGACAGATCCGTTTTCCAGTACCAATTTTGCTGCTGCTGGTTGCATGATACTTCTTATTCCTTGGTCGTGAGTTTATCGCCAGTTTCCTGTTTTTCAATATTGGCAACGGCGGTGCGGTCAAAGGTGATTTTTGTGGAATCATTTACCTGGACAAGAACGGTTTTTTTCTCCGTATCGATTCCGGCAACGACGCCATGAATACCTCCGATGGTGATAACTTTGTCGCCTCTTTTCAGGCTGTCGAGCACTTTTTCGCGATCCTTCTGCTTTTTCTGCTGGGGACGGATCATGAAGAAGTAAAATACAATGAAGATAAGTACCAGCGGGACAATCTGAATAAGCGGATTTGGTGCGGCCTGGCCTGCAACAGGAGGCGCAAAGAGAAGCAGTGAGAGTAGCGTGTTCGGCATGGTCGTATCGTAATATTAAAAAAACGTAACTGATTTTATTGAGAGCAGCAATGTAATGTATTTATGGAACTATTTCAATCACGCCTTCCTTGCTCCGGCTGTAAAGCTTGCGTATGGCGCAATATTGTAACGGTGTTCAGCCTTAAGGCCGCGTGATAGTTTCAGGCTGGCAAGTGTGGCTATCATGGCAGCATTGTCGGTTGAGTAGACGGCGGCGGGAACATGCAGCGTGATACCAGCTTTATCGCAAGCTTTTTTCATCGCGCTTCTCAATTCGGAGTTGGCACTCACTCCGCCAGCCATTGAAACGGCCTTGATTCTCTCGCTGCGTGCTGCAGCAACGGTTTTTTCGACCAGCACGCTGACGATGGCCGTCTGGATTGATGCGGCAATATCTGCCTTATGCGCTTCAATATGTTCAGGACTTTGTTTTTGCAGCCAGGTGAGCACAGAGGTTTTCAGGCCCGAAAAGCTGAAATCAAAATTTCCATGGTAATTTTTACTGCTCTGCGACGCAGAGGTGAGTGCCCGCGGGAAGAGGTGGAAAGCAGGATTGCCACTCTTGGCCAGTTTGTCTATCACCGGGCCTGCCGGGTAGGGGAGGCCGAGCATCTTGCCGGTTTTATCGAAAGCCTCTCCAGCGGCATCGTCAAGTGTTCGGCCAATAACCCTGTAGGAGAGATCCTGCTCCACGACAGAGAGGAGGGTGTGGCCACCGGAAACCGTCAACGAAACAAATCTTCCTTCAGGGGAGGGGTGAGACGCACCCTCATTGATAAAGGGCGAGAAGATATGGGCTTCAATGTGATTGACCGGAACAAACGGAATCTTAAGAGAGTATGCCATCCCCTGAGCAAAACAGAGGCCTACCATGACGGCGCCGATTAATCCCGGGCCAGCGGTTGCTGCTATGACATCAAGTTCATTTTTTCTTATATTGGACTCTGTTACGGCAGCGTTCACAATTGAAACAATAAGTCGTTCATGTTCTCGTGAAGCCAGTTCCGGCACAACGCCGCCGAAAAGTGTGTGGCAGCGTTGTGAACTGACGACATTCGACCGTACCTCTTCGCTGCAAAGTACGGCCGCTGATGTTTCGTCACAACTGGTTTCAATGCCTAAAATATTCATGGTATAAATTTTTCTGTAGAACTATGGGCAAAGCTAACAATCCAGTTAACAATAGCAAACCGCGCGAGAAGGTAAGCGCACTCCATGTGATTATGATCCTTATCGGGGCAAACCTCATGCTTCTTTTTGCTCCTGAATTTGGCCTTCTCAACAGCTTTCTTTACATCCCCGATCTCTATGTATGGCCCGCGACGGTCGGAGGGTTAGCCATGGTGTTTTTTGGCTTCAAGGGTTTCTTCAAGAAGGCTTGAGGAGCCAGCCGGAGGCGAGGAGATTCAAAATATAAGAGGTGTTCCACAGAGAGAGCGGCGGCAGCAGCAGCAGCCTGCGCTGACGACAAAATTGGCGTGCACAGCCCTCTATTGAGAGGTTTTCATAACAAGCACAAGAGAGAGAGGAGGCATCATGCAGCATGCAGTAGAACTGGAAGAGCTTGGAGTGCAGATAACGGAGGCCTCCCGTTTTCTCGAACTGGCGCAGGAACAGCTTTCCCTGCGGATTATCGGCCAGCAGGAGGTGATCGGGAGGATTTTTATTGCCATGCTCGTTAATGGCCATATTTTGCTTGAGGGTGTGCCCGGACTTGCCAAAACACTTATTATCAGAACCTTTGCATCCGCAATGAATCTGAAGTTCCAGCGCATCCAGTTTACCCCGGATATGTTGCCTGCCGACCTCATCGGAACAATGATATACAATCCAAAGGATATGGAGTTCTATCCCCGCAAGGGGCCGGTTTTTGCCAACGTTATCCTTGCCGATGAAATCAACCGTTCACCAGCCAAAGTGCAGTCCGCACTGCTTGAGGCAATGCAGGAGCATCAGGTAACGATCGGCAGTCAGACATTCCCGCTGCAGGAGCCCTTTATGGTGCTGGCGACCCAGAATCCCATTGAGCATGAAGGTACCTATATTCTTCCGGAAGCGCAGGTTGACCGGTTTATGATGAAGATTCTTGTCGATTATCCTTCATACGATGAGGAACTTGAGATCATGCTGCAATCGGCGACCACTGCCAGCAAGTTGCCGGTCATGCCGGTTGTGCAGCCTCACGATATTTCCAGAGCAAGGGGACTGATTGATCGAATTTACGTTGACCCCAGAGTGCAGCGCTATATCGTTGACCTTGTTGTTGCTACCAGAAAACCAGCAAAATATGGCATGGCCAATCTTGAAGCAATGATAGAGTATGGCGCCTCTCCAAGGGCCTCAATATTTCTTCTTCTTGCCGCAAAAGCGCATGCGTTTTTACAGCATCGGCCATATATAACCCCGGAAGATGTAAAGGCTATCGCCTACGATACCCTTCGCCACCGTATAAGACCGGGATACGAAGCTGAGGCTGACAACATCAAACCTGACGATATTATCCGGCAGATCCTGCAGCATGTGCAGGTTCCATAATTTTGGCGACAGAACATGAGCGTGGAGTGGGCAATGGAAAAGAGTGAAGAGCGATTGAAAGAGCTCCAGAATATCATAAGGCGTGTTGAAATCCGCTCGAAGCGCATGGCCAGCGAGTTGTTCAGCGGTGAATACCACTCATCGTTCAAGGGGAAGGGGATCGAGTTCAGCAATGTCCGCGAATACCAGTACGGTGACGATGTTCGTTCCATTGACTGGAATACCTCCGCCCGGAAGCACGAACTCTATGTCAAGCTCTTTACCGAGGAGCGGGAGCGGAGCCTTCTGCTTGTTGTTGACGGCTCCGCATCAATGCTGTTCGGCAGCCGCAAGCAGAGTAAAAAGGATCTTGCCCTTGAGGTGTGTGCCGTCCTTGCCTTCAGCGCACTCCAGAACAACGACAAGGTTGGACTTCTCGTTTTTACCGACCGGGTTGAAACCTATATCCCACCTCGAAAAGGGCGTTATCATGTGCTGGTGATTCTTGAAGAACTTGTTCGACTGAAGCCAAGGAGCCGCACCACCAATATCGGTGCGGCCCTCTCCTTTATCCGCTATACCCGCAAGCGACAGGAGATCATTTTTCTCTTGACCGATCTTGTCGACAGTGATTATGAAAAAGGGATGAAGCTGCTCAATACCCGTCATGACTTTATTCTTGTGCACATCAGTGACCCGCTCGACAAAGCGCTGCCTTACAGCGGTCTGCTTGACCTGGAAGAGCCGGAAACCGGCCTGCGGCTCACGATCGATGGCGGCAGCCGCCGCGAAATAGAACGCTATCGGCTGGAGCAATCAAGGCAGCATGACGAGCTCCGTCAGCGGCTCAGGCGCATGCGTATCGACTCGGTTTTTCTCGACACGGATCGCCCGTTTACGGGTGACCTTAACTCTTTTTTCCGGAATCGTGAACGCAAGCTCTGAATTACAGAGGGCCGGGCTTCAAAAGTGGCTGCTTTTTCTGCTGCTTTTCCTCTGCCCGATGCTTCCCTTTTCACCCCTCTTCGGTGCAGTCAAAGCGGTGCCGTACCGCATCAACGTTAAGGTTATCCCTGATAGCGCTCTTGTCGGCGACCGTATTCGCTGTTTGATTACGGTTCATCATTCAGAAAAAGAGGTGGCTGCAATTGAAGGGTTCGACCGGAGTGACTCCCTTGCCAACCATTTTTTTGAGCTGGTCAGCCGGAAACACTCCTCCTCGTATCCTCTTTCCGGAGAATCGGGCACGGAGGAGTTTGAGCTTGAACTTGCGGTGTTTGGCCGTGGTTATCAGCCTCTCCCACCCTTTACCGTGGTGTTTCGGGATCTCCAGGGACGGGTAACAAAAAGAGTTCCTTATACTCCATCAGTCTCGCTCTTTGTTCGGGCGCTCACCGACTCTTCCATGCGCGAACTCCGGCCTCTCAAGCCACCCCTGAAGCCATCGATTCGCCCTTTTCTGATCATGAGCGTTGTTGCCGGAGTGTTTGGTGTTGCCGGTATGGTGCTTCTGCTGCTTTTTTTGCTCAAACGCACGGTGCGCAACAGCGCCGAGCGGGTTGATTCCGGACAGATTGCCCAGCGGAAGCTCAGAAAACTTGGTTCAAGTCTTTCAGCGGGGATGCCTCCGCACGAATGCTATGAGGAGCTCAGTAACATCATGCGCTCCTTTCTTGAAAACCACTACCGAATCAGTGCACTCGAAGCGGTAACGCAAGAGATTGAACGCGACTTGAAAAAGATTGGTGTTGCAGGATTTGAAAGCATCATGAACTTGCTCAAACAGGCCGATCTCGTCAAATTTGCCGACAGTCGTCCCGATGTCGAAGAGTCACGTCAGTCACTCAAAAAAGCTTCAGAAGTGATTCGTTCTACCCGCATACCAAAGGCAGAGGGGTAGACGTTGTTATCCAATGAGTGATTGCGCACGATAAGGGTAACGTGAAAAAAGCAGAAACCATTCGGCTGCGGCTCATGTGGTATTGTTTTTCGCTCTGGCAGATTGCGCTTTTATTTTGGGGCAGTGTATTTGCCGCGTTATATTTTACAGGGGTGCGCTCGTGGATTGATGCTAATCAAAAGCTTTTTGCTTATGTCTGATTTTTTGCAAGGCATCCGTGGTGAGAGGTGCACTCTGTATACCAGCGTGAACATGTTCGGGCGGCTTGTTGCGTGTGTGCTGCTCTGTTTTATCATCACTTCTGCTGCCGTGGCATCATCTGGTCGGGGTGTGGCCGGGAGTGCCCTTATGAAGGCAAAAAAAGCGGTAGAGAGGGCGGAAAAGAGAGCTGATCCGGATTCGATAGATCTTGCCTTGAGCCTCAATAACCTGGCGGGATGTTATTATTCCCGTGCTCGATATGCTGCGGCTGAGCCTATGTTCCGCCGGGCACTGGCAATTCGTGAGAAATCTCTTGGTTCGGCACATCCCGATGTGGCCACAAGTCTGAACAATCTGGCGGAGTTGTACAACACTCAGGGGCGCTATTTGGAGGCAGTTCCTCTTTACCTGCGTGCTCTTGCTATTCGTGAGGAGGCCTTTGGTCAGTATCATCTCTATGTTGCACCGATTCTGAATAATATTGCGAGACTTTATGTTCTCCAGGGCCGGTATGTGGAAGCTGAGTCGCTTTACCGGCACGCGGTTGCCATTCATGACAATCTCTCTGACACAGAGCCTCCTCCTCAGCGCCCGGAGGCCGTCATGGTTCTGAACAATCTTGCAGGGCTTTACGTCACCCTTGGCCGCTATCCGGATGCAGAGAATCTCTATAGACGCGCGCTCGTAATTTGCGAGAAACTTCCGTCGCCCGATCACCTTGAGGATGCAACATGCCGGAACAACCTTGCGGAGTTGTACAAGAGTATGGGCCGGTATGCCGACGCTGAATCTCTGGTTAAACGGGCGCTGGCGATTCGTGAGACATCCCTTGGTTCGGCTCATCCTGATGTGGCAACGAGCCTCAATAATCTTGCAGGCATCTACTTTGCACAGGGCAGATACGCCGAGGCCTCACCTCTTTATCACCGGGTGTTGGCAATCCGTCAGAGCTCTTTTGGTTTCTTTCATCCCGATGTCGCCGCCAGCTTGATCAACCTTGCTGAGCTCTACAAAACGCAAGGGAAATACGATGACGCTGAGCCGCTCTATCTGAGGGCCCTTACGATCAAGAAAAAGATCGTTGGTCTGGATAGCCTTCAGACTGTAGCGAGTTTGAATGCCCTTGCCGGTTTTTACTATACCATGGGCCGATATGCAGAGGCAGAAACGCTTTCCAGGCAGGCACTGGCCATGCGTGAAAAAAATTCCGGTTTGGCTCAGCCTGACAGGGCCACCTGCATGAATAATCTTGGAGGAATTTATGTTGCCCTTGGCCGGTACACAGAGGCAGAATCTCTTTTCAGCCAGTCACTGGCTCTCAGGGAGGGGGCTCTTGGACAAGAGCATTTTCTGGTTGCCGAGAGCCTCGACAATCGGGCCGAACTTTATAGCTTGCAGGGTCGCTATGGCGATGCAGAGCCTCTCTACCGTCGCGCGCTGGCTATCCGGGAGAAGCTTTTTGGTGCCGATCACCCTGATGTGGCAAGAAGTCTGAACAATCTTGCATGGCTCTGCAGCACTCAAAACAAATATGCAGAAGCCGAGCCTCTTTATCTGCGTGCATTGGCCATCCGGGAGAAGATTTTTGGTTCTGATCACCCCTATGTTGCAAGAAGCCTGAATAATCTTGCAGCACTTTACTCTGATCAAGGCCGCTATGCAGAAGCTGCGCCACTCTATTGGCGTGCGCTTGCCATTCGTGAGGAGGCCCTGGGTGAGGATCATCCGGATGTTGCCTTAAGTCTGAATAATCTTGCCGCTCTTTATCAGGCCCAGGGTCGTTTTTCTTTGGTCGAGCCACTCTACCTGCGTGCATTAACTATCCAGCAGAAGATTCTCGGGCCAGCTCATCCTGACGTTGCATCGACATTAAACAACCTTGGAAGGTTCTACTATAACCAGTGCAGCAATATAAAGGCAAAACCACTCTACCTGCGTGCTCTCCCCATCCAGGAAAGGCTCTTCGGTCTTGACCATCCTGAAGTTGCAGCGACATTGAATAATCTTGCGTTGCTGTACAAAGTCCAGGGCAGATATGCTGAGGCTAAGCCCCTGTTTATTCGATCCCTTGCAATTCGGGAAAAATTCTTTGGTCAGGATAGCCAAAACGTAGCGGTGAGTTTAATGAACCTTGCCGATTTATACTCTGCTGAGGGCCATTATGCCGAAGCAGAGCCCTTAGCCAGGCGCTCACTGGCGATAGTTGAGAAGAGCCTTGGACCTGTTGATGAGCATGTTGCCACTCTTCTTGAACATTTGGCGATCATCTATCGTAAAACAGGAGAGATGGCGGCGGCCGACGAGTCAGAAAAGCGCGCTGCGGTGATCAGGGGCTTGAAGCGTTGAAAACTGAACCGTCCCGGTTGTCAAATTCCCCCGAATATCTGAAGCGCTTTAATAATAATTGTTTTCTTATTTTAAAGAAAAGAAAGTGGAGTATGGAATCATGAAATATAGAGCAATAATATCGATTCTCCGACCCGTGAAGCCGTTGCTGCTTTTAGGCGTTTGTCTGCTGTGCGTTTCGCCGCTCTCTCAGGCGCGAACCCTGAAAGTCGGTGATGAATATGGGGGAGGCATAGTCATCTACCTGTTCCCGCCAAATGAAGGTGGTTTCAAAAAGAGCGCCGAAGAGGTCATGATTGCCGGACAAACGAATATGTCTGAAGATCTTTACTGGTCTCATGTCAAAACAGCATCTGATACATTTAACGGTGCTCTTTACCGTGACTGGGTGGAGCCGGGAGCGTTATCATCCGGAACTGTAGCTGGCACTGATGCCATCAAACGCGATGCTCAGGACAGTTTTCGATAGCCGCGAGTGGATGAGCTCATTCTCATTTTTTATGGAATTATCTGCATTATTATGAAAAAATTTGAACATATATGCAGTGACAGGCGGAGGTGCACTCTTTTACCGATTTTGGGTATTTCCCTGCTCGCTTCATTGTTGACGGCGGCACCGCTAAAAAAAGCCTCTGGAGAGTCGCCTGTAGAGGTTGCCTTTCTTCAAAGTCCGGGTGAATCGGGTTCAAGAGTAGCTCTACAGCATGGCCTTATTGCGGCCAAACAGGATATGTCGGGGAGCTTCAACTGGACTGATGCCTATGGATTGTGTGACCGGTTGGAGCAGAATGGTTTTAACGACTGGCATTTGCCCGACAAGGATGAGCTGAACAAGCTTTATCTATCAAGAGCTGTCATTGGTGGTTTTTCAGACGAAAAATATTGGAGTTCGACTGAGTATGGTACCAAATCGGCCTTTAGCCAGTTGTTTTTGGATGGCTCGCAGGGTGTTACGTCCAAGATGGATAGTTTGTCTGTACGAGCTGTTCGTACCTTTTAACGAATTTCTTTCTTATCATAACGGGGAGGAAAATGAGGTATTACCGGATAAAAAAAATCATGTTTTTTGCGCTGCTGCTTTTGCTCTCGGCAGTTCCGGGAGTTATCGCAAAAGCAACCGGAGAAAGTGTAACCCTGCTGAATGTCTCTTATGATACTTCGCGGGAGCTCTACCAAAGCGAAAATGCTGCGTTTGCTCAATACTGGAAAAAGAAAACCAGTCAGACGGTGATCATCAACCAGTCACATGGCGGATCCGGAAAGCAGTCGCGGGCAGTCATTCAGGGCCTTGAAGAGGCTGATGTGGTGACCTTGGCACTTGCCCGTGATATTGATGCCATCGCTGAGCGAAAACTTCTTTCGCCAAACTGGCAGAAGAGGTTTGCTTTCAACAGCGCACCCTTCACCTCCACCATTCTCTTTGTGGTACGGAAGGGAAATCCGAAACAGATCAGAAATTGGGATGATCTGGTTAAACCCGGTGTATCGGTCATTACCCCAAATCCGAAAACAGGCGGCGCTGCGCGGTGGAACTATCTGGCGGCATGGGGCTACAAACAAAAACAGACAGGTTCGAAAGAGGAGGCAAAGAACTTTATCAGGGCATTATATCGCAATGTTCTTGTGCTTGATACAGGAGCCCGTGGTTCAACCATGACATTTGCGCAGCGAGGACTTGGTGATGTGCTTCTGACATGGGAGTATGAAGCTCACCTGATTCTCAATAAGTTCGGAGCGGACAAGTTTGAAATCGTTGCTCCATCCGTCAGCATTTTTGCAGAGCCACCAGTGGCCATTGTGGATAGAAATGTTGCAAAACACGGTACCCGCAAGCTTTCAGAAGCCTATTTAAGCTTTCTTTACACACCCCGGGCACAGGAGATTATTGCGCAGAACTTTTGTCGGCCCCGAAATCCGGCAATGCTTAAAAAATATGCTGCAAACTTCGCCAAAATCAAGCTCTTTACGATGACGGACGTGTTTGGAAACTGGCGTACTGCCCAGAAAACCCACTTTGACGATGGTGGAATTTTTGATCAGATCTATGCCCCCTGAACGGGGTTCCGTGCTCTCTTGCCAGTGCCGAATTTTGCTGCAAGCCTGTTTCCTGTTCAGCTCCATTGAGTGCTATGCTGCTTCCAGACGGACACTTCCCGCTTTATTTCCTCAGTGAATTCTTCCGTCGATTTATACTAAAAAGCTGGATAACGTGTTTTAACGGAAGTCTCTTTCGGATTTCTTGTGATAACATTGCCTTCGTTTTTTCCTGAGTTGTGCCACTTAGTGCGAAAGCTCTGAATCCAAGAGACTACCGAGCACGCTGCCCGCAAAGTCACTGGCATCCATCTGCATCACGAGCACCTCGCCGGTTTGTTCATTACGAATATGAGCTTCATGAACCTGC
>CAJAIK010000099.1 GCA_903939765.1 uncultured Chlorobiaceae bacterium | reverse complement strand
TTCGATGCGATTTGATATAGGGAAACAGGGTTGCAAAAGCGCCCCTCATTTGTGATTGTGTGCTCATAACACCTCCTCCAGTCTTCCTGCTTCCAGCACGTCCATCTCAACATCAAGATCCGGCTGCGAAACATCTCGTTGTCCATCTGAATCATTCTCTTCCGCAATGCCAGCCTGCATGTACCATAATCCGGCATAGTGTCCTCCTATGGCGAGCAGTTCAGTGTGGCTGCCTCGCTCAACAATGCGGCCATCATCAAACACCACGATTTCATCGGCATGTTGCACTGCACTCAACCGGTGAGAAATGATAATGGTAGCCTTCAGCGCCCGCTCTGCCGAGCCAGGAAATAATCGGGCCAGGTCCAGAAGATTACGCAGAATACGACGTTCGGTACTGGTATCGACCGCACTCAAAGAGTCGTCCATAATCTGGAACGGCGCATCCTTGTAGATCATGCGGGCAATTGCGATGCGCTGTTTCTGCCCGCCTGAGAGGCGAACACCCCGTTCGCCAATCTCCGTATCGTATTTCTCGGGAAAACTGATGATGTTTTGATGCACAGCCGTAATTTCAGCACAACGTTCAGCACGTTTCCGATCAGGATATTCATCAGAAAAACCAATGTTCTCCAGCACTGTCGTGGAAAAAAGGAACCCGTCCTGAGGTACGTAGGCTATCGCGTCCCTCAGACGCGCAAGCGGGTAACGCAGAATATCCTCCCCGTCAATCAAAACCGTTCCATCAGGAGGATCGTACAAACGCAGAAGGAGATCAGCAAGGGTGGACTTTCCGCTCCCCATTGCTCCGATGATGCCAAGGGTTTGCCCCGGCCCGACTGTGAATGATATGCGATGCAGCACATCCCTCTCGCTGCCTGGATAGCGAAAGGTGAGCCCCTTCACCTCAAGCACTCCCTGCAGTGGACGATCAACAAGCGGCGCTGTTCTGTCGAGCACTTCCGGCACAACACGCAGGAGTTCATCTATCCTGTTTAAAGAGGCAATTGAGCGTTGAACAATGTTAAGGACATTTCCCAATTGTTCCAATGGCTGACGCAGCAACGCGACATAAAGGGTGAACGCCACAAAATCTCCGAGCGAAATGACCTTCGCTGTCAGCAAAAAGCCTCCGTATCCAAGCACAAAAATAAAACCGAGATTGACCATCAGCGGCACAAGGGCTCCAAACAATGAAGAGAGACGGACAAAACGCATCTTCTCTTCAACGATGTTGTCAACCCTGTTTTCAAAACGACTGATAACAATATGCTCTGTACCAAAAGCTTTTACGGCACGAATACCTCCGATAACCTCCTCTGTTGTCTGTGCCATAGCACCAAGCGCTTCCTGGGAACGTTGGGACTGAAGCCTGATTTGAGGACCAAGCCACTTGACAAGCAGAGGAATAAGCAGAAGCGGCCCCAGCCCGGCAAGCGTCAACCGCCAATCGACATGCACGGCCATAAGCCAGGCAGCTCCAAGCAGCATGGCCAGACCGCTTACAGCCTGATTAATCCCCTGAGAAACGAGTTCACGAACAACCTCCACATCGCTCAAGGCATGGGAAATCATATCCCCCACACTGTGCCGATGATAGTAGGATGGTGAGAGTGTGCCCCATTTTTCAAAGAGCTGCTTGCGCAAATTATAAGTCAGTTCACGTCCCTTGTGATGGACGAGAATGCGCCCTCCCCAGCCTGTGGCAACGCGCACAATACCGATCAAAATAATCAAGCCGACATACTCGATCATTTTTGCACTGTCAAGCGTTCCGTCGCGCAAGCCGTCCGTGACAATGCCGAGCAAACGTGGAATCTGGGCTGCCAATAAACTGGCAGTAGCAACCATGCTGATACCCGAAAAGTAGACAAACCAGTGCTTTTTGACATGTAAACCGACAATCCGTAATCCTCTCATGATAGGTTGATTTAGAGGATTACTTGGGGAGGAACTGCTCATCAACAATCTGTTGAGCTGTAACCCTGGAGTTCGGACTGATATCGCCCAGATCTTTCAGAATGTTAATCGCATGTTCGGTACCAACAAAGTCGACTCGTCCACTCGTGTCCCAATTCGGGATCTCCTTTGCATAGACTTTTTTATAAGTCACTTCATCCTGCTGCAACTCTTTTACAGCGAATGTAATCGCCTCATCAGGATGGGCTTTGAGATACTCTACCGTTTTGCGATAAGCTGCGAGAAATCCTCTGACTGCATCAGGTTTTTCCTGGATAAAGGTCTTTGTTGCAAAGATGAATGAGTGCTGATAATGACCGAAGTAATCTGCCGCACGCTCCAGCACCTTGCCGAATCCTTCCAACTCTGCCTTGACCCCTACCAGTTCCGATGTAATGACCGCTTCAACCTTGCCTGCCTGCAATGCAGCCAGGGCATTTGCACTGGTACCGGCATTCACATACTGAAAATCGGAAGGTTTAAATCCTTTGGCTTTCGCGATAACATTAAATGCCTGGATCGTGCCTTGGCCTGGAGCACCAGGGCTGACCGCTTTGCCTTTCAACTCAGCAAAACTCTTGTATTGAGGTTTTGATACCAAAATAAAATGCTGACCTGCCGCTGGTGGAGAAGCAATAATGGTAATAGGCACTCCAGCAACGGCTCCCACGATCACAGGTGATCCCATGCCTCCCATATCCGCCTCACCGGCAGCAGCAGCGGTCACAGCCTCAACACCACCGGTAATGGTTACAACCTTAACCTCAATTCCCTGTTCAGCGAAATAACCCTTTTTGATACCAAAAGCTATGGGGAGATTTCCCGCACTCGTGGCATACCTGACAAGGGTTTTTTGCGCTTGACCCGTCACGGCTGGTTGTTCGTTTTTTCCGGTGCAGCCTGCGGCAAGCAAAACAAGAAATAAAAGTGGAATGAATTTTGTAATACTGAGTCTCTGCATAACGATTATCTTATTTATTTATAATATTTTAAAACACTTAATGCACAGCAGCTTCGCCGCGCCATCTATCGAAATGACGACCAAGCCGATCAAGCGTAAAATCAAGGGTAATGCCAGTGACTGCGACAACCAAAACACCGGCAAAAACCTTGTCCGTCTGAAATGTCGAGCCGGCATACTGAATCATGTAGCCAATACCTGCCGCTCCACCGAAAACCTCGGCCACAATAACACCAAGGAGTCCACGTCCAGCAGCCAGGCGTAAACCGGTTATTAAAAACGGTAAGGAGGTCGGTAACGCTATACTTCTGAAAACTTGCCAGCGGGTTGCGCCATAAGCGCGAGCAACATGAATCAGGTCATTGTCAATGGTGCTCATGGCAACCTGAAGATTGACGATCAGGGGAAAAATGGCGCTCAAAAGAACAATCACAATCTTGGAGGTGATGCCAAGTCCAAACCAGATAATGAACAGTGGCATGAGCGCAATACGTGGTGTTGCCTGCATGGCGGCAATAAACGGACCAAAAGCTGCTCGAATAAGTTTAAACCACCCCAGCATAATCCCTATGGGAAAACCAACAAGAATTGCCACACCATATCCAAAAGCAAACTCCTTTGCGCTTATGGTCAGATTTTCAAATAAGGAGCCGTCCTCAATAATGGTGATCAGCGCAAGAACCACCCGGGATGGAGCGCTGATGAAGAGCGGATTAACAAGCTTGAATTGAAACAGAAGCTCCCAACCAACCAAAAAAAGCACAATAACGCTCGACCCCAGCAACACACCGGTAATTTTCTCTTTTTTGGCCGCGTTAGATTTTGGAAAAACCGTCACTTTTCTCATATACCGCCTCCAATATTTGCATTCCCTTCAATAACTCTCCAAATCTCGTTCATCAGCCCCCTGAACTCTTCAGAATCTTTGATGAGGCTTTTACGTGGTCTCCGGATAGGAATACGGATATCGGCAAGCACATAAGCCGGACGAGATGAAAAAATGACGACACGATCGGAAAGAAGCACCGCTTCGTCAATTTGATGAGTAACCATCAAGACCGTCTTGCCAACCTTTTCGCACAGTTCGAGGAGTTCGTTCTGCATTAATTCACGAGTAATGGCATCCAGGGCGGCAAACGGCTCATCCAGCAGCAACACCTCAGGATCGCAGGCCAGGGCACGCGCCAGATTCACACGCTGCTGCATTCCTCCCGACAATTGATGCGGATAATGATCCTCAAAGCCGTTGAGACGTATAAGATTCACGTAGTAACTGGCTTTTGCTCTTGCAGCGGCCTGCTTCATGCCACTCAATTCCAGTCCATAGGTGATATTGCGTCCAACATTCCGCCAGGGCAGCAGTGATGCTTTTTGAAACACCACGGCCCTGTCCATTCCGGGTCCAGTGACAATTCGATCATTGACTTTGATTTCACCATGCTGGTGCTGGACCAAACCGGCAATAGCGTTGAGAAATGTCGATTTTCCGCAACCTGATAACCCGACTATCGTCACAAATTCCCCTTCATGAATATCAAGCGTCACCTTATCAACTGCCACCATGGTATGACCACTCTGCTTGTCAAGGTATCCAACCACAAGATTCTTGACGGAGAGCTTTACCGGACGGTTATCCAAAAATTTTACCGGTTGCTGAACATCTTTATGGAAGCTGACAACACCGTCCAATTCACCAACTGCCTGAGTAGCAACTGTTGACGGTACCACCCCATTAAGAGTGCTGCTTTCAGGGTTTACTGCTGCAATGCCATTTTTCATAACTGACTCACAACAATCTTCTGAAGTTTGCCATTTCCTTTGCTTCGGTCAAGATATTCGAGTTCACTTGTCTTGATTCGGTATATTGCGGCACTATCCAAATCACCTTTGGCTATCCGTTCCCTGAAACGGGGACTTTTGGCTCCAAGGCGCTCAACAGCTTTCTCATAATCAGTTGAACCGGCCGTAACCTGCTCCGCATTACCGATCAAAAGGAGGCTTTTCCAGCTTTCCGGAGCCTGGTTATCGTGCTCAAAGAAAAACGATACCCGTTTGTTTTTCTTTATCTCCTCAACCTTGGCACTCTCTTTGCCTGTAGAAAAAAAGAGATCCTCTCCATCCGGCGCATAACTGCCTATAGTTCTCGATATCGGACTCAAATCACCTCGCACATAGGTGAGTAGTGCATATTTTGAATCCGCGATATAGGTCTGAATTTCGCTCTTGCTTGCTGTTTGGCTCATTGTTTTTTCTCCTTTCAGGTTGTATTTACCAAGCGTTGTTGATCATTACTTTTTTATAAATAGAGTACACTTGCCGGCTCCCCCTTCAGGGAGGTTGGATATTGCCATGGAGTCAGAACTCCATTATCATCAAAATCTTCTTGCTCAATCTGGTATATCGTTGTGGCAAGACCTGCAGAAGGGCTGACATTATGCAAGTCTGAAAATGAAAATCCATACCGCTTATAAAGGCTTGCGATCTTCTGCTGCAAATCAAAATGCCAGGCTGTTTCCGGTGAACGATGCCCTTCAAGCACCGAACCGACAACAGCTCTCCAGGTTGAAGCTGAGCCAATGATTCCTTTTGAAGCCTTGTACTCAATTCCTTCCAGAATTGAGTTTTTTGGCTCAATACCGCCAACAATGTTCGATGCCACCCGACCTTTACCAAAAACATCTACAGCATACTCCAACGCCTTTACCCAGTTATCCCAGCCACCGCAGTGATTTCGTTTACCAGGGCAGATGGTGTTCCAGATATTTTTATCCCAGATCTCAATATTCATCCGGATACTGAAATAGCCCGCCTCTTTGTATTTGTCGATGACACTGAAGTCGAGAGGAGCACCAACAACCGCAGTTGCCCTGAACTCTTTGAGGCCGGTACGACTTTGAATTTCATCGGCCACATCCAGGTAATAATCGAGCTCTTTGCGCTCAAACAAAAAGCCGCTGGTCAAATTGAGATGCTTGCCAACCCCGGCCTCATAAAGTGTTGAGAAAACCTCACCTACTTGCTGGGGCGTTTTCAGTGTCGCATTTCTTACACTGTAATTGCAAAAAAAACAATCTTCCCCTTTCTCCTTCAAGACGCACTCCTGACTGTAATTGACATGTACCTGACCATCCTCTCGTACACTGGCAATGGTATGGAACGGCACACCATCCCGGGTGGTCAGGTCAAGCAATGGGTGACGGATTTTGTTACGAAACTCAATCTCCCCGACTCTTGATTTATTCTTTCCATACTTGTAAATGACCGGCTTACCCTCTTCAGATTCCAGTCCATAAATTGAGTTGTCTTGATGACGAAATCCTGTATCAAACCCGGAGCCTTTTATTTTTCCATCCACAAAATTAAATGCCAGCGGTGATGATGCGTCAGCACTCAACAACGCATTGGTATGATCGCTACTGAGTTTATTTATTTCTTCAGCATCAACACTTATTCCTTGTATCGCAAGATCAAGTTGAAGCTCCAATTCCTTATAGAGATTGTCTTTTATTGCTTTATTGTCACCTGCATGAGCCATATGGCATATCCTCATTTGATTGATGAAATGATGTAATACAAATATCCCAAAAAAGAAAAAGTCGATTCTCTGACAGCAAGAATCGACTTCCTTATAAACTTATTGATACGATCAATTACTTTTGTGAAGGGCGAAAAGCTTGTTGTCTAATGTATGGCAACAAGAGGTCGACAAGAAAGGCTATGTACAGGCTTAAAATTCATAACTTTTTTATTTGACATTTTTTCAATAGAACCCATCACAAACAGTATCAATTACCATGCAACCGGAATAGAGTGTTTACATTCAGTCATACATCAAGATCAGCAATAAATACCACTGACACAATACCCTCTCTATGGGATATTGAATCACCTGTTTGTGTTAATCAAGCGACGGAAATTTCCACTGAGCAAGCCTCTCTCCTTCAAATTCTCCATATTTGATCTGGAAAACCTGGGCGTGATGAGGTGCTGACGCCGGGCCGCTATAGAGTTGAAGCGTCGTGAAACCGTAGCGCCGAAAAATCTCGGTTCCTTTATCAAGCAACTCCCAATGCCAAGCCGCTTCCGGGCTGCGATATCCATAGAGAGGAGTCCCTTTTTCTGGACGGAAAGCACTGAAATGGCAGATAATTCCTTTCGACGCCAGGTACTCTATTCCTTCGAGCGTTGAATCCAGCGGAGCCAAACCGCCGACAACATTGGTATGAACATTGCCTTTGCCAAAAATATCCACCGCATACTCAAGGGAATCTACCCAATGCTGCCAGCCACCATTGCGTTTTTCTTTACCAGGGCAGATAGCCGCAAAGAGATTCCGGTCCCAAACCTCAAGATTGTGAGATATATTGTCAAAACCAGCCTCCTTGTATTTATGAAGCACGGAAAATTCCGAAGGTGCGCCGATAATACCAACACCGTAAAAAGAGTCATAACGCTCCCTGATCGCATCGGCAACATCAAGATAGTACTCCTGCTCACGGCGTTCCGGCACAAAACCGCCCGTAATCCGGAAATGGTTTCCTACGCCAGCCTGACGGGCCAGATGATAGGCTTCGGCAACCTGTTTGGGTGATTTGATGAGCACCTTGTTCAGTGCCCCGTCTTTTGCACGCTCATTGATAGAGCAGAACAGGCAGTCTTCGCCCTTGTCTTTCAACGAGCACTCGTTGCTGTATGCCACACTGATACCACCCTCCTGACTGATATTGGCAACATGGCGGAATTTTTCACCATCGTTGAGCAACTCCCTCGTAACCGGATGGGCCTTGTGAAAAGAAATTTCTCCTATGCGGCTCTCATCATCATATAATACCGGTTTGCCATCTTCAACCACCAGCGAATAGGGAGTGAAACGGTTAAAACCGCCCCGAACTGTAACGCCGTGTGGCAGCGAAATTCCAGTAAGCCCCCTCTGGCGATTATAGGTCGACGACTGTTCATAGTCATCCTGAAACGGCCTGATTGCTTCGGGGTTATAGTTGATACCTTTTTCGGCAAGCAGAAGCCCGAGTTTTGCTTCATTAATAAGCCTCTGTTTTGCCGCTTCCTTATCATACGCTGCGATATGCAAACTTTTCGTTTGTTCAAGCTCTGCAATAGCCATAATGCGTTATCTCCTGTTGACGTATTGAAAAATCAGTTAATCCAGTGACGGAAATTTCCATGGAACAAGTTTATCGCCTTTGAATTCTCCGGCTTTAATCTGAAAGAACTGGGCGCTATGCGGGCCCGATGCGTTTCCGCTATACATTTGAAGAGTGGTAAAACCATAGCGACGAAAAATATCGGTTGCCTTGTCGAGCAACTCCCAATGCCATGCCGCATCCGGACTCCGGTAACCCTCCAGGGGCGTCCCCTTTTCCGGGCGGAATGCGCTGAAATGGCAAACCACCCCTTTTGATGCGAGGTACTCGATACCCGCCAACGTAGACTCCAGTGGTTCAAGGCCAGCGACTATCGCCGAATGGACATTTCCCTTGCCAAACAACTCGACCGAGTACTCAAGGGCATCAACCCAATGCTGCCATCCGCCATTTCGCTTCTCTTTGCCGGGGCACATGGCGGCAAAAATATTCTTGTCCCAGACCTCAATATTGGTTGAGATATTTGCAAATCCAGCCTCTTTGTATTTCGACAGAACAGAAAGATCAGCCGGGGCACCCACAACAGCACAGCCATAGAACGAACTGTACGTCTCTTTTATGGCATCAGCCACATCAAGGTAGTATTCAAGCTCTCGGCGTTCCGGCACAAACCCGCCAGTAATACGAAAATGGTTTGCTGCTCCAGCCCTGCGAGCGATATCATAGGCCTCGGCAACCTGCCTGGGCGATTTTAACAGCACCTTGTTTGCTGCGCCATCTTTGGCACGTTCATTAAATGCGCAATAGAGGCAGTCCTCTCCCAAATCCTTCAATGAACACTCGTTGCTGTACATGACATGCAGGCCGCCCTGTGCACTGATATTTGTTATATCGCGAACTTTTTCACCGGTGCTCAACAATTGCTCGGATACCGGATTACCCTTGTTAAACGTGATTTCTCCAATAAACTCACCATCATCGTAAAGAACCGGCCTCCCATCTTCAACAACCAGTGAATAGGGAGTCCAGCGGCTGAAATGACCCCTTGTATTGTAACCATGCGGCAAAGAAAAGCCGGTTATTCCACCCCCGCGATTAAATCCCGACTTCAGTTCAATTGGATCCAGAAACCTCTTTATCTCTTCAGCATTGTACGAAATTCCTTTTTCGGTAATATTCAAGCTCAATTTTGCTTCATCAAGAAGAATCTGCCTTACCTCATCCTTTCGAGAGAGCACAACAGTTGAACCATTATTGATCTCTTGCTCTACAACAGCCATGATATTTTTTTTTATTTATTTAAAAAGAAAAAGCCGACTCTCTGGACAATCAGAATCGGCTTCCTTACACTTCTATCTCTATGATTAAAGTACTATGCTGGAGCAAAAATCTTGATGTTTGAATGCACTTTTTTGCGACAACAACAAGCAAAGATAATTGACATAACCAATAAGTATATTTTAGTCACAAAAGAGTTTTCCTGAATTTTTTATAAACCAAAAAATTTCAGGAAAACAGAGTTACCACTATTTCATGCAAGTAAAATCAACAATAAAACTCACTTTGTAAATCCCGCTTAAACGGCATATTGTATACCATAAAAAAGCTATTTCACCCCTGTCACAAAGTCGATGCCTCAAAAGCCTGCGCAATATCCCAAAGCAGGTCATCAACATGCTCGGTACCGACTGAAAAACGGATCTGCTCAGGCTTTACTCCGGCAAGCCGCTGTTCCGCCTCAGTGAGCTGCCCGTGGGTGACCGTCGCCGGATGCACAACCAGTGATTTTGAGTCACCGACATTCGCAAGAAAGGAGAAGACCTTCATCGCCTCAATGAATTTTTTGGCACGTTCAAACCCGCCCTTGACACCAAATGCAAGAATAGCGCCCGGCCCTTTGGGAAGGTATTTTTTTGCAAGCTCGTGGTAGGGGCTGCTTTTGAGACCCGGATAAGAGACCCAGGCAACATCCGGGTGCGACTCAAGATATTCGGCAATACGCTGGGCGCTTTCGACCTGGCGGGCAATTCTGAATGAGAGGGTTTCGAGCCCCTGAAGAAAGAGAAAGGCATTGAACGGGCTCATGCAGGCACCGAGATCGCGCAGATACTGGAGGCGCACTTTGATGATGTAGGCAATGTTTCCCGCATCCTGATAATTCCCCCAGCGATCCCAGTAAACAAAGCCGTTATAGGCTGGGTCAGGAGTGGTGAAATCCGGGAACTTGCCGCTTTTTGACCAGTCAAAATTTCCACCGTCCACAATCAGGCCACCGATGCTGGTACCATGACCTCCGATATACTTGGTGGCAGAATGCACAATAATGTTGGCCCCGTAGTCAAACGGGCGAAAGAGGTAGGGGGTGCCAAAGGTATTGTCGACAATAAGCGGAATGCCATGCTCTTCGGCAATGCGCGCCACACGCTCAAAATCAATAATGTTGATATCGGGATTACCGATGGTCTCGATAAAAAGTGCCCTGGTTTTGTCGTTTATGGCTTTCCGGAAATTCTCCGGATCGACAGGATCAACAAAATGGGTGCGTACACCATGTTTCGGCAGTGTATTCTGAAAAAGGTTAAAACTGCCGCCGTAAAGCGTTTTTGCAGCCACAAGTTCATCGCCCGCACGGGTGATGTTCAGCACGGCATAAGCGGTTGCCGCAGAACCCGATGCTACCGCAAGGGCGCCGCTTCCCCCTTCAAGAATAGCTATGCGGTTTTCAAGAACCTCATTGGTCGGATTGGTGATGCGCGAATAATCAAAGCCAAACTCCTCTACCGAGCTGATGGCTTTTGCCTGCTCAAAATTCTTGAAAACAAAGGAGGTTGTCTGATAAATCGGCACGGCACATGCCCCCGTTGCGGGATCAGGAACCTGACCGGCATGAACCTGCAACGTGTCAAAATGATATGCTCTCTCGCTCATAGGGCCTCCCTGTCGTTATGAAAATGTGATGAACCGGCAAAAGCAATTTCCGGCTGGATGGCATACGCCGACAGCCCTTCATCCACCTCAACCCGCAATGCGCTGTTGACGACGTTGTTGACAATCATCAATGCACCGAAAACGGTCAGTTCAACAACCTGCGCTTCCGTCAAATAGCCTCTGAGCCTTGCAAAAAGCTCATCCGAGACCCGGTTGGGATCGGCGGCAAGCTGACGGCCAAAGGCAATAATGGTCTTGTCACGATCATCGAGCTGCAACTCTTCGGGATCCTCTCCCCCATCCACAATCTCTTTCTGCATGTAGGTGGCGCAAAGCGTGCAGGCATTCTCTCTCGAAATGGCATTGCAGAAGAGAATACTCAACCGCTGACCGAGCACGGGCTTGACCTTGCCAAAAAGGTTATACCATTCAAGCACCGCTTTCAGGGCAACCGGAGAGTGCAGCAGCGTGGCCTTCATGTTTGAGACTGAACCATGATGCTTCACCACCCTCTCATACTCCTGCTGGATTTCAGGGAGAGCCTCTTCATATATGACTTTTGAAATTCGCGACATAGCGTTATATTTTCGGGATTTATAATGATTGTTTCAGGGTACCGGTTGTATTGGCGACTGCCTGCAGCACGATAGCAGCCAGCCGATCAATCTCCTCCTCACTGATCACCAGTGGAGGTGCAAGGCAGATGATGTCGTCGGTCACACGGGTAGAGAGCCCGAGAGAAAAGAGCTCATCCCGCACTTTTTTACCAATCCCTGATGCCTCAGGAAAACGCTCTCTGGTTGCGCGATCAGCAACAAGCTCGATACCGGCAAGAAGACCAAGCCCTCGAACCTCACCAACATGCGCACTACCCTTTAATGGCTGGAGTTTTTCAAGAAGCCGCGCACCAAGCGTGGCTGATCGCCCTGCAAGATCCTCCTCCTCCAGAATCCGAAGATTGGCAAGCGCTACGGCACAGGCAACGGGATGAGCGGAACAGGTATAGCCGTGCATCCAGCGGCGGCTGGCATCCACAGAATCCATAACCTCCTTGATGGCGCCGGAAACACCGATACCACCGAGCGGTAAATAGCCGCTGGTTATCCCCTTTGCAAACTGCAGAATATCGGGCTCAACGCCCCAGTGTTCCAGCGCAAACCACCGCCCGGTGCGCCCGAAGCCGGTGATAACCTCGTCACTGATCAACAGCACATCGTAGCGATCGCAAATTTCGCGGATACGCCGGAAATAATCCGCTGGGGGGATAATGACGCCTCCGCCGCCCCCCTGTACCGGTTCAGCAATAAACGCTGCCACCGTCTCGGGCCCTTCGCGCAGAATAGCCTCTTCAAGCAAATCCGCCGCCGCAACACCCGGCGAAACATCGGTTCTCGTGGTGCTGAACCGGTAGGGATAGGGTGAATCGATATGCAAAAAACCATTTGCCCTCGGCCCGAACCCCGCAGAAAACTCCTCAACTCCTGTTGCAGCGGCAGCTCCAATGGTAGAACCGTGATAGCTCAGTTTGCGGGCAATAATCTTGAACTTTTCCGGACGCCCTTTCGCACCCCAGTAAAAGCGAGCGGTTCTGATGGATGTATCCGTTGCATCAGAACCGCCAAGGGTGAAATAAAAGGCCTCAATATTGGGGTAAACCAGCCGTTTGAGCGTTGTGGCAAGTTCGATAGCCGGTTGATGCGTTGAACCGGCATAAGCCGTAGCAAAAGCAAGCGTTTTGAGCTGTGCTGCGGCTGCATCCACAAGTTCCTGACGACCATGACCAACATAGACGTTCCACATGCTGCTGAGGCCGTCAAGAACCGTTTTACCCTCAAGATTTGTCAGCATCACCCCGTTGCCTGAGACCCATATCTGGGGATCAAGATGTTCACTCGGGTGATGCTGCGGATGGATCAAGTGGCTGCGATCCTGAAAAACAAGTGTCGGCCTCTCCTGATGGTGTTGAACTGTAGCCTTGGACAGTGATGATTTACTCATAATGACTTTTTTCGCAATTGATTACTGCTGGCTCACCCCTCTGATTCGACGCTGAAACGTGCGCTGTTGAACTGCGTTTCACGATGGATTTCATCAACAACATGAGGATGAAACTTATGGATGACCACAATCCATGCGACACCACCCAGAAGAATGGCAAAGAAAAGATATGGAAGCCAACTGTAGGGTGCCGGTGGCACGGGGTAGAGGTTGCCGAGAATAGCCAATCCAAGAATACCGATGGAGACAACCGTAATGGCGAGATGCTGCACCCTCAGCTCTCCACGGCGTTTAAGATAAACCGGAGCGGCAACAGAGACGATGATGTAGGTGACAATAAATCCGAGTGTCGCCACCGTTCCTACCCAGCCGTAAATATCAAAATCTGCGGCACCATTCAGGGAGAGGAGAGCCGCTGGAATAAACGTAATGATGGAAGCGATGGTCACCGCCTTGTGGGGTGTGGCATTGGTTTCATGCGCATCACCGGCAGCGTTATGAAAAATACCATGCCGGCTCATCAAAAAGAGAATGCGTGCCGCAGCGTTGATACTGGCCAGAACGCAGGCAAAAAAGCTGATGATGGCGCCAATGTTGATGAGCAGGCCAAGAGAAGAGAGGCCGGCCTTGTCAGCAAGGAGGTTGAGAGGCGCCGAACTTTTATCGAGCGTGACGCTGTTACCCTGGAAGCCGATCACCTGAGCATAAGAGGAAAGGACAAAAATAGCACCCACAATCACCGCACTCCGGACGATCGCTCTCGGAATATTATGCAATGGGTTCCTCGCTTCCGAACCAAGTGTTGCAGCACTTTCAAAACCGGCAAAACTGAACAGGGCAAGCACAAGACCGCCGCGAAGGGCATCAAGACTGGTCGTTTTCAAGGCCAATTGCTCAAAATCAAGTTTGAACCCATAGTTGTAAAGGGTGACTCCAACAAGAACAAGCACAAGAGAGACCGATGCAAACTCAAGGATCAGCGTCAACCGTGTTGAGAGTTTGATATCCTTATAAGCAACATACCACGCTGCCAGCACGCTGATTGCTATAAAAATAACCGCCGGAATTTTGACACCGGCAACACTTTCGAGCAGCACATTCGAGTAATTGGAAAAGCCGGAGGTCACGGCCGAAGCACAACCAATGTAGGCAATAAGCAGCGCCCATCCGGTCACAGCGCCCCAGAACGATCCAAGGCCTTCAATCGCATAGGAATAGAATGAGCCGGGTGATGCCGAACGACGGGCAAACTGGTTGATGCTTGAGGCAACGAGCAGAATAGCAAACGTCGCTATCAGATAAGCCAGCCATGTGCCGCCCCCCGATACAGCATAGACCAGTGGTATAACAACCGTAGGCGTCGCCGTTGGCGCAATATTGGCAACCGATTGCCCGAGGGTTTCCAACGGTGAAAGTGTAGCAGACCTCAAACCGTAGGACTCTTTTCCCCGGTTTGAACCAGCGTTCTGTGGTGTATCGTTTTTACTCATGAGTGATTCCTGTTGAGATCATTGTGTCCAATTTTTCTGAACAACAATATCCAACAGCTTTCACTCTCGGGAAATACCATAAACAGGGTATTCTTTATCCCGTAATCAGAGGAGAACTATTTTTTGCGAATTGGACTTCCCCCCTTGCAGGCATAACCGCGCGGGGGAATGTGGGGGCATCTCAGGCTTTCTTGACAAATTCCGACTTCAATTGCATCGCTCCAAAACCCTCGATCTTGCAGTCGATATCATGATCGCCGTCGATCAGGCGGATGTTGCGCACCTTTGTGCCGCCCTTGAGCGCCGATGACGAACCCTTGACCTTGAGATCCTTGATCACCGTCACCGAATCACCATCCTGCAAAAGAGTGCCATTCGCATCTTTCCAGACACGGACTTTACCTGATACAGGAACCGGCGAGCTGCTCCATTCGTGAGCGCACTCAGGGCAGGTCAAGAGGGCTCCAACCTCGTAAGTGTATTCCGAGTTACATTTTGGACAGTTTGGCAAATCACTCATCGTATTCCTTTGTTAAAATTTTCCGGCAAAAACTTTTGCGACATGATAATAATTTTTGCCGGTAAAGCCTTGAAAACCTTCGACAGTGATTGATGAATTCAAGGCAATGAGGGTTCTGAATGTTTTTCAGAACCGGTTTGTGCCGTGGAACAAAAATAATGCTCTGTTTGGGCTTGCCTGCTGGATAAGGGATGATGGCGTTGTTGAGCCTGAGCGGTTGTTGCGGGAGATGAACAGCGCGTCGGGGTGCCCGCTTGAGGAAGAGGAGGTAGCGGAAATTCTCCGGCGGATGCAGTGAGGTGGAGCGGGGGTTATTGGCTGACTCTTTTTTTGAGGGTGTCGAGGAGTTTGTTGAGTTCGAGGAGTTGTTTGTTCATGTCGAGAGCTGCGGTTTGGAGCTGCTGGATTTTTTGGGTGCAGTCGGTGAGGATGAGGGTCATGGTTGGATCGGGTGGCGGTGGTGGGAGCTGGGGGGGGCCTTTTTTGCCGTAGAGGATGTAGTTGACGTCGATGCCGACGGCTTCGAGTTTTTCGCGGAGGATGTTGCCGATGCGGTTTTTACCGGTGACATAGGCGGTGATATAGGAGGCGTCTTTGGCACCGATAGCCTGGCAGAGAGCTACCTGGGTTTTGAATTTCTTTTTGATCTCTGCTCTGAGGCGTTTGGCTTCGTCGGTGTACGCTCCTGATATAGACATATATCTATATTTTGTTCAATATTTTGCGCACATTTATCAGATAATTATACCTAAAAACAGGAATAAAAGCAAATGAAGAGCGCTCTCCCCCATTTCCCCGTATAAAAAGGGGTATGTGATGCCTGCGGCGAAGATTACAGAGGAGATTACCGGGTGCATTGTGGATGCGCTGGGTGCGGGTCATTATCGGGAGGTGGCTTGCAAACTGGCGCACGTCCTATTGACCGGCGGACGCTGTTGAATTGGCTGAAGCGGGGTGAGCGGGAGCGGTCGGGGGTGTATCGGGATCTGTATCTGGCGGTTGAGCGGGCGGAGGCTAAAGCGGAGGTGTTTCATCTGAAGAATCTTGAGACAGCTTCGGCGAAGAGCTGGTTTGCGTCGGCGTGGTTTTTGGAGAGGAAGCATCCTGAGCGGTGGGGTAAGCGTGAGGTTCCTCCGGCGGATGACGGGCCGAGGGATGAGGTTGTTGTGATTGGGTGATGTGTAGATGTGTTGTTTTGGGTTTTTACGGTAACTAACAGTAACAACTCATGCGTAATTTACAGTGTAGTTTAACGATTCAGCTCACCAATGACTCTCGAATCGCCAACAGACGCGGCTATGTAGCCATTCGGTACAATGCCTGGCTCGATTCCGTATTGCACGACTGAGGGATACTACATCAAGTGCTCAACGTAATTTTCAAAGCTGTGTCGCTTCAAACTCTCTGAAAACATTATTGAAAATCTCATCTCATAGTAGGCTCCGGCAGCTCCGCCGCAAGGATTAAAATGAAGACATTCTTTCTCTGCATTCCAATCGGCCCCACGAGCGAGGTAAATCTCAGGCATTTCGTCCTCGACCAAACGAACCGCACAAAGCAAAAAATCCGATGATGCCTTGAATTTTTTCTTGTATATAAACGGGTTCGCCGCTGCACCTGTCGCTTTTACCTGAACACTGAAATAGTTTCCTTCTTTATTGCGGATAACGAAGTCAATGCCGCGATCGTCATATTCGGTTGTGTAAACCTCGAATCCCTCCAGCGTAAAAGCCATTTTTGCGTATGCTTCCGCAAATGATCCCTTCTGGACTTTGTTCAGGTGCTTGTAACTCGTTCGCATAATAGGCAAATCAGTATCTTATTAGATAGAAAGTGAGTTTCAGCGGGAAGCCCATTTTTGGGCGATCCGCTTCATGCCGTAGTTAGGCAAGGTATTGCCAAGCATTTTTGTATGGCTCCAGTAAATATAAATGCTCTTTATAAAGATATATCCCACTTTGCGCATGCCAAGGGCGCTTAATTTTTTCTGCTTCAGTGGCGGGAATAATCCAAGTATCGGGGGGAGTGCTTATATCGTTGAAATCTTTATACCAGAACAGCATGAAGATAAGATTGCTATGTTTAGGATCGACGTACTCCTCTTTACCAATGCCCCACTTTCCCCCGCCACGAATTGCTTTCACGGAGATCTCGTAAATTTGCCCGGTGGGTGACTTACTGAAAATGTCTATAGTCTTTGCATTCCCCAGTGTCAGGGCTGGCTGATGCCCACGACGATGCAATATTTCCATTGCATGAAATTCACCTGCCATTCCTGTAGCATGTCCACTTACACTCATCATTTATCCTTGCCTAACAATAATTAGATGAATCCATCAAAACTGCGGATTTTTGAATTGTAACCCACAAATGAGACTATAGCCCTCTATTGCGGGGCGCATAAGACAATGTTCTTTTTGCTGGCGCTCTTTTGCTGCGTTACAGTAGGGTTCCCAGTCGAAGAGGCGGTGGTTCTGTAGTGGTCTGTACCAAGGTTATTGGTGTTTTGGTGGTAAGGATGACGCGGAAGCGTTCTGAGGTCACAGAGTCATGTCAACGATACACCTCTTTGCGATGAGCAACGCGAATAACCAAGACAGAAACTTCAGCATCCTTAATATCGCACAGGACACGATAATCACCAATACGGTAACGCCACAGGCCTGAAAGATCACCCTGCAAAGCCTTCCCACACTGCCGTGGATTCAATGCTACCCTTTTACGTAAATACGTTATGATCCGTTTTGCCTCTTGCTTATCAACCTGAAAGTCGGATAAAGCGCACACTATTAGGGAGGCACTCCCAGATATTCCAGGAACAAGCGATCTCTGGCTACTGATTCAGTAGACCAGCGGTAGTTGCCCATGACAGTTCGCACGTGAGTCGTCTCAACGCAGTCGAACCAATCCAGAATCTGAGCGAGAGAGCGTTACTCAAGCCAGTTGTCCAATTTGTTTTCGAGATTGACAAGCGCTTTGGTTTTTCCGCTTCCGTTCTTTCCAAGCTCTGCACGCATTTCC
>CAJAIK010000098.1 GCA_903939765.1 uncultured Chlorobiaceae bacterium | reverse complement strand
TTCCTGATTATTCAAAGGGTGGCCTGAAAAGACAAGTGCCTGAAAATCTGGTTCACGTTGATTTTGGCTGCGGGGTCTGCTCCAGATCAGCCCAGATTCGCAAAACACGGAAAAGCTTTAAAAATTAGTTCTTGTATATTAATCTCATAGCTATGAAAATAGGCACAAGATTATGCTTTGTTTATTGCTGATAACCTGCGTAAAAAAGTGCAATTCAAAGCACAGGGACTTCAAAACAATCTTCATGGCTTCTCTTAATTAACAAGTATGAAGAGAAAGATTAAAGAGAAGAGTTAAAGATAAGCCTCAAGCGGGAGAACTTGCAAGTATCTATAAAGAAGTTAGTTAAGATATTTTTAATTGTGCACAATAAGAGGACAGGATAGAAGAGTTGGCGGGAGTGTTGGCTCAGTAAGTACCTTAAAAAACTGAACGATCAAGCAAAACGTGAAGACCAGGTTGAGGGACTTTGTCCGGATTTTACACGGTTATTGCAATTGCTGGAAGATATTGGCCAGACATCCTGAACCAGATTAGTTCACTACAAAACCTCACGGGAATCAGATAAATGCCGTCACTTGACTGGATTGGGAAAAAAGCTGTTGTAAACCACCACAAGCAGGTGCCGTTTCATTTGTTGCGTCAGAATATGGAGTTGTCGGCTGGTGACCCTGATTCAAAAAATCTTCTTGTGCAGGGGGACAACCTTGTCGCCTTGAAGGCACTGCTTCCATACTATGCCGGGCAGGTGAAGTGCATTGTTATTGACCCGCCATACAATACTGGTGAGCAAAACTGGGCGTATAACGATAGCGTAAATTCGCCTGAAATGAAGAATTGGCTTGGCAAAGTCGTTGGTAAAGAGATGGAAGACCTTACCAGACATGATAAATGGCTTTGCATGATGTATCCACGAATGCAGTTGCTTGTTCAGTTTTTGCGTCCGGATGGCTTTTTGTTTGTCTGCCTTGACGATGTTGAAATTGCCCGGTTTCGGCTCATGATGGAAGAAATTTTGCCGCCAAAAAATTATATCACCACCCTGATATGGAAATCACGCCGAAATCTTGATAACAGGAGTCTCCACAATGTCTCCTCCGACCACGAATATGTTGTTGCCTATCGAATGGGTGACAATGCTTTTCGAGGTCAGGAAAAGGACATGGATAAGTACAGCAATCCGGACAATGACCCCCGTGGCCCGTGGATGTCAGATAATCTTGTCGGGCTTGCGACAAAAGACCGGCGACCTAATCTTCACTATGACCTTATAAATCCGGCAACCGGAGTCGTCTATCCTTGCCACCAAAAAGGCTGGCGGTATTCAAAGGAGACAATTGAACAGAAAATAAGTGAAGGTCGGATTCTCTGGCCAGCCAGTAAAACCGGACGTCCTCGACACAAGAAGTTTGCTGAGGATCTTAAAAGTGAGTTTGCCGGGTTTTCATCTTTCATAAACTGTGGAAACACCAACGAGGGAACTGAAGAGGTCTCAAGGATAATGGGCGGTGAGCAGTTTATTTTTCCGAAGCCAAGGACGCTTATTCAGACCTTATTGCAGCAAACCACTTCTGATGACGACTTGATTCTTGATTCATTTGGAGGTACCGGAACAACGGCACATGCAGTACTGGCGCAAAACGCCGCAGATGGCGGAAATCGACGATTTATCCTCATCGAAATGGATGAGAGCATCTGCAAAACAGTAACCAGTGAACGGCTGAAAAGGGTTATGAGCGGATACAGCTATGTCAATAACACAGGCAAAACGATTGACGTTGAAGGGATTCATGGTGGCTTCCGCTTCTGCGAACTCGGCGAACCGCTCTTCGATGCGGACGGCTCCATCAATAAGGCAGTCAACTTCAAAGAGCTGGCGCACCACATCTTTTTTATTGCAACAGGGGAGCCCCTGCCACCGGCCACCGATTTCTCAACACCATTTCTTGGCTCCTCGAACAACATCGCAGTCTATCTTCTCTACAATGGAATTCTTGGCTATAACGAGGATGAGGGCGGCAATGTGCTTACCCGTGCTGTGTTGAGCCGCTTGCCGAAACATGAGGGCACCAAAATTGTCTATGGCAATGGCTGCCTGCTTGGTTCATCGCATCTCAACCGGGAGAACATCATTTTCCGCCAAATCCCCTACGAAGTGAGGTGCTCATGATAACCCTCAAGGATTACCAGCGGCGCTCTTTATCGGCCCTCTCCGATTATTTTACTGTCTTTCAGCAGGATGAGAGTGCCGGGATGGCTTATGCCACTGTCACCCGGCACTCCTTTGGCGCGGCGCTCTCCTATCGGGAGGTGAAGGAGCTTCCGGGACTACCATATATCTGCCTCAGAATGCCAACCGGCGGAGGCAAAACCATCGTTGCAAGCCATGCCATCGGTATTGCCGCCAAAGAGCTGATGCACACGGAAACTCCGGTTGTGCTCTGGCTTGTTCCCTCCAATACCATCAAGGAGCAGACCTGTAACGCCCTGAAAGATCGTAATCATCCCTACCGGCAGGCGGTTGAGGAGTCGATGCCATCGGTTGCGGTGCTGACCATGCCGGAGGCGTTGTACGTCACCCGCCCGACGCTTGCCAACAATGCTACCATTATTGTCTCCACCATTCAGGCTTTCAGGGTCGATGAAACGGAGGGGCGAAAGGTCTATGAGCAATCCGGCGTTCTGATGGAGCACTTCACTGATCTTGACACCGCTCTCGCCCACACCCTTGAAGCCTACGACAACGGTGTGCCGATTCAGTCGCTGGCCAATCTGTTGAAAATGCACCGTCCGATTGTGATTGTTGACGAAGCGCACAACTCCCGGACGCAGCTCTCCTTTGAAACGCTCGCCCGCTTCAACCCCTCCTGCATCATTGAGTTCACGGCAACACCGGCCACCGAGCACAATCCAAGCAACATCCTCTACACCGTCTCGGCAGCAGAGCTGAAGGCGGCCCAGATGATCAAGATGCCCATTCGCCTCGAAACAAGGCCAAACTGGAAGGAGCTGCTGACGGATGCCATTGCTTGCCGCAAACATCTTGAACAGCTTGCCATTGAAGAGCAGCAGGCGACAGGCGAGTATATCAGGCCGATCATGCTCATTCAGGCACAGGCCAAAAGCCAGACGCATGAGACGCTCACCGTTGAGGTTGTTGAGCAGTGCCTGATTGATGATTTCAATATTCCGGCGGAGCAGATTCGCCGGGCAACCGGAACCGACAAGGGGCTGGAGGGGCTTGACCTTGCGGTATCGAGTTGCAACGTACGCTTTATCATCACCGTGCAGGCACTGCGGGAGGGGTGGGACTGCCCCTTTGCCTACGTCCTCTGCTCCGTTGCCGAAATGCGTTCCTCCACGGCGGTCGAACAGATTCTCGGTCGGATCATGCGGCTGCACCAGGCAAAGCGGAAACAGCGGGTAGAGCTGAACATGGCCTACGCCTTTTCAGCATCGAAAAATTTTGTTGAGGCGGCCAACGCGCTGGAAGATGCCCTGATTCAAAACGGCTTTAACCGGCAGGAGGCCAAAGAGCTGATAACCCGTATGCCAGCCGGTGAACAGGGCAGGCTTGACCTCTTTTTCAAGGTATCGGAACCTCTCGCAGAGGCGCCGATCCTTGCAGGTCTGCCCGAAATCGTTGCCAATAAATTCAGCTACGACGAGGAGAGCAAAACCTGCACCTTTGTCGGCATCATGGAAGAACCGGAAAAATACGCGATTCTTGATTGCTGCAAAACGCCGGAAGCGAGGGCAACTATCGAGCGCCTCTATCGCAAAAGCTGTGGCATACCGCCGGAACAGCCAAAAACAGCGGCTGAACGCGGGGTTGGCTTCTCTGTTCCTCTCCTCTCCGTGCAGCAGGGCGACCTGTTTGAGCCATTTGAGGAGAGCCATTTCCTTGAAATTCCGTGGAGACTTTCCAAATACCCTCCCGCTTTCACCGAGTCAGACTATGCAGCAAAGCAGTTTGACGGCAAGGTGATAGATATTGACATTGACGATCGCGGCAAGGTCTCAAAGTTATTCCTCAAGGAGCTGCGCCACCAGATCTCTTTTCTGGAGCCCGACGATGACGAAAGTGTGGCAACGCTTGTTCACTGGATTGACCGGAACATCCCGAACCGCGCTGATATCTTCCCGTCAGAGAGCGGCCCCTGGCTGATCGGCGTTATTCACTATCTCCTGAACGAGCGAAATATCTCCCTTCAGGAGCTTTTCCACGACAAATACACCCTGCGGCAACGGATTGTCGCAAAAATAGATGCCCTGCGCAGAGCCGAGCGGCAGAGAGCATATCAGGCGTTTCTCCTGCCGGAATGCGCAACGCCGATTGTGGTAACGCCAGCCCGATGCTTCAGGTTCAAACCCGACGAATACCCCTGCAACGCAAAATATCAGGGGAGCTTCAAGTTCAGGAAGCACTACTACAAGGAGATTGCCTCCCTCAACGGCGAAGAGGAGGAGTGCGCCATTTACATTGATCAACTTCCCGAAGTTGAATTCTGGGTGCGCAACATCGAACGGCGTGAGATTCACTCCTTCTGGTTGCAAACCTCCACCGACAAATTCTACCCCGACTTTGTCTGCAAACTCAAGGATGGGCGCTTTCTGGTTGTCGAGTATAAAGCGGAGACATCATGGAGCAATGCCGATTCAACAGAGAAACGCGCATTGGGTGAGTTGTGGGAGAAACGGAGCGGAGGCGCGTGCTTGTTTGTGATGCCCAAGGGTAGGGATTTGGCTGGGATTGGGGGGAAGGTAATGGCTTGATTTTTAATGTGTTGATTCGATTTTTTTTTAAACAAAAGTCGCCAGGGATCGTGCTGCCTCGACTCTGTGCATCAGCCTTGTTTTTTTTCGAGCTGTAGTTCGGCGTTCCCTGGGTATAAGGTTTCAGTGCAGCAACACTGATGGATGCCAATGCAAATTCAGTCTGATCCAGGGTCAGATAGAATACGCAAGGCGTGGAACTCCTTCTGCTTGGATGGCGGGAGGCTCTCTGTGAAGCTGAGTATCAATCACAAGAAATATTCTTTACATTGAATCAGGTGTAGCATTATTCACCGTTCGGCTGGAAATGGTCGATATACCGATAATCTTCGCTTCCGTGATTGAGCTGAAGCAGTGGCTCATGGATACGGAGTGCTTGACGCCAGTGAGCTCTTCATCAACATCAGCAAGAGAACAACAGGATGATTACGTCATTTGCTATTAAAAACTTTGGACCGTTATCGTCTCTACGGGGAGAGGGTTTGGGGAAGCTCAACCTGGTGCTCGGCGCCAATAGCTGCGGAAAGACCTTTCTTCTCAAAGCGTTATATGCAATGATACGTTCACAGGAAGAGAGCGGAAGAGGTGAAGATCCCCGTGATTTTTCCGAGGTGCTGGGTGACAAGCTTTATTGGACATTTCAGGCTGATAAGTTAGGTGATCTGGTGCAAAAAGGTGTTGGTAATCGTCTCGCTGTTTCCGTTACCATGCAGAATAACTGTGGTCTGGCTTACGAGTTTGGCCCTGATACCAGTCGCAAGATAGTGCCGTTACACAACAATTTGCCACCAAGAGAGGCTAATTCTATTTTTTTGCCGCCGAAAGAGGTGTTGACACTTGCCAAAGTGATTTTAAAATCGGGTCTGCAAGACAAGGCATTTGGTTTTGATGCAACCTATGTCGATTTGGTGCTTGCTCTCCAAAATCCGACGCAGCGTGGGAGGACTTTCGACGGGTTTACTTGTTCACGCCAGCAGTTGGAGCGGATGTTTCAGGGAAAGATTGAATATGTGCCGGATGCTGAACGATGGGTCTACAAAAAGGGAAACAGCCGTTTTTCGCTGAATACGACGGCGGAGGGAATAAAAAAAATAGCCATTCTTGATACGCTCCTTGGGAATCGTTTTTTAACCCCGGATTCTGTTGTTTTTATTGATGAGCCTGAGTCAGCATTGCATCCAACAGCGATCAGTCAGTTGCTCGACATTGTCTATCAACTCTCTGATGCAGGAATTCAGTTTTTTATTGCATCACACTCCTATTTTGTGGTGAAAAAGCTCTATTTGATAGCCTTATCAAAAAATATACATATCCCGGTATTTCTTGCTGACCAAGACGGAGGCTGGCATCAGGAAGATTTACTGCAAGGCATTCCGGATAATGAAATCATTAATGAATCCATTCGCCTGTTTGATCAAGAGCTTGAGGTCTCTGCTGGATGAGTATCTCAATCACTGAATCGGGGGTGACCTTTGGCAGTTTTGCACCAGATGACGTTTTTGAGTTTGAAAAAGTGTTAACCAAGCTGAAATTCGGCGATCATGTTTCAAAAGTCGAATTTGTTGTGCGTCATGGCTTTGGCAGTGCTGCGATTGTTTTTGTTGAAGCAAAGCGCTCTGTTCCTCGTCAATCAGATGTTTTTTTTGCTGATGTTCGATTAAAAATGATTCATGCGCTTACCGTCTGGTTTACAGCGGTTTGCGGGCGTCATGAGCAACTTCTAAAATTTTTGCCAGATAATCTGAACCAGATTGAGCACTTAAAGCTCCCTCTGAAAATGTATCTGGTGATTCCTGAAGCTCCGGATTCCATGCTGCCACAGCTTTCGGATAAGTTCAGGCAATCACTGTCGGCAGAACAGAAGATTTGGGCAATCCGATACTCTGATATCAGTGTGTTGAATGAAAGCCGGGCAAAAAAACAGGGTCTTGTCGGTCGAAATGATGATGGGAACTATCGGTCAACTATATGAAATGAAAGCATTTCGAAGGCAGTGCCCTTTTCGTATCCCCTCTGATGGCCAGTCAGTAGTCGTAAAAGCCGCCGCTAAAGAGCCTGCCGCGCCGATGTAATTGCGAAGGATGTCACGAATGGGTTGCTTGACGCAGCACCTGCTCAGCCCAGCGATTAAGACTTTGCCCAGTATGCGCGGCTGCTTTGAGCGCTGCGGCATTGACGACGGGATTAACGCGCAGCATGAGACGTCCGGATGCAGGTTTTTCGGGTGCCTATCCTAACTTCTCGCAGGCTGCAAGGTAATCATCCACAGCTTCGTGGAATGCCTGTGTGAACTCAGCTACTGAATCGCCATGGAAGCATATCAGGTCATCTACGCCGAGCACTCGCCCGACCAGAATATTATCGTCAGGGTCAAATTCAATGCTGGCCATATAACCACAGTAAGTCATTGTGTTTTTCATGGGGTGATCTCCAGTTTGGTCAAAAACTCACGCGCCACCTTGACGCGATAGATAAGTGCCTCGCGTTGCGGGTGCGGGCGGTGAAAGTAGCTGCATTCACTCCCCTATAATGCGACTGGCAACAAGTATCAAATATATTGAATGATGGGAAGAGTTTGTGTTGTTTTTTTAAACCATCCATCAGATGGCAGCGCCAAAGAGGGAGTTCTGTTCGAAACGGGGTTTGATGCTATCATCCCCGCTCAGCCGTTGGAATGAAGTCATTCTGAATCCTCTCTGCCTCTCTCATCGGCAACCCTGCTGCTTCAGCAAATTCTGGCCAGCGCTTTATGGCGGCACTCACACTCTTGATGATTCCTTTGTAATTGGGTACCAGAAAGCGGTCACCGACGGTATGGAAATCGCTCCGGTTAATGTTGCGGAATTTGCCGTTGACTGACATCAGGTGTTGATATGTCCACTCTCCTGCGAGGTTGAAGGAGTGGGTCAAGTCGTACGCTGGTGCGAGATGCCACTCTCCGGTTTTGTCCATCAGGAAGGAGTGGTTTTTTGTATGGTCATCGCAATTTGCGGCAAGGACGTTAAAGATCATACGGCGATAAGCCTCGGCCAATTCGGTCAAGGGCAGATTGAGTGCTTTGATGGTCTGAAAATATTGGCTGTAATCGTGGGTGGCCCGCTGCCGATAGTCGAGGTGCTGCATGGCGCAGAGTGTCTGGAGGTGCAGCTTTGTGCCGTTTGAACGGTCAAAACGGCGGGTCATGAAGTGGGCGCGGCCATTCTCTTCGAGTAATCGGGATTCTGATATGGTTATTCCGGCAGCGCGGGCCATCAGGTAGTATGCGTATTCAATTCGTCCGTACCCTTTTCCCGTGCTGAGATCGTGACCCTCGCCAACACCATCAAGCTTGAGCAGCCAGTGTTCAAAACCGGGATCTGCGGGCAGTTGTCCTGAGCGAATCTCGTTGGTGTCGGGATTCCAGGCAACTACCGCCTTGGCACGTGCTCCACCTGCTGAGGTTCCGACCTGAATCAGGTTCATGATAGCTGCTTGCGTATCCCGGTCGCCTTTAATTGAGCCAGCCAGTGCCTCTCTGGAGCTGATGACAAGTTTTGAGATTTCAACGGCGGTGGTTTTTGTATGGCGCGGGCCCCGAACCGGCCTGAATTCGAGTGCGCCCATGCCGCGTTTGCCCATGTATGCCAGCCGGTCGAGGGGGGTAATGGCCTCTTTTGGCACACCGGCTTTTGCCAACCAGGCATCAATCAGGGCATTTCCAAAATCGTCAGGGATGGCGTCAGCCAGCATGGCCGGGAGTCGCCTGAATGTTGGCTCTGGAAGCAGAGGGAAAATGTGTATGCTCTCTTTGACCGGCATGGTCAGGGGTGCCAGTTCAATGCCACCAGCCTGCCAGGAGGGTGCATATTCAAAAACGTAGTAACCGGTGCTGGAATCGAGCGAAATGGCGCCAACAGTTTTCTCCCAGGCACGGACTTCGATGAGGTTAACGGGGCGGTACATTGGCTATGACTCCATTTTCGGTTTGCGGGAGCGAGAGACCTTTTTTCGGATAGCATCCTTGCGTTGCCCTTTCAAGAGTTGCATGGGGCTTACCGAAACCTTGGGCGAAAGTGCGTTCAGCCAGTCAGTTCGACCGAGAACTCTTGCAACCTTGATGATGGTTTTAAGCGATGAGCCCTTACCGCCCTCAAGATTTTTCAGTGCACCAACACTGATGGATGCCAGTGCTGCAAGTTCAGTCTGCTCCAGATCAGCCCGGATACGCAGGGCCCGGAATTGT
Organism: uncultured Chlorobiaceae bacterium; assembly: GCA_903939765.1. GTDB lineage: Bacteria > Bacteroidota > Chlorobiia > Chlorobiales > Chlorobiaceae > Chlorobium. The sequence continues at coordinate 116,286 of CAJAIK010000098.1, read as the reverse complement.
TCACCGACGAGAAGCTCCCATTCATCTGATGAAAATGTATCTGTATCTGAAGCCATAATTTTGTCTATTAGTGCTTTAAAATCATATTATAGACAATATTTTGATTTTAATAAATAGAAGATTTGCTTGTTTTTGTTTTTATGCGGGGAACTCGAGTTTTTTCTCTACCGTGATGGTTTGCCGATGATGGCGATAGGCCAGTTCGCTATGCTGCCTTGGCTTTTTTTATTCCCTGAACCCGTTCAACTTTAAGTAATTTTATTATGTTTGCTTTGAATGTGATGCTTATGAATCCGGCGTCTGTTGCTGACAGAGGTTTATTATTGATGCAAATGCCGTAACGGCTTATAGAATTATCGTGTACCCATGAATCCCATTTCCCTTAAAAAACTCGAATTTGATAAAGTAGCCAACTATACGACGCAGTTCTGTCTCTCTGCGATGGGGCGCGACAGGCTTCTGTTGGCTGTGCCGGAGGTTGGTCGCCAGGCGCTTGTGGCGGAGCTTGAGCGGGTGCTTGAATTAAGGAATCTGCTTCAGGAGGGAATTGCCCTTCCGTTTTCTTATTTACCGGATACGCGGCCTCTTCTGAAAAAACTCGAGATTCTTGAAAGTTATCTTGAGCCGGAAGAGCTGCAGGATATTCATCATCTGCTCTTTTCATCGGTGCAGTTGCGCAAGTTCATGTTCCTCAATCGTGAGGTTTATCCGCTGCTGAATGAGTTCACCATCAGGCTCTGGCTTGAGAAGAGTCTTCAGGCCTCCATTCGTCGCATTATTGATGAGCAGTCGAGGGTGCGTGATACGGCAAGCGAGGGGCTTCTGATGATCCGGCGTGAGCTGAGTGGCAGCCGTGAGCTGATCCGGCGGAAGATGGATCGATTGCTCAGGCGTTGCCAGGAGAGCGGCTGGCTTATGGAGGATACGATAGCGATCAAGAACGGGCGGCTGACGCTTGGGCTAAGGGTGGAGTACAAATATAAAATAGCGGGCTACATCCAGGATTATTCAGGGAGCGGGCAGACGGTCTTTATCGAGCCTGCCGAGACGCTTGAGATCAGTAACCGAATTCAGGATCTGGAGATCAGTGAGCGGAGGGAGATTGAGCGTATTCTGAAGGAGATGACTGAAGAGCTGCGGCCCGAGCTTGAAAACCTGAGGTATAATGAAACTATTCTCGGTGAGTTTGATGCCCTCTTTGCCCGGGCACGCTTTGCCGTTGAAACGAACTCGGTGCTTCCCGCCATTGCCGAAGGTCATTCGCTTCGCATTGTCAAGGGGTTCCATCCGTGGCTTCTGATTTCGCATCATCAGAAAGAGGTTATGCCGCTTGACCTCGATCTGGATGAAGAAGATGACCGGGTGCTGGTGATTTCAGGCCCCAATGCGGGTGGAAAATCGGTGGCGATGAAAACTGCCGGTCTGCTCTGTTGTATGCTGGTGCACGGTTACCTGCTGCCCTGCAGTGAGAGCTCCGTGTTTCCCCTTTTCAACGATATTTTTATCGAGATTGGCGACGATCAGTCGATTGAGAATGATCTATCCACCTTCAGCTCCCATCTTGGCGCCATCAAAACCATTCTTGATGTTGCTGGGAGCCGCGATCTGGTGCTGATTGATGAACTGTGTGCCGGTACGGATGTTGAGGAGGGGGGAGCCATTGCCCGTGCGGTGATGGAGGAGCTGCTCAATCGCGGCACCAAAACCATTGTGACCACACACCTTGGCGACCTGAAGGCTTACGCCCATGAGCGCGAGGGAGTGGTGAATGGCGCAATGGAGTTTAACCGGGCGGTGCTGGTGCCGACCTTCCGTTTTGTCAAGGGGCTTCCGGGTAACAGTTTCGCCTTTGCGATGATGAAGAGGATGGGGTTTCCCGTGGCAATGGTTGAGCGGGCTTCAGCATTCATGCAGGATGAACGTATCGGGCTTGACCGGATGCTCGATGATTTGAGCCGTCTGTTTGAGGAGAATCGCAGGCTGAAGGAGCTGCTTGAGGCACAGCGGGCAGATGTTGCAGCACGGGAGCTTGTTTTGCGCACTGAGGAGGCGCGCCTTGAGCGGAAGCGCAGGGAGCTGAAGATTGGCGCTTCAAGGGAGCTGCAGAAAGAGGTGGAACATGCCCGAAAAGAGATCCGCGAGATTGTTCAGGAGGTCAAGAGCACTCCAACGGATGCCAAAGCGGTACAGGAGGCACGAAAAAAACTTGGGCTGAAAAAGCAGGAGGCTGAACAGAGTGAGACGGTTCTGCGTTCTGAGGCTGAGAGTGCGGTGCCGCTTGATCGCACCATTCGTGCGGGTGACCTGGTTCGAATTCTCGACAGTACGGCTTCGGGTCAGGTTGAGAGTGTCAATCAGGAGAGTGTGGTGGTGCTGTGCGGCAATTTCAGGTTGACGACGTCGCTGAAAAACCTGGAGAAGACATCGAAAACACAGGTGAAAAAAATTCTCAAAGAGCCCGCCCCCCGGCAGCAAAAGGCTTCGTGGTCGGCTACAACGTCGGCGGTGGAGTCCACAACGGTTGATTTGCGGGGGCTCAGCGGCGATGAGGCGATTTTGAAAATTGACCGTTTTCTTGATACGATGCTTCTTAACCGTATGCATTCAGCGATGATTCTTCATGGCAAGGGTACCGGATCGCTCCGGCAGCGGACGGCGGAGTTCCTGCAGCAGCATAAGGCGGTCAAGAGTTTTCGTCTCGGTGAGTGGGGCGAGGGTGGCGCCGGAGTGACGGTGGTGGAGCTGGAGTAGCATCTTTATTCTTTGCGACTGGGCAGAGGCATTGAAAAAAAGCCTTCAATAGCGTATCTTGCACCGAACAGGGGCGCTTGTTGCCTCATGTTCAGGTTTTTCTATAAACATTTTAATTCCGCAGGGTTTGAAAGAAGAGTACCAGACATATTTGACCATACCCAATCAGTTAACCGCGTTGAGGATTTTGCTCGTCCCGGTTTTTGTTGTGCTGCTGCTGCAGGCTGACCCCTGGCTCAAGCTGTTTGGCTTCATCGTTTTTGTGGTGGCCTCTCTGACCGATATTTATGATGGCTATCATGCAAGGAAATATGGCGTTGAAACTCGCCTTGGCGCTTTTCTCGATCCGCTTGCCGACAAGTTGCTTATTACGGCAGCCTTTTTCCTCTACTACTGGATGGGTTATCTGGCTCTCTGGATGGTGCTCCTTGTGGTTATCCGCGATGTTGTGGTGACGGCACTGAGGATCTATGCCGAATATAAAAACAGGCCGGTGGTGACCAGCGTGGAGGCGAAATATAAAACCGTTGTACAAAATGTTTTTGTCTATGTGATCATGGTGCTGATGTTGATGAAGGAGGCGGCTTTTTCAGGCAAGGGTGTTGCGGTGATGATCAACGGCTTTCTTGTTTCCGATAATCTCTACTATATCATGCTGGCGGTCACGGCTTTTACCGTCTATACCGGTATCTCCTATCTGGTGAGTAACTGGAGTATCTATTTTCAGAAGCCTCTTCAGGGGCAATAACAGCATGAAGCTTTTTGCGGCAAAAGCCCTCTCCACCTGTTTCGGAATCGGCTATTTTCCGGGGGCGCCCGGCACGGTGACGAGTATTGTGGTCGCTCTCGGCTATTTTTTTCTTCCGGTTCTGCACAATCCCGCGCTTTTGCTCACTCTTGTTCTTCTCAGCACTGGCGTCGGGATATGGGCTGGCGGGGTGATGGAGGAGCACTATGGAAATGACCCTTCAATTGTCACCATTGATGAGCTTGCCGGTCAGTGGCTGGCGCTTGTTGCCCTGCCGGAAGGGGTGTGGCCTGTGGCGCTCGCACTCGTTTTTTTTCGCTTTTTTGATATTGCCAAACCCGGGCCAGTCGATGCTCTCCAGCGGTTGCCTGGGGGATGGGGGATCATGATGGATGACCTGCTTGCTGGTTTGTTTGCCAATCTTTCCGTCCGGCTACTGCTTCTTCTTCTCACTTTTTTTCACTTCTGGCCCCCACGGTAAAACAGCTTTATTTTCTCGGTCATGGTCGGGGTATCGAAGCCGATAGCGCGGTAGAGGTCATTGATGTGGCCGTGCGTTACGAAGGCGTCGGGCAGGGCAATTTTCAGCACAGGGCGGTTAAGCCCTTTCGTATTGAGGTGGTCGATAACCGCGCTGCCGAGCCCTCCAATCATGCTGTTTTCCTCAAGAACGGCAAAATGGGTTGAGCGGGAGGCCAGTTCTTCGACCATTCTGGTGTCGAACGGCTTGAGGAAGCGCATGTTGGCGACGGTGGCATCAATTCCCTCTTGCTCAAGTATGGCAGCAACTTCAAGGGCTTTCTGCGTCATGGTTCCCATGCAGAGCAGTGCAAGCCCGCTCCCTTCTTTTACAATAACGCCCTTGCCGACGGGTAGTGAGGTGAAGTTTTTGAGGAGGCTCATGCCCGTTCCGTTGCCTCTCGGGTAGCGGATTGCCACCGGACAGTTCAGCTCATAGAGGGCGGTATAGAGCATGTCGCGCAGCTCCTGTTCATCTGCCGGGGCCATGATGACAAGGCCCGGCACAGCGTGAAGCCAGGAGAGATCAAATGCTCCGTGATGGGTCGGGCCATCTTCGCCGACAAGCCCGGCTCGGTCGATGGCAAAGACAACCTGCAGATTCTGGAGCGCCACATCATGAATCAACTGGTCGTATCCTCGCTGCAGAAAGGTTGAATAAACAGCAAAGACCGGCTTGAACCCCTGGCTGGCAAGACCTGCGGCAAAGGTGACAGCATGAGGCTCGGCGATACCGACATCATAAAAGCGGTTCGGCAGGGCATTCTGGAAGAGATCGAGCGATGTACCGCTTGGCATGGCAGCGGTAATGGCAACGATGGTTCTGTCTTTCAGGGCAAGCTCCACCAGAGCCTCTCCAAAAACCTCCTGATATTTTGGGGGAGGCGAGGTGTCGGCTGTTTTCAGCAATTTGCCTGTTGTGGTATCGAAACCACCGTTGTGAGCATGCCACTTGCACTGGTTTTCCTCTGCGGGCCTGAACCCTTTGCCTTTTGTGGTGATAACATGCAGCAGTTTCGGGTTGGGAAGTGCCTGCATCTCTTTGAGTGCTTTGACGAGTTGATCCATGTTGTGGCCATCAATCGGGCCGAAATATCTCAAGCCAAGCGCTTCAAAAAATGCTCCTGGCGTCAATGCTGCTTTTACTCCCTCTTCAATTTTACGCACGGCAATTTTTGCCTTTTCACCCAGCCCATTGTTGAAGAGCGAAAGTGATTTCCAGACCAATTTGCGGGCCCTGTTGTAGCTTTTGTTCAGTGTGAGATTGACCATGTGGTGCCGGAGTGCACCGGTATTGGAGGAAATGGCCATCTGGTTGTCATTGAGGATGACAAGCACATCGCTCTTCAGATCTCCGAGGTGGTTCATCGCCTCAAAGGCCATGCCTCCCGTCATGCTGCCGTCACCTATGATGGCTATAACCTTTTCGTTGCCGCCAGCCAGCTCATTTGCTACGGCAATTCCTGCGGCGGCAGAAATGGATGTGGAGGCATGACCTGCTCCGAAAGCGTCATGTGCACTTTCTGCTCTTTTTGGAAAACCAGCGAGTCCGCCAAACTTCCGGTTGCTCTGCATCTGTTCCCGCCTTCCTGTCAGTATTTTATGGACGTAGGCCTGGTGGCCGACATCCCAGATAATTTTATCGTGCGGGGAGCTGTAGACATAGTGCAGCGCGACGGTCAGTTCTACCACGCCAAGGCTTGATGCAAAATGGCCGCCATTGAGGGAGACCAGGTTGATAACCTCTTTACGACAATCATCAGCCACTCCCTGAAGCTCAGCAATGGTAAGTTTTTTCAGATCATCAGGCGAGCGAACCATAGAGAGACGGTTCATCGACCGAGACATTGCAACCGGGGAGGAATCTGGCATGGGATTATACGGATACTGGTTATTTCATAGTCAGTAACTGTAACCATGCCGGGCGCTTCCCGGTTCCATGCTTTGTCATTTGGCGGCTTGTGCCACCTCAAATGCCCGAAATCTGAAGGATGATGCTCCGCTCCTCGCGCGGTCCGTCAAGCTCAATGAAAAAGAGTGATTGCCACTCTCCGAGGAGCATTTTCCTTTCTGCGAAAGGAATGGTTTCGGAGCTGTTCATGAAGAGACCGAGGATATGGGAGTGGGCATTGTGGCGGCCATCAACGGGATTCAGGTTATGCAGGTAGTTGCCATCTTTCGGCACAAGACGTTTGAGATACGTCTCCATATCTTCAAGGAGCCGCTCCTCTTTTTCATTGATGTTGATAAAGGCGGTTGTGTGGCGGCTTATGACGGTAATCTGTCCCCGCTCAAGCCCTGAGGAGAGCAGGGCAGCGATTACTTCATCGGTAATGTCGATGATTTCAATCGGCTTTGTGGTTCGCCTCTTGACGGTATGTGTAATGATCTGCATAAAATAAATAAAGTCAATAGTGTTTTTGGACAGGATGAAATCCCTGATTTATTCTTGTTTGCAGGCTGTCACTTTTGTCGTGCAGGTTATGACTATTGCTTCGTGCGCCGAGAGGGTTATTTTCATCACCTTTTCAGCATAGTGAATGCTCGTCTTATTTTTATTTTGTGTGCTGAGTACGGTGAGCTTCTTCATGGCACCGTGTTCAAGGGATGGGTGACTGAATTCGAGAGGAATGCCGGTTTCGCTGAAATTAACCAGAATGTAGGCGCTCTCTTTCGCGGTAAAACGGTGAAACCCGAAACAGTGCGAGTTATTGGGTGCGTTGAGCTTAAGCCATTCGATCCGCCCCTCCTGAAACACCTCTCTCTCTTGAAGTAAAAAGAGTTTTTTATAGAAGTCAGCCAGCTTCGGGTCGCTCACTTCCGTTGTTTGCCGGAGCAGTTGTACCGGAATTTGCTTTTTGAAGCCATCTATCTGGTCTTGATGGATAAGATGCATACCCGGAGAGGTGAGCAGAAGCAGAGCTGCGGCCTTGTGGTTCAGTCCGATTTTTTCAGCAGCCCTTGGTTCGTCATGGTTTTCGAGAAAGCGACAGAGATGTTTCTGGTAGTCCCAATCGCCAAGCAGATGTCCTGTCAGTTTTTCAGTGTTGATCGATGCCTCGGTGAGGTAGTCATAAAATGGTTTGTCGTAAGTATAGTCAAACCCCTGTTGCTGCAGCTCCCACTCCTTGCTCCAGTATGATTCGGCCAGAAAAAGAAAGCCGGGATAACGGGTTTTGACTGCAGCGATTGCCTTGTCCCAGAACTCCTCTTCCATGAAGCCACAGCGGCCGCTCCATGTGGTATTAAAAACACTTTTCAGCACCAGCATGGCCATATCGCATCGGACAGCATCGCAGAGTGAGCTTATCTTGAACAAGTTCTCGGTCATCATCTTGTGCGTCTCTTTTCTGGCATAGTTGAGCTGCAGGGTGTCGGTCCATGGGTCAAAATAGGGGTCTTTGCCGTAGGCCAGATATTGTTCTTTTCTGTACTGAAAGCCAGCCTGGGGGTCCAGGCACCACTCTTCATTGCATATTGGAATAAAATACTCCGGGTGTTCGGGCAAAAAAGCGTTGTCGAGAGCAAGGTGGTTTGGCACAAAGTCGAGCATAAGTTTAATACCCCTTGCATGGAGTTTTTCACGGAAGGTCAACAGCTCGGTCTCTCCTCCCAGCGCTTCATTGACGGTATAGGATGGGATGGAGTAGGGTGATGATGCAATATCCTCTGGTGTTACGGTCGGAATATGTTTCAAAAAAGATGCTCTCAACCCCTGATGTGCCGTAGCAATTGCCTTGCTGTACTGGCTTGGTTTCCATACCCCCATCAACCAGACTATGTCAAAGCCGCAGCTTGAAAAAAAGGCAAACTCCTCATCGGGTATATTGCCGAGGGTTACTGAGCGGTTATGTTCTATGCTCAATTTATCCAGCCAGATTCTCGTATTGATTTCGTAAACAAGAGGAAACATTGTAATTGCATTCGTTTAGGTGGGTAATCGTTCGTTCCAAAATATAGTAACTCTGAAAGCCAAAAGTGAGAGCCCTGGGTATTAAAAAACAGAAAAAAGTGGTGCGGCACCTGGCGCCTCCCATTTTGAGAGTTTACTTTGTGGTTTGTTGCGAAATATCAGTGGGGAATGATACCATCGTGGTTTGTCGTTACGGTGCGGCAAAAGGATTTGTTTGACTCTGATTTGTAAAAAGGGTAAAGATGTACGAAATTCAACTGGAGATTTTGGCGCTCTGCGGGAGCTTAAGGGGGCGCTCTAACAGTTAACAGGTATCAGGAAGTATTGACGGATTTTTTAAACGATCTCAATGAAGTGCAGCGTAATGCCGTGATCTCTACCACCGGGCCCGTGATGGTGCTGGCGGGTGCAGGTTCAGGCAAGACAAGGGTGATTACCTACCGTATTGCATATCTTATCAGAAACGAGGGGGTCTCTCCCCAGAATATTCTTGCACTCACCTTTACCAACAAGGCCGCCGGCGAGATGCGCCACCGTGTTGATACCCTGCTGCATCAGGGCAGTTCACGGGGTTTGTGGATCGGCACCTTTCACTCTATTTTTGCCCGTCTCCTCCGTAACTCCATTGACTTGATCGGTTACGACAAGAACTTTTCAATTTTTGACAGCGAGGACAGTAAAAGTCTTATCCGTCAGGCGATGGCCGAGCTGAACATCTCTGCCGAGTCGGTGCCGGTCAACACGGTTCAGGGGCTCATCAGCCGGGCAAAAAACAGTTTTATTCTGCCCGCTGAGTTTCATCGCAATGCGAGTGACTATAATCAGCAGAAGGCGTCACAAATCTACGAGGTTTACGCCAGAAAGCTGAAAGAGAACAATGCCCTCGATTTTGATGACCTGCTTATCAAGCCGCTTGAACTTTTCAATGCTCATCCTGGGGTGCTTCAGGAGTTGCAGGAGACTTTTCGCTATATCATGATTGACGAGTATCAGGATACCAATCGGGCCCAGTATCTTGTCGCAAAAATGCTCGGGGCAAGGCATCGCAATATTTTTGTTGTGGGTGATGACGCCCAGTCGATCTATTCCTGGCGCGGCGCCGATATCTCCAATATCCTGAACTTTCAGGATGACTATCATGATGCGCTCACCTTCAAACTCGTTGAGAACTATCGCAGTACCGGCAATATTCTCAAGGCAGCAAACAACGTGATCAGTTGCAATCTCCGGCAGATCAAAAAAGAGCTGGTTTCGCACCGCAACGAGGGAGAGCCGTTGACGCTGATTGAGGCATACAATGAGCGCAATGAGGCCGAAAGGGTTGGTGAGCAGATACGCAACCTGCGCCTGAAACAGGGCTTCGAGTTCAAAAGCTTCGCCATTTTTTACCGTACCAATGCTCAGTCGAGGGTGCTTGAGGATGTCATGCGTCAGCACAAAATTCCTTACAAGATTTTTGGCAGTGTCTCTTTTTACAAGCGCAAGGAGATCAAGGATGCGGTCGCCTATCTCCGCTTTATTCTTAATGACCGTGATGGTGAGTCGCTCTTGCGCATTATCAATTTCCCTCCCCGGAAAATCGGTGATGTCAGTATTGCCAAGCTCAAGGAGTTTGCCGAAGAGCGCCAGATAAGCATCTATGAAGCGATCCGGCGGGCTGATGAGGGTGGTTTTCCTGCGCGGCTGGTCAATGCTCTCGGCTCCTTCAGTGAGGTTATTGAGGCACTCAGAAAGACGGCTCTTAACGGCACAGTCTACGACGTGCTGACCGAGCTTTTTGCCCTGACCTCCATTCCATTGCTCTTGCAGGCGGAAAACACTACCGAGTCGCTTGCGCGCCATGAAAACCTTCAGGAGTTGCTCTCGATGGCAAGGGATTTTTCTGACCATAACCCTGATGCGGGCTCCCTTGGTGATTTTCTTGAAAATATCTCCCTTGCATCTGACTATGACGAAACACAGGAGTCCGATAATTTTGTCTCCCTGATGACCGTTCATGCGGCCAAAGGGCTGGAGTTCCCTGTGGTCTTTATTACCGGCCTTGAAGAGAGGCTTTTTCCCCTGCACTGCTATGAGCCCGAAGAGCTTGAGGAGGAGCGCCGGCTTTTTTATGTGGCAATGACGAGGGCGCAGGAGAAGATTTTTCTTTCGTGGGCGCAGAGCCGTTACCAGTATGGGCAGCAGCACCACTGCCTCCGCTCGATGTTTATTGGCGAAATCGACTCCTCGATTGTGCAGACTGAGAGCGGAAATTTTCTCTCCGATCGTCTGGCAAAAGAAAAAGCGGCATCAGGGTTTTCATCCCCGTCAAGAGGATATCAGTCGAAAACGGTAACCTCCTCCTCTGCGGCAGTGGCTGCGGGAACGTCGAAACCCTCGCTGTTTCGTGAAGGGACAATGGTGCATCATGCAGTTTTTGGAGCTGGAGTTGTGCTTGATGTTCAGGGCAGCGGAGCAAAGCAGAAGGTGAAGATAACGTTCCGTAATGCAGGTGAGAAGACGCTGATGGTGCAGTATGCCAATCTCAAAATTCAAAAGTAACCCGCGCCACAGAGAGGTTGCGTCACGCATAAATGTTCAGCAGAATGAAGATTCTTTATGGTGTTCAGGGTACGGGAAACGGTCATATCAGCCGCAGTCGTGAGCTTGTCCGAAAGCTCAGGGAGGATGGCCACGATGTTGATGTCATTATCAGCGGCAGAAAAGAGGATGAGTTAAGAGAGGTAGAGATATTTGAGCCATTCAGGGTAATGAAGGGGTTGACACTCGTTACCCGCAAGGGAAAGATGAACTATTTTGAAACGATGCTTCAGCTTGACCTTGTTCACTTGACGGCGGATGTTGTGATGCTCGATACAAAAGAGACTGAGCTGATTATTACCGATTTTGATCCGATCACCTCAATGGTTGCACGAACAAGAAATATTCCCTCGCTTGGTTTTGGTCATCAGTATGCATTCAAATATGATGTACCCGTGGGTCGGGGCTCTTTTTTTGAAAAACAGATTCTTCTGAATTTTGCGCCTGCACGCTACAATGCCGGTCTTCACTGGAGCAGCTTCAATCAACCAATATTTCCCCCGGTTATTCCTGAAACGCTTTATGCGCAGAGTGCTGTGGCGGTGAAGAGGAACAAAATTCTTGTCTATCTCCCCTTTGAAGAGGTGGAAGATATTGTGCTCTTTTTTACCCCGTTTTGTGCGTACGATTTTTTTATTTACGGGAAAGTGCAGGAAACTCGTGATGAGGAGCATCTGCATTTCAGGGAGTATTCCAGGTCAGGCTTTCTTGATGATCTGATGGAGTGCAATGGCGTTGTCTGCAACGCGGGATTTGAGCTTCCCGGCGAGGCGCTCCATCTCGGAAAGAAGCTGCTGCTCCGCCCTCTCGATGGTCAGATTGAGCAGCAATCCAATGCGCTTGGTATGGTGGAACTTGGCTATGGCATGGCGATGGAGAGCCTTGATGGATCAATTCTTGCTGAGTGGCTGGAGCAGCCATGCAGGGAGCCTCTGCATTATGCCAGAACGGTTAATTATATTGCAGAATGGATCGCCAGTGGCCAGTGGGATGAGCTTTCGAAATACACCGATGCCGCCTGGGCAGAAAAGTCGTGACTGGAGTGCCTATGTTGTTCAGAGAGCTTGTAACGAAATGTCGGAGTTACCGGAGATTTGATGGCACTGTTCCGGTTCCGGAGGATACCGTGCGGGAACTTGTTGAGCTTGCCTGCTATGTTCCGTCGGCCAGAAATTTGCAACCCCTGCGATACATTGCGGTTTGTGAGCCCTCTCTGCTTGCGGCCCTCTACCCTCTTCTTTCATGGGCGGGCTATCTTTCTGACTGGTCAGGCCCGGCTGAAGGTGAACGTCCCCAGGCCTGTATTGTGATGCTTGGTGACTCTTTGGCAGGCTGTGACTTTGCCTGCGACAGTGGTATTGCTGCCCAGACCATTCTTCTTGGCGCAACCGCTTCAGGGCTCGGAGGCTGCATTCTTGGCTCTCTTGACCGTGAAAAAGCAAGGGAGTTGCTGAAAATTCCGGAGCGGTTTTTGATAGTTATGGCAATTGCTCTGGGTAAACCCATAGAGACGGTTGTCATTGATCAGATGGGTGATGATGATTCTGTTCGCTATTTCAGGGATGCCAGTGGTATTCACCATGTGCCGAAAAGGGTGGTTGACGATGTTCTTTTGAACTTTCTCTAACTGCCTGCTATCACGATAGATGATCCGTATTGATGAACTTCTCGGAGCTTACCATCAGGGATTTTTCCCGATGTCAGACCCGAAAGATGAAAAGGTATTCTGGTGCCAGCCCCATAAACGGGCCGTCTTCAATCTCGATCGTTTCAGGGCGTCTCGCGATGTTCTTCGCCTGACCAGAAAAAATGAGTTTACCTTGACCTTCGACAAGGAGTTTGCAGGGGTGATCAAAGGGTGTGCAGCGCCTCGAAAAAATGATCATGAAACCTGGATTTCCGGGGAGATTATGGAGGTCTATATCAAGCTGCACAGCCTCGGTCTTGCCCACAGTATAGAAAGTTGGTATGAGGGTGAGCTTGTCGGGGGGTTGTATGGCCTGGCTATGGGAGGCGCATTCTTTGGAGAGTCGATGTTTTCCCGTCGCTCTTATGCCTCTCAAATAGCCTTCAATCAACTGGTGATTCATCTGAAAGCGCGAGGATACCTGCTGCTTGACGCACAGATCATGAACCCGCACTTGCAAAAGTTGGGCGCTGTTGAAATTGAGCATGAGGAGTATATGCACCAACTCAGCCATGCCATGCAGAAAAAGATTCTTTTTCTCTAAGGAGGGGAAAAATGGTACTTTGTGCAACGATATTTTTGCCCTCCCGAAGAGGGAATGCCTTTTTGGATTATTGACCTTTAACCGGGGAGTTTTTATGTTGTCGAGGGAGTTAACGGAAAACCAGTCGCAGACCAGAGTTATCATTTATTCAGGAAAAGGTGGGACAGGAAAAACTACCATTTCATCATCCACAGCAGTCGCTCTGTCGAGGCAGGGCAAGAGGGTACTGATCATGTCTTCCGATCCGGCCCATTCGCTTTCGGATGTTTTTAACATGCGCATAAGCCGCAATGATCCTCAGAAGATTGAGGAGAACCTCTACGGCCTTGAGGTTGATACGGTGTACGAGCTTAAAAAAAACATGTCAGGCTTCCAGAAGTTTGTCTCCTCTTCCTATAAAAGCAAGGGTATTGACAGTGGCATGGCGACCGAACTGACTACGCAGCCTGGCCTTGACGAGATTTTTGCATTGAGCCGCCTGCTCGATGAGGCGCAGTCAGGGAAGTGGGACACCGTTGTGCTCGATACCTCTCCGACGGGCAACACACTCCGTTTGCTGGCTTATCCCGAGATTATTATTGGCGGAAACATGGGTAAGCAGTTTTTCAAGCTCTATAAAAGCATGTCGTCACTGGCACGACCGTTGAGCGGAAAATCGATTCCGGATGATGACTTCTTTAATGAGGTCAATGTGCTCCTCAAGCAGATGGAGGATATCAACAAGTTTATTCTCAGTCCCGAGGTTACCTTCCGGCTGGTACTGAACCCTGAAAAGCTCTCCATCCTTGAAACAAAACGTGCCTACACCTTTGTGCATCTGTACGGGATAAATGTTGATGGTATTGTGATCAACAAAATTCTGCCTACTTCAAAAACGGTGGGGGAGTATTTTGAGTTCTGGGCTGATCTGCACAGCAAATATTTGATGGAGATCGACAGCTCTTTTTACCCGACGCCAGTTTTTCGTTGTCAGTTACAGAGAACCGAGCCGATCGGGACGGATGCCCTGCACGATATCAGCAAACTGGTTTTTGGCGAGCAACTCCCGGACAAGATTTTTTATTCGGGCAAGAATTTCTGGATTGAAAGCAAAATAAATGCGGGAACAGACGACCATCGTGAGGTTCTCTGTATCAAAATACCCTTTCTCAAGGATGCCGAAGAGGTTCTTGTCAGCCGTATGGGTACTGACATCGTCGTAACCGTAGACAGGGCTCAACGGATCATTACCCTTCCCAGAGCGCTTTACAGTCTTGAAATGGAGGAGTATATCAGGGAGGATAATCTTCTTCGTGTTGTCTTCAGGGAGATCGTGGTCGAAAAGGAGGAGATGGAGTTGAGCGTGAACAGGAATATGCTCGATAAACTTCGATCAATGAGGCGGTTGAAAATATAACATCGCGCTTTAATAGGAGCGGAAAGAAAAAATAGGGACAAAGAGTTTAAGTTTTAAAGGGAATCTTGTATCTTCAATGTTTAAAATGTCGAGTTAACGGGAATTTACCCCAATTTTTGTTAAAGAATCAGCTTATATCATGTCCGAGAAAGCGCACTATGGTCTGTTGAAAGGGAAGAAGGGAATCGTTTTCGGCCCGCTTGACGAAAGCAGTATTGGCTGGCAGATTGCTCTTAATGCCTACAGGGAGGGCGCAGAGATCGCCATCTCAAATGTTGCGGCAGCGTTGCGTTTCGGCAATATTGAAGAGCTTTCGACATTATGCGGTAATGCTCCGATGATTGTTTGTGATGCGTCGAAAAATGAGGATGTCGATACCTGTTTTAAAGAACTAAAGGAAAAAGTCGGCCCGGTCGACTTTATCGTGCATTCCATTGGAATGTCACAGAATATTCGCAAGCAGTTGCCCTACGAAGATCTCAACTACGAGTGGTTTATCAAAACGCTTGACGTTTCGGCTTTGTCGCTGCACCGGCTTGTCTCTTATGCGCTGAAAAATGAGGCTATCAATGAGGGTGGAAGCATTCTCTCTCTCTCCTACATTGCTTCACAGAGAAATTACTGGACCTATTCAGATATGGGAGATGCGAAGTCACTGCTTGAATCCATTGTCCGCAGTTATGGACCAAGGCTTGCAAGAAAGGCGATTCGTATCAACACGATATCACAAAGCCCAACCTATACCAAGGCAGGAAGCGGCATTCCGGGCTTTGAGAAAATGTACGAATACAGTGATCTCATGTCTCCCCTTGGCAATGCCTCTGCCGAGGAGTGTGCTGAATATTCCATGACCATCCTCAGCGATCTTTCCCGCAAGGTGACCATGCAGAACCTCTTTCATGATGGCGGCTACAGTTCAATGGGAGCGACCATTCCCATGATCAAGCTTGCTCATGAGGTGCTTAACGATGAGGATCTTGCTTTACGGGTAGGTCTTAACGAGTAAGTTTAACTCTTTCAGGTGAGTACCGGGGGAAAAAGCCGCAGCAGATTTCCCTCTATTTGACCGGCAACCGTCCGGATTCCCTCTTTTTTGATGTCTGGCCACTCTGTTATTCTGCGTCTCCATTCGATACGCAGAATAACAAGGCCAATAATAATTTTTCGTTTTTTGTTGTTGAACTGCGTTGTTCATAACCTCGCTTGGGTTGTGTTGTGTTTTTTTTTATCAGATAATTTCGAAAAATAGTTAAACCGATACTCTACAGATGGCAAAAACAGCAAAAATCATCTACACCAAAATCGACGAGGCTCCCGCTCTGGCGACCTACTCCCTTCTTCCGATCCTTAATGCATTCGCCCGCGGTACCGGAGTTGATTTTGAGCCAAAGGACATCTCTCTTGCCGGCAGAATTATTGCAAACTTCCCTGAAAATCTGACCGAGAGCCAGAGAATACCCGATTATCTTGCTGAACTGGGCGCACTTGCCTTGACACCCGAAGCAAATATCATCAAGCTGCCGAATATCAGTGCTTCAATTCCCCAGTTGAGGGCAGCGATCAAGGAGTTGCAGGATCATGGTTACAACATTCCCGATTACCCTGAAGCACCAGCCAATGAAGCTGAAAAAGAGCTCCAGACACGATTTGCCAAGGTTCTTGGCAGCGCGGTCAACCCGGTTCTCCGTGAAGGAAATTCTGATCGCCGGGCACCACTTTCGGTAAAAGCTTTTGCTCAAAAGAATCCGCACAAGATGGGCGCATGGAGCAGCGATTCAAAATCACACGTTGCCTCCATGAGTGAGGGCGACTTTTATGGCAGTGAAAAATCTCTTACGCTTCCTGAAGCCACCACCGTTACCATAGAGTTTGTTGATGCTTCCGGGCAGTCAACCGTTCTGAAAGGCAATACTCCGCTCCTCGCTGGAGAGATTATTGATACCTCAGTGATGCATGTAGGCTCTCTCCGCAACTTTTTTGCCGCGCAGATTGCCGATGCAAAAGAAACCGGAGTGTTGTTGTCATTGCACCTGAAAGCCACCATGATGAAGGTCTCTGACCCGATCATGTTCGGTCATGCGGTCACGGTTTTCTATAAGGATGTGTTTGAAAAACATGCCGCACTCATCAAAGAGCTTGGCGTGAATGTCAACAACGGTCTGGGTGACCTCTATGCAAAAATCCAGAAACTGCCTGAACCACAGCGGACTGAAATTGAAGCCGACATCAAGGCGGTCTATGCTACCCGTCCTGCGCTGGCGATGGTTGATTCCGACAAAGGTATCACCAACCTTCACGTCCCGAATGATATCATTGTTGATGCATCCATGCCCGTGGTCGTTCGCGATTCCGGCAAGATGTGGGGACCGGATGGCAAGCTTCACGATACGAAGGCCATGATTCCTGACCGCTGCTACGCTACCATGTATCAGGCGATCATTGAAGACTGTAAACAGCATGGAGCATTTAATCCTGCCACCATCGGCAGTGTGCCAAACGTCGGGCTTATGGCCCAGCAGGCAGAAGAGTACGGTTCACACAACAAGACCTTTGTCGCCCCCGGAAACGGAACAGTCAGGGTTGCTGATACCGCTGGTAAGACGCTGCTCGAACAGAATGTTGAGGCGGGCGATATTTTCAGAATGTGCCAGGCAAAAGATGCACCGGTCAAGGATTGGGTTAAACTTGCGGTCAAAAGGGCAAGAATAACCGGAGCACCGGCAATTTTCTGGCTCGACACCGAGAGGGCCCATGATGCAGAGATCATCAAAAAAGTTACCGAATACCTGAAAGAGCATGACACCACCGGGCTCGATATCCGTATTCTTACTCCGGTTGAAGCCATGCGCTTCTCTCTTGACAGGATCAGGGCGGGCAAGGATACCATCTCGGTTACCGGAAACGTGTTGCGCGACTATCTGACCGACCTCTTCCCCATCATTGAACTCGGCACCAGTGCCAAGATGCTCTCGGTTGTTCCCCTCATGAATGGTGGAGGCCTCTTTGAGACCGGCGCGGGCGGTTCAGCTCCAAAACATGTGCAGCAGTTCCAGAAAGAGGGTTACCTGCGTTGGGACTCCCTCGGAGAGTTTTCGGCCATAGCGGCTTCGCTTGAGCATGTGGCCCAGTCGTTCAGCAACGACAAGGCACGGATTCTGGCAGAGACCCTCGATCAGGCTATTGGCAAGTTCCTTGATAACGACAAGTCACCAGCCCGTAAAGTCGGCCAGATCGACAACCGCGGCAGCCATTTTTACCTTGCACTCTACTGGGCAGAGGCACTTGCTGCACAGCAGGAGGATCGGGAGCTTCAGGCCCGTTTTGCCAGCCTGGCTCGTCAGCTCGGTGACAATGAAGCCAAAATCAACGAAGAGCTGATTGGGGCACAGGGAAAACCGGTCGATATGGGTGGATACTATAATCCGGATGAAGCATTGACGACACAGGCTATGCGTCCAAGTGCAACATTCAATGCCATTATCGACGCACTCTGATTTTTTCATAAGCAGCGCAACACAAAAACCCGGATTATTCCGGGTTTTTGTGTTGTAAGTTCTTTCTTTGAAATCAGAACTTGTCCTTTTGTTACAAAGTTCAAACGATCTTTGCTGACGATCTGGCAGACTTCCTGAAAAGGCGACAGGCTAAGGCTATAAGAGCGCCAACTACCAGCAGAGTCATACTTGCCGGTTCCGGCGCAGGGCCGGATACCCTGTATAATTGCACCCCGCTGATACCGCCCAGACTTGTACTATTTTGACCCGTAGTAACAACCGACGTGAAATTAAGTGTCTGTGTTGATGTTGGTGGATATTCAGTGCTGAGATCAAATACGGTAACATTCCCATTAGTACCATCGGAAAAAGCTGTTAACGTATTAGCCGGTGTCATTGTTCTGGCTGAAGTTCCGTCCTCATTGAGAGTCAAATTTAATAATTCATCCTTATTTTTCTGTGGCTGAGAATAAACATACAACCTGTAAGAACCAGATGTCAAACCGGTAAACGTTATAAAGCCAGATTTATCTTTTTTCGTATTGGGTACAACTGTATCAGGCAGCAACTGCCCTTTCATTAAAGACTCCGCTGGCCCGGGCATGGTTGTCTGCTGCCCGTTATTGACTTTGCCAGACCATGATACGCTTACAAGAGAAGAGGTTGCATCTGAAAAGAGCAAATTTGTGATGGAACTGCTTGAATTCTCTGCGACGTTGTTCCATGTATAATTACCGCTGCCATTTTGTTGAGGAGCTGTTTCGAGGGGGGCGGCCCACGTCACATCGGCTAACCCGGTGTACATATTGCTTCCCGAAACGCCAAAATTAATATTAATCAATCCACCATCCGGCACTGATGCCTCAGCCGTTCCGCAAAGCGCAATCATCGCGATAGCTACAACCGAAGAAAGCATCTTTTTCATTTTTTCAGGATGTTTAAGCATTTCCGGTAACAACGTTGCGATGCCTTTATGTATCGCTTGTCTATAAAGGCGAGCCGCCCGTTTATATATTATAACACAAGAAGTATGTGCGATATATATAAAAAAAATACATCACATCAAGGTTGTAAGATGGGAAAATCATCAACAGCGTTGACTTGGTATTCTATATGATGTGCTTATTCTTATTGGAAAAAATATATGCGGCGTCTGTGCGGGAAAGGGATGGAAAGGAGTTCAGGGATAAAAAAGAGGTGTATGAAAAGAGAGTTACCTTGTGGAGCCACTCCAGGCATAGAGAAGTCCCTTGCGACCGAGTTTTTGCGTCACCTCATCAATGTCATCGGGCGATACCACAAAGCAGCCGTTGCTTCGGCCGATTCTCGGGCCGTTAAAGGTCACAAGGTTCAGGAATATGTAACCAAGCGAGACGTAATCGGCTGAGTGAAGCACAATATCTCGGCTGAAGGCATTACCGTTCGTTGCCGGTTCAACTCCTTCAAGGCGAACGGCCACGCCATGAACCCCCATATATGCGTCAAGAACCCTGTAGAGCCCGGGGCTGCTCATGCCGGACTCCGGAACATTGGAAAAGCGGGTCGCATAGAGTTCTCCGGAATTTTTTCCATGCGCTACCCGGTAAAACGACTCCTCTCCGCTGACAAGATCAATTATCGCCATCCGCTTCAGGTATGAGGGTTTTGAGTAATCCACCACCGCCAGATAGCGGTATCGCTCTTCCGGATGCGTCGTTCGATAGCCTTTAAAAGCCGCAAACGCAGCACTGTAAGCCTCGACAGAAATTTTTTGCGGCAGCGACAGCACTCCTGCGCCGAAAAGGAGCAATAATGCCACCACACCGCCATAAAAGGCTTTTTTTTGTTGAGCGTTCATTTTTTTTGCGGGTTATGCCGTTTGATTTGTGTTTAGCATGACGCCTCTGTCAAAAATAAGATTTTTTAATGTATTGCGGTACCTGTTGTGGCAGTTCCCTGATTGCTTGGTGTAAATGATTTTATATAAAAGCTTTGCATGGGTAGGCAAATAAGATTGTTCAATGTGGGACGTAATGCGTAACTTCCCGCACAGTCAGTGAACTTTTATGAACCCGTTTGCGCGATTCGATTGCTTTGTGGAGCTGTGCTCGAATGCAATCTGCTCACGGCGGTTTAATGGAGGTTCCCTTCAGTTTTAAGCAATAGAACGGTTATAAGGATAAGGTATGGCACAGAAAACCCTGAACGTCATGTTCATCGGTGATGTTGTTGGTACTCCGGGTCTCCAGATGGTTGGCCGGATGCTGAAAAGTTTTATCAGCAAGTATCATGTTGATTTTGTGGTCTGTAACGGCGAAAATGCTCATCATGGCAAAGGGATGAGCCTCGAAGCGCTCAACCAGCTTCTTGAGGCGGGCGTCAATGTGGTGACCGGAGGAAATCATACCTGGAGCAATTTCAACTTTTTTGATACCCTCAAAACGCACCCGCAGGTGTTGCGTCCACTGAACTATCCCAAAGGCACCTACGGCAAGGGATATGCTATCTACAAACTGCCAAACGGATTGGGCGATATTGCGGTGGTCAACCTGCAGGGGAGAACCTTCATGTACTCCATTGATTGCCCCTTCAGAACGGCGGACTGGGTGATCAAGCAGATCAAGGAGCAGAGCAAGGACAAGGTACGCCATATTTTTGTTGATATCCACGCAGAGGCCACCGCTGAAAAGATTGCGCTTGGCTGGTATCTTGATGGCAAGGTTTCGGCCGTGATTGGTACCCACACCCATGTGCCTACCGCCGATGAGCGTATTCTCCCTAAAGGTACGGGCTACTGCACCGACGCGGGCATGACCGGGCCACACAACTCAGTCATCGGTATGCAGATCAAGTCGGCAACCGACCGGATGCTTTACCAGACACCGCACAAGTATGAGTGCGCCGAGGATGATGTTCATTTTTCAGGGGTGCTTCTCTCACTCGATGTTGCAACCGGAAAAACGGTGGGTATCCAGCGGATTTTTTACCCGGAGTTCGACCGTGGTGTGGTGCAGGGATAAAGGATAACCGTTAATGTCCCCGCATTCGTAAGGGCATGGCATGCCATGCCCCTACCGTGCATCAAAAAACCTTATATTATCTTATACCCTGCTCAAATTCCTCTGCAACAATCACGTCATCGACGCTGCCGATATAGAGCGGTGTGCGCTGATGCAGCTCAAGCGGCTGAATATCGAGGATGCGATCCCGGCCGTTTGTTGCCCGTCCACCAGCCTGTTCACAGATAAAGGCAAGGGGGTTGGCTTCGTACATGAGCCGGAGCTTTCCGTTGAGGTGTTTTGTGGTTGGTGGATAGACGAACACACCACCGGTCAGCAAGTTGCGGTGGAAGTCGGCGACCAGCGAGCCGATGTAACGGGTGCTGTAAGGACGGTTAGTTGCCGGATCTTCCTCTTTGATATAATCGAGATATTTTTTTGTTCCTTCGTTAAACTGCGCGTAGGAGCCTTCGTTGATGGAGTAGTATTTGCCGCTTTTCGGGGTGATGATGTTTTCGTGCGAAAGGAGAAACTCTCCGATGGTAGGATCGTAGGTAAAGCCGTGCACGCCGTGGCCGGTGGTATAGACCATGACAACCGATGAACCATAGATGACATAACCGGCAGCAACCTGCTCGTAACCATGCTGCAGGCAGTCGCTGATGTTTGCCTTGCCGGGATCGTCCCCTTTGAGTTTATAGATGGAAAAGATGGTGCCGACGCTCACATTGACGTCAATGTTTGAAGAGCCATCAAGTGGATCGAAGAGGAGCGCATAGTTGCCGCTCTCATTTTTTGGAGGAATAATGATCTCTTCATTCTCCTCGGAACCCATAATGGCAAAGCGTCCGTGCTGGCCGATGGCGGAGATGATTTTTTCATTGGCAAAAATATCAAGTTTTTTGACCTCTTCACCCTGCACATTGGTACTGCCTGTAAAACCAAGAATGTCAACCAGACCTGCCCGGACAACCTCTTTTCTTACAAGTTTTGCGGCAAAGGCCACGTCGTTGAGAAGGTCGGTAAGCTCGCCGTGTGCTTCGGGAAAGAATTTCTGCTGTTCAAGGATGTGGCGTTCAATCGTAATCAAGTTACTCATGTTCTCTTTTCCTGATAGTTTGTGTGCGTTTATTGGTCGATAGACAAGGTATATCGTTCGAACCACAATGTAGGGATATCCAAGGCTTCTGTCAAGTGCATAAGCCAGCAGATCTTTGGTTGAATGTTTTTTTTCAGGAAATGGCGAACTCTTGCCTAAATTGAGCTTCTTTTCATTAGCACTTTTGTCAATTTTTCATGAAACGATACCGCTGGAATTTTCGCTCTCCCGATGAACAGGCGGTACTTGTTCTTTCAGAGGCAATCAATGTCACCCTGCCTGTTGCAAGGGCACTTTTCAATCGCGGCGTCCAGACTTATGAGGAGGCAAAGGAGTATTTTCGATCGTCAATTCTCGATCTTCCCTCTCCCTTTCTTTTGCAGGATATGGAGCGTGCAGTTGCGCGCATGTTGCAAGCCATCAGGGAGCATCAAAAAATAATGCTTTATGGCGATTATGATGTTGACGGTACAACCGGAACTGCGCTGCTTCTGCTTTTTTTGAAAGAGCAGGGGGCTGAGGTCTCCTACTATATCAATGACCGTTTTACGGAGGGCTATGGCCTGTCGACTGAAGGCATTGACTCCGTTGTTGAGCAGAACGTCAAGCTTCTTGTTACGGTCGATTGCGGCATAAACGAGAACCAGGCGATACGGCGATGCCGGGGCCACGGTATTGATGTCATCATCTGCGATCATCATGAGCCTGGTGAGCTTCCTCAGGCCTATGCCATTTTGAATCCAAAGGTTCAAGGCTCGACCTATCCCTTCCGGGAGTTATGCGGGTGCGGTGTGGCATTCAAGTTCATTCAGGCCATCGCCGAACGTATGCAGACCGCTCCGGAGAGCTGGCAGAAATATCTTGATTTTGTTGCCATTGCCACAGCGGCCGACATGGTCTCTCTTGAAAATGAAAACCGGACGCTGGTGCGCGAAGGGTTGCAGCGGATGCGCACAAGCCCCAGAGCCAATTTACTGGCGATGTTTTCGCTTATGAAAGTTGCGCCGGCAGAACTCGGCATGTTTCATATCGCTTTCGGCATTGCACCCCGTATCAATGCCGCTGGAAGAATGCACTCCGCACACCTCGCAGTTGAGTGGCTTCTTTCCGATTCGAAGACGGAGTGCCAGCGTCATGCTGATGAGCTTGACGGTATGAACTCACGGCGCAGGGAAATTGATGCAGATATTATGGTTCAGGCTGAAAAGCTGCACGCAAGCCATGTTGCCTCCTGGTGTTCTTCGATTGTGCTCTATGACGAATCATGGCATATTGGAGTGCTTGGCATTGTGGCTTCAAAAATGATTGAAAAACATTATCTGCCGACGGTCATTCTCGGAGGTATGAACGGGCTTATCAAGGGGTCGGTACGAAGCGTTGAAGGGC
This sequence comes from uncultured Chlorobiaceae bacterium, assembly GCA_903939765.1. Lineage (GTDB taxonomy): Bacteria > Bacteroidota > Chlorobiia > Chlorobiales > Chlorobiaceae > Chlorobium. The sequence continues at coordinate 93,191 of CAJAIK010000098.1, read as the reverse complement.
TCAATATCTTTGAGGCATTGCAGGAGTGCGGCGACTATCTTGAACAGTTCGGGGGGCATCACCAGGCTGCTGGAATTACCCTCCGGCCCGAAAACTTTGCTCCATTCCGCAAAAAGTTCAATGAGGTCTGTTCCGTGCGCCTCTCAATCGGAGAACGTCAGAAAGAGCTTGTTGTCGATTCACGACTTGCCCTTGAAGATATCACGGCCAACTTTATCAATGTGCTCGAACAGTTTGCACCCTACGGTCATGGTAACCGTGAGCCGCTCTTTATGTCAGAAGAGCTTGTGCTTTATGGCCAGCCAAAACTGCTTAAACAGCGGCATGTCAAGTTTGCTGTCAGGGATAAACACGGACGCACCTTCGAAGTTATCGGCTTTGACCGTCTCGATATCTACACGGCACTTACCGCCCGTTACCGCCCGGTATTTTCAATGGTTTATTCGGTCGAGAAAAGGATGTGGAACAACCGCGAGCAGTGGCAGATCAAGTTGAAAGATCTTGAGCTCACCAACCGGTAGCGATTCGGGAAAAAGACTATTGGAGGCTTTCCGGAATTTCCGGCACACTTTTTTCGTGGTTGATTCTGGTGAGAATTCCTGGAAGTGAGGAAATGGCCGAAATAACGAAGAATATGAGCGACAGTGCAACGCCTGTATTGGCGTCGAGGTGAATGTAATTAAGCATGTGGGACGAAGTCCATTCTCTTGCGCCCAAGCCTCCAAAGGCAAAGGCAGGCAGAATGGTGGCTACGGTTGATATCAGGAATATCGCCAGATAGTCAGCAATATGTGCATTCTGTGAAATAGCTTTAAGTATAAAAAATGCGGAAATCACCTGGCTTACCTGCACCAGCATCGATTCGATTGAGGTAATGGTAAAAACCCCGATAAACTGTTTATAGAAGAGCTTGTTGAGAATCAGTGCCAGCGGGTAGATTGCGATGAAGAGTATCCATGCATAGGGTACAAACTGGGGAAGTTGTAAAGCAAAATTACTTGGTTGCAGCAGGATGAGTGAGAGAAAGATCAGCGCGATGATTCCGGATACACGGTCCCAAAACACAGCATGAAAGACATTGATCATTTTTACGCCGTGGTTTTTCTGTAACACGTAGACTTTATAGCCATCACCCCCGATACCTCCAGGAAGAAAAAGATTATAGAACATCCCCAGATAGTAGAGCTTGAGGCTGTATATCGTGGAGAGTTCAATGCCGATAACCTTGAAAAAGCGGTTCAGGCGCACCGCATTGATGAGCTTGGAGATATTGAAAAAAAGGAGCGAGAGCAGAAGATACCAGGGGTTGGCACTCTGGATTATAGCAAAAATTTTTCCGATATCGTTTTTTATCAGAACCAGATAAAGAGCAGCACCGGTGACAAGAATCTGCAGCAGCGTTTTAAGCAGCTTTTTCGGGTTTATTTTACGGTTTGCCAATGATGTTTGTGATGCTACAGGGTTTCTTGTTCTATGACTTGTAACAGGTACGCATGATCGATACCTGCTGCTCTGGCCGTTGTCTGCCCGTAATTTTGGTTGGGTATGACGAGTTGCGAATTGGCCGGGAGCGTGTGCCCGGAGTTTATACACGGTGTTGTCGGTAGAGCCATCATCAATCAGAATAATTTCATGCTCAAAGATCAGCAAGCGAGAGGGTGAGAGCGGCAAAAAGTGGTTTGATTTTTTCAGCTTCACTCATGTCAAAACAATCTCGCCTGGCCTTGAGGTACGTTGTTCAACAAAAGATGTTGAATATACTAAAAAAGAGGGGTTTCAGGTTTTCCGAGCTCTTCTTTTTTGCCATGAGAGCCGCGTTTTTCTCTGATCGCTCATGCAGTGAGATGAGAACGGTTACGGCAAGGGGAACAATGAGTGCAAGTGCCGTCAAAAAACCAGGCACTCTCAGATTTTATTGTGTTCAGCGGCTTCAAATTTCGATTTGAAATACAAGTTATGGAGCAGCACAGTGGAAACCATTCCCAGAAAAGAGCCGACAATGACATCACTGACATAGTGCTGGGCAAGAACAATGCGACTGAAGGCGATCAGGAACCCTCCAAAAAAGGCAGCAAATCGCCACCGAGGGTAAAGAATTGCAAAAAGGGTGGCAACACTCAATGCAGTTGCCGAATGGCCGGAGGGAAAAGAGGTCCATGCGTATTGCCAATGGAACAAGTCAAATCCGTAGAGATGCTCATGCAAATAGAGTGTTGGCCTTGCCCTGCCAGAGATATATTTGACCAGGTCAGCACTTAATCCTGAAATCGCGACGGTAGAGAAGAGGAAGAGGCCCGAAGAAGCCCAATAGAGGTTCCTCTTCCAAAAAACGACAAAAAGCAGCAGTCCTCCGACCAGGTAGCCGAGTGAGTCGCCCAAAAGCGTTATCTTGCCAAAAACCTTGTAAACCAGGGTGTTTTCAAACGCATGGAACCACAAAGCGGTTTGCATGTCTGCAAAAAGATAGCTGAGTATACAGAGCGAAATAACGGTTACCGAGGCGATACTCCATTGAAGGGTTTTGTTCATGGTTCTGCTTTTTGTGGATCAGGCACTAATCGGTAAATCCGCTCATATTCCCTTTTTTGGTATTGAGAGGAATGATAAAAAAGCGGTCACAATTTTTGTCGTTACTTATGCTCTTGTTTAGACCTTTGAATCGCTGAAAAAATCATTAAATTTTTTCAGCTTTGCAACTTCTTGTTTTTCTTAAATGCCAACCCCTGTGCAATCAAAAAAAAGATAATGACTCCATCCTGTCCGGTAGCTATTCTTCTGCTCTCCTGTACTGATCGTCCTGGTCTGGTTTCACGTATTTCGCACTTTATCTATGAGCGGGGCGGCAATATTCTGGATCTTGACGAGCATGTGGATCCCGTTGAAAAGATCTTTTTTATAAGAGTCTCATGGGGTACCGAAAACTTCTCAATTCCTGTTTCTGAGCTTGTTGAGGCCTTCTCTCCACTCGCGAAAGAGTTCAACGCCTCATGGAAGATCCGTTTTACCGGTCGTAAAACCCGCGTGGCAATTTTTGTCTCCCGTTACGATCATTGCCTCCAGGAAATTCTCTGGCGAAACAGTATCGGGGAGTTCGCCATTGATATTGCGCTGATTGTGGCCAACCATCCGGATCTTGGCTCGCTTGCCGCGCACCACGCCATTCCCTTCCATCATTTTGCAGTCACCCGTGAAAACAAACTGGCGATTGAACTGCTGGAGATCGATCTTCTTGAGAAACACTCGATTGATACAATTGTACTTGCCCGCTATATGCAGGTGCTTTCTTCGCAGTTTGTTGACCGCTATCCGGGCCAGATCATCAATATTCATCACTCCTTTCTGCCTGCATTTGTCGGGAGCAGTCCCTACCGGCAGGCTTATGAACGGGGGGTCAAACTCATCGGCGCCACCAGCCACTATGTCACCGAAGAGCTTGACCAGGGGCCGATCATTGAGCAGGATATCCTGCGGGTAAGCCACAAGGACACACTTGATGATCTTGTCCGCAAAGGGCGCGACCTTGAGCGCCTTGTGCTTGCCCACGCTCTTCGTCTTCACTCAGAACACCGTATTCTTGTAAATGGCAAAAAAACCGTCGTCTTCGATTGAGTCACTGCGGAGAGACCAGGCTAAAAGATAATAATGAACTTACTATGGAGAAGAAAACGTCAGAAAAGTGTGAGCATGGCCACGAAGCGACCCCTCATCATCATCATCACCATCATCACGCGTCAGGCAACATCAAGGTCGCCTTTTTCCTTAACCTCGGCTTTACCCTTGTCGAGGTTGTCGGGGGAATGATAACGGGCAGTACCGCAATCCTGGCCGATGCAGTCCACGACCTCGGCGACTGCTTTGCCCTTGCCCAGGCTTGGTATTTTGAGAGCATCTCCGGCGAAAAGAGCAGTGCGCGCTACTCCTATGGCTACAAGCGCTTCTCCCTTCTCGGCGCGCTGATCAGCACGGTGGTGCTGCTTACCAGCTCACTCTTTGTGCTTGTCCACGCCATACCCCGCATTCTCGACCCGCAAAAACCCGATGCAGGAGGGATGATTCTTCTGGCCATCGTCGGTGTTCTGGTCAACGGCATTGCCATGGCAAAACTCTCCAAAGAGAGCGGCATGAACGCCAAAGTCGTCGCCCTGCACCTGCTCGAAGATGTGCTTGGATGGGTCGCTGTGCTGGTTGTTGCCGTTGTGCTCTACTTCTGGGATATCCCTGTGCTCGACCCGCTTCTCGCCGTCATCATCACGCTCTACATCCTTTCCGGTGTGGTCAAAAATCTGAAATCGATGCTGCCGGTCTTTCTGCAGGCAGTGCCCGATGAACTTGATATAGCTCTCATTACAAGGGAGATTGAGGCGATGGAGCGTATTCACGCTGTGCACCACGCCCACCTCTGGTCACTCGATGGCGTTCATACCGTGTTTACCGCCCATCTCGAAGTCGATACCCTCCTCGACGCCGAAGCCTATATGCAGCTCAAAGAGCGCATCAGAGGGCTGGTTGAGCGATACGGACTCTATCACTCAACTGTCGAAATCGAATATCCCGGCGAAGCGTGCCGGAACGTTCTCTCGGCATAGCGGTTATTGTTATCCCGTCTGTCAGGCAGGGCTTCATCATCGTCGCCCTGCCTGCTCGTTATCGATTTTTTGTCGGAGAGCCTTGAGAGATTGTCTCTCAAGGCTTGATATAGGCGTTCAGGCCGATGATGATTGGCTTGCCATTCACCTCTGCGGTGGTGACAGCGTTGCCGCGCGTGCTTGCAACAACCAGGGTCTTTCCTGAAGCTGAAGGGGTCGGTGTTTCGAGGTCGATTTCAATACAAAGCTTGTTGTTCTTGATCTCTACAGTCATGGCCATGGTGTGGGTCTCCTGTTTTTGTTTGTGTCATAAAAAGGGGAGTATACGGAATTATTGCATTTTTTTGTGGGGGTCATTTGGTCGGGATGCTCTCTCTTGCTTAAGAGTCTTCACAATACTGCGTCATGATGCAGAGTTGCTCTGCCACTGGATCTGTTTATGTCGAGTCTGTTTTGTTGCTGAATATTTTTTTGCTGAGAATTTGCGGGATGCTGGTGTATATTTTAACGGTCTTGGTTGCAGTGATTGTCAATGCTCTTTAGTCATTGCTATTCCTCAACATCGACGGCAACAATTTTTAATCATAAACAGAGTCTGCGGATGAAAAAACTGTTATTGCTTTTCTTTGTCCTGCTTGCAGGATGCACCGGTGTTCCGCAGGGAATCACGGTTGTTGATGATTTTTCTCTTGGCCGTTATCTTGGCACCTGGCATGAAATCGCCCGCCTTGATAACCGCTTTGAAAAGGAGCTCGATCCGGTATCGGCGACCTATTCCCTTGCTCCGGATGGCAGTGTCAAGGTGGTGAACAAGGGCTTTGACCTGAAAGAAGAAAAATGGAAAACCATTCAGGGGCGCGGCGTTTTTGTTGATGATAAAAACACCACCCAGGGTGCCCTGAAGGTCTCCTTTTTTGGCCCGTTTTATGCAAGCTACAATGTGATTGATCTCGACAAGGCCGGCTATCGCTGGGCGATGGTGTGCGGTCGCGACAAATCCTATTTCTGGATTTTGTCGAAAGATACTGCGATGGAGCCAGCACAGCTCAGTGCGCTTGTGGCCAAGGCGGCAACATTGGGCTTTGATACGGCAAAATTGCGCTATCTGGGCAAGAAGAAGCCGTAAGGATGATTTTGCTGGTTGTGATTTCTGCTTTTTTGTTCGTATTTGGGGAATGCGATCTGCACAGGCTTTTTCTGTCTGGGCGGAAATACATAATTTTATACGAAGGAGCCTCTATGGCCATTATGACCGAGTTTTTAAATCTGATTGTGCCTGTTACCCTGATTGAGGAGAAGTATCCCGGAGGTTGGGATCGTTGTTTGAAAGACCACCAGGTCGCCATTGGCGGGCGCGTCTGGTTTGATGATTATCTCTTCCGTGACGGGGCGATGAACCTTGCAGCGATGGGGGAGTTGCTCAATCAGTGGTGGAAACTGGGGTTTGAGTGTTACGCAGAAAAAGAGGGGAAAAGGTACTGGAAGGATGTTTGTGTCTATGAGGGGACGCTTGAAGCTGCACCGATGAGTTGCGACTGGCTGGCCGAGGATTTGGCGAGCCAGACGGTCTACCTCAAGGGGCATGCAATGGGAGAGGTTAAAGGGCGCGACTGGGACTTGATTGATGACTGGGAAGAGCTTAAATTTCCCGGTATCTGAAGCTGGCAGAGCATGCGGCGCTTGGCAAGGTTTTCAAGATTTCGATCGTTCAGGGAGTCGTGAGATGGCAGGATTATTGAATGAACGTGCACAATGAATCTTTTGCTTGATAGATCAGTAACATGGGCACAACAGTTGTCATAACCGGCAGCACACGGGGTATAGGGTTTGGCCTTGCCCGTTGCTTTCTTGAGAGAGGGTGCAATGTGGTGCTTAACGGACGCTCTCAAGAAAGTACCCATAACGCTATGGAACAGCTTCAAAGCCATCGAGGACATCTGGCTGCTGTTTCAGGCGATATCAGCAACCGAGAGTCAGTCATTCGGCTTTATGACGAGGCGGTCAACTATTTTGGCCGTGTTGATATCTGGATCAATAATGCCGGTATTGGCCATGAGATGCGCAACGCATGGGAGGTTGATTATGGCGAACTCAACCAGGTGCTCAGGGTCAATATTGACGGGGTTGTCTCGGGCACGATTATCCCCTTTCTGCGCATGAAAGAGCAGGGGGGAGGCAAGATATTCAATATGGAGGGGCTTGGCAGCGATGGCTTTATGCTCGACGGTCAGACCCTGTACGGCACCACCAAACGTGCGCTCACCTACTTTACCCGCTCTTTTGCCCACGAAGCAAGCGGTACATCGGTGCAGATCGGAACAATCAGTCCCGGCATGGTGGTGACCGACATGCTGCGTCGTACGGTCAGTGATGCTTCCGCGGAGAGCCAGAAAAAAAAGCAGTTTTTCAATATCATGGCCGATGAAGTTGAGACTGTTGCCCCCTTCCTTACCCGAAAAATGCTTGCAACAACGGCTCAATCGCCAAAAATAAAATGGTTGACCAAGCAAAGGATGATTGGGAAAATCCTGATCGCTCCTTTCCGCAGGCGCAACTTCTTTGCATGAAGCGTTTATTTTTCAAAGTGGAAGCTTGTATTCCGCAAGGATACTCCGGACGTGCCGTGGCACCAGCTTTTCGAGCTGCTCCGGAAAGCGGAATTTGACATAGTAGTAATGCCTGATCAAATGAAAGTCCACCGAGTAGTGCGCAAATCCGATCCCTTTCGGCCCGATCATGCCAAGCACTCCTGCAAGCAGGTTGCCGAGCCAGAGCGGAATCCTGCTTTTCGGCGAATACTCTTTATCCGTTTCCTTCATGCTCTCGATGATGCGTTTCGTCGTATTCTCGACAAATGAGCGACACTCCCACTTACCTGATTCCGGATAACGTTCAAGTTCAGCATCAATCAGCTTCAGCAGTTTTTGTCCAGTTGCTGTTCGTACCAGAATCCATTGCCTCTTCTGCTTCGGCAGCAGTTCGGCCCCGATATAGCCCACGGTGATGTCGGCAAGGCTGTTGAGATAGTCAAAGCAGCTCATACATGCCGTCGGGAAAATGGAGGGGTCTGAAAGCTCTTCGGGAAGACTGAAGAAAGGGACTTTTTCAACGCTGCCGTCAAGGTGGCGGATGTGAATCCGAAAATCCTGCATAAACTCCATGTGGCAGGCGGTGTCAGGCGATTTCGACATTCGTTCAAGAATCCACGGCCATTTTGACCGTGCGACATTGTCCACGCAGGGAATTCCTATGGTCAGGATCTCCATCTCTCGCAGGTATTCGTGTCGCTCCTGAAAATCCCGCAGTGTATGGAGGTGACAGGCCGCCCCAACGACAAGAACTTTTTTCATTCTCTGGCGATATGCGCTCTCAAGGGAGGATAACACCGGGGAGAGCACCGGTTTATTGCCCCTTGTCGCATGGATTTCATCAAGGCTTCGGGCCAGTACTGGCTGAGAAAAAAAATGATGGCCGGGAGTGTGTTGCAGCGAAATAACACCTTCAACAAGTTTTTCTTCAAACGCTCTCATGGCCAGGCGGGTAATGATGCCGCTCCACTGCGATCCAGATATCGGTTTTTTCAGTTGAGCCGTAAAGCGCTCAAGCGTGATGCCAAAGCGCATTTCCACCGGATCATCAAGGCTTCTTTCCCGCCCGAAAAGCTTTTTCTCCCTCTCGCCGAGCCACCCGTTTTTGAACACACAGCTCATAACGCTCTGCTCAACCGGCCAAGCCAGAACGGAACAGAGGCCGCATGAACTGCAAAGATTGTTTTTCTGGTTTCTTGCTTCGCCGATTGGTTCAACGCTTGTCATGTTGTTTTTGATGAAGCTATCCATTGCCGCAAAAAAAAATTGCTATTGTTACACAACAAAGGTTAAAATATAAAACGAAGTCAGTCCAATATCAGCAACATCTTTCACAGGAGCGTGAGCCATGTCAAAACTTGTTATTATCGCAAAGGTTGTTGCGAAAAAAGAGGCCGTGCAGTCTGTCCGGAGCGAACTGCTGAAACTCATCGCGCCCACCAGAAAAGAGGATGGTTGTCTTGATTACTCGCTGCATCAGGATAACGATAATCCTGCGGTATTCATTTTTTACGAAACGTGGGAGAGCCCGGCCCATCTGGAAAAACACATGAACAGTGACCATTTCAAAGCGTACATCCGCTCAACAGACGGGCTGATTGAAGAGAAGGTGGTAAACATGTTGAGCCGGATTGAATAGGCGCAAGATTACTCACGCAGGGGAGCTTATCTCAGTCCCCGATGGTCATCAGGTCGATGTAATTGCGCCGGTTATCATCTCTGCCAGCCGAGCAACAGATATCCCGGCCTTTTTCCCTTGGTGGTTCAGCAACCGTCTTAAAGCCGGGTATATGCGATGGACAAACCCGTTCAATGCAAAGCAGGTTCAGTATGTCTCATTTCAGAACACAAGGGTCGTGGTTTTCTGGAGCAAAAATCCCAGGCCGCTTTTTCGATATCTGCCCGAGATTGACGAGAGAGGCATTAACTATTACTTTCAGTTCACCCTTAATGATTACGACAAAGAGGGTCTTGAGCCAAATGTACCATCGCTTCTGCAGCGCGTAGAAACCTTCAAAGAGCTTGCCGAGAGGGTTGGTAAAGAGCGTGTCATCTGGCGTTTCGATCCGCTCATGCTCTCCGATTCATTGACGATTGATGTTTTGATCGACCGGATCTCTTTTTTGGCTGATCTGTTACAGGGATACACCGAGAAGCTGGTTATCAGTTTTGCGGATATCAGGCAGTACAGGCATGTACAGAACAATCTTGGCTGTCAGCAGATGCCGTACAGGGAGTTCTCGCTGGAGCAGATGACTGAGTTTGCAGAACGGCTGACCCAGCTCAATCGCGAGTGGGGATTGAAAATGGCCACCTGCGCCGAAGAGATCAACCTGGCAGGTATAGAGCACAACCGATGTATTGACGATAATCTCATGGTCAAACTTTTCAGGAACGATAACGAACTCATGAGCTTTCTCGGATATAGTTCCGATCTTTTTAGTGATGAACCCTCATTGTCTTACAGAAAAGACAAGGGACAGCGCAAAGCGTGCGGCTGCATTGTCAGCAAGGATATCGGGATGTACAATACCTGCAATCATCTCTGCGCCTACTGTTACGCCAACCGGTCGGTCGCTGCCGTGCAGAATAATCTCAAAAAGCATGACCCGGCATCGGAAACGCTGATTTCGTGATGAAGCTAAACACTCACTGTGGCCGAATGCTGCAGCTCCCACATCCTCCGGTAAAGCCCGTTTCCGGTCATCAGCTCCCTGTGCACACCCTGCTCCACAATCTTGCCCTTTTCAAGCACAAGAATCCGGTCATACTGTTCCATCGCCTTTAAGCGGTGGGTAATCGTTATCAGCGTTTTTCCCGCACTGATGGCGTTCAGGGTCTGGGTCACTTCTCTCTCCGTGACGCCGTCGAGGTTGGCGGTTGCTTCATCAAGAATCATGATTGGGGCACTTTGCAGCAGAATTCGTGCGATGGCGATGCGCTGACGCTCGCCACCGCTGAGTTTCATGCCGTGCTGGCCGCACCATTCGTCGAGTTTTGCGGTGAAGTGGCCGAGCCCAGCGGCGGTAAGCGCTTGTTTGAGATCGTCGTCGGTGGCCTCCGGCCCGGCCAGGGTCAGGTTTTCGCGGATGGTTTCGGCGAAGAGGTAGGTTCGCTGCGATACGAGGGCGATGTTGCGGCGCAGCTCTTCAGGATCGAAAAGGTTGATGTTGTGACCGCCGATAGAGATGCTCCCCTCGCTGCTGTTCCAGAAGCGCATGAAGAGCGAGGTTATGGTCGATTTTCCGGCGCCGCTCGGGCCGACGATGGCGATGTGCTCTCCTGGAAGAACGGAGAAAGTGAGGCGATCGAGCGCTTTTGAGGTACTGCCGGGGTAGGTGAAGCTGAGCTTTTCGACCTGAATGGTATGCTCTGCCGGAAAGAGCAGGGGAGAGGTCGGGGCGACGGTCTCTGGCTTGGCGTCGAGGATTTCAAAAAGACGCTCTCCGGCGTGCTGGTCGGCTTCGAGGTGTTTGAGGGTGGAAGGCAGCGGCAGAAAAGGCTCAAACGAGGCCATGACGGCGAGGGTGATGACGGTGAGCGAAATTCCGTTGACCGCACCGGTAGAGATGGAGGGAATGAGCGCCCAGAGAATGGCAATGAGGGCACCGTTCATGAGGAGGCCGGTGAGCGATTCATGCAGCCCTTCAATGACGGCGTTCTTTCTCTGAAGCTGGAGTTTGCCCGTTTCGGCGCTCTGCATGGCGGCGAGGTGCGCCGGAAGTTGTCCGTAGAGTTGCAGCTCTCCAATGCCCTGGAAGAGGTCGAGCGCCAGTACCTGCTGCTCCGCCTTGCGGTTCATGATGCCGACCGAGACACCACGGCTCAACTGCCGGGTGAGGAGCGGAACGCCAATGCCAGCAAGGGTGTGGAAGCAGAGGATGAGCAGCGCTGCCTGCAGGGAGTAGACGCCGAGGAGAGACCACATCAGCGCGGCAACCAGCAGTGCGGTGAGCGGTGGGCCGATCACCCTGGTGTAGATGTTTTCGAGACTCTGGATGTCGTCAACTACCCGTTGCAGCAGGTCTCCGCTCTTGAAGTGCATGAGGCGTGCCGGTGCGAGGGGCTCGATGGCGTCGTAAAACCAGAGCCGCAGTTTTGCGAGAATCTTGAAGGTGATATTGTGGGATATCAACCGTTCAGCGTACCGGAAGACTCCCCGGGCAAGGCCAAAAAAGCGCACTCCCGCGATGCCGAGCTGGAGCGTCACCATCGGCGGCTGCAGGGCCGCTTTGGCAATAATGTAGGCGGAGGTCATCAGGAGGCCAATGCCGCTGCCGGTGGTGGCAAAGCCGATCAGTGCGGCAAGCGCCATCCACCAGAAGTATGGCTTGACCAGCGCAATAAGGCGAAAAAAAGTTTTCATGAGTGGTTGTCCTGTTGCAGAAGGAGGGAATCGTGGTAGAAACCTCCGTTGGCGATCAGCTCTTCGTGCGTACCGCACTGGGTGATTTTCCCCTGGCTGACCACAATGATCTGTTCGGCTGAGCGTATGGTTTCGAGCCGATGGGCAATGATGATGGTGGTTCGTCCTCTCATCAACTCCTGGATGGAGCTGCGCAGTGCCGCTTCAAGTTCCGGATCGGTGTGCGAGGTTGGCTCGTCGAGTACCAGCAGCGGGGCGTTTTTGAGGAACGCGCGGGCAAGCGCTACCCGTTGCGCCTCTCCTCCGCTCAGTCGTGCTCCCTCTTCACCAATCATGGTTTCAAGGCCCTCAGGCAGCGATCCGACAAAGGTGGAAAGGCCAGTCTTTTGCAGGGCGCTCTCCATCTCCTCTGCTGAAGCCTCCGGCCTCGCGAGGAGGATATTTTCTTTCAGCGTGGCGTTGAAAAGATATGGGTGCTGCGGAACCCATGAAATCTGGTGGTGCCACTCCTCAAGCGGGATAGAGTGAATCGGGTTGCCGTCAAGGGTGATGCTTCCTTCACCGGGCTCCTGGAATCGGAGGAGCAGGTTGATCAACGTGCTTTTACCTGACCCGCTCGGGCCGATGATGGCGGTGGTTTTTCCAGCGGGAATGGTGGCGCTTATCCCCTTCAGTGCAGGCTGCGAGGCGCTGGGGTAGGTGTAGCTGACATTGGTGAAAAGTATCGGCCTCTTTCCGGCGCTCTCCTGTATCCCAAAGGCGGCCTGCTGCACGGGCGCAGGGAGGCTCTGGTCGAGAATGGCAAAAATCTCCTTCGAGGCGCTGACGCCCTCCATTCCGGCATGAAATTTGGTGCCGAGCTGGCGCAGCGGAAGGTAAAAGTCAGGGGTGAGTATCAGCACAAAGAGTGCGTGCTGAAACGTGAGTTTTCCAGCCATAAGGCGGAGCCCGATACCGACAGCTATGATGGCCATGCCGATGGTGCCAACCAGTTCAAGCGTCAGGGAGGAGAGAAAGGCCACTTTCAGCACGCGCATGGTGGCGTGGCGGAAGCTTTCGCCTGACTCTTCAATGGCATCATGCTGCCGTCGGCTTTGCGCAAAGAGTTTCAGGGTTGGCAGCCCTTGCAGCATATCAAGGAAGAAGCCGCTCATCCGGCTCATGGTTTTCCACTGCTTTTCAGTCATGGCGCTGGCCGATTTCCCGATCAAAATCATAAAAATCGGAATAAGGGGCGCCGTAAGAAGCAGAATGCCACCGGAAATCGGGTCGCCGGGCAGGATGGTACCCGCAATCAGGAGCGGCGTAAAGAGGGCAAAAAAGATCTGCGGAATGTACTGACTGTAATAGGCGTCAAGCGCTTCAACCCCTTTCAGGAGGGTGGTGCTGAGCCGTCCGCTCTGCACCGACTTGGCATAGAGTGGCCCCAGCGTACCGACTGTGCTGATGAGCCGGGTGAACACTTTGCCTCGGATAATGAGCGTGCCACGATTAGCTTCGGTGTGGGAGAACCAGTTGAAAGCCATCCGCAGGCTACTGAAGAGCGCAAAAAGGCCAAGCGGCAGCACGAGCCTATCCATACCGCTCTTCTGGATAAAGGCGCTGTCGATCACCTGGCTGAGGTAGAAGGCCTGGGCAATCAGCATTGCGGCAGCCAGAACTCCCGATATGATCGAAAAGATAAAGGGCCGCCCATCTTCTTTAAGCAACTGAAAGAGGCGCCGGTCAATATTCATGGTTCATGCGTGTCCGTTATTTTTAAAAGGGGATAATAGTGTACATAATAAAAGGATTGTATGCAATGGGGTGGGCCTGAATGGGAATGGTTCTTTCAGCCAATGAGTTCCCGGCCTTGTTGAAAACACCATTGAGCTTTCAGCCAAAGGGGATTTTATTGTCAAGTCAGAGTACACCTTTGAAATAGGAGGAAAAGGGAAGGGGTTCAACCAAATCAGCGGGGTAGAGAAGAGTTTTGTTGTTGCTGACGATCTCGATACAGGATTTCAGAACAAAATTCCTCTGTGGCTCTTCGGGTTTCTTTACTGATTTACTGTCAGGCTTTCCGTTCAGAGTGTCATAAATTGTTTCCCGTTTTGCGTGTTTTATCAGTCGCAGTTTTTTGCTGCCGATTTGATTTTTATTGGCTGGCACAGATACTTTTTATTTATCGCAACTCGTGCACATTTGCTGCAAATAAATTTTGGCTCAGAAACAAGAGATACGATATCGTCCATCCTCTCTTCTATATCGTGCTTGTCAAGCTTGCACAAGTTTTTTTTGATTTTCGGGTTTTTCATTTGCATGTAAGGTGATGATGTTCTAAAGGCGGCACCCATCGTCAGCGAATTCCGCTCACTCAGGGGCTTATCCTCTCTGATGAGATGTCAGCCCTGAAGGGTGCCCAACTATAAATACTGGGTAGAGCCGTTTGATATGCAGATGCAGCTCAGGTCATTTTCTTAAGGTCACTCTGCCGTACTCTTCGCCCATCAGAATGTGTTTATAGCTGCTACTGCTCTCCTTTGGGGCTGTTAATGCAAAATCAACCTTCTTTTGAAAGAGCATGACGAAGTCTGAACCGCCAAACAGGAAATATCCCAGCATATCGCCCTTTTTGACGGTACTTCCGACCTTGACACTGTTTTCAAAATTAACGGAGCATATCTGTGACATGCCAATAGGCAGCAATGCCACCAGGCCATAGTGTTTTGTTTCGATAATGACGCAGCCACGTGTCTCAATATTCTGCCAGCCGGGAGTGTTTGCATCAAGAGCATATTTTCTGCTCTTCGAATCCCATGTCAAATAACCGCCAACAGCATCATCGCTCTGAATAATCCGCACCTCTTTTATGGTTCCGTAAACCGGGAAATGATAGCGGTGATAATCGTTTACATCAAGAAAGGTGTGTGTTAATGTTCCTCCGGCAAATGCATTCCTGTATGCGCTCCCTTCACCGACAAGCGCGGCTATGGACTTGAACGTACTGGATTTGATGGTGACCCCTTTTTTATTCAAAATATTGGAGTTATGGTCGATTTTCCATACACCCTGTGGCTTTGAATCGGCGGGGGCTGATACGATAGACGGGTCATTCCGGGCTGCAATCGGGCGTTGATCAGGCGATTTCAGGTACCGTGCAAAAAAATCATTGAATGTTTTCCAGATTGAGGGATCCTCATACCATCCCTTGTTCAGCCCGAATCGTTCATCTGCCAGAGCTTTTTTGTAGTACTCATCGTTCCACGAGCCCTCTTTGCTTAAATAGAGCCCCCACTCTTTTGTGAAGTTGATCAACCAGCTTCGATAAGGTTCATGGTATTGCAGAGAGTTATGGTAATTCCCTTTATTTTTTAGTTGGGAAAGGGGCTGATCGTTGACGAAATAAAAGTAATCGAGACTCTGATCAATCTGATCGTAGAGCGATGACCAGGGAGCGTTTGGCAGGATTGACCAGGGCAGTGCTCTTGCCGCCCAATCGATAAAATTATAATATTCCTCCAGCGTCCTGACCGGGTTGGTTACCTTGTCCGGATTGATTTTGGTCGATTTATCAATGGACTCGACGAGCATACTTCTCAGTTCAGCGTTATGCTCGACCATGGTTATCAACTGCTCTGTTATCGGCTCATGCTTTGCTGCTGCTCCAGAGTTGATCTCCCCGGCAAGAGCACTGAAGCTCAGACATGAGCAAAGGGTAAAAACAGAGAGTAACCGGACCAGAAAATTAATCTTTTTCATACATCGTCTCCGTTTGAAAAAACCTTGACTGAAGGCAGAACTACGCTCTATGTATCCAAATCGCAGGATCTCTGCGACCATGAAATATCGCTATGACAACGATACGATCTTTTTCCGTGCGGAAATACACGCAATAGGGAAAACGATTTGCGATAACTCGGCGAATGTCATGGTGAACTAAGGGAAATTGAAGAGGGTGTTCAGATGCCAGCGATACACATCGTTCAATTTCAGCAATGAACTCTATACCAAGGCCAATTCGCTTGCTTTCATACCATGCAGTTGCTTCACTGAACTCAGTACTGGCTGCACGATGAAACGTGATTGGAAGTTTCATTGCTTGATTTTGGCAAGAGCAGCAGCTTTTGCTTCGTCCCAGCTCATAACATCGCAGGGGTTTGCTGAGAGGTCTTCGATGCGGCGGTCAAGTTCCATTTTTTGTTCATCAGTCAGCGAAGGGGTGGCATTACGACTAACGATGCCATTCCAGATGGCCTCGACCAGCTCAATCTGCTCGTTAATGTCGAGCATACTTGCTTGTTGTAAAAGTTGTGTGTTCATGGTCGCAACAGAATTGATAACAGCGTATTTTTTTAAAAAGATATACAATATTCGATTATCATCCGAAAACAACTCTGTTTTTCAGGGAGAGCCGCAAAGCGATGGGGGCGTGCCTGAACTCTTCGGAAATCCCGGAGAGTTGCCTGCATTCACTCCTGCTTCTCCAGAATGCTCCTGTAAATCTCCTTTGCGAGTAGCGGATATATCGTTTTCTGGAAGCTCGAATCGTCCATATATCGGGTGACGATGCCGTCATTTTCCGCCATTCGCTGCATCATGAGCGATTCGATAATGGTTTTGATGCCAAGCTCAAACTTGTCGAGTGGATTGGCCATCGCTGTTTGTATGACGCGCTCGTCTTTTGAGGCTTTTTCCATGATCTGATCGAAGAAGAGTCGGTCTTCGTCGGTGAAGTCGGTGCCGAATCGTTCGTTCAGTGCCTGAATAATCTCGGAGAGAGGCTTCTCTTCATCCTTTGCTTTGCCGGTTCCAACAGCGGTCGGTGATTTGACGCCATACTGATCGTCACTCTCAAGAATAATCGCGCCCGACATCACTTTTTCTATCCGGTAATACTGGAGGGTAACCTCCTTTTCAGGATCCGGATTTCCCCCGGTGTCGCCAGGGTCAAGATGCGGTATCAGATATCTGCTGAAGCTGTAAAGCATCTCCAGCTCCTGGTCGGAATAGGGGATAATCTGGCTGATGAAAGCATAGAACTGCGTATAAGCGGTTATTTTTTCATAGAAAGCCTCTCTCTTTTCCTCATCAAGAGCCTTGAAGCGGTCCACTGCCGGTTGCACCATCTTCTCCATACGAGCGTGGTCCGAAGGATTCTGTCTGGAGTGCGGCAGATAAAAAACACGACAAAACCCTGCCACTTCCGACCATAAATAGACCTGCATGGCATTCAACTCATGCTTGAGTTTTTCAAGATGATTGGGGTCGGATGGCTCTTCGAGCGTTGTTGCATTGTAATAGGGTTTGAACGCCTTGTAGATATCCTCAGCTTCATTGACAAAGTCGAGCACAAAGGGCTCCTCTTTCCCTGCACTGTTACGGTTGAGTCGGGAGAGGGTTTGAACCGCCTGAACACCGTCAAGCCGCTTGTCAACATACATGGCGCACAGCAGAGGCTGGTCAAAGCCGGTCTGATATTTGTTGGCGACCAGCAGAAGCTGATAATCTGACGAGTCGAACTTGTCGGGCAACTGTGCTTCAGAGATATGCTTCCCGCTCACCACATCAAGATTCATCGACGGCTCGGTGTATTCATCTCCTGATGCAGGGTCTCTGACGGTGCCGCTGAAGGCTACCAGCGGGCGGATATCGGCATAGTGGTTCTCCTCAATGTAGCGCTGAAAGGCCAGCATGTAGCGCACAGCGTGCAGGCGGGAACCGGTCACCACCATCGCTTTTCCCCGTCCGCCAAGCTTGTGCTTTACATGCGCACGGAAATGCTCCACCATGATCTCCGTTTTCTGTTCGATATTATGCGGATGGAGCGCCATGAACTTGGCCAGTTTTTTTCGCGCTTTTTTGTTCGGCATGGCCGGATCCTCTTCAACGCTTTTCACAAGCCTGAAATAGGTTTTGTAGGTAGTGTAACGCTGAAGCACGTCAAGAATAAAGCCCTCCTCAATAGCCTGTTTCATCGAATAGGTATGGAATGCTTCCGGTTTGCCACTGTCACCCTTGCGCCCGAAAAGCTCAAGGGTTTTCCCTTTTGGTGTGGCGGTAAAAGCAAAGAAGCTCAGATTTTTCTGCCTGCCACGCGACTCCATCACTTTATTCAGACCATCTTCCCAGTCGATTTCACTCTCTTCGGAACCCTGTTCAGTGCCTGCACCAAGAATCCGTTTCAGTTCACGGGCAGTTTCACCCGTCTGGCTTGAGTGTGCCTCATCAACAATCACGGCGTACCGGCGTGCGGCAATGGCCTCCTGCCACTCCTGGGCTTTTGTAATGGCCGCTTCATCCGGCTGGTCAGGGTTATCGGCTCCGGCGATGTGCAGCAGCCCCCGCAGGATAAAGGGAAACTTTTGCAGGGTGGTGATGACGATTTTCGTGCCATCAACCAACGCTTCAGCCAACTGGCGGGAGTTTTCATCAATTGCTTTCACAACGCCCTGCGCATGTTCGATCTGGTAGATGGCATCCTGAAGCTGTTTGTCGAGCACACGGCGGTCGGTAATGACCACAACGCAATCGAACACCTTGCTGTCATTCGCGCTGTGCAGGCTCGAAAGTCGGTGTGATAGCCAGGAGATGCTGTTGGTTTTTCCACTTCCTGCCGAATGCTGGATCAGGTAGTTGTTCCCCGTTTGTTCGCTTCGTGCCGAGGAGGTGAGCTTGCGCACCGCATCCAGTTGATGGTAGCGGGGGAAGATCATGCTCTCTCGTGTCACCTTTTTCCGTCCGCCAGCGCCGTCATCAACGGTGGTTTCGCTCGTCTCCAGAAAGATGAAGCTCCCGACAATATCAAGAAAGCTTTCCCGTTCGAGTACCTCTTCCCAGAAATAGCCGGTACGGTGGCCCGATGGATGTTGCGGATTGCCCTTGCCGCAACTGATGGCGCCGGGCTCACTGCCCCGGTTGAAGGGGAGAAAAAAGCTCTTCTCCCTGTTAAGGCGGGTAGCCATGTAAATTTCATCAGGATCAACGGCGAAGTGAACTACAGCCCCTTTCATGAACTGAAAGAGGGGAGCCCGAGGATCGCGCTCATCTTTATACTGCGCTATCGCATGTTTCGAGTTTTGCCCTGTTGCGTGATTTTTCAGCTCCAGGGTGCAGAGAGGAATCCCGTTCAGCGAGAGCACCATGTCAACCGTACTCGTATCAGAGGGGTGGCAGGGCACCTGGCGGGTAACATGGAGCCGGTTTTTCTCAAACAGCGCTACGGTTTCCTGCACCAGTCCATGCGCCGGTTTGAAGCTGGCGAGCCGGAAGTTCTTGCCGTAGAACTTGAAACCGTGCCGGATGATATGCATGGTTCCTTTGCTCTCCCGCTCTTTCACCAGCGTCTCAATCAGCTTTTGGGCAAGTTCACCCCCGTGCAGTTTTTCCATCTGCTCCCACAGAGCTGGCTGAGTATCGCGAATAAAGTCAATAACGTACCCAGGAAAAAGCGCCCTGTTTTTATCCCAGAGCGGGCGGGAACCAGTAATCCAGCCGCGCTCTGCCATGCTCTCCTCGATATATGCCTCAAATGCTTTTTCCGTGGTGGCTTTCATGATGATTCTGATTCCGTCATAAAATGGATATCGTTTACCCAGTTTTGGGCATTGGTGATAATATATTCCCTTATCCGATGCAATTCCTCTTCATTCCGAATAACATGTTCATGATAATTGCGTTGCCAGACGGGGAGTCCCGGTGTCTCGCGCATTTGATTGATCTGTTTCGCGGTTGATGATTTAAACCCGCGCACGATGGCCCCAATTGTTTGCGACGGTGATTGAAATATGGGTGTAGGGGCGTATGGCAATACGCCCGTACGCAATACGCCCCTACGGATAATAATGATGCCATGAATATGGTTGGGCATGATGACAAATGCGTCCAATAACATGCCGGGCCGTATGACCGGTGTGTTTTGCCACGCATCGCGGACAATGATGCCGAACGGGTTCAGTACCATTTCGGCAGTCGGGGTGTATTGCAATACGCCCTTAAGGTCGCCAAACAAGCACTGACGGTTATGTGTGCAAATTGTAACGAAATAGGCGCCATCCTGCGCATAATCGTATCCCTGCATCCGTATGGATTTACGATGATGGATGGCAGGATTGAATTTCATATCGTTATGTGATTGTTGTTTTTACATCAATATGATATTACAGAAAATATGGTGCCGATGTCGGAGCATATTGCGTGTGGGGGCGATTGTAGGGTCGAATTGCATTTGTTGGGGCGTATCGCAATACGCCCTTACGGGTGATGATGAATTCATGGGATTTCATACCTCCTCCCGCACATCTATCTTGCCTGTTACCGCTGCGCTGATGAGGGCGGTACGATATTCACGAAGGCGTTCGATGGCCGTCTGAACCTTCGCCGAAAGCGTGTCAATTTTGGCTGTCTCACGGTCGAGATAGGCGGCGATGGCCTGTTGTTCAGGTAGGGGAGGTGTGATTAACCTGAATTTGCTTATAATTTCTATTGTAAATCTTGTCATTGCACCCCCGACAAGGCTATTCAAAACAAATTTTTTAAATGCTTGATTGTTCAAATGATAGGTCAAAAATTTTGAATCAAGTGCAAGTGGTCTTGGTCGAAGCATTGCAACGCTGGATAGCATTGAGAACTCTTTTTCCAGATTATTGACTGTTGCGATACCCGCAGTTGCTCCATCTTTTATGTAAAGTACATCACCTTTTTTTACCGGACAGCGTTTATAGATTTCATCATGAGCTTCTCTTGTTACAAAAGTGATGTCAGATAAATCAATGCCATTCTCTTTAATATTTTTTGCTGTAATGTAAAGGTATTCTCCCGAGAAATCACTTTCAGGGCTAAAATGTGTGCCATCTTGCAGTCGATGAAGCAAGAACAGTATCTTTTTTATTTCCCAATGCTCCGGCAAATCCCCCAGCCATTCAACGCCGGAGGGTTTCATATTGACTGATGGGTTCAGCCCCTTGGTGACGGCGCGGGAAATGAGAGCTGTTCGCTGTTCAGCCAACAGGGAAAGCAGGTTCTTCTTCTTGTCGATAAGTGCGTCAATGCTTTCGGTCTCATGGTCGAGAAAATCGGCAATGGTTTCTTGCTCACTGAATGGCGGCCAAGCAGTCCAAAACTTATAAACTTCTTCTGGCGAAGCTCTTTGATGACTCCTTGTTACAGACTGTACTTTAGAATCAAGTTCTTGGCGAAACAATTCTGATTGCACAAAATAACTCAAATAACTCAGGTCACATTTCCTTGCTTTAAGAACAACAAATTCCGTAGAGCAAAGCGTTTTTAATGCTTTAGGCTCAGCAATACATATTGTGGCTTTTCGAGGATTCAGCTTTGAAACCAGCAAGCACATTTCTGTAATCAACTGTTTTGCGCTGGCAATTGACTCGCCTTCTTCAATAATGCCTGTTCCGTATTCTTGAACCGCTGGTATTGAATAATGAAACACATCCTCATTTCTAAATGAATCCGGGATCATTTGATTGCGTTCAGAAATCAGTATGCCATCCGATCGTTTCACCTCCCAATGCTCCGGTACATCCCCGAGCCATTCAACGCCGGTGGGTTTGTATTTCGGATAGGCTTTCGTCATCATTGTCCAGCCTCCGCGCTGCCGGTAATCTCAGCCAGCATTGCCACAATCTCCGTTTCGAGCACTTTCACATCGGCGGCAATGGCTTCAAGTGAACGGGGCGGTTCGTAGCGGTAAAAATGACGGTTCAGCGGTATCTCGTAGCCAACTTTGGTTTTAGTGTGGTCAATCCATGCGTCCGGCACATGGGGCAGTACTTCGCGCCTGAAGTAATCCTCGATGTCCTCCTTGAGCGGCACATTTTCGGTATCGCGCAGGTCAGCATCAGCTTCTGGGTTGCCTTTCAGGTCGCGGCAGATTTCGGCGCTCTCATCTTTTTCGCTGAGCGCTTCGAGTACCAGCTTCAACTCCGGTGTGCCCAGGCGCACACCCGATTGCTGGTCAATGGCCTTGAGCTCTTTCAGAAAGGCGATCCGCTCCTTGAAGAGCTTCTCATTGGTTGCCTTGCCGAGGTCAGAAAGCAGGGTTTTGATGGCAGCCTGCCGCTTTTCTCCTGCTTCGATCTCCTGCTGACGGATGGCTTCGTTCTTCTTCTCGCTTTCGGCAATCTTCCGGAATCCGCGCAGGTCGTCAAGCAGGGCAATCCGTTCGGCGTTTGCCTGGAAGTTCAGGCGCAATGGACGCTCTACGGTGATTTTATTGTAGCCAAAGTCGGTGTTGTCAAAAATCTTGCTGACAATAACCGGTTTCGTGATACCGTCACTCGCTACCGCCCGGGTTTCGTTGTGCGTGAAGTTTCCATAGATGCGGCTGATTTCGCCAATCTGGTCGGGGCGGTTCTCTTCGCCGTCACCAATCTGGTTTCGCTTGTTCCCAAGACTTTTGCGCATTTTGACAAAGTATCCGCGAGCGTCGATCAGTTGGATTTTTCCGGCGCGTCGCGCCTCCTTGCGGTTGGTGACGATCCAGATATAAGTGGAGATGCCGGTGTTGTAGAAGAGCTGATCCGGCAGGGCAATAATGGCTTCGAGCCAGTCGCTTTCAATAATCCACTCCCGTATGTTGGATTCGCCGCTGCCCGCATCGCCGGTAAAGAGTGGTGAGCCGTTGAAGACAATCCCGATGCGGCTTCCGCCCTCCTGCGGTGAGCGCATTTTAGAGATCATGTGCTGAAGAAAGAGGAGAGAGCCGTCGTTGATGCGGGGAGTGCCAGCGCCAAAACGACCATCGTAGCCAAGCGTATAGAATTCATTTTCGATAAAACGCTGTTGCTGTTTCCACTCCACGCCAAAGGGCGGATTGGCCAGCATATAATCAAACTTTGCTTTGGGGAAACCGTCCTTTTCAAAGGTACAGTCGGGCTTGATGTTGTCAGATTCTTCCCCTTTGATGAGCATGTCCGCCCGGCAGACGGCCCAGGCTTCGTCGTTCCAGTCCTGCCCGAAGAGATGCGGCTGGGCATCACGATTGAGGTCGCGAATGTACTTCTCCGCGACTGAAAGCATACCGCCAGTGCCGCAAGCCGGGTCATAAATGGTCTTGACCACGTGGCTTTTGCGCAGGTCGGTTTCCGGCGAGAGCAGCAGATTGACCATCAGCTTGATCACCTCGCGGGGTGTGAAGTGCTCTCCAGCCTCCTCATTGGATTGTTCAGCGCCTATCCTGATGATCTCTTCAAACACATAGCCCATCTGCATGTTATCAATATTCTGCGGCGACAGGTCAACCTCGTCGGACGCAAATCTTTTGATGACATTGAAGAGCAGATTCTTCTCATTCATCCTGTTCACCTGGATACCAAAGTCAAACTTCTCGAATATCTGTCGCACATTGGGCGAAAATGCGTTGATGTAGCTGTTCAGGTTTGGAGCAATCTGGTTGGGATCGTCGAGGAGCTTTTTGAAGGTGAGCCGGGAGAGGTTATAGAAGGGCACTCCGGTAATCGTCCGCAGTTGAGCGCTGACAATGGTTTCCGACTTTCCCTTGAGCTTGTCAAACTCTTCAAGCACCCTGCCCTTGGTTGGCTCAAGAATGCAGTCAAAGCGCCGCAAGACCGTCAAGGGAAGAATGACCTTCCGATATTCATTCCGTTTGTATGGACCTCGGAGCAAATTGCAGATGCTCCAGATAAAATTTGCTGTCTGGCTGTGCGTTTGGGTTTGGAGTGACATTGAGGGGGTTTTGCTTGTTGTTTTCTCACGAGTGAAGGAAATCCATTGCGGAGTAGATGGTATTCAAATGTCCCTCGATTGTAATTGTCCAGTGGACGTTCATTCTGGCAGGCCATACTTCGTGCGGACCTCCTGTACGTCCCTGGTTCGGCCTGCATTGCTGTCCGCCAAGCCGCGTTCAATTGCTTCGCGAACGTATATTTCATGCATCAGGTCATCCCAAGTAGCTTTCGGCGGCATCAGGTCAATGATTTTATGCGCTTCTTCCTTTTTCATCACTGTTGACATAAGGTAATCTCCTCTGTTCCTCTTATTTATTAAACAGTGTGCGATACCTCACCACTCCAGTTTTTCGAGAGTAACGCCAGATTCTGATTTCTCTTGGCGAGCTTCTTGGAGAGACTGAACCGTACCTTCAATACTTCTAAGATATTCATTATCGATGAGATACTCAGCTTGTTCCAGTATTGTTATTCCACTTCCCGAGAAGTGTTCAAGCAGCCATGTGAATTTTTCATGAATGCTGTCATCTATTTTTATGGTAACTGTTTTCATGGGCTTTGTTGAAATGGTACTACGTGACTCTCTGTCCAATGTAATATGCAAATTTTAAATCTTGCAAAACGGCCTCATCATCCTGCTACCACAAATAAAATATCTGTTGCCATCAGCACCAAGGTTTCATACGGCTGACAAGCGGAAAAGCATCAGGGTTACGAATTGATTTAATGCAAAGATCAATATCCAATGATGGCCAATACAAGTGCTCTTAGTGATGAAGTTCAACGTCACATATTTTGCTAACGGGCTCCTCTTTAAACCAGGGAAACTCAGTGTAGGGTAAAAACAGCACTCCTGCCCCAATCAAGAGGTAAAAGCCATAAGGAGAAATATTTGTCACTTCAATGAGGGAAGTGCTGATGCCATGCGTTGTCTCTGTCATTGTGGTTCTTTGTGATCAGGGGCAAGGAATAAACTGTTCCATATCGACCAAAATTTCAAAATATTTAGTTTATTTGCATGTATTTGTCTAAAGGATATTTCTCCAGAGAGTCATTGTTAAAATGAATGTCTATAATATTCCTTTCTTCGTTGTTTGCTGATTTATATAAAGAAAGACCTCGAGAATATATTTCTTTATGCCGATTTATATATAAAGGCAATACAAATTTTTTATTTATATAATCATCGTTTATATGCTGCCTTTCATTTTTATCAATTTCGCATATAAAGTTGATAAAATGAAAAACTGTAATAAAAGATGCTGAAATATAATTGGTATGATATGCTAAATTTATTTTATCTTTATCTGATAATAGATTTGAATGAGCGATGATAAATCCATTATTAATATAAGTGCTTGGTAATGGTGTGTCTAATGCTAGGTAATATAAAATATCATATTTTGAAAATATTAATGACTCGACATGCTCCCATTTAGTTGTTGGTTCATAATATATAGATTTATCATCTTCGTCAAAAACAGAACGAATTAATCCATAGCTTGAGAGCCTATTTAATGCAAAAGCTGTAAGCGTTTCTGGGTAATCAAAATTATCTTGAAGATATTGAGTGATATCGGCTTTACTATTAAAATTAGTATGTTTTAAAGTTTGTATTACTCTTAGTGAGTATAAGCCTGGCCATATTGATTTAGTCTTAGTTTTTTTGTAGTGGCCTAGTTTTTTTTTGTCAAAATAAAATATATTATTCATATATCTGCCTAATTCATATTCATTATTTGCGTCGTGATATGAATTTAGATATAGTCTCCCGGCTAAGATTTTATTTCTTGGAGACATTAGATTGTATATAGAAGCATATTCATAGGGTTCTATTGTTGATGGAGTGGCTTTTTGTAAGCATCTATAATATATTTGAAATGAAAGACTAAGCTTTTCATGAAGAAATAGTCGTATGTTTTTATTATATGAACTATTAAGATCCGTGCTATTTTCTTTAAGACCAAAAGTTTTTTCAAAAACAACTAAAAACAGCTTTAGATAATCGTCTTTTTCTTGCACATCGCGGGGTATAGACATTAATCTCTTTTTTAAATAAATGTTCCTTTGTAAGGTAACCGTATTAAAATCAACAGGTTCATGCTGTATTTTTTGATAGTCACACAAGGTCTCATGTGCTTCATGAGACGCTTGTGAAACTCTCCTGACATCAGAATAAGTGTCCGGACGCATTACCATAAAAAGATAAACATTAGTTTCAGATTTCCCTACCATTAAATAATGCACCTGCTCGATTAATTTTGAATAATAGATGAAATTAATTTCATCAAACAATTCTATATTATCAATTCCATCAACAATATTAATTATCTTATATCCGTTCAATAAGATAAATTCTTTTAATGCTGTTGCTAATCTCAACCAATTATGCCATTCTTGTTTATGTGTATTTGAGATTTTTTGCGAACGGCTCATAACCTTAATAGCGCAACTGTCATAAGGAGTTGGCTCTTTGTGTCCTTCTTCTTGTCGAATTTGTTTGAGGACTTCAATCAATCCTGCGGTTACTTCCTTTTCAATAGTCGATTGCCCTTTCCTTGAGTTTTTATAATCATATTTTATATTCTTTTCCTCTAGATCGTTATATATTCTGCGAAAAAAATCGGAATCATCAAGGTTTTTGCAAAACACATAAAGTAGTTGAATCAAAAGATAGGTTTCAATATTTACACACTCTTGCAAGTATGCGTTTAAATAAGTTATATCATGCACACCACTGCTATCATCAAACCATATTCGATAAAGTTTTGCAACATCGCGACGAACCCAAAAAATTTTATTAGACTCTAATTCTTTATTATTTTTATGCAACCAACAGTTTTGAGTTATAGTTTTTCCAGATCCTTTATCTCCTATGTAAATTATTTTTTTATTTTCGCCATTATTTTTAATATTTTTTAAAAAGTTATTAAACTGCATAATAACAAGATCAGAGCTTACAAAATACTTTAACGGCTCATAATCTTTATTAGGATTCATTGGGTGATTTTTTATTGTTTTTCGGATTTGACTAATTGCATTAATTACTGTATTTAAACCTTTCTGATGAATATAATCCTCAACCTTCGATACGCCATTAGGGCCTTTTATTGTTCTGTATATTTCTTCGTCGTTTAGAGGATGTATAAATATGTCATTTCCATCAAGCTTATAAGTCGAATTCTTAAAATATGTTTCAATCATTTCAATTAATATTTGTTCCATATTTTTTTGCGGGTTCAATGCTCCATCGTTTTTGGATTTTAGTTTTGGTAGTACCGTTTCACGTACAAAACTGATAAACTCAGACAGTGGTGCAGCGATGACTGTTTTACCGGTCAGCAATCTTTTCTGCTCATTTCGTACCTGAATATCCGTATAATCCACCTTAAGATCACGCCATTGCAATATCGGTTTGCCTGTTTTTTCGGCAGTTTTATACTGCTCGACAGGGATTCCCATTGTCCAAAAGGTATCCAGTAATTGCACGAAATGCGAACATTGAGCAAGGGTGTCATCCATATTGCCAATACCTTCATTGTTGCGAGGTAAAACATCAATGCCGAATTGTTGCAGTTGGCTGATCAGTCTTGCGCGTTGCTCGTAGAGCGAATCATTGACTGGTGCAACATAGATTGTTGCTTTTGCGGCTTGTACTGATGCTTTTTGTTCTCTATCCTTTAATGCGGCAGCCAGATCGGTTGCTAAATCCACCAAACGATCGTAATACGCACTATCTTTTAGTTGTGGAACCGGATAACCCAATGGACATTTATTGTTTTTATCCGTTTCCCTCCAAAACGGGTAAGTACATAAATCATGTAAAATCAAAGGTTTCGCCTCTTTGCTTATTTCATCAAGTGCTACCACATAAATACGACCATCAATATCCCTCAGATTTTGGCTGAAAATTGTCAGTTCACGCTTACACCATTCTGATTCCAGCCAAGAGTTTGAAAGCAGAATGATCAGTGCGTGTGTTTCGCTCAATCGTTTTTCAATTTCTGGAGTTACTTCATCAGACCCTTTAAGACGGAAATCTATCCACAATCGGTCATTTTCCGCTCGGCCCATCAGGCGCTTGACTTCGATGCCAAGGTTTTTTTCAAAATGCGTAATCCAACCCTTTTCCTCACCAGAAACGGGTTGATTGTCAATGTGTGAGTAACTGATGAAAATATCTGGCATGATCAATAACTTTTTTATAATTATTGGCTAGCAGCCTGTCGGAGTTAACAAAAAAAGCAATAATATTTGGCGTTAATGTATAAAGCGTGTATAATGAGAGTGTAAAAATATTTATTAGAGCGTTATACAAAAGTGCCAAGTTCGCTGTTCAAGAAATATTAAGCGCATAAGCCGTTTTTTACGTCATTAATTCGTAAAGATGTTTTAAGTCCGACAGGCTGATATCAGATGACCAATGACCTCTTTATATTGTGCAGGCAAGGTCTATAAAACGTCATCAGATCAGTGAAGCTTTATGGTTTGGATTGATTAATCAATTTAATATTGCGAACAGTAATAAAGCTGATGTACATGATCCATAGATTTTATTGAGATGCGTTGTATATGATACGTAAATCTCAGGCGCAATCAAACTGTCTGTCCTTTAAACAGTTGCTTTACAACCTCACCACCCCGCCACCACAAACCAGACCCCGGTTGCAATCATAATCAGGCTGGCGACCCGGTAAAACCACTTCCGCATTCTGTTGCTGATGGTGTTTACCACCTTCCCCACCAGAATCAGCGCTGGCGCGGTACCGATGCCGAAGAGCAGCATCATCAGGGCGCCTTGCAGCATTCCGGTAAAGGGGTGATGCGCCTCCATGGCGGCTCGTGCGGCGGCGAGGAGAGCGGTGTAGGTGAGGCCGCAGGGGAGAAAGCCGAGGACGATGCCCATCGGGTAGTATGCGCCGATGGAGCGGGGAACCTTGAAGAGGGCCATGATCTTTTGCATGAGTGAGCTGCCGGGGTTGCATCCTTTTTTTTGAGGGGGCAGAGGCAGCCACTCTGCTGTGGAGAGGCCCATGAGGATGATGGAGAGGCCGGCGATGATCATGATGGCCCGCTGGAGTTGTTCGATGGAGGCTGTAAGGATAAGGAATGAGCCAGAGAGGCCGACCATCGCGCCGAGGATGGTGTAGGTGGTGATTCGTCCGAGGTTGTAGAGCAGGATGTGGAGTATCCCTTTTCGTGTTTCACCCACCGAGAGTGCGCCGACCACCGGGCCGCACATGCTGATGCAGTGGCCAAATCCTCCGGCAAGTCCGGAGAGGAGCATGGCGATGAGGGGGGCGACAGTCATGGGCTTTTTTTCTTTGCGCTCCTCGGGGGTTGAGCGGGCTTTGCTGGCTCGTCGTCATCGTCAAGCATCCGGTATTTCGGCGCTTCGGGGTCGTCGAACTGGCCGCTTTTTACGGCCCAGATAAAGAGAAACCATGCGGCGACGCCGACAAAGAGGCCGATGCCGATAAGGTAAAATGTTGTGTACATAATGGTTACTCTGTCAGATGTTTTTCATGGCGCCCCTGAAGTCGCAGAGAGTTGCTTACCACAACCAGGGAACTGGTCACCATGAGCAGTGCAGAGATGATGGGGTGGAGAGCACCCGACACGGCAAGTGGCAGCGCTATGAGATTATACGAAAAGGCCCAGACAAGGTTCTGCCGGATGATGGAAAAACATTTTGTGGAGCTCTCCATCAGGGTGTTGATGAGCCGGAGGTCGTCGTTGAGGATGGCGACGCTGGCGCTCTCGAGGGCAATACCGGAGGCGTGGCCGAGGGTGACGCCGGTGTCGGCTTCGGTCAGTGCTGGTGCGTCGTTGATGCCGTCGCCGACCATCATGACGCACTCGCCCTTTGCTTTCAGTGCGCGAATAACCGCAGCTTTTTCGAGCGGCCCGAGCCCGGCCTCGACGTCGGTGATGGCGCATTTGGCGGCGATGTAGTTGGCTACTCCCTGGTTGTCGCCCGTGAGGATTTTCAGCGAAAGCCCTTTTTTGCGCAGCCCGGCTATCAGGGGAAGTGCATCTTCACGCAGGTCGTCAATCAGGCCGATGATACCGGCAAGTTTGTGACCGCAGGCGACCATTACGACGGTTTTTCCTTCAGCTTCGAGCGCAGAGGTGCAGTTTTCATGGAAAGGCTGAAGCTCAACCAGCTCCTCCGCCATGAAGACTCTCGACCCTGCCCGCCATATTTCTCCCTCGATTATTCCTGAAACTCCTCTGCCCGGTGTTGCGCGGAACTGCGTGGTTTTGAGGAGTTCTCCCTTCCATGCGGCCAGAATGGCGCGTCCGGTGGGGTGCTCCGAGGCGGCTTCAAGCGAGGCGAGATGCTGCATGAATGACGGAGTGAGGTCGTAGTCGTGGATGTCGGTTATAGAGGTTTTGCCGGTGGTGAGGGTGCCGGTTTTGTCGAGCACAACGGTGGTGGTTTTTGAGACGGTCTCAAAAATATCTCCCCCTTTAATGAGAATGCCTCTTTTTCCGGCAGCCGTTGTGCCCACCAGAATGGCGAGCGGGGTGGCGAGACCAAGTGCACAGGGGCAGGCGATGACGAGCACCGATACAGCGTTCATCAGGGCGGTGACGGTGCCGCCCCCAGTGAGTTTCCAATAGAGAAAGGTCGCGAGGGCGAGGATGATGGTGGCAGGGACGAAGTAGCCTGCGGTTTTGTCGGCCACCCCCTGAATTGGGGCCTTGCGTGCCTGCGCCTCCTCTACCGTGCTGATAATTCGCGCCAGAAGGGTGTTTCCAGCATTGCCGGTAACCCGGATGCTGAGCCGCCCGTTCATCGAAAAGCTTCCGGCAAAAACATTGCAGCCAGGTTCTTTCAGTATCGGGTTTGACTCTCCGGTGAGCATCGCTTCGTTCACTTCTGCTTCGCCCTCCACAACGGTGCCGTCAAGCGGGATTCTGTCGCCCGGAATGATCTCTATCCGGTCGCCGATCTTCACGGCGGCAATTGCCACCATGGTTGTTTCGCCGCTTTCGGAGAGCAGCAGCGCTTCGTGCGGCTGAAGTTCAGCCAGTTCGGCCATGGCGTTGCCCGCTTTGAGGCGCGACCCCGCTTCGAGAAATCGGCCAAGCAAAATGAAGGTAATAATCATGGCGGAGGTGTCGAAAAACACCTCTCCTCCAAAAAAAATCATGGCAATGCTGTATCCATAGGCCGAGAGCGAGCCGAGGGCGACGAGCACATCCATGTTGAGCGTCAACCGTCTCAGTGAGCGGAAAGCGCTGGAGAGAAAGGGGTAGCCTGAGTAGAAGAGTACCGGTGTGGCCAGAGCCCATGAAATGAGCTGAAAGGCAAGCCGGTACCGCTCTTCCATCCCTTCGAAAAAACCGGCATAGAGCGCGGCGGTGAAGAGCATGAGTTGCATGGAAAAAAAACCGGCGGTGCCGAAGCGCAGGAGCAGTTCCTGTTTTTCATGCGCAAAGAGTTCAGCGCTGCTGTTGTGACGGGAGGGATGGGGCAGGTAGCCTATGGATTGGATGGCATTCAGGATGGTATCGAGAGCGATTTTTTCGGACTCCCAGGTGATGGTGGCCTTGTGGGTGGCATAATTGACCCTTGCCGAAAGGAGGCCTTCGTGCTTCATCAGAAACTTTTCGATGAGCCAGATGCATGAGGCGCATCTGATGCCTGAGAGCATGAGATCAATTCGGCTCTCGTTGCCGGTAATGGTTACGGTGTCGCGAAAGGCTGAGGCCTGAAGCTTTACCTCAGTTACCGGCGCTCCCGGTTGCCAATCGCACCGCTGGTTGTAGAAGGCATCGAGCGAGTTGCTGTGAACCAGCTCGTAGACTCCGAGACAGCCGTGGCAGCAGAAGTACTTTGTTTCACCGTCGATGAGCGCAGTAATGGCTGATGCCCTGCCCGTCTCCTGGCTGCAATGGTCGCACCGCACCCTCTCGGGAGATGATTGCTCACTCCCTGACATGAAAGGTAAAGGCCGGATTTTTCAGTTCGTCGGAAAGAATCGTCACCCTCCAGAGCGTCCGCCCGCTCATGCACCGGACAATGATTCCTTTTCCTTCGTATATGCAGCCGCTTTTTCTGACAAGGGTGACCTGATTTTTGCCCATCTCCATGCCCGGCATGGAAAGGTCAAGGAGCAGGGTGCCGGGCAGTTTGTCGCATGGCGTCACCGTAAGGCTGAAGGTGAGCTCTTTCATGGCGCTCACCGGTTTCGGCTCAATGTTCAGGGTGACGTTATGGCGGCCTTCCGTGATGGTGCAGGGCCCCTGGTGGATGTTACACTCCCTCTCTTGGCCGATGAGCGTTCCGGCGAGCATGTTGCTGTTGATGAGCAACAATGCGAGGATTGTCAGGGCAAAGCTGTACCCCTTCATTTTACGTCGAAAAACCATTTTTTTGTTGTGATGAGTTGCTGTTGCTGCCGCAGGTCAACTTTTGCAAGCCAGACCCCTTTGAAGGGAATGGCGGCGGTTGCCTGATAGATTCCCGGAGAGAATTCCCTCATGGTTATGGTGGAGTCGTAACCGGTGCTCGACAGGTTTCCTGTGAAGAGAGAGAGCGTGGCATTTTCGAGCGGTTTGCCGTGAGTTGTTGCCTTGATACGGATGATGTTGTATCCCTTTTTCAGCGAATCAGGTTTGCTCACCTCGATGCCAAGCTTCTCTTCAAGAGCTTTTGCCTGAAAATAGCGTGTGCTGTTTTCATAGTAGTTGTTGTCCACAAACCCTTCGGCATCCCTGAATGCCACATAGATTCCGCAACCCATGGCAAAGAAAAAAAGCGGATACATGATGCAGAAAAAAAGCTTCATAGAAAACCGGTTTCCCTGTTGATTGAAATGCCCTCACCGGAAATTCTGAGATGGAGGTGCTCCAGCTTGCCGATCGACTTAACCAGAATACTTCCATGAATGGCTGAAAATGGCTGCAAACTGAGCCTGTGCTCGCCGATAAGGGTTACCTGGTCAGATGAGGAGAGTTCAAGCGCAAGTTGTTTTCCGCTGTTGTTATAAATGATCAAAGAGTAACGGTTCAGTCCCGGTGGCAGTGAAGAATTGTCTCGGATGACAAGAAAATCAACCGGTGGACGGCTCCATAGCAGCAGTGCAAGAGCGATGGCTGCAATGGCGGTTGCGCCACCGAGCCAGTATGTTTTCGGGCGCAGCACCTGCCCCCTGTAATTCGGGAACGGGAGCATCCCTCTTTTTGCCGTCATACTCCGGCAGGCGTCGATACATTCGGCGCAGGCAATGCAGGCAGAACTCAACCCTTTTTTGATGTCGATGCCGACAGGGCAGACATGAACGCATGCGTCGCATTTCATGCAGGTCGAGTCTCTCGAAACATCATACTCAATCACAAGGGTATCCTTGTCGAACATGAGATTCTGCAGCATGGCATAGGGACAGATCGAGATGCAGAATCCTCTTCCGAGAAAAGCAAGTTCAAGGTAGACCAGCAGCCACAGAACAAGAAAAAAAGCGGTGATGGTTGGCTCAACAAACAGGGTTCTCAGTGTCTCAGCAGGCGGGATGAAATACCAGATCATGGTGACTGACACCAGGGCAGAGAGCGGGATCAGAATGAGTTTCTGCAAAAGTTTTCGGTGCTTTTTCCCGGCCATGGCTGTGATGCTTTCACTCAGGTCAAGCAGGACGGTCTGCGGGCAGAACCAGCCGCACCAGACTCTTCCCAGGGTGATCGTAACAAAGCCAGTGAAGAGCAGAAAAAAGAGGGTGGCGGCAAGGATGAGATAAAACTCCCGCATCCATAAAACCGAGCCGAAAAGATGGAGTTTGAGGGTCGGAATGTCGAACCGGAGCGCACTTTCGCCATTTATGATAACAAACGGCAGGCCGGTTACGACCGCGGCTTGCAGGATTTCAACGACTCTTCTCTGTTTTCTCCACACAATGGCATACTCCGGAATTGGTGGAAATTATTTTTTTCTCAGGGTTTCCACAAAGGCTATCACCTTGCTTATTTTCTCTGCACCAATCTGCGGAAGGAATGATGGCATTCCGTTGGGTCGGCCTTTGGTAACCGTTTCATAAAGATCCTTTTGTGTCGAGCCGTATTTGAGCTTGGGAGCGGTCAGATTGGGGCCTATTCCTCCGGTTGCATCAGCGTTGTGGCACGGGGCACAGGTGTTGGCAAAAATCTCCTTACCCTCATGAATTGCCTCCTTGTCGTCGGAATACTCCTTCATGACAACCTGTTTCTCGGCTTTGGCCGCAGTTGCCATCTCCTTGTCAAACTCTTTATAGAATGACCAGCCGGAAATGGCCGGAGTATAAGAGACAATATAGCCGATCAAAAAAATAATTCCCGCGAAAAAAAAGAGCAGCCATCCTTTGGGGATTTTGTTATGGCCATCCCGGGGTTCTTCGGTTTCATACATAGAGCGCTCCTTTTGGCGGATTCGGTTATTCATTGCTCATCATCAAGCATTCTGCGTTTTGGCTCCTCAACCTTCTGTTTGCGCTTCGGATTGAAGTAATAAACAATTATTCCTCCCATAACGATAGCGAGAAGCAGGGTAAAGAGGACGTATGCCAGACCGGAAAAGGTCATTTTTTAGCCTCCATTTGTTTGACATCCCGTCCCAGCTTCTGAAGGTATGCAATCAGCGCATCCATCTCGGTGAGCTCCTTGCGCAGTTCCGGCGGTGTTACCTTGTCTCGGCTTGCTTTTGAGGGATAGGCGCCATCGGTCACGGTTGCCTGGTATTGGCTGATCTGCTGCTGGACTTCGCTTTCCGAATAGCCATAGCCGAGCACGGAGCACTTTTTATATGAGTACCCGGTATCAAGCTTGTTCTTTGCAAGCCAGGCATAAGGGGGCATATTGGATTTTTCGAACATCCCCTGGGGACTCATCAAATGGGTGTAGTGCCAGGAGTCGGGATACTTTCCTCCGACCCGGTTCAAATCAGGCCCGGTGCGGCGGGAACCCCAGAGGAAGGGCCTGTCGTAGGCGAACTCTTCCGGTTTTGAGTATTCGCCGTACCGAAGCACTTCGGTTCTCAGTGGCCGTACGGTCTGCGTGTGGCAGTTGTTGCATCCTTCACGCATGTAGATGTCGCGCCCCTCCTGTTCAACCGCAGTGTAAGGTTTTATGAAGGCGCTTACCGGCTGTGTCGAAGGCATGAAAAGAGGAATAAAGACGGTTGCCGTTGTGCCGATCAGTATGACTGCGGCTGAAAGAACAGCAAAAACAACCGGTTTTGAAGAGATACCCATGATTGCAGCTCCTGTTTGTTATCTCAATTATGCTTCAGCCGTGCGTGGATGCTTCCTGACCGTCATGACCAGATTCCAGACAAAAATCAGTATGCCTATAAAGAAGATGAGCCCCGCCGCAAATCGCAGTTTGTAAAATGGGTAGAGAGATGAGACGGTGTCAAGAAAATTGTACATCAGCGAGCCGTCAGGGTTAGTGGCTTTCCACATGGCTCCCTGCTGGATGCCCGCGATCCACATGGCGACGGTCCATATCACCTGACCGAACAGTGTCAGCCAGAACTGTATGTTGGCAAGCTTGATGCTGTAGAGCTCTCTATTGGAAATATGCGGAATCATGTAGTAAAATGATCCTGCAACGACCATGGTAACCCATCCCATGGTTCCCATGTGCACATGGCCCACAACCCAGTCGGTATAGTGAAAGAAAGCGTTCAGGGTCCGTAATCCCTGAAGCGGCCCCTGAATGGTCTGGAGACCGTAAAAGGTAATGCCGGCAATAAAGAATTTAACCAGATAATTGCTGCGCATCTGATCCCAGTTTCCCTGAAGCGTATAATAACCGTTGACCACGGAACCCCATGATGGGGCAATCAGGAAGATGCTGAACGCCATCGCAACCGTCTGAATCCATTCCGGCAGCGGGGTCAGCATGAGGTGGTGCGCTCCTGTCCAGAGGTAGGCAAAGTTAAGCGCCCAGAAAGAGACGATGGAGAGGCGGTGGCTGTAAATGGGAAGCCCTGTTGCTTTGGGAAGAAAATAGTAGAACATCGCCAGTATCGGCACCGTAAAGATGAAGCCTACGATGTTGTGACCGTACCACCACTCGACATTTGCATCGTTTGCTCCAGCATAGATGGAGTAAGACTTGAAGAGGTTGATGGGAACTTCAAGGTTGTTGACGATATAGAGTATGGCAATGGCAACCGTCATGGCTATGATGTACCACAAAGAGATGTACATCTGCTGTTCCTTGCGTTTGATCAGCGTGCCAAAGACATTGATGGCAAACATGACCCACATGATCACGACGCCTATATCAAGCGGCCATTCAAGTTCGGCATACTCTTTTGTGGTATTCATTCCGGCAAAAAGGCTTAGAGCCGCCAAGGCTATTGCCGTATTGAAGAGGTAGAGATGAGCCTGGGCAAGGCGGGGAAAGGGGAGCGCTATCCTGTTAAGGCGTTGCAGGATATAGTATGATGCAGCAAAAATGGCTGCGAGGGCAAACCCGAGCCCCAGACCGTTGGTATGAACAACCCGAAGACGTCCGAAGCTGAGCCATGGGGTAAGATTCAGTGCCGGATAGAACATTTCAACAGCCATCCAGAGCCCTACCACCAAACCAATAACAAGCCAGAATAACGCTGAAAAGGCAAACCCGCGCACTACCCTGTAGTTGTACCCTGCTTCGTTCATGCCTTCCTCCGGATCATGTTAGGGGAAATAAACGCAAAACAACGTGGCGTCCACAGTCGTAAATCGCATAAAAGCCGCAAACACCATCTATATGAAAATATAGTGAAAAGTGATCGCTCTTTTCCACAATAAAATTCATCCCTCCGAATTTTAACGATGAACGCTCCATTGTCCATTGTCAACTGTTCAGTACTCCAGCTTCGAATCCACCGTTATCCGCTGACGGAAAACCCGGTAGCTCCACCACTGACAGATGAGAATAACGGGAATAAAAATCAGGGCAACCACGGAAAGAAGGCTGAGGGAGTAGTCGGATGCTGAGCTGTTGTAGATGGTGAGGCTCCATGCCGGGTTGAGGTTCGAAACAAGCAGGCGCGGGTAGAGTGCCATAAAGATGGTGATGGTGGAGAAAGCGATGGCGATAGAGGTCATGGCAAAAGCCCATCCAGCCGCATTTTTTTGCAGCAGAAAGATCACCGAGACGAGGGCCAGCACGCTGAAGACCGGAATGACGCCGGGATTGATGCCGAGGTGGCTGAAGAGGTCCGTTTCGGTGCCGGTTGAGGCCATGAAGAGGATGCAGAGGAGGGTCGCCGGAGCCCAGAGCTTTTTGGCGAAGCTCATCGCTTTTTTCTGGAGGTCTGCGGTCGTTTTAAGGGCAAGAAAGATGGCTCCGTGGAGCGTGAAAATCAACAATGAGGTTATGCCGCAGAGCAGGGCGTAGGGGTTTGCGAGGTTCAGAAGAGCACCGGTATAATTCATGGAACCGTCAACGGGCACACCCCGGATAAAATTTGCGAGGGCCACGCCCCAGAGCAGCGCAGGGATGAGGCTTCCCCCGAAAATGCTCCAGTCCCAGAAGCTGCGCCATGCCGGATTGTCGCGCTTGCTGCGGAACTCGAAGGCGGCACCACGGAATATAAGGGCCACAATCATGATCACGACTGGCAGATAGAGGGCGCTGAAGAGAGTGGCGTACCAGTCAGGAAATGCTGCAAACATGCCGCTGACGGCGGCGATCAGCCACACCTCATTGCCGTCCCAGAAGGGGCCGATAGTGTTTATGACGGTGCGTCGTTCACGGTCGTCCCGGCTCATGAAGGGGAGCAGAATTCCGACACCAAAATCAAATCCTTCGAGCACAAAAAAGCCGGTGAAGAGAAATGCTATGACTATGAACCAGAGTGTTTGCAAATCCATTGTTGTAATGCTCTCTTTTACAGTTTAGTCAGGGTATGCTTATTTTCAGGGTGGCCCTGTGCTGCCACTATTTTCTTATCGATAGGCAGGTACTTCCAGGCATCACAGGGCGCTTTTATCTGTGTTATGGAATTTTCTCTCCAGGGGGTTGATGCTTCCCGCAGGTGATGGAGCTTTTCTTGAATCGTGTCAAATGTTGGTAGTCAAATACTTTTTCAGGAGAATACGTTCAGGGCGTCCCTTTTTCATAGATTATTCAGCATTTTTGATGCCTGCGGATGCATACTTTTTCATCAGCAGAAGATCGGTTACGGCAAGCGCAGCATAGAGTGTTACAAAGAGCGCAAGTGAGATGATCAGCTCGGTGCTGCTGACCACCGTTGCGGGTGAAATGCCCTGTTCAGTTTTCAGCAGGCCAAACACAATCCAGGGTTGACGACCCATCTCCGCAAGAATCCACCCCGATGAGTTGGCTATCCAGGGGAGCAGCATCGACCAGAAGAGCAGGGCGCCGACCAGCGGAGAAAAAGTGTAGTTCTCTTTGATGACCTTGTAGAGAGCCAGTAGTGCAATGAAGAGCATCAGTGTGCCCGCACCGACCATGAACCGGAAGCTCCAGTAGGCGGTAACAATGGAGGGCATGTAGTTGCCGGGGCCATATCGTTTTTCATACTCTTTTTGCAGGTTCTTGATTCCCTTTACTTCACCCTCAAACGAGTTGTAGGCAAGAAAGGAGAGGAGTTTCGGCACCCGTATTGAAAACACGTCCTTGAGCCCTTCTTCATCACCAATGGTGAAGAGGGAGAAACTTGCGGGGTTTTCACTCTCCCAGAGCGCTTCAGCCGCAGCAACTTTCATCGGCTGGGTTTTGAGCAGGTTCTGCATCTGGGAGTGGCCTGCCAGAATGACCAGAATTGTGCCGATAAAGGCAAAGATGGCGCCGAACTTGAAGGAGGTTTCAAAAGCACTTCGCTCTGTTGTGCCTCTGCCGAGATGCCATGAACTGAGAGCAATCACGAGAAATCCTGCGGTGACAATTCCACCAGCAAGGACGTGGGGAAACTGTTGCCACACATTGTGGTTGAACAGGAGTGCCATAATATCGACCAGTTCAGGGCGAGTTCCCCCTGCGGCCATGGTGTATCCTGTGGGGGACTGCATAAAGGAGTTGGCAACCAGAATCCAGAAGGCAGACATCGTAGAGCCAAAAGCGACAATCCAGATTGATGCGGCATGGAGCGGCTTGGAAAGCTTATCCCATCCGAAAACCCAGAGGCCAAGAAAGGTTGATTCAACAAAAAAAGCAAGGAGTGTCTCAACGGCGAGCGGTACACCAAAAATATCGCCGACAAATCGCGCATATTGCGACCAGTTCATGCCGAACTGAAATTCCATCACTATGCCGGTGACCACCCCGACCGCAAAGTTGATCAAAAAAAGAGTGCCCCAGAATTTTGTCAGTTGGCGGTACTTCTCCTTGCCGGTTCTCACATAGGCCGTTTCAAGAATAGCCGTAAAGATGGAAAGCCCGAGCGTCAGCGGAATAAAGAAAAAATGAAAAATCGAGGTGAAGGCAAACTGGGAGCGCGCCAGAAAAAGTGTGTCCATAAAGCCCTTTTGTATTCCTTTCTGATCGTTGTTTGATTTGTAAGAGGAATGTAACGAGAATTATGGAATGTTGTCAGGTGAAAGAGAGTGTTGCCCCAAAGAGCGGTGAGGGCTTGAGTAAACGAGTACGCATAAAAAAACGCTCACCGGAGCTTTGTGTTCCCGGTGAGCATTGTTGATCTTGCTCATTTACCGCGTTTGAAGAGTGTTCAGCGTTTATTCCTCCATCAATGCAGCAAGCCCCGTCACATAATCGCCGACAACCGCTTTTTTATCGGTAATGATCCCCCTTAATAATTTGCCAGGGGTAACGTCGAAGGCGTAGTTGAGCACCGGCGTGGTTGGTGAGGCCACTTGAGTCCCGAAAATGGTTCTCAGCTCATCGGCGTTGCG
This sequence comes from uncultured Chlorobiaceae bacterium, assembly GCA_903939765.1. Lineage (GTDB taxonomy): Bacteria > Bacteroidota > Chlorobiia > Chlorobiales > Chlorobiaceae > Chlorobium. The sequence continues at coordinate 54,113 of CAJAIK010000098.1, read as the reverse complement.
CTCTTCAATCGGGATATGTGTACCGTCAGGAATCGTGATATCAATGGTTGATACCGGCGCGGCGATGTAGAAGGGCAGGTTGTGGTGCCAGGCGCTGATTGCGTGGGCACAGGTACCGATTTTGTTGGCGGTATCGCCGTTGGCGGCAATCCGGTCTGCGCCGACAATACCGAAATCAATCATCCCGCGCTGCATCAGAAACGCTGATGAGGAGTCGGAGATGGAGACAAAGGGTATGCCATCCTGCTCAAGTTCCCATGCTGTAAGACGGAGTCCCTGCAAAAGTGGGCGGCTTTCGGAGGTGATGACGCGTTCAATCAGCCCCTCCTGCCAGGCAAGCCTGATGACGCCAAGCGCAGAACCAGTGCCACAGCAGGCAAGGGTGCCGGTGTTGCAGTGGGTCAGAACGTTGAGCTTGCGGGTTTTGAGGATGTGGGCCAGGTCGGACTTGATCTGTTCAACACCGTGGCGCGACATGGCATCGCAGTTGGCAATTTCATCGGTGTGAATTTTGCTGGCGGCAGCGCTCATTTTTGCAAAGAGCACCTCAATGGTGTCGGCCTCAAAATTTTCATTATAGACCTTTTTCATCCTGGCCGCTGCAAAAAAGAGGTTGACAGCGGTCGGTCGTGACGCTTCAACTTCTGCAACAAGCGCCTTGAAAAAAGGAGGAAACTCCTCTTTTGTGCCTTTGAAGCTGTTGATGCCGAGGATGATGGTGTAGGCTGCAGCAACGCCAATCAGTGGTGCACCGCGCACGGCAAGTGTTTTGATTGCCTCTATGGCCTCCCTGTAATCTTTTGTTGCAACATGATTTTCCCTGAGCGGCAGATAACGCTGGTCGAGGTAGCGCAGGGTGCTGTCATTGAATGAGATGGCGTCTATCATACTCGTTTATTGGAATTAAAGGTTTGCTACAATAGACTTGAAAATGGAGGTCATTTTTGGCTCGGCATGGTTGGAGACTTCGATAATCTCTTCAATGCTGACCGATTTGAGGCAGTCGGGGAAGCACTCGTCGGTAATGATGGACATGCCGAAGACCTCTGTGCCCTGATGGACGGCGGCGATCACCTCCGGTACGGTTGACATGCCGACGACATCGGCGCCAAGGATGCGTAACATGCGATATTCTGCACGGGTCTCAAGGCAGGGGCCGGTGAGTGCGACATAGACGCCACGCTGTACCTTGATTCTATGGTCGAGGGCGACTTGCTCGGCCAGGGCAAGAATGCGGGGAGAGTAGGGTGCGCAAAGGTCGGTAAAGCGTGAGCCGACTTCAGGGTCGTTTGGTCCGATAAGCGGGTTGGTGCCGAGCAGGTTGATGTGGTCGTCAATCAGCATGATTTCGCCTTTTTTGTAGGCAGGATTGAGGCCGCCGCAGGCATTGGTGATGCCGAGGGTTTTAACGCCGAGATGCTTCATGACCCTGACTGGAAAGACAATCTGGTGCATGGAGTAGCCTTCGTAGAAGTGGAAGCGCCCCTGCATGGCCACAACATTTTTGCCCGAAAGAGTTCCGAAAATCAGTTTGCCGTGGTGGGTTTCAACCGTAGAGACCGGAAAGTTTGGAATATCACTGTAGTCGAGGGAAAAATCAATATCAATCTCCTTGACAAGGGCGCCGAGGCCTGTTCCCAGAACAATTCCGACAGGGTAGTCGAGGGATGTTTTATTTCTGATAAAGGCGACTGCTTCCTGGATTTTTGCCTTCTGTGAGATCATGATGGGGTTGTTTTACAGGTTAATTGACAAGTATACAAAGAGTGTTTGAGCCAGCCAGAAAGCTGTTTGTGTCATCGCCAGCCAAAGATTGCCGTGCCGACACGGATCATGGTTGCTCCCTCATGAATGGCCTCCCTGAAGTCGCCGCTCATGCCCATGGAGAGCTCGGCAAGTTTTGATGGATCTGGTGCAACCGCTTTCAGTGCTTCAAGCAGCATACGCAGTTGGCGGAACTCCTCCCGCGCCTTGGCTATCTCCGGTGAGGCGATGGTCATCAGACCACGGAGCGTGATGTTGGGGAGCGTGAAGAGGGCGACTGCCGATGAAAGAATTTCCTCCGGCGCCATGCCGTATTTGGATGCTTCGCCGGAGGTGTTGACTTCAAGAAGATAGTTGACCTGCAGGTTGTGCTGGAGAGCCCGTTTTGAGAGCTCTTCAGCCGTTGAGAGTTTGTCGATGCCGTGAATCAGGCTCACCTTGCCGATAATCGAGCGAATCTTGTTCGATTGCAGGTGGCCGATAAAGTGCCACTCAATTCCCTGATCTTCAAGCAGGCGGTCGTCGTACTTTTCGAGAAACTCCTGCACATAGCTCTCCCCGAACTCGATTTGGCCAGCATCGAATGCCTCCCGGACAAGAGAAGCCGGGTGGTTTTTTGAGACGGCGATCAGACGCACTTCCTGCCTGTCGCGGCCAGCCTCAATACAGGCCGCGGCGATCTGTTCCCGGATATCCTCTATGTTGGCCGCAATACTCTCCATGTGCGTGTTTCAGCCGTTCAGGACTTTGCGACTGGAACGATCGACTCTATGACGACGGGAATAAGCGGGTTGTCGTTAGGATCGGTCTTGACCGCAGCGATTTTTTCCACCACATCCATACCGGCTTCAATGACGCCGAAGACGGTGTATTGCCCGTCAAGAAATCCATTGTCTGAGTGGTTGATATAGAACTGGCTGCCGGATGAGGCTTTCTGTGGATTGTTGTCCCTTGCCGCAGCAAGTGTTCCTTTTTTGTTCGGATGTTTGATTTCGGCCGGGATGCGAGTCGAGGGGCCGCCGGTTCCATGCAGGGAGCGTTTCTCCTCATGGCGCGACAGGGGATCGCCGGTCTGAATCATAAACCCTTCAATAACGCGGTGAAAGCGGATGCCGTCGTAGTAATTCTCGCCAGTGAGCTTCACGAAGTTGTCGCGGTGCAGCGGGGTATCGTCGTAGAGGCTGATGGTAATGTCGCCATGGCTTGTCTTGATAATAAACTGTTCAGGCATGCTGAAAAATATTTAGATAATGGTTGCTGCTTCTTAAAGGATTCCGGAAATTTGCCAGAGTGAGCGCTGTGCGGTAGCCGCTCCTGTTGTGCCGGGATAGTCCGCGACGATTTTTGTATAAAGCTCAGACGCCTTTTTAAGCTGGTTAGTCTGCCGGAAACAGTTGGCAGCACGAGCGAGGTACTGAGCCTTCAGAACCTTGTTTTCAGCCTGTTTTGATGCTTCCTGATAGCTGTCGGCTGCTGGCGCAAACAGATTTTTACCAACGTAACAGTCGCCGGCTCCAGCCAGGGCTGCGGCGGCAAGATCGTCATTTTTGATTGATACGCTCTTGAAAACCTTCAGGGCCGTGTCAAACTCATTGCTGGAGTAGTACGCATTGGCAAGCAGCAGATTGGCCATATTGCCACTCGGGGTGCCCGCATATTTGCCTGCGTATTCATCAGCAATTTTTTTCAGTCCGGTAATCTTTCCATCACCGTCGATGGCGATTTTGTACTCTCCTCGGTCAAGAAAGGGGGCGATCCTTGAGAGTTCCATTGCCGCATCAAGCTCACGTGTCTGCTGGTAGCGAATCCAGAAAAAGGTGCCGGCTCCAAGGCAGATGATGAGGATGAGTGCGCTGATAATTGCCGATTTATACTTGATGGCAATGTAGAGCAGATTGTCTTCTGTAGAGGGTTTTATGCTCTGAGTGACGGGAGTGGAGGTCTGTCTATCGTTCATGGCTCGTAGTTATGGTTGCTGCATCGGTTACGGTCGGCCCTCAACCTAAGCAAGTTTGCGTGATTTTCAAAATATGGTCAACCCGGTAATCTAAACAATTCAACGCTATTCTTTGCAATGCCTTCTGCCGCCTCTTTGAGGGAGATCTCCTTGATACGGGCTATGGCCGTCGTGACCGTGGTGACAAAGGCCGGTTCATTCCTTTTACCCCGGTATGGCACGGGTGCAAGATAAGGGGCATCGGTCTCCGTGAGAAGATCATCAAGAGAAACCGTTCTGACAACCTCCGGCAAGAGAGAGCGCTTGTAGGTTACCGTGCCTGGAATGGAGAGCTTGAACCCTTTGCGGATACACTCCTGCGCGATAAGGGTGTCACCTGAAAAGCAGTGCATCACGCCACGCATGGCTGAATGGCTCTCTTCTGTCAGGATCTGCAGCATATCTTCCCACGCATCGCGGCAATGGATAACCACCGGCATATCGAGTGAGCGGGCCATCTTCAGCATTTCACGGAATGCGCCCTGCTGGGCAGAACGGTTATAGTCGGGATAGTGATAGTCGAGGCCGATCTCTCCTATGGCAACCACTTTCGGCGAGCGGGCAAGAGCGAGCAGCTCTCCGAAAACGCTCTCTTCAACCGCGAGGGCCGCTTCATGGGGGTGAAGGCCTACGTTGGCGTAAATAAAATCAAAATCGCGGGCCAGTTCAATCGATTTTTTGCTTGAAGCAACGTCAACGCCCGGATCGATGAGTAGACCTACACCCTCTTCGGTCAGACGATTGATCACCTCGATTCGATCGATATCGAACTCCGGGAAGGAGAGGTGGCAGTGGATATCAACGAACATCGCTGTTCACTTCAGGGCTCCCGACTGGAAAGAGCTTGTCATGAAAGAGGATCAACATGCAGGCTCCGATGGTGATGGATGAATCTGCAATATTGAAAATAGGCCACAAAGAGAGGTACGTGCCGAAAATATGGCCGTGATAGAGATCGAAGTAGATAAAGTCAACAACCCTGCCGAGCGTGATACGGTCAATCATGTTACCAATCCCTCCGCCGGTAATGAGGGCAAAGGGTAGCAGAAAAAGAGCGCTCCGGTTTTTTGAGCGGATGACATAGAAGAGTACGATTGCTGTAATGAGCCCGGTCAAAAGGAGGAGAACCGCTGGCGGAGCGAATTCAAGCCCGAAGGCAACTCCCCGGTTTTCAGCGTAGGTGAGGGAAAAAAAATTCGGGATGATGGTGATGCTTTGCACGCCATCGCGGAGAAAAGTGACGGCAAGTTTTTTGGTCCACTGGTCAAGCGTGATGACGAGAAGAATAAGGGAAAAAAAGAGTTTCATGGGTCAGATGCCCGCGGGCAGAGGGTTATGGTTGATGAATCTCTTGCAGAAGACTCTCTCTTACGGCCATGGTTGGCATCTGCATACCAGTCCAGAGGGTGAATGAGCGTTCAGCCTGGCCGATCAGCATCTCAATGCCCGATATGGTTGTCGCTCCCGCCTGTTTTGCCGCCAGCAGGAGGGGAGTCTCAACGGGGTTGTAGACCATGTCATAGACAATCTGGCCTGAATGGAGCAACTCCCCCTCAAAGGGGAGAAAAGAAGCGTTACGGCCTCTGGTACCGATTGGCGTAGCATTGACAATAAGGCGGCACTCCCTCATTTTTGCGGGAGTGCCGGAGTGGAGTATGGTGACCGGAACATAGTTTTTATGACTGCACTCTTCAAGCAGTGTGCGGGTTTTCTCAGGGTCACGCACAAAGAGCAAAATCTCCTTTGGAGCAAAAAAACGGTTAAGGGCTTCGATGGCCGCCAAAGCTGCTCCACCGCCACCAAAAATGGAGAGTGTTTTGCCCGTCATGCTCTCCCGGTATGGGAGAAGGGGAGCGGCAAATCCGGCAATATCGGTGTTATAGCCGATCAGTTTTCCCCCGTCGTTAACAATGGTGTTGACCGCCTGAATGGAGGCTGCCTCCTCGGAGAGGGCGTCGAGAAAAGGGACGACGGTTTTTTTGTAGGGGATCGTGACATTAAAGCCTGCAATCCCGAGCGCTTTTGCCCCGCAAAGGGCGTCACCGATCATGGAGGGATCTGCGATGTTGAAGATGGTATAATGGTAATCAAGCCCAAGCAGCCCGCACGCCCTGTTATGGATGAGCGGGGAGTAGGAATAATCAACGGCACAACCGATAAGGCCGAGGATTTTTGTTGCTCTCTTCATGCAATTCCGAGCATCCGACGGACGGAATCCTGCTGATAGAGCTCCGGAAAGGTGCTCTGAAACAGCTCTTTTTTCTCCGGGTCTATCTTGAATGCCTTGCTCAGTGCCTTGAGCGTACTGAGTTTATCGCCCATGGCAAAATAGGCGGCGGCGATTTCAAAGTGGGCATCGGCCGACAGCGGCTGAAGTTTCAGCGATTGCTGCAGCGCATCAATTGATGCATTTATTTGGCCTGCCTCCCTGAGTACAATGGCAAAATCAACCCATATCTGCGGATTTTCAGGATCAAGTGTCATGATCTGCTGGTAGGTCGCAATGGAGTGCTCAAGATCGTTAAGATTGTACTCAATCTCCGCCTTGAGCAGCAGGAACTCAATGCTCTCAGGCGCTAACTTCAATGCCTCCTTTGTGGCCGTAAATGCCTCATCGTACTCATCAAGCGCTTCATGGCAACAGGCAAGGGCAAACCATGCGTCACTGAAATCACTGCTCAGCTCAATGCAGCGGCGGTAGCAGATAATACCCTCGGTGTACTCCTCAAGCTCTTCGTAGGCTATGCCAAGATTATAGAGGGCGTTGATATCGTCAGGGTCATACTCCAGCGTTTTCAGATAGCTTTCGGCCGCCTCCTCAATACGCCCGGTGATGGCAAGAACGTTTGCCCGGTTATACCAGGCCGAGCTGAAATCATCAGAAATGGCGATGGCCATGTCGTAACAGTCGAGCGCCTCGTCGTAGCGCTTCATTTTGCTCAGTACGAGGCCATTATTGTACCACGCATTAATATTGTAGGGGTCGTGATCGTGCGTTTTGCGATAGCATGCGGTGCTCTCCTCAAGCTTGCCCAGAACATCCTTGCAGTAGGCAAGTTCATACCAGGCATCGGCAAACTCGGCATCAAGCTCAAGAGCATATTCGAAGTTTGATTCAGCTTCTACAATCTGCTCAAGCCGCTGCAGAATGATGCCGCGGTAGTAGTGGTACTCTTTTTCAATCGAGGAGTCAACAATCATATCATCAAGCTCCCTGATTGCCTCTTCGTGGTCGCCGGTGTTAAACCAGGCAAGCGCCAGATTCAGGCGCATTTCGCTATCCATCGGGCTGAATACCGCAGCCATCCGGAACGCTTCGAGAGCCTCTTCAAAAGAGCCGTTGAGGGTCAGGCAGTTTCCGAGGTAGAACCAGCTCTCCGTATTAGAGGGCGCTATTACAGCAAGACGCCGGGCAACAGCAAGTGCTTCAAGCTGAAACCCCTCTTCATTATATTGGATGATCCGGTCAAGCAGATCCTCCGAATCAAACATCGAATCAAGACCATCAAGGTCGGGCTGTTCTTTTCCTGATGCACCCGTTGGGTAATGGTGGTTATCGTCGAAAAAATCAGGCACATTCATAAGCAATCGTAAAGAGTTTCTTCAGTTCACCGCGTCGCGGTACACAAGCTCAAATATAACAGAATTTTCTTAACAAAAACATTCCAGAGCTCGGGCAGGGGTGAGAAAGGGAACATTCATGGCCTGTAAAAATGGTAGAGAGCCTCCGCTGTTTTTTTGCCTGCTGCTGCCGTCAGCTCCTCAAGGGTTGCCTGCGCCACACCGTCAACGGAGCCGAAGCGTTCAAGCAGCATGAATGCGGTTTTCTCACCAATTCCCTTGATCGTTGTAAGTTCTGTTTTCAGAGTTCTTTCCGATCTCAGTTGACGGTGATAGGTGATGGCAAAGCGGTGCGCCTCATCGCGCAGTTGCTGGAGCAGTTTGAGTGCCGGAGAGGTTTTTGGCAGATTGAAGGGGTCGCTGGCCTGCGGCGTAAAGATCTCCTCAATGCGTTTTGCCAGACCGATAACCGGGATGGAGAGTCCGAGGGTGTTCAGCGTGTGAAAAGCGGTATTGACCTGCCCTTTGCCGCCATCGACCACAATAAGGTCAGGCAAGGGGAGCGTTGTTGAAAGCGAGCCGCTGTACCGCCGCCGTATCACCTCCTCCATGGCAGCATAGTCGTCTGACCCTTCGAAGCTCTTCATTTTAAATTTCCGGTAATCCGCTTTTTTTGGTTTTCCCTTCTCAAAACAGACCATTGAGCTCACATAATCGGTGCCCTGAAGATGGGAGTTGTCGAAACACTCGATCCGCTGGGGGAGTTTCGGCAGGTGCAGCAACTCCCGGAGCGCGGTAAGGCCGTAGTGCTCGCGCACGGCTTCGCCCCGTTTCTGTTTCTGTATCAGGTACTCCTCCAGATGGTGCCGGGCATTCTGGCGGCACATCTCGACCAGGTGAGCCTTTTCGCCGATTTGTGGTACCACAAAGCGAATGGCTTTCTGCATAAAGGCTCTCAACATCTCCTCTTCGTCGGTACCAAGTGGCTCCTGGAGTAAAATTTCATCAGGCAAAAGCTCAAGGGTTTCGAGATAATATTTTTCCATCACCCTTGCCTGTAGTCCGGCGTCGCTCTCTCCTGCGGTGTTGTTCATGTAAATGTGCTGCGAGCCGAGCAGTTTGCCCTCCCGAATCTTGAAGATAACGCCGCAGCCATCCTCCTCACCGGTGGCAACGGCAAACACATCTCTGTCGAGACCGTCACCCGCCATAACCTTCTGCCGTTCAGCATAGCGCTTCAGGCTCTCAAGCTGCACCTTAATCTCCGCCGCCTGCTCGAACTTCAGCTCGCGGGCATAGAGCTGCATGGTGCTGGTGAGCGAGCGTATCATGGTGACAGTCTTTCCTTTCAGGATGCGCGTAATCTCTTCGATCATGAAGAGATACTCCTCTTCCGTCTGTAGCCCTTCACATGGCCCCTTGCACTTGTGAATGTGGTAGTCGAGGCAGACCTTGTATTTTTTTGCAGCAATATTCTCCTCGCTCAGGCGGAATTTGCAGCTCCGTACCGGAAAAATAGAACCGATAAGGTCAAGAATGGAGTGGAGCTGACGGGATTCAGTATAGGGACCGAACCACGTGGAGCCATCCTTTCTTCGCTGGCGACTGATGAGGATTCGAGGGAATGGCTCATTGGTAATGACCAGATAAGGGTAGGTTTTGTCATCCTTCAAATTTACGTTGTAGCGTGGTTTCAGCTCCTTGATCATGTTGTTCTCAAGAATCAGCGCTTCGACCTCCGAAGAGGTGATAATGATCTCAAAATCCGCAATGTGGGTAACAAGCACCAGCGTTTTGCCGTAGAGCTGCTGTGCACTCCTGAAATAGGAGCGAACCCGGTTGCGGAGGTTTTTTGCCTTGCCGACATAGATTACCCGGCCACTTGCATTCCTGAACTGGTAGACACCTGGAGAGGTTGGAAGTGTGGCAAGTTTTTCCGCGAGAGCCTTTTTAATATCGGTGCGGGCAGCAAGCTCATCCTGAATATCCATCGGTCAAATTGGAGTTGTTTTTCGTGTTTGTCTGAAAAAGGAAAAGCCGCACGAAAGATGCGGCTTTTCCTGGAGAAAAAAGAACAGGTATGGGTTTTAATGCCTATTCAAGAACATCATACTCACCTTTCAGGGCAAAGATCCCGAAGGTAATCAGACTGAATGCGATAATAGGCATAAGGACGACAATGACGATCGACCAGAAAATCCAGTTCTCTTCACTGGGTTTTGCGGCGATCTCTTTCATGGCTTGCATGATCACCAGAGGGATAATTCCTATCCCCATGAGTGACCAGACAATTCCGAACAACTTTTTTATTGCTGACATAATGGATGAAATTAAAAGGTTCTTGGTTATTCAACGTCCATGTTGTTGGTTTTGTTGGAGATGTAGAGCATTCCAATCACGAAGCTGACACTGGCAATCAGTATCGGGTACATGAGGCCGGCAAGAGGATCCGCAGGAGGAAGGCCTGGCGCCGGGCGGGTTGCTTCAACAAGACGGGTTGAAATAAGCGGCACCAGTCCGCCAAAGACACCGTTGCCGATATGGTATGGCAAAGACATCGAGGTGTAGCGGATGCGGGTCGGGAAAATTTCAACCAGGAACGCAGCAATCGGGCCGTAGACCATGGTGACAAAAATAACCTGAATCAAGACAAAGCCAATCATCTTGTAGTAGGAGTTCGAGGGAAGGGTTACTTCCTTTTTGGTTTCAGGTTTCAGTTTGTCGGCAGCCGCAAGTTCAGCTTTTTTTACCGGGTCGAGCGGGATGGTTGTTTTGACGGTCTCCTTGTAGGTTGTGCCATCTTCATAAGATTTTTTTGTAATCTTTGTGGTGATGGTGTCGGTGCCTTTCACAGCCTCTTTGGTTTCGACAGTTGTTTTATCAACAATCTCAACTTTCGTTTTGAGTGTCGCTTCGTCATACATGGCCTGGTAAATCGGCTTGTAGGCAATGACGGCGATAAGCATACCGGCCATCATGATGTACTTGCGTCCGATCTTGTCAGAAAGCGCACCGAAGACAATGAAGAATGGTGTGCCGATAAGCAGGGCTATCGAAATGATCAGGTTGCTCTGCACAAATTCAACGTTACAGGCATTCTGCAAAAAGGAGAGTGCATAGAACTGACCGGTGTACCAGACCACACCCTGACCGGCGGTTGCGCCAAGAAGGGCGATCAGCACCATTTTCAGGTTATCCTTTTTCTTGAAGCTCTCGGCCAGCGGGTTTGCGGAGGTTTTGCCCTCTTTTTTCATTTTCACAAACATCGGTGACTCCGACATCCTCATGCGGATAAAGATCGAAACTCCGACCAATAGCGACGAAAGGATGAAGGGAATGCGCCATCCCCAGTCAGAGAATGTTTCTACACCAAGCGTCTGGCGGACAATAAGAATGACTCCGAGCGCAAGAAAGAGACCAAGGGTGGCCGTTGTCTGGATAAAGCTTGTCCAGAATCCCCTATGCCCGGCAGGAGAGTGTTCGGCGACATAAGTGGCCGCGCCACCATACTCACCTCCAAGAGCAAGACCCTGCAGTAACCGCAAAGCAAAGACAATCGCCGGAGCAAAAAAGCCGATCGTCTTATAGCCGGGAACAAGACCGATGGCGAAAGTGGAACCGCCCATGATCACCAGTGTCACAAGAAAGGTGTACTTCCGTCCGATAAGGTCACCAAGGCGCCCGAAAAAGAGTGCGCCGAATGGTCTGATAACAAAACCTGCGGCAAAGGTAGCCAACGTGGCAAGCAGTGCCGCTGTCGGGTTATCTTTTGGAAAAAACTGTTCGGAAATGATTTTTGCAAGGGTACCGAAAATATAAAAGTCATACCACTCGATAAGCGTCCCGACCGAGGAAGCAGCAATAACCCTGCGGGTGCTGGAGACCTCTTCGGTTTGGGAAACGTTTGTGACATTTTGTGCCATAAAAGTTTTCTTTGATTGTTAAAAAAATGAAATGCAGGTAACTTGCCTCTTCGTTGCTTCAAGTATGAAGCGCCCTCTTAATTGATAAACTCATGCTCGTTCTCCTTGACGACAAGCACCGGGCATGGAGAACGGCGGATCACATGTTCTGCAACGCTGCCGAGGATCATCCGTTTCAGGCCGCGGCGACCGTGTGAGCCCATGATGATGAGGTCGGCCTCCTGCCGTTTTGCATAGTCAAGAATGCACTCTTCGGCAAATCCTTCGTAGATGACATAATCGGCCACAATGCCCGCCATCTTCTCCTCTTCGATCAGCGCAACAAGTTTTTGTTCTTCTTCCGCACGCTCCTTTTCAAGACCACGAGAATAGGTGATGGTTGGGTCGTTCTCGATAACGCCAACAAGAAAGACTTTCCCGTTGGAGAGCTTTGCAAACTCGTTGGCGTATTGCAGCGCCTTGCGCGACAAACCAGAGAAATCAACCGGGCAGATGATTTTTTTAATGGTAATCATAGTACCGCTGTTGTGTTTAAATTATGGAATAATAGAGTTAATGTCGTATTGCAAAAAAGAACAGTAAAACTGGTCTTCCAGTCAGACACTCATGGTGCTTGCCCATGCAAGCCGTCTATTCAAGACGAAAAACTGAACTTCGACAAGAAAAAGGAACAACCATCACCGCTGTAGAATAAAGAGAGCGGTCTGTTTTTGTACTCGGTCAGGAATTTTTCAAACTAATATCGTGAAAAATTCGTGATGTATCAATTGTTATCAGCAGGATTGGAGCCTGTAAAACAAAAATACGCAATCAGGAACGCAAGTTAAAAAAAAGCCGCAGTTGCCTGCGGCTTTTTTTAAGACAGGTAAAGAGTGACTTAGAAGGTCACGGTTGCATAGAGCTCGGCGCGAAGCTGGCTGTTGTCAAATTTAATACCAGACCAATCCAGGCCTGACGCACGGTAGCGAATGGTTGGAGTTACACTGAAGGTACCAAGAGCTGACTCATGCACCTTGACATTGTACTGTGCCCAGACAAAGAGGTTGTTATAAGTTGCATCCTTTGGTGAATTAACGCTGGTTCTGTTGTAGTCAATCCAGGCCATGACCGGACCGGATTCACCCTTGAGCCTCAGGAGGTAGCCGTTGTAGTCGACATGGAGATTTGTGTCGGGATTGGTGTCATCACAGACGGTGTAGAATGCGCTCAGGCCGATCTTTGCGCTGCCTGCCGGAATAACTGCATTTGCGCCGAAGGTGTTTGGCGATATATTGCTGAAATCGGGACCGCTCAGATCAGTCAAAGCGATAAGCGCCTGTGGTTCAACCGTGACATTGCCGAGAGTGGTTTTGTAGTCGACATGGAGTACATAGCCATCGTTTAAGAGGCCTTTATCGACTGTCGTGTTGCTGTTATTGTCAAGAACAACAAGGGTTGCGTTGAGATCACCGTTGCCGACCTTGGTGCCGTAGTTGAGGCCGAAGATACGGTCATAGTTATAGGTGTAAACCGGTATATCAAGAGGCTGCGGTGCGTAAAGGGCCAAATCAAAAATCGGGTTGTTGAAGCTGTTTAGCGGAAGACGACCGATCTGATAGTGGCTGCTTTCCATTACCCGGCCGAAGTAGAAGTTTGAAACTTCAAGACCATATTTTTCAGTGTAGTCGTTCGCAACGGTTGCCCAGCTTCCAGCATTCTCTTCATTCTGTATCAAAGTCTTGAAGAAGTAGCCGTCACCAAGGTCTGCCGAAGCTTTCAGGCGGATCCTGTACTGGAACTTGAGATCCTCGCTGTCCGAGACATGGACATTATTTATTTCGCCATCGTTGAACTCGCTTCTCAGGCGTACAGAAGCGTCTCCGCCGATTTTCAGCTCAGCCGATGCCGGTGAGGCATAAGAGAGTACTGCAAGCATTGCAGCAAGCGAAAGCATTTTTTTCATCAGTGTTCTCCGTTAGGTTGTGTGTGTGTTTGTGTGCGTGTTAACAAGAAAAAGGGTCCATAGCCTTATTGAAAAGGTGCGGAACGGAACCAGAAACCTGAATATTGTATTTACTAACATGGGTAAATGTAATAAAAATATTACAAAACGAACAAGTGCGATATTTTTATCCCCTCAGTGAACTCTGTTTTATTCATAAACCTTATTTATTGTTGTTGATATACGCAGAGATCACTTTTTTCCTGCTGTTTTCAGAGTCCGACAATTATTCCTACGGTTGTATAGCTTTCGGGACGGTAGAAGTACATGCCGTGGCGGCTCATCCCTGAAAAATAGTTGCATGCAACCCTGATGTTGTCAAGCCCTATCCCATTAAGACGCATCCCGGCCTGCAGATTCCATGTTCCGCGGTATCCTCTCGTCTCGTCAAGCGATGGCTGCCAGATCGGCAGCAGCTTGAAGTCTGCGGCGAGGTAGGTGTTGCAGGGCGTGGAGAGTTCAACGCCAGCCTGGAATGAGTGTGGATTGATCCCGTCAGGGATGGTGTGGTATATGTACTGATATCCGGCATAGAGGCGGTGCTGGGGTGAGCTGAGCGCCACAACGAGGTTTACAAACTCCCGGCTGTAGGTAAAGGGTATGTTGAACGGGCAGTCATCCTGAATCCAGTCGTGGGTTGCTGCATCATAGTGACCATCTTCAAAATGGGCCGAGATGTGGCTGAGCCGGATTTTTCCGCTCAACTCGTCAAAAGGGAGCGCGCCGATGCTGACTGGTTGTTTCCAGCTTGCGTTGATACCAAAGAGATAATCGATGGCGTCAACCGGGAACTTGAAATTATCGTCACGGTTTAAAAGAGACCAGGTGGCGAAATCAACACCTGCCGCAAAATTCTTGCTGTCGCTCTGGTAGAGATCGACCGAGCTGCCGATATCGAGTTGCAGATGGCTCTTTTCAAGCCAGGGCATGACGGCAATTCTCGGCTCTGTCGGGTCGGCAAGGAGTGGCTTGAAAAGTGTGTTGAAGGTAGGGTGCAGCAGCGGTTCTGCCGTGGCGTTGCTCATGGTGATCAAGAGCATCGCTGTCAGAATGAAAAGCGCCTTTTTGACGTGGAATCTGTTTTTCATGGCGAAGAGTTGATGGGTTAGCGAGCGAACAGTCATGGTAATGGAGTTGTTTTACTTGGCAAGCAGGGTTTTCAGCACCGCCATGCGGACTGCGACACCGTTGGTCACCTGTTCCAGCAACATGCTTTTTGAATAGCCAGGTGGCTGTATGCGGTCGGCAACATTATTTGATATTTCGATTTCCCGGTTAATCGGCCCTGGATGAAGCACCAGCAGATGTTTCTGTACCCGTTCAAGCCGTTCGTCGGTCAGGCCGTAATGGACAGAATACTCTTCAAGAGAGGGCAGGTAGCCTCCTGTAGCCCGTTCAAGCTGGAGCCGAAGCACGATTGCAGAATCAGCCCAGGCAATAGCCAAATCGAGATCGGTAAAGAGGGCTACGCCGAGCCGGTCAGCATCGGGAGGCATGAGGGTCACCGGACAGCAGAGGCCAACCTCTGCACCGGCAGCAAGGAGACCGTAAATATTTGAACGGGCGACCCTGCTGTGCAGGACGTCACCGATAATGATCACCTTGAGTCCTTCAATTTTTCCAAAATGGTCGCGAAGCGTAAACATGTCGAGCAGCGCCTGAGTAGGGTGCTCATGCGATCCGTCTCCTGCATTGATGACATTTTTCGAGGTAATTCCTGTAATGAGGTCGGCTGCTCCTGATGAGGGATGGCGCAAAACAAAGGCATCCACCTGCATCGCCTCAAGGTTTTTGATCGTATCGCTCAGGCTCTCCCCCTTGCTGACGCTGCTTGATGAGGCACTGAAGTTCAGTGTTCCTGCGCCCAGATGGCGAGCGGCTATTTCAAAAGAAAATCGGGTACGGGTTGAGTTTTCAAAAAAAACCAGCGCAATGCGTTTGTTCCGAAGAGAGGGTTCAAAAGAGGGGTTGGCGGTAATCAACTCCTTTTTAAATCCGGTGGCCATGTCGAGTATGCCGGTGATGTCACTGGCCGGGACATGGCATAATCCAGTAAGGTGTTTCAAATCCAACAGGTCGTAGTGTCTTTTCAGAAAGATATTTCTTCGAAAGGTACAAAAAAATTGATGATCAAAAACAACCTTGCATAAGTTATGACAAAGCGGTTACTGATTTTGCGGAATCATCTCTTATATTTCCGGCGGGTTCACTCCGGTCGGGATGGGAGAGAGCATTTCTTTTTGCTTCTGTTCATTGATGCTCAGAACAGGGTTAACACTTAACTCACAAGAAGTTATGGGTTTGGTAGAAGCAGTCTGTATCAGTACAGAAAAGGGAACCGTAAAAAAAGTTGTCAGCCAGATCGTTCTGAGGCCTGAGTGGGGAATAGAGGGTGATGCTCACGCAGGGGATTGGCATCGGCAGGTCTCAATTCTTGCGGGCGAGAGTATTGACCGGATGCGCACAAAAATGGCGGAGCTTGATCATGGTATGTTCGCTGAAAATATTGTGACAAGGGGCGTCAATCTTTCGGGCCTCATCGTTGGTGACTCTCTTCGGGTTGGCGATGCGGTTCTCCTTGAGATTACCCAGATAGGCAAGGAGTGCCATAATTCGGGGTGTGCCATAAAAGTGGCAACAGGTGAGTGTATCATGCCAAAAGAGGGGATTTTCTGCCGGGTCGTGCAGGGCGGGACGATTGTGCCGGGTATGGCGGTCAGATAAATCTCTTAGCCTCCAATCTCCGACATGCTTGTTCTGACAGCATCTCTGGCGGAATGTTTGCCGTCTTCGGGTTTCAGTGATACCGCTTTTCTGAAGAGATCGGCAAGAACCTGATCGCTGGCGTTATTGCGAAGCAGCGGAAGCAGCTCCAACCCCTCTTTGTCATAGAGGCAACTGATTATTTTTCCGTCCGAAGTGATGCGAATCTTGTTGCATTGACTGCAAAAATTTCGTGTAAATGCGGGTATGATGGCAATTGAGCCCTTGTACCCCGGCAAGGTGTAGCTGAAATACTCGGTTGCAGAGCCTGTGAGGGTCTGAAGATCAGTGTAGTGAGCGTTCAGCAACTCCCGGATTTTATCGGCGCTGAGAAATCGGCCGGTTCGCCAGATTTGATGGTCGTCAAAGGGTTGCAGCTCCATAAATCGCACCGTCACATTGTGATCTCTGGTGAGCTCAACAAAGCGGCTTATTTCATCACTGTTGATATCCCGCATGAGCACCACGTTGAGTTTTGTGGCAATGTGCCCTGTACGGAGCAGTCGGTTGAGATTCTTCCGCACCCGCATGAACTCATCTCGTCGTGTTATGGCGTGATATTTCCGGCGGTCAAGCGTGTCGATACTGAAGTTGATGGCGTCGAGACCAGCATCAATCAGGGCGGGAAGAAAACGGTCGAGCAGAAGGCCGTTTGTTGTAAGGCCTGCGGTTTTAATGGCGCTGTTTTTTTTTGCCTCACCCACCAGCTCTGCAATATCCTTGCGCAGAAGGGGTTCGCCACCGGTAAAACGCACCTTTGTAACGCCAAGGCTCGCCAGCACTTTTATGGTGGTGATAATCTCCTCTTTGCTTAACTGTGAGAGCGTCGTTGACCGCTCTTCATGTGCTTCACTCATGCAGTAGGAGCATCTGAGGTTGCACTGCGAAGTGACGGCAATGCGGACATAGTCTACAGGCCGGTGAAACGTATCGACAAGGGAACTCTGTGAGGCAGTGCTCATGCTGAAGGGGAAAATTTGGAATAAGACGCGTCAAGATAAAAAAGGCGCCGCTCTTTTTTCATGAGCCAGCGCCTTTTTCACAGCAAGAGAGCTCACCAGTCGTTATCCGGTGGTGAAATCGTTGTTCGACAGAAGACTTACTGTTTTAATGGCATCATCAAGCTTGCCGGTATACTTTTTCACGGCAACCTTCGTCCCCTTGTACCACGGAATTGTGGTTTTTGGATCGGTATACGAAGAGGTCAGGTTATTCATTGTCCCCTTCGCATGGTACATGAGTCCAAAGACCAGCCCCGGTTTTGTTGCATCATTGACATAGACAAGGGCCAGACATGAACCCTCCTCATTGAAGACCTCAGCCATTTCACCGGTTTTCAGATTGAGCCTGGCGGCATCATCCGGATGAATTTCCAGATAAGGGAGTGGCAGCGTCAACAGCTTCTCAGGAATTCTCTTGTCGTTGTACATGGTCTGCCACACATGCTGGGATCGGCCTGTGGTAAACCAGAATGGGTAGGTCGGATTGTCGACATACTTTGCCACTTCAGCCGGATAGCCTGTCCAGGCATCGGTGCCGTACCATTTAAAAAGGCCATCTTTTGATGCAAAGCTGTACTTGTACCGGCGTTTGGTCCCGATCAGCTTGCCGCTTGCTGGATCTTGCCGAACCGGAGTCTGTATGCCCTCGTTGCCAAGTTTGCGCAGCATCTCATGGGTAACTCCTTTGAAGCACTCCGCTGAAAGTTTTGCCTCATCGATTTCTGCGGCCTTGTTGTCGCCGAATTCGTGCGACCCGGCCTCAAAGACCTCGGCATCAGTTTTCCACTCCATACCGCCGAAGCGCTCTGCCATCACTTTGTTGCCTTCGGCTTCATAGAGTGCCTTGAGTTTGTTGCCAACAAGTGCCAGAATCTTCCAGTCAGGCAGAGCCTCTCCAGGCGCATCGAGGAATTTGTCATAAATTCTCAACAGACGGCTGTGACAGTTTATCGAGGTGTCAACCGCTTCACCCCATCCTGCGGCAGGAAGGATCAGCATGGCATCCTCGGAGGTGTGCGTCCTGTAGATGTCCTGGACAATCATGAAGAGACCGTCAGTTTTCTCAAATGCCTCAAGAACTTTTGCGATATAAGCTTTGGGGTCAGAAGGAATACCGCCGTTATCCAGATAATCAAGCAGGTTGGTTGCCCGTTTTTTCACCGATTTTTTGAAGAACTTGCTGTTCGGTGTTGAGAGATAGGGGTCTGTTGCGCCTACCCAATAGATCTTTCCTCCACCGCCGGTGATATAGTTGTCAACATTTTTCGGAGGGCCGCCGGCATAGATGGAACCAGGTGTTGGAGCGCCCGGTCTGACATATCCCTCCTGGTGACCGCCAAGCCGTCCGCATCCGGTACCCGGCCGTCCGACATTGCTGGTAAGTACATTGAGCTGTGCTATGGCGGCAACCTGGTCATAGTTCTTCATGTTCCAGATGATGCCTTTTTCATACAGGGTGAGGGTTCTGCGTTTGAAACCACCTGTTTTGGGTTTTGCAATCCATCCGGCCGCCTCTTCCATCTCTTTTCTGGAAATTCCCGTAATCTTTTCGGCCTCAGCAAGCACGGCGTCGAGCGACTTTGCAAGCTGAAGAGATTTGCTCTTGTACGCTTCAAAAGTCACCATGTCGGTGCGCTTCTGGAGATAGTCATTGTCGTACCACTTGTTTTCCCACGCAATTCTTGCAAGGGCATTGGCCAGAATCCAGTCTGTGCCAAGGTTTGGACGAAGATGCAGCACCCGCTCGGCGTTAATTTCCTGGCTGACCGTTATCGTGGCATTTTTGCGAGGGTCAATAATGATGATGCGCCCCTCTTCGGCTGGCTCTCCAGCATCAAATTCCTTCTGTTTCTCTTCAACAGAGCCACCCTGAAGGTTCGGCATCATGTGCTCGGTGAAAAAAACCGTGGCGCCTTCGTAGGCATTTGCTCCCCAGAGCACAATGGTATCGGCCAGACGAGCATCATCAACATCGTAGTTGAGCTCATGCATGCCACGCTCTCTTGATCCCCATACTTCGGAATTGTATGCCGGACGGTTGTGAATCGAGAGATAGTGTGTCTGTATGCCGCTTAAAAAGAGCTTGCCGGCACCCCAGTTATCTTCAAATCCAAGGCCCGAACTTCCGTGGTCATAAAATTTCATGGCAATACTGTCGGCTCCGTACTTGTCGATGGAGCTTTTGGTCACCGTTGCTATGATTTCAACGGCATCATCCCAGGAGATGGCCACAAAACCGTTCTCTTTTCTGAGCAGGGGATCTTTCAGGCGATCTTTGGTCTGGCCGGTTGGCGTGTAGGCTGTCAGGGCATTGGTGCCGCCCCTGATGGAGTAATTGCCCTTGTTGATGCGTGACTCTTTTGCTGGAATGATGGCAAGATTGTAGCGGTTGCCATTTTTGCGGGTGATGACGTTATGCATGGTTTCGGTGTACGAAAACCCTGACAGTAATTGACTCTGCTGCGACAGATCGACCTGAAATGCATTCGATTTTGCCGTTCCGCTTCTTTTTTCAGGCCAGACAAAGACGTTGTAACCGCAACCGGCGCTGCAGTACTGACAGACCGTGGTATATTTTTCCGCATCCAGCGGAGGAATGGGAAGGGAGTCTTTTCTTTTGAAGAGTGACATAGCTCGTTTTCTCCTTAGCTCAATTTAAGATTACCGATTCTTCCGTAAATAAGACCTTCAACCCCTTCGGCATAAATATTGCCGGTTGCAGCATCCATACGCAGCACAATTTGTGCTACCCACTGGGAGGCAAGACCCTGAAAGGTTTGGCCGTTCCGGGAGACATCAAACATGGAGTAGTGACATTTGCAGACAAGGCGTCCTTTGCTGTAGGTTAACGGGCAGCCCATGTGTGTACAGAGTGTAGAGAAGGAGACGACGTTTTTTTGAGGGCCCACTCCGCCTATGGTTTCGTTATCAACTTTTACCAAAAGACAGGGAGACTGCTCATCAGGATAGTTGAACGCAAGAGGTTCGTTCGGCTTTAGATTCTTGATGTTGCCAATTTTTTTGGACGGGTAGGCCTTTGGCGCAGCGGCGGCTTGGGTGTTGTTCAGTCCGGAAAAGAAGAGAAGGGCTGAAGCAGATGTTGTTTGAAGAAATTTTCTTCGAGAAATGTCCGACATAACGTCCTCCTGCGTGGGTTGATGGTAGCAATCGTTAAGTTCCAGGCCGCCCGGAACATTTTTACTTATTGCTAATTTACACCTTTTTTCATGTTCTTTGCAATAGATTCAGCCGAAAACCTTTTGGGCGATAATCTTTTAACGTTCAATTTGAGCTTATTTTAAGCTTGCTTTAAGATGTCGGCAGGTTGCCATGTCGACAAGCGGGAAAAAAGGAACGCTTGCAGTAATTTCGGGGAGCTTTTTTGGCCTCTTTTCATGAAAAACGAACACCTCGCCTTTCGTCAGGATTGTTAATGTTTTGCAGTGCATCGCTCTTATGCAGCACAAGCTCCCTGATGCGCGACTCGTTGAGAAAAGCCGAGAGTGAATTTTCTCCACTACTATGTCGGAGCAAAAGTCGGTTGCGTGATTTTGGTTCATAACAGGCAGAGAGCGGTTCAATGCGGCAGGACCGGGGATCGCGGAAAGCTGTTGCGAAGCGCAACGGATCGCGCTCTGAAGAGAGTTGCCGGATGATCGCCTCATCAAGAAAGGGGAGGTCACATGCGGCAACAATCCAGGCTGCGTCGGGCATGAAGCGTTGAGCGGAGAGCAGCCCCCCCAGAGGCCCGATTCCCAGGTAAGCATCGGTGATGAGCGGAAGGCCGAAATTGCGGTATGCTTCCGCCTGATCCTCCCGGCAGGAAACAAAGACTTCAGAGCATTGCTCTTGCAACAACTTCGCTGTGTGAACAAGCTGGTTGCTTGCATGGTATGCAAGCAGCGCCTTGTCGCACCCCATGCGCGAACTGCGTCCTCCGGCCAGTACCAGACCATGCAGTGGTCTCTTTTTCAACGCGCGGTCAAGCAGAAGGGTTTCAATAAAGCTCGCAATGGCGACGATAGTATCCCGCTGAAACAGGGGAATACCGAAAGCGGGATAGCTCGCCGGATCGTCCGGTACGATGAGTGCCGCAACGTTGGTGATGCGGCCACGATTGACGAGATCGAGTATCTTGCGTTCGGAGTCGACCATAAGAAGTTTTTGCAGCGGCAACTCTTTAAGCCCCTCAACAATGAGCAGGTCGTGCTCTGCAAATGCGTGACGCTCAAGCAGTGTATCCGTGCCAGAACCGGTGACAAGCGCTTTTTTTTCAGGATCAGAAATCATGACGCTCTCTGCTCCCGCCTGACGGACTACCTGGGAGTCCTTTCCTTCCCGGTCGATATCAAAGCGGTGGCAGCCATGTTTGTAGTAGGCAATCGAAAGTCGTGCAGAGAGGTGGCGCACAACTTCCTTGATGAGGGTTGTTTTTCCTGAACCGGAATACCCGCAAAAGGCTATTTCAAAAGGGTGAAAAAGCATGATGTTACCGGCTTGACCAGGGGAGCATGGTGCAAAGAACCCGCGAACCTTTCAAAAGCGCCTCCTCAGATGGTTCCGCTTCAATCAGGCAGTTTGAACCGACAACGGCCGTGATCATGTGTGATTCAACTTTCGGTGATGTTTTGCACCACAGCGCGCCCTCTTCACTCCACACCCGACCGAGAAGAAAGCGGTGGCGCTTTTTATCGGAAGGGAAAGGTTCGGCAAGCGCTGCACAAAATTTTACAGGCGCCGGTTTTCCCGCCAGGGCAGAGAGAGCGGGCACGCAATACTCAACAAAACAAACCAGCGCTGAAACCGGGTTGCCGGGAAGGGAAAAAACCACTTTTCCTTCGGCGGAAGAGCCGAAATAGAGGGGTTTACCCGGCTTTTGAGCAATCTTCCAGAACTTTTTTGTTACACCGAGTACCGAGAGCTCCTCCTGGACAAAGTCATACTCTCCCGATGAGATACCTCCTGCCGTAATGAGCAGGTCACATGCACCGAGCGCAAGGGCAAGCACTTCACGCAACAGCTCTTTCTTGTCAGGGGCATGACAAACCATGACTGGCTCAATGCCGATTGATCGGCAGGCCGATTCAAGCAAAGAGCGGTTGCAGTTATAGATCTCGGCACCGGAAAGCTCTTCACCGGGGTTGCGCACCTCATCACCAACGGTGACAATTGCAACTTTCGGTTTTTTGTGCACTGCGGCCGAGGCTAAACCGAATGAGGCAAGCACGGCAATTTCAGAGGGAGAGAGGATTGCCCCTTTATGGAGAACGATTTCACCCAGGGCCACCTCTTCACCGCTGTAACGCACATTGGCCCCCTTTTTCGGCGCCTTGAAGATTTCAACAAATTCCCGGCCAAAGCCGCTGCTCTCTTCAAATGCCACGACCGTATCAGCTCCTTCCGGCACAGGCGCACCGGTCATGATCTCCGCACACTCGCCGGAAACAACCGGCAACGTGGAGAGAGTGCCCGCCGGTATCTTCTGTGTCACCTTGAGGCGAGCCGGGCTTTCCTTCGAAGCGGTGGAGATATCGCTCCATGTAAGGGCAAAGCCATCCATTGCCGCATTGGTAAACTGCGGAAGCGCAAATGGTGCTCTCACCTCCTGGGCAAGCACCATCCCCTGAAGCTGGCCAAGCGGCAGTTGCTCAGTGCCCGACACTGTAACTGACTGGCTGATGAGGCTGTGGGCCTCCTGAACGGTTATCATCATGCGTGCCCCTCTCCTTTCATCATGGCAAAAGCGTGAAACAGCGCAGGCACAAGAAGCTCAATGGCATCACTCGCCGCCCCGCTGCTTCCGGGCAGGCAAATCACCATCGAAGAGCCCACCATGCCTGCCGCAAGCCTCGAAAGCATGGCCGTTCTCGTTTTTCCCTGTCCCCAGTTGAAAAGCGCCGCCTCAATTCCCGGTAATTTACGGGAAAATTTTGGAATCAGTGCATCGACCGTCACATCACGGGGCCCGAGACCCGTTCCTCCGGTCGTGACAATAAGCTCTATACCTTCCTTTGTCCACTCATCAATAACCGCGACAATCTCCTCCTCATTGTCGGCAATAACCCTCACCTCTCCTATCGGGCATCCGGCAGCCTCAAACCCTTCACGCAGCAGTTGGCCCGACCGGTCGACTCCTCGCCCGGAAGAGATGGAGTCAGACAAGACCAGAATAGATGTTTTTGGCCTGTACCCGTCAGTTTGATGAGACTTTCCGCCGGTTTTATTTTCGAGTATTATTGAGCCGATCTCCATACTCTTGTCTACCGCCTTGCACATGTCATAGATGGTCAGTGCGGCAACCGATACTGCCGTCAAAGCCTCCATCTCCACACCGGTAGCCTCTTTTGTTTTCACCGTCGCAACAATGTTGATGCGCTCTTTCTGGACGTCAAAGGCAATATCCGCCCAGGAGAGGTTGAGCTGGTGGCAGAGGGGAATAAGGTGAGCGGTATTTTTTGCTGCCAGAATACCGGCAAGTTTGGCCGTTGTCAGCACATTGCCCTTGGGCAAACCGTCACGGCAGAGCAGTTCAATGGTTTCCGGCTGCATGAGTATGGAACCGGAGGCCCTCGCACTCCTGAGCGTGCCGGGTTTCGCGGAAACATCGACCATGGCAATGTTTCCGTTATTGTCAATATGGCTAAAATCCATCACGTTTATCCCTGGTTTGCACCTGCGTTATGATCTCTATCCAACCCCTTCCTGGTGAAATGGGGGGATTCTTTTGAAAGATTTTTGTTAATCTATGGAACTTGGTATAAATACATGAAAATAAATAATCGATCAATCTCCTTTTTTCAGGGTTATTTCAATGCATGAAATGAGTATTGCGCTCTCCATTGTTGAAGCAGTGGAGGAGAGGGCGCGGCAGGAGGGGGCGGGATGGATTTCAGAAATTGAGTTGCTTGTTGGCAAGCTTGCCGGTATTGAGCCAGAGTCGCTGAAATTCTGTTTTTCAGCGGCGGCGGCAGGCACCCTTGCTGCCAGAGCGCTACTCGCCATTGAGGAGCCGGAAGGGGTTGGCGAGTGCGGCGAGTGCGGCCTGACCTTTCCGGTCAACTTTTATTATGCAGAGTGCCCCGCTTGCCGGTCGCTCAGGGTGAAGATTATTTCGGGTGAGGAATTTTTGATTCAATCAATGACCATAGAAGAAGAGGAAGAATAAACAATGTGTGATACCTGCGGTTGTTCAACTGAAGGCGGGGCCGTGCTCCGCAAACCCGGCCAGAGTGACTATCATGTCCATGTCAACGAGCACGAACACGCTCATGGGGAGCATCATCACAGCCATGAGCATGGCGATCATCATCATGAGGGCTCTGGCCGGAAGGTTCTGCTTGAACAGGATGTGCTCCTGAAAAACAATCTGCTTGCTGAAAGAAACCGGGGATTTTTTGAGGCAAGAAAGATCTTTGCGCTCAATTTTCTCAGCTCTCCAGGCTCGGGCAAAACTTCGTTGCTCGAAAAAATCATTCCGGCCCTGAAGCAGCGTTTTCCGGTGGCAGTCATTGAGGGCGACCAGCAAACCACCAATGATGCCGTTCGGATTCAGGCGCTCGGTGTGCCGGTGATACAGATCAATACCGGTTCGGGATGCCATCTTGATGCCCTGATGGTCAACCGCGCCATGAGGGAGCTTGAGATGCAGGATAATTCGCTGCTCTGTATCGAAAATGTCGGAAATCTGGTCTGTCCGGCACTCTTTGACCTCGGTGAGGCGCTGAAAGTGGTCATTATCAGTGTGACGGAGGGAGACGACAAGCCGCTGAAGTATCCGACCATGTTTCATGAGGCTGATATCTGCATTCTCAACAAGATCGACCTTCTGCCTTATGTG
The DNA here is from genome assembly GCA_903939765.1 of uncultured Chlorobiaceae bacterium. Lineage (GTDB taxonomy): Bacteria > Bacteroidota > Chlorobiia > Chlorobiales > Chlorobiaceae > Chlorobium. Next base: position 29,287 of record CAJAIK010000098.1, on the reverse strand, counting down.
GAGTTTGATGTTGCCCGGTGCCGCGAGAATTCCATGCGGGTCAACCACCATCTCGAATGGTTTGAACTCTCGGCCAAAACCGGAGACGGGCTTGCGGCATTGCAGGAGTGGCTCGAAGGTAAAATGGAACAGCACTGAGCTGCCGCAGTAAAAGCGCTGAGGAGCGGAGGCGTTTACGGGTCAACGGTATCGTGCAGGGCGTCGGCTTCCGTCCCTTTGTTTACCGCCTCGCCGTTGGCATTGGCCTCAAGGGGTTTATTCGCAATACGGCCTCCGGTGTGCTGATTGAGGTGCAGGGGCCGATTGCACTCCTCGAAGAGTTTTCCCGGCGCATTTTGGTTGAGCGTCCGCCGCTTGCCGCCATAGAGTCCATTGAGGAGAGCATCATTGACCCCGAGGTTGATGAAGGTTTTGTTATCGGGGATTCCTCTTCCGGTGGCGGGGTCGAGACACTCATTCCGCCTGATATTGCGCTCTGCAGCGATTGCCGTCGGGAGATGCTCGATTCGGCAAACCGCCGCTTCCGTTACCCTTTCATCAACTGCACCAATTGCGGCCCGCGCTACACCATTGTGGGGCGTCTCCCTTATGACCGCCCCTTTACTTCGATGCACGGCTTCACCCTGTGTCGTACGTGTGAGCAGGAGTACCATGACCCGCTCGACCGCCGCTTTCACGCACAGCCTAACGCCTGCCCGGTGTGCGGTCCATCTCTTGCCCTGGTTGACGCTGGCGCAGGCCATGAGCACGGTGATTATAGCTCGTCAAGCGGTGCGCATAGCTTGTGTGATGCTGTTGCAGAGTCTGGAGAGGCGCTCCATGCGCCTCTTCTTCCTGAGTGTTCGATGTTTGACAAGGAGCGTGCGGTATCCTCGCCGGTTGATGCGGTCGCCGCAGCTCTGGCGCTTCTTGAAAAGGGACTTATTGTTGCGCTGAAAGGGGTCGGGGGCTTTCATCTGGCCGTTGACGGTCGAAATGAGCGAGCGGTTCGGCGGTTGCGGGAGAGGAAGGGACGTGAAGCAAAACCATTTGCCGTCATGATGCGCGATGTGGAGCTTGTGCGGAGCTGCTGCGAGGTGAGCGAAGGTGAACTTGCCGCTTTGAGCTCCGCCCAGGCGCCCATTGTGCTCCTGAAAAAGAGGGAGTGTGCCCTCCTTGCTCCATCAATAGCGCCGGGCAATGAGCGGCTTGGTGTCATGCTGCCCTATACTCCCTTGCACGTCCTGCTTTTTGAAGGTGATCTTGATATCCTTGTGATGACGAGCGCTAATTTCAGTGAGGAGCCGATTGCGAGCGAGAATGAGGAGGCACTCTTGCGGCTCAAGGGCATTGCCGACGCTTTTCTTGTGCATGACCGTCCCATCTGGCTTAAATGCGACGATTCGGTCACCATCCACCTTGCAGGAGCGTTGCGCCAGATCAGGCGGAGCAGGGGATATGTGCCTGCACCGATTTATCTGTGTAAAGGGGGAGCCATCGTACTTGGTACCGGAGGTGAACTGAAAAACACGATTACACTCCTGAAGGGTACCCATGCGCTGATGAGCCAGCATATCGGCGACATGAAAAACTTTGAAGCATACCGCCATTTTGAGCAGGTTGTCGCCCATCTGCAGCACCTCTTTCAAGCCACGCCCGAGCTTCTGGTGCACGATCTGCATCCCGGTTACATGACAACGCAGTGGGCGATGAAGCAGCATATCCCGTTGCTTGGTGTCCAGCACCATCATGCCCATCTTGCGGCATGTCTGGCCGAAAACAGGGAGGAAGGTCCGGCCATTGGCCTTATACTCGATGGTACGGGCTACGGAACTGATGCAGCAATCTGGGGCGGAGAGCTGCTCATCGGCGACGCTGCCAGTGTGGAACGCTTTGCCTCGTTTGAGCTTATGCCATTGCCGGGAGGGGAGAGTGCGGTCACGCAGCCATGGCGGGCCGCACTCGGTTATCTTCACCGAAGTTGTCACGATCTGCCTGACCTGCCCTTCATGAAAGAGCGCGAGATTGGGCCGGTGCTTGAGTTACTTGAAAAGAGGGTCAATGTTGTTGAAACTTCAAGCTGCGGCAGGCTTTTCGACGCCGTTGCCGCCCTCTGCAACCTGCGGGGCGAGATCACCTATGAGGGGGAGGCGGCCATAGCGCTCATGCACGCCGCTGGGGGAAAAATTGGCCATAAGTCGTTTCGCTGTGAGATGCATGAGCAAAAAGGTCGCTGGATTATGCTGCTCTCACCACTTATTCAGGATGTAGCCGAGGCACTGCAACAGGGGATGGCCACCAGTGAAATCAGCCAGAGGTTCCACCGCACTCTTGTAACCAGCTTTTACGAGTTAATCGAAAAAGCATCCAAAGCGACCGGCCTGAAAACCGTAGCACTCAGCGGCGGAGTTTTCCAGAACGAGATACTCTTTGAAACCCTCGTCAGTGAACTGCAAGCAGCCGGTTACAAGGTGCTGACCCACGCACTTGTGCCCTCCGGCGATGGCGGTCTCTCCCTTGGCCAGGCCGTCATCGGCCGGGAGTACCTGAAAGGCAACTATTCCGGAGTGCAATAATTTTTTTGTTATAGCTCCTATGGTGTCATATAACCCCGATAAGCCCTATATTCCAACATCTTTCAAAAAAAACACCAAGCCTGATGTGCCTCGCCATTCCCGGAAAACTTGTTGAACTCTCCAATGAAAACGGCCTCAAAATGGGCATTGTTGATGTGAACGGTTCAAAAACAAGGGCCTGCCTCGAATATGTGCCCGACATCAAGATCGGGCAGTTCACCATCGTTCATGCCGGTTTCGCCCTCAAAATCATTGACGAAGAGGATGCGGCTGAAAGCCTGAAACTGTGGCAGGAGCTTATCGAAAGCGGAGCATTTCAGCCTGATGAGCCTGATCGGGAGCCACCGACCTTCGAATCGCTGTAAATCAGAGCTGCATGAAATATATCGACGAATTCCGGGACCCCGAGCTTGCCCGAAAGCTGCTTGATGAGATCCGCCGCAGAGCCACCCGTCACTGGACCATCATGGAGATCTGCGGAGGGCAGACCCACTCGATTATGCGCAACGGCATCGATCAACTGTTGCCAGATACCATAGAGCTGGTGCATGGCCCCGGTTGCCCGGTCTGCGTCACGCCGCTTGAATCCATTGAGCGGGCGCTCCTTATTGCAGCAAGAAAAGAGGTGATCTTCACCAGTTTCGGCGACATGCTGCGTGTGCCCGGCAGTGCAAAAGATCTCTTTATGGTGCGCAGTGAAGGGGGAGATGTGCGCATCCTCTTCTCCCCGCTCGATGCCCTCCAGATTGCCCGCGACAACCCCTCAAAAGAGGTGGTCTTTTTTGCTGTAGGCTTTGAGACTACCGCGCCAGCCAATGCCATGGCGGTCTGGCAGGCGGCGCGTGAAGGGATCAAAAACTTCAGCGTTCTGGTCAGTCAGGTGATGGTGCCGCCAGCCATGCGCGCTATTCTCTCCTCGCCAGCCAACCGGGTTCAGGGCTTCCTTGCGGCGGGCCACGTTTGCGCGGTGATGGGCTATGAGGAGTATGAGCCGGTAGCCCGTGAGTTTCAGGTGCCGATAGTGCCGACCGGTTTTGAGCCGGTTGACCTGCTTGCAGGAATTCTCAAAACTGTCGAGCTGCTCGAAGAGGGGCGCGCAGAGGTGGTGAACCGCTATGGGCGGGTGGTAAGCCGTGAAGGGAACCGTGTGGCGCAGAAAATTATCAGCGAGGTCTTTGAGGTCACCGACCGGCAGTGGCGGGGGATCGGCCTTATCCCCGGAAGCGGACTTGCTCTGAGGGAGGCGTTCGCTGACTATGATGCCGAAAAAAAGTTTCATGTGTCGCATATCTCTGCCGCCGAATCACCGCTCTGCATGAGTGGCAGTGTGCTGCAGGGGGTTCTGAAGCCCGACGGCTGCCCGGCATTTGGCCGGGAGTGCACTCCGGAGCACCCGCTCGGCGCCACCATGGTCTCCTCCGAAGGGGCCTGTGCCGCCTATTACAACTATCACCGAAATTTTGCCTTATGACCATCGCCCCTCTCTGCCCGACACCGATTTTGCAGCATGAAACAGTTCAAATGGCCCATGGTGCCGGCGGACGCCTCTCCCAGTCACTCATGCAGCGGGTCTTCATGCCGCATATCCACAACTCCTATCTTGACCTGCTTGACGACCAGGCGAAGCTTGACCTGCCTCCCGGTATGGTGGCCTTTACCACCGACAGCTATGTGGTGAGCCCGATTTTTTTTCCCGGCGGGAACATTGGTGAACTTGCCGTCAACGGCACGGTCAACGACCTGGCGGTTGGCGGGGCGCGTCCCCTCTACCTCAGCGCCGGGTTTATCATCGAAGAGGGATTTTCGCTCGCCGAGCTTGAAACCATTGTGGTCAGCATGGCCGAGGCCGGACGAAAAGCCGGGGTGATGATGGTGACCGGTGACACCAAGGTGGTCGGCAAAGGGCAGTGCGACAAGCTCTTCATCAACACCTCGGGAATTGGCGTCATCAGGGAGGGGGTCAACCTCTCATGCCGCAACCTGGCTCCGGGCGACAGCATCATTCTTTCAGGCACGGTGGGCGATCACGGCATGGCCATCATGACCTCGCGCGAAGGGCTCTCATTCCAGTCACGCATAACGAGCGATTGTGCTGCGCTCAGTGGCATGATTGCCGCCATGCTCGACGTGGTGCCCGCAATCCATGCCATGCGCGACCCCACAAGGGGAGGCGTGGCCGCCACACTGAATGAGCTTGCCGTCTCCTCCGGCGTGGGAATTGCCATCAATGAAACCACCATCCCCGTAAAAGCGGATGTGCGCGGCGCCTGTGAGTTGCTTGGCATCGACCCTCTCCACGTGGCCAACGAAGGCAAACTGGTTGTGGCCGTTGCCGCCGCCGATGCCGATCGTCTTCTTGAGGTGATGCACTCCTTCGAGCATGGCCGCGACGCCGTCATCATCGGATCAGTGGTTGACCTTCATCCCGGTATGGTGGTTATGCGCACCGCCTTCGGCAGCCAGCGCATCATTGACCTGCCCCCCGGCGAACAACTGCCGAGGATTTGCTGACGCGGATTACCTGTAACATCAACCACGTTATAGTGCACATTACTTGGCGCCGTGGCGATTTGACGATGTTCTCTTCCTCGTCGTGGTATTGCCTTTTAACGGGTTCTACGTTCTGTTTTCTTTGCTATGCCAGACACGAATAATAACAATCGTATCATTGTTGTCCCGCATGTAGCGAAGAACAAAAGCCCCGGACGCAAAAGATGCGACCAATTCGCGTCTGCCGGTGTCATCGCCCATCGGGCGCCCAATGTCCGGTATTGATTGTAATAAACCCGCACCGTCCAGAATGGTCTTTGCCGCTCGTGCTGCTGCAACGGGGCTTTTTTCATAGAAGAAGGCATGAAGCCGCTCAACATCTGCCAATGCTTCAGGAAGCCATTTTATTTGGGGCAAGTCGTCACCTTCCCTTGCGCCAGATTTTCAATCCATGCAGCCGCTTTGTCATGGGGTATCGCCTCGCCGGTTAATTGATAACGTTCCCAACGCTCCATATCCTCGCGTTTTTCTCGCTCGTAATGTTCTTCACGATCCAGAAAGGTTTCGATTGCTTTGCACATGAGCCAGTGCGGTGATCTGTCGCGGATACGAGCCAAAGCAGCGAGCCGCTGCCGGGTGGTGTCGTCTAACTTGACGCCTTTTGTCTGTGACATAACCAACTCTCCTTTTGATGTAAGGTAACACTTATTGCAACCTTTAGCAATCATTGCTTAATGGGGGATATCATTTCCTTTTCCAGTGAGGCGTTGCAATCAATGATTGAGGGACGTGTAATTCAGGCAGCGGCAAGCAAAGATCGTTCGTACTGGTCATGAACCATTTATCGAACATCGTTCATACCCTCCTGGTCTTGATTTTGCGGGCTATCAATACCTGCAGCCTCCTCCAATTGCCTCTTCAGCTCCTCTTTAGATGGTAGATAGAGCTGATACTTCGAAGCGAAGATATTTGAATCCTTTGGGAGAGTAAGCTCAACCAACGCATCATGCTTGCGATGGCAAAACAGAATGCCGATGGTCGGCAGTTCATCCTCCGTTTTGACATAGCGGTCAAAATAGTTGACATACATTTGCATCTGCCCCAAATCCTGATGCGTCAGTTTGTCTTCTCCCATCAAAACACGTTTACCGGCATGGTTCAGAAAATCTGAATGGCCGCGATCGTCCAAGAAAAAACATCATTCCCGCTATACGGCGATGCGCATCAAGTTTGACGTGATTTCAGGGATCAGAATTAAAAGAATTAACATGCTGAAAATGACGTTATAGCAGTATTGCATCATCTTCTGTAGTTTCCAGTTGAAGACTGCTTGCATCGCCGTGACTCATTGCGAATACCGCTTTACACAGACTAACCGGGATATGGATTGGGAACGTTATACATGGGGCATCAAGCATGTGGCACGATGAATGTTGCCATCACACTCTCTCCCCAGGACTATGGAGCCGTTCTGTTTGATCTTGATGGCGTACTGACAAAAACAGCTCAAGTGCATGCTTCAGCATGGAAAAAGTTGTTCGATAATTTTCTCGAACAATACGCCACAAAAACAGGGTCGCTTTTCATCCCCTTTGATATTGACCGTGACTACATTCGATATGTTGATGGCAAGCCGCGTTACGATGGCGCATCCGCTTTTCTCAGTTCACGGGGGATTGCTCTCCCATGGGGAGCAGCGGAAGATGGTCCGGATGTGCAAAGTGTCTGCGCACTGGGCAATCTGAAAGACCTTTATTTTATGTTACAATTGAAGACGGAGGGTGTCGAGGTTTATGCATCATCGATAGCCCTGGTGCAAAAACTTCGTGCACTCAACATAAAGACTGCGGTAACCTCTTCCAGCAATAATTGCAGAGAAGTGCTTGAGGCTGCGGGTATATCACAGCTTTTTGACGCGAATATCGACGGCATGGACATCATCCGTCTCAAAATCAAGGGTAAGCCGGCACCTGATGGTTTTTTTGAAGCGTCAAGGCTTGTCGGGGTAGAACCTGCGCGTGCCGTTGTTATAGAGGATGCGATTGCAGGTATTGAGGCTGGACATGCTGGTTTATTCGGCTGCGTCATAGGTGTCGATCGTAACGGGCATGCAGAGGCTCTTCGTGAGGCAGGGGCTGATGCAGTGGTGTCAGACCTTGCTCAAGTCACGGTGACAGAAGACGCTTCATCATCCTGGACTCTCGGGTTTGATGGCTTTGAGCCGACCAGGGAAGGTATCCGTGAAGCATTGTGCTCCCTTGGCAATGGCTATGTCACCATTCGCGGAGCGGCCGTTGGGACGGTGGCTGATGGCATTCACTATCCGGGAACCTATTTCGCCGGAGGCTACAATCGATTGCGAACCAATATTGCTGGTCGTGCAGTTGAGAATGAGGATATTGTGAATTGCCCCAACTGGCTTATGCTCCGCTTTCGTCTTGATGGAGAGGAGTGGTTCGACACCGGAAGAACAAGACTTTTATGGTACCACCAGGAAGTCGATCTGAGAGGGGGAATGTTGTTGCGGAGCATCTGCTTCGAGGATGCTCAGGGCCGACGCACAACGCTCCAAGAGCGCTCTCTTGTTTCAATGAGCAATATGCATCTGGGTGCCGTGGAACTGATGTTAACCGCTGAAAACTGGTCGGCTGGCGTTACCGTACAATCGGGAATCGATGGAGGCATCATCAACGCGGGTGCCAAGCTTTACCAAAAATTCAATAAAAAGCACCTGGAAACCGTTGCCAGTTCCTCTGTTGGTAACGATAGTGTGTACCTGCAGGTGCGTACCAACCAGTCGAATATTCATGTTGCAGTGGTGACGAGAACACAAGCATTTCTGAATGGAGAGTTTCTTGATGTTGAGCGTCGTCATTTTGAAGAATCGGGATATATCGGCGAGGAACTTGCTTTCGAGCTCAAACAAGGCGAGACGCTGATTCTGGAAAAAATTGCCTCTTTCTATACATCCCGCGACCTTGCCATTTCAGAGTGCGGAGTTGATGCACTCAGGTTGATCGCTCATGCAGGTCGCTTCGACTCCATCCTGGCGGACCATCTCTTCGCATGGAGCTCTCTATGGCGTCGTTTTGACCTTCATATCAGGACCACCCACGCCTTACCGTTAAACATCCCGATGCTGCTTCGATTGAACATGTTTCACCTTTTGCAAGCCGTATCCCCCAACTCAATAGGGCTCGATATAGGAATACCGGCCCGCGGCTGGACAGGAGAAGCTTATCAGGGCCATATATTCTGGGACGAAATCTTCATCTTCCCTGTTTTCAATTATCGCATGCCCGAAATTACCCGTTCGCTTTTGATGTATCGCTATCGACGCTTGAATGAGGCTCGCGCGGCTGCCGCTGAGGCAGGATATAAAGGGGCGATGTTCCCCTGGCAAAGTGGCAGCGATGGTCAGGAAGAGACACAGAAGTTCAACCTTAATCCACTCTCGCAACGCTGGATGCCCGACAACTCTTTTTTGCAGCGCCACGTCGGCAGTGCCATAGTTCATAATGTATGGCACTACTATCAGGTCACGCATGATGTAGAGTTTCTTTATTCTTACGGTGCAGAACTCATCCTTGATGTCGCTGTTTTCTGGTCGAGCATCGCTCTCTTCAATCCCGATAGAGAGCGCTATGAGATCCATGGCGTGATGGGTCCTGACGAGTTTCACGATGCCTATCCGGATTCAGCAGTGCCTGGCCTCAATAACAATGCCTATACCAATATCATGGCAGTATGGGTCTTGTGCCGGGCTCTTGAGCTCCTTGATCTGCTCTCCGATGTCCGTCGTGCTGAATTAACAACACGGCTTTGCTTATCGGCGGAGGAAATCGTGCGCTGGGACGATATCAGCCGCCGGATCTATGTGCCGTTCCAGGATAATGGCATCATCAGTCAGTTCGAGGGCTACGAAAAACTGCTTGAGATTGACCTTGATGATTACCAAAACCGGTACGGAAATATTCAGCGTCTCGATCTGATTCTCGAGCAGGAGAACGATACTCCCAATCGTTACAAGCTATCCAAACAGCCAGATGTACTGATGTTATTTTACCTCTTTTCGGCTGAGGAGATCGGTGAATTGTTTCATCGTCTGGGCTATCCGTTCGAATACGAAACCATTCCGCGAAACATCGCCTACTATATTGATCGTTCCAGTCAAGGTTCCACACTATCGCGTGTCGTATCTGCCTGGGTACTTGCACGTTCCGACCGGCAACGTGCGATACATTTTTTTACAGAGGCGCTGCAGAGCGACGTGAACGATATTCAGCATGGAACAACAGCGGAGGGCGTCCATCTTGGAGCTATGGCCGGCACTATTGATCTGGTAACGCGCGTTTTGACCGGTATAGAAGCAAGAGACAATGTGCTTCGACTCTGTCCTGAATTACCCCAGGCAATAGAACGACTTGACATGCGCATCCACTACCGGGGGCATTCACTCAATATGCGGTTGACGCATGACTCTCTCACGGTACGAGGGAGTAGTAAGACTGCGCCACCCATCTCTTTGTGTGTCGATGATACGATCTGCGAATTTGTCAGCAATACTACCCGTGTGTTTCAATTGAAAAACAATAGATCAAACGTCACGATCGAAACAACCTCCTGACAGAGACGAGAATTTTTCAATGGTGCGCATTGCTTGACACTGAGGCTGTCTTCAGTTTTGTCCTCTGATTTTCTGTCATGGTAGAGATCCCGTCGCTGTTGGAGATTCATCCAGTAGTCAGCCGACACCCCCCGAACAGCCAGTTGCGGATTGCGCCTTCCTCCGGTGCCCGGCAACACAGTTTTCTGCATTGCTACAAAGTTAAGCTGTTCATTTGTTTTTTATACACGAGCGCGGAGTGAAGTTTCCTGCACTGTCAGCAATGAAGAGGGTGATGCGTGGCCGGGTGTTGAACAACGAAAAAATAGCGGGTACCTCTATCAAGGACGGAGAGCTGTTTTTTTCGGTGTCAGCTTGATTTCCAGCGCTCAACAAACAGCTTCGGCATACTTTCTGAGCGTCGTTATCGAAGGCGCATGTTCTCCTGCAGATTCCAACCTTGGTATTGCGCTTTTTGTTGGCTTTACATATTCAACGACCGTTTTTCGATGGCGAGGGCTGCTTCGCGCATCACTTCAGAAAGGCTCGGGTGCGGGTGGCAGGTGCGGGCTACGTCTTCGGATGAGGCGTGGAACTCCATGGCAAGCGCGGCTTCGGCAATCAGGTCGGAGGCGTTGGCCCCGATAATGTGAACGCCGAGGATTTCGTCGGTTTTTGCATCGGCGAGCATTTTTATAAATCCTTCGCTGTCACCAAGGCCAAGTGCACGCCCGTTGGCGGCAAAGGGAAACTGTCCGGTTTTGTAGTCATGCCCTTCGGCACGGAGCTGCTGCTCCGTTTTGCCTACCCAGGCTATTTCGGGGGTGGTGTAGATAACCCAGGGCATGCAGTTGTAGTCGATGTGCGGCTTCTGATTGGCAATCAGTTCGGCCACCATAACGCCCTCATCCTCCGCCTTGTGGGCCAGCATGGGGCCGCGTACCACGTCGCCGATGGCGTAGACTCCCGGTGCAGCGGTGGCGCAATGGTCGTTGACGGGAATAAAGCCCCGCTCATCGGTTTGCAGCCCGATTGCCTCAAGGTTGAGTTTTTCAGTGTTCGGAGTCCGGCCAACGGAGACAATCAGTTTGTCGCATTCGAGGCGGTGCTCGGAGCCCTGGTCATCGGTATAGGCAATGCTGACGCCGTTCCCGGTCAGTTTTGCCTGGCCGATTTTAACGCCGAGCTTGATGTGCAGCCCCTGCTTTAAAAAGAGCTTTGAGGCCTCTCTCGAAACGCTCTCATCGGCGGCGCCGAGGAATGAGGTCATCACTTCAAGAACGGTTACCTCTGCGCCGAGCCTGCGCCAGACCGAGCCAACTTCAAGCCCGATAACTCCTGCGCCGATGACGCCCAGTTTTTTCGGCGCCTCAGTGAATTTCAGCGCACCCTCATTATCGCAGATCGTCACATTATCGACGGCAATATTGGGGATTTGACGCGCCTTGGAGCCGGTGGCGATAATGACCTTTTGTGCAAGAATCTCCTCTTCGCCCTCTTTTCCGCTGATGATGATTCGGTAACCGGCATCGGTTCTTCCGGCAAAAGAGCCTCGCCCCTTGAGAAGGGTAACCTTGTTTTTGCGGAAGAGGAATTTTACCCCTGCGGTCATTTTGGTAACAATGGCCTCTTTGCGCTTCTGCATGTTTGCAACATCCATGCTGATCCCGCCAAAGGTGATGCCATGCTCTTCGAGGTGGTGCGCAGCTTTTTCAAAGAGTTCCGAGGAGGCGACCAGTGCTTTCAGGGGAATACAGCCTGCATTGAGGCAGGTTCCGCCAAGCCGGGGCTCTGCGGCCGGGTCGTCGTAGGCGCTGAATTCGCAGCAGGCTACTGAAAAACCGAGCTGGGCTGCACGGATTGCGGCAATGTAGCCGCCGGGCCCTGCTCCGATAACAAGAATATCAAACTGTTTGCTCATGATGATGATGGTTCGCTCCTTAAAGATCAAGTAAGAGACGCGCCGGATCTTCAAGCGCATCCTTGATTGCTGACAAGCCAAGTACCGCTTCGCGGCCGTCGATGATGCGGTGGTCGTATGACATTGCCAGATAATTCATTGGCCGGATTACAATCTGGCCGTCTTCAACAACAGCACGCTCTTTGGTGGCGTGAATGCCGAGAATGGCCGACTGGGGCGGGTTGATAATGGGTGTTGAGAGCATGGAGCCGAAAACGCCGCCATTGGAAATGGAGAAGGTGCCGCCGGTCAGCTCTTCGAGCGAGAGGTTGCCCAGTTTTGCCTTGGTGGAGTAGTCGGCAATTTTGCGTTCGATATCGGCAATGGTCATCTGGTCGGCATTGCGCAGGATGGGCACAACAAGCCCTCTGGGTGAGCTGACGGCAATGCCTATGTCGAAATAGCCGTGATAGATAATGTCTTTGCCGTCCACCGAGGCATTCAGGACGGGATACTTGCGCAGTGCGTGCACCGTGGCTTTGACAAAGAAGGAGACAAAACCGAGTTTGACGCCGTGCTCTTTTTCAAAGGTGGCCTTGTAGCGGTTGCGCAACTCAATGATTCCCTGCATGTTGACCTCGTTGAAGGTCGTCAGAATGGCGTTGGTGGCCTGCGATTGAAGCAGGCGTTCGGCAATGCGTGCTCTTAGCCTGGTCATCGGGACGCGCTGTTCCGGTCGGTCGGTCATCAGCGGCGCTTCACGGTGTGCTTCTACCGGTTTGGGCTTCTGTGCAGGAGTCGGCGCGGGCTTGGGCTCGGGCGGAGCAGGTGGGGGAGGCGAAGAGGGTTCTGCCTCCGCCGCAATGGCTTGCAGTACGTCGCCCTTGGTTACTCTTCCATCTCGTCCTGTGCCCTCAACCTGTGAGAGCTTGATTCCGCTTTCGGCCATCAGTTTTGCCGCTGCGGGCATGACAATGCTCTCTTCAGGTGTCGCGGTTGCTTCTTGAGGCGCACTGACGTTGCGGATAGCTTCCTCCTGGGCGGTAGCCATGGGCTTTGCTTCGCTGTCGATGCGTGCCAGAACCTGATTGGGCAGAACGGTTCCGCCATCGCCGACAAGAATTTCAACGAGCACACCGGATGAGGGTGAGGGAACATCAAAGACCACCTTGTCGGTCTCAATTTCAAACAGTATTTCATCTTCAACAACGCCGTCTCCGGGCTTTTTTTTCCAGTTCAGCAGCGTTGCCTCGGCAACGGATTCCGACAACTGGGATATGGTGACGTCAATGATTGCCATTCGTGGATATTATTTATTGAAAAAAAGGCTGAACTCACCGAAAGCCTGATCGAGCAAAGCTTTCTGCTGTATGGCATGGGTTGCGCCGTAGCCACATGCGGTAGAGGCCGATGCAAGCCTGCCTGCATAGCCGAACTGCTGGCCCGGGCTCATCACGTTCATGATATAGTGCTGGAGAAAACGCCAGTACCCCTGATTTTTTGGTTCGTCCTGGCACCAGACAATCTCTTTCAGTTGCGCGTAGCGTGCAAGCTCTCTCTGGAACTCCTCGGAAGGGAAGGGGTACAGTTGTTCGATACGGATAATGGCCACATTTTCCTGCGTGTTTTCCCGGCGCCGGTTGATGAGGTCGTAGTAGACTTTGCCGGAGCAGGCGAGGAGACGGCGCACATGCTCAGGAGAGGCTGAGTCATCGCTGATAATGTTCCGGAAATTCCCCTGAGAGAGATCGGCAAGCGGTGAGACCGCCTCCTTGTTGCGGAGCAGCGATTTGGGGGTGAGAATCACCAGCGGCTTGCGCTTCATCGTCGTTATCTGGCGGCGGAGCAGATGAAAAATCTGGGCCGGGTTGGTCGGCTGGCACACCTCGATATTGTTTTCGGCGCAGAGTTGCAAAAAGCGCTCGGGACGGGCGGAAGAGTGTTCCGGCCCCTGCCCTTCGTAGCCGTGGGGCAGCATGAGGGTGAGGCCCGAGGCCAGCCCCCACTTCACCTCGCCGGAGGTGATGAACTGGTCGATCAGCACCTGCGCTCCGTTGGCAAAGTCGCCAAACTGCGCCTCCCAGATCACCAGTGTATCGGGTGCCGAGATGGAGTAGCCATACTCAAAGCCGAGCACCGCCTCTTCGGAGAGCACCGAATCGATGACGGTAAAGGCGGCCTGGTTGTCGGCCACATTCTGAAGCGGTATGTAGGTGCCCGAGTCCCATTTTTCGCGCTTCTGGTCGTGGAATACCGCGTGGCGGTGTGAAAATGTTCCCCTGCCGCAGTCCTGGCCGGTAATGCGGATCGGGTAGCCTCCGGCAACCAGTGAGGCGAAGGCCAGGTGTTCACCCATACCCCAGTCGAGAGGCTGTTCGCCGCGACCCATGCGGGCACGGTCGTTCACCACTTTTTCAACGAGAGGGTGAAGCTGGAACCCTTCAGGAATCTTTGTAATCATCTCCGAGAGCCGTCTCAGCTCCGCCGTAGGAACGCCGGTTTCGGAGGCCTCATTGTGTCCGGCAGCCGGATCGGCCGTAAAGATTGTTTTATTGACCAGTACCGGATTGGTGCTGTACTTTCCCTCGTCAAGATCTTTGCGGAACTGCTTGCTGAGCGCGGTGGCATATTCCTTGCTGATGACGCCCTGCGATTCCAGTCTCTCCGCATAGAGTTTGCGGGTGCCGGGATGCAGCGCTATTTTTTTGTACATCAGCGGCTGGGTCATGGCCGGTGTATCCTGCTCATTGTGGCCAAGCTTGCGGAAGCAGATAATGTCGATCACCACATCACGCTTGAAGGTCTGCCGGTAATCGAGCGCCATCTGTGTTGCAAGCACAACCGATTCGGGGTCGTCACCATTGACGTGGAGCACCGGAGCCTCAATCATCTTGACAACATCGGTGCAGTAGGTGGTTGAACGGCTGTCGCGCGGGTCGGAGGTGGTGAAGCCGATCTGGTTGTTGATGACAATATGGACGGTTCCTCCCGTGCCGTACCCTCGGGTAAGCGCAAGGTTGAGGGTCTCCATGATCACACCCTGGCCCGAGAATGCCGCATCGCCGTGAACCAGTATCGGCAGCACCTGTGAGCCATCCCGGTCGCCACGGCGCACCTGCCGCGCCTTTACCGCCCCTTCAACAACGGGATTGACAATTTCAAGGTGTGAGGGGTTGAAGGCCAGCGAGAGATTGATCGGGCCTCCCGGAGTGGCAAGGTCACTGGTAAATCCCTGGTGATACTTGACGTCGCCCGAAGGGAGATCGTCAGCATGTTTGCCCTCGAACTCTGCAAAGAGGTCGAGCGGATTTTTCCCCATGATGTTGACCAGCACATTGAGCCTTCCGCGGTGCGCCATGCCGATGACAATCTCCTGCACTCCCGCCTTGCCGGCACGCTGAATCAGCTCATCCATCGAGGCAATAAAGCTGTCGCCACCCTCAAGGGAGAAACGTTTCTGGCCGATAAAGCGGGTATGCAGATAGCGCTCGAACCCTTCAGCCGCCGTAAGTCGTTCAAGAATATGCTTTTTCTTATCCGCACTGAAATCCGGCTTTGAGCGGATGGTCTCCAGTTTTGCCTGCCACCACCGTTTTTCTGTCTGGTCGGTAATGTACATGAACTCTATGCCGAGGGTGCCGCAGTAGGTTTCGCGCAGATTCTGCAACAGTTCGCGCAGCGGCATGCTCTCGTTGCCGAAATAGGTATTGCTCGTGTTGAAGACAATATCCATGTCGGTATCGGAAAAACCGTAAAACGAGGGCTCAAGATCGGGCAGTGCAGGCCGCTCCTGGCGCTTCAGCGGATCAAGGTTGGCCCAGCGGGAACCGATGTTGCGGTAGGCGGCAATAAGCTGCTGCACCGAAACCCGCTTGCGCCCCAGTTCCGCATCAGGGCTGGCCAGCACCCGGCAGATAGGGCCAAGGCGCGCTCGTTCAGCAAACGATGCCTGTACAGGGGAGTGCGCAATATCCGGACCGTCGCCGTTGGCGCCCGGCACATTCTGCATGGCGTCAAAATAGGCTCGCCAGCTTTCAGCAACAGAACCGGGATTGTCGAGATAGGCTTCGTAAAGATCTTCGATATAAGGGGCATTGCCTCCAAAAAGATAGGAGCTGCTGCTATACTGCTGCATCATGGTTTGATGGGCTTGTCTTCGAAAAGTTCGAAAGGATTGTTGCTGAATTGGCCGTGGAGAAATTTTCCGTGTTCGGAACAGAGGAGAGGTAAAGAGCTTTTCCCGTTTAAGGCAGGGGAAAAGGGGAATACTGATTGATCCATCCTTTTTTCAGGACTGTTTACTCAGACAGTGATTGAGACTGAAGTATAAGACATCTCGGGGCTTATTGCGAAGAAATTCACAAAATAAAGCAGAACAAAATTCACATCATTCCAGCACGGTACATCCTTCCAAAACGGATACTCACCAATGAACACGGTTTTAATTGTTTCGCGTGATTTATTATTTTTACGGTTTCTTCAGCGCTATTTCAGCAATTAAAACAGGGGGTGGTATGAAAACGCTTTATCGAAAAATTTGCACCGCTATGATTGCTTTTTTGATAATCATATTTTCATCTCTTGCGATAATGGCCGCATCACCGGATCCTTCCGTATCGGCAGGAACTGCCACACAAGGGGTTAGCGCACAAGGATCTGCTGCACAAGGAGTTGCGGTAAAAGGCAACAATGTAAAGGAAACGGCCGCCACAGTGCAAAAGGCAGAAGAGAAGCCGAATAAGTGGAAAGCGCCATCCCAGTGGTTTGTTTATACCATTATCGGCGTTGTCTTGTTTGGATCGATTTTAGCGATTCTTTTTATTCGTAAAGCTCTCAGTACGATCAGTTGGAAATTGGGGGATGCCCTCTCTGAGGACGTTGAGCTCAGTCTCACCACGAATACAGATGGAAAAGAAGAGGTAAAGCTGGATGCTTCAGGCAAGCCGACGATGGTTACCGTAATGCGTGCAAGCGTGAGCCGCCTGATAGCCATGATGGGTATGATGGTCATTCTCTTCATTTTTATCGGATTCGGGACATTCACCCTCTACTCCTATGCCTTTACGGGAGAGATGCCTCTCTCTACCGATATGGTCATCAAGTTCCTGAGCGGAGGATTGACTTTGTTTGCGCCCTATCTTGTGAACAAGTTCGCGTCTATATTCGAGACTCTTTCGCCTAAAGCCAAGTGACTCTCAGGTAGAGAAAGGGGTTCAATGGATGTTGCCAGCCGGGTTCATCCTGTTCTTGCACAAGATGTTGCTTCATGCGTCGGTTTCGTCGGAATCGTACTCTTTTTCAGAGCTGCATGGCCCAGAGGGTGAGTAAAGAGATCGCTATGGCTGACGCAAAGCTGAGCAGGGTGCCGACAAGAATGAATTCGGCCTGTTTCTGTTTTTTTGACTCTTCCAGGCGCAGGATTGCTTTGGCCACAAGAAGAAAACCGATGATTGAGGGTTGATTGGCCAGAAAAAAGAGGAAGATCAGCCCTCGTTCCAGTTGACCGATGAGTGCCTCTCCGTTTTGCAGCCCGTCAAGTTTGAGATTGTTTTTGCTGATGAGTTCTCTGTTGAAGAGTGTGATGAGAAAACCTGCCCCCCTGATGGTTGCGACAAAGCCGGCAAACCCTGTAAAGAGCTGGTATCCGGCACCGGAGAATACTGATCCATGCGTACCCTGGGTGAGAAAACTGGCAAGCATGATGAGGCTGAAGAGATGCGCCGTCTGGTCGGCAATAAAGGTGGTGACACGCTCATCCCCGTAGCGCTGTTTGATGAGGTCAATGATGGTATGAAGGACGAAAACAGCGAGCGGGGCCTCCCAGCAGTTCCAGAGCTGCAGCAGCATCCAGGAGGTTCCGGCGTGTATGGTGCCATGCAAAATGAGCATGATCGGCAGCCGCTTGTTGCGCACCATTTTTTTTGGCTGGAGAAAAAAGTCACCAATGACATGGGCTGCAATAAGTATTGCGGCTATTTTTTCCATTGCTACCGTTTTTTTTGGATTGGCATATCGTTCCTGTAATGCGGGCCGTTCTGTGGAGGTGTGCCGGTCATTGCTAATGTACATTCGTTACCCCACTCCTGCAACGTCCGGAATGGCCTGAAGAGGCCTTTATTCAGGCTGCAAGGTTCCGCAGACCGGGCAGGAGGGGTCCCGCTGGATGCTTACTTTGCGGATGGTCATGGAGAGGGCATCGCAGGTCAGGAGTGTATTGACAAGGGGTGTTCCGATAGAGAGAATCTCTTTTATCGCTTCGGTGGCCTGTATGGAGCCGATAAGGCCGGGGAGCGCTCCAAGTGGCCCTTTTGGCATGGCCGGGGCGGGCACCCCTTCTTCGTGGAAAACACACTGGTAGCAGGCGGTTTTGCCGGGATGAACGGTCATGGTCTGGCCGTGAAACTCCCTGATACCGGCATGGGAGTAGGGTTTTGATGCGTTGTGGCAGGCTCGCGCAATCAGGAATTTTGAATCGAAATTATCGGTGGCGTCAATCACGAAGTCGTAATCGGCGAGGATCTCCGGTGCGTTTTCAGCGGTGAGGCGGAAGGGGTAAAGCGTGAGTTTTATGTCGGGGTCGAGGTCGTGCAGCCTCTCTTCGGCAGAATTGACCTTCTCCTGCCCGATGGAGTCAGTGGTATGGAGAATCTGGCGCTGAAGGTTGCTGAGATCGACCTTGTCTCCATCCATGAGGCCGATGGTGCCGATGCCCGCAGCCGCAAGATAGAAGGCGACAGGGGAGCCGAGCCCTCCGGCACCGATCACCAGCACTTTTGCGTCAAGCAGTTTTTCCTGTCCCTTTTCGCCGATTTCCTGCAATGCAAGGTGGCGAGCGTATCGCTCCCGCTGTTTGTCGGTCAATGGCATGGTTTTGTTTCTGAAGGGTTAGTCGTTGTACTGTTTTGCTCTTTTGAAGGGCCGTTATAGGCTGGTTCCCAGTTTTTAAAAACCGGTTCGATGTTTTTTTTGCGCAGGGCCAGGCAGAACTCTTTGGCCGTGCGGTCATCAAAAATTTCAAACTGCCCCTGTTCCTTGTTCTCTGTATCATGGTAGCCGCCAACGGTGGTGCGGCTTTCAATGCTCATTCTGGTAATGCCAAGGCTGCTCATGCCGTCGCGGTAGGCGGCGCTCTCCCTTGTTGAGAGTACCAGCTCGGTATCCGGAAGCGCTATGCGGAAGGCAAAGATCATGCGGGCAAGCAGGTGATCGTCAACGGGGAAGGGGGGCTCATAGCCGCCGGTCTGGGGCCTCATGCGCGGGAAGGAGATCGACATGCCGGCGCGCCACCAGGTGCGTCCGAGGTGGCGCAGGTGGCGATAGAGGCAGAGTGCATCCTCAACCGGATCGGATAGGCCGAGCAGGACGCCGAGCCCGACGTTTTTAATGCCACCCTCCAGTGCCCTTGCCGGGGTTTCAAGCCGGTCGATAAAATCTTTTTTCGGTCCCCAGCGGTGCAGCGCTTCGTACCGTTTGCGGTTGTAGGTTTCCTGGTAGATGGTGATGCCGGTGCAGCCGCAGTCGGCAAGAGCACGGTATTCGGCGACACTCATGGGAAAGGCCTCAACCGAGACGCGCTGCATCGTTTTGGCGGCAATTTCGACACTTCGCCGCAGATAGTCAAAGTCGGCAGCGGCGGTGCGTTCACCGGTCAGCAGAAGGATGTCGCTGATGCCGAGCTTTTTCATGGCCGCCAGCTCCCGGCTGGTTTCGTCGGGTTCAAGACGGTGGCGCACTGTTTTGCGGTCGGAGGCAAAGCCGCAGTAGACGCAGCCGCTTGAGCAGTAGTTGGAGAGGTAGAGCGGGGCGTAGAGCGTCATGGTGCGACCGAAACGGCGCAGGGTGATTGCTCTCGATTCGGCCGCAAGCGCTTCAAGGGAGCTTGATGAATCGGGTGAAAGCATGGCGGCAAGTGCAGCCGTCTCCCGGTCGTTGGTGAGCCAATCGGGTAAACTCATCCGTTTGCCCCCAGAAAGGAGGTGAGGGGACTGGTCGCTATGGCTGAGCCGCTTTTTTGCATGAGTCCGGCCCGGAATGCCTTTCTTCCTGCTGCAACCGCTTCGGCAAAGGCCTCGGCCATCTCAGGCGGATTGCCTGCGACCGCTACGGCACTGTTGACCAGCACGGCTTCGCATCCCATCTCCATGGCGTGGGCGGCTTCGGAAGGGGAGCGCAGTCCGGCGTCAACGATGACCGGAATGGAGCTTTCACGGATGATGAGTTCAATCATCGCGGCACTGGCGAGCCCCTGACCGCTGCCGATGGCCGATCCGAGAGGCATCACTGCGGCGCATCCGACCTCCTCGAGCCGTTTGGCCAGCACCGGGTCTGCGGTGATGTAGGGCATGACCAGAAAGCCCTCTTTTGCCAGAATCCGGGCGGCTTCGAATGTCTCAATCGGGTCGGGCATCAGATGCTGCGGGTTCGGGTGAATTTCTACCTTGATAAAGGGGCTGCCGGAGAGTTCACGGGCAATATGGGCCGCACGGACCGCTTCGGCCGCGGTTGACGCTCCCGATGTGTTGGGCATAAGGGTTACCCCTTCGATTGCTGAAAGAGGGCCAAAAAGGTCATCTTCGGCCTGTTCCCGGTTGAAGCGCCGCAGCGCCACAGTAACGAGCTGCGCGCCGGATGCCCTGACGGCCTGAAGCATCACTGCTGCACTGCTGAATTTTCCTGTTCCGAGAATCAGGCGGGAGGAGAAGGTGTAAGAGCCAAGTTGTAACAAATCCATAATAAATATAATCGGTTAGCCACCGCCAGCGAAAATGAGAAGTTCAACCTGATCACCCTCTTGCAGTATGCGGGCTGGGCGGTTTTCGGGGCGGATGATCTGCTGGTTGACCAGTACGGCCACGCTTTTTCCGTCGGAGCCGATGATCGAAAGCATATCGCTTACGGCCGAACCGGTCGGGAGTGGCTGTTGTTGTCCGTTCAGCTCAATAGTAATCATTTGTGACATTTCTTCATTATTTCTTTTGTCGTCAAATTATGCACGGCATCATATCTGGTCATGCAATCGCGTTCAACAGATCAGCCTCAAGATCCCCGGCATTTTCGAGACCGACGGAGAGGCGCACGAGGTTGTCGGTACATTTTCTCCGTGCACGCTCTTCCCTGGAGAGGGCCCCGAGCGTCATTTTCGCCGGAGAGGCGATGAGCGACTCCACACCGCCGAGGCTGTCGGCCAAAACAAAGAGTTTGATTCGCGATACCAGTTGTTCGACAGCCGGAAGTCCCCCTTTCAGTGCAAAAGTGACCATGCCTCCGAAGCCGCTCATCTGCTCTTTGGCCAGTTCATGCTGCGGGTGGGAAGTGAGGCCCGGATAGATGACCCGTTCTACCGCCGGGTGCTGTTCAAGGATTGTGGCGAGGTGCAGGGCACTCGCTTCATGCTCTTTCATGCGGATTTTGAGCGTTTTCAGACCGCGGAGAATAAGCCAGCAGTCCCAGGGAGCCGGTATGGCCCCCGCTGTTGCCTGGTAGTTTTTGATGATGGTATGGAGCGCTGCGTCCGAGGTTACGACGGCACCGCCGATGACGTCGCTGTGGCCGCCAAGATATTTGGTCGTGCTGTGGACAACAATATCGGCACCCAGTTCAAGCGGACGCTGGAAGTAGGGGCTTAAAAAGGTGTTGTCGACAGCGAGCAAAATACCGCGCTCTTTTGCCAGCGAGGCAAGAGCCCGGATGTCAGAGAGCTGGAGGAGCGGATTGCTTGGTGTTTCAATCCAGATCAGCCGGGTTGCCGGGGTGATAGCCGCTTCATAACTCCGGGTAGCTTCACTTTCCGCGTAGGTTGTTGTGATTCCCAGAGGGCGGAGGAGTTGCTCAAAAATGCGGTAACTCCCGCCGTAGATATCGCTGCTTGCAACAATATGTTCTCCGGGTTTCACCACCTGGAGAGCCGCGAGTGTGGCGGCAACTCCGGAGGCGAAGGCGAGGCCGTAGCGTCCGTTTTCGAGCAGGGCAAGGGTTGATTCGAGCGCTTTCCGGGTAGGATTGCCGATTCTTGAGTAAAAGAATTCGCCGTGATGCTGCAAGTCTTCGCGCTCGAAGGTGGATGTTTGGTAAATAGGAAAGGTTACCGATCCTGTATGGGGGTCTGGAGCCTGTCCGTCATGAATGGCAAGGGTTTCGAATTGCATGTCCTCTTTTTAAACTTCTCTGATTATCATATACCGAGTCCGTCAGTAAAGCTGCTTTCAACAGCTTTCTGCTGGAGTACCCTCGAATTTGGTGGTACGCTCACGGTCTGCCAGACGTTGCCTCCGATAACCGAGTTTTTGCCGATGGTTATTCGTCCGAGAATGTTGGCGTTCGAGTAAATGACGACGTTGTCTTCAATAATTGGATGGCGCGGCAGGTTCTTGACCGGGTTGCCGTCGTCGTCGAGGGCAAACTTTTTCGCGCCAAGTGTTACCCCCTGGTAGAGCCGCACGTGGTTGCCGATAATGCAGGTTTCACCAATGACTACACCGGTACCGTGATCAATGCAGAAATGGTCGCCGATATGGGCTCCGGGATGAATGTCGATGCCCGTTTCCGAATGGGCCATTTCAGCAATGATTCTCGGAATCAGGGGCACACCGAGCGAAAGCAGGGTATGTGCCGCCCGGTAATTGATCATGGCCCTGATGGAGGGATAGCAGAAGATGATCTCTCCATAGTTTTTTGCTGCCGGGTCCCCGTCGTATATGGCCTTGACATCCGTGCACAATTTCCGCCTGATGTCAGGCAGTAGTCCTATGAACTGGCTTGCGGACTCGGAGGCTTTTTCTGCCGCGTTGGCCGAACCGTTATTTTCCGTGTCGAAATGCTGAACACTGAGAATCTGTCCTGCAAGCAATCCATAAAGTTTTTCTATGCGCACACCCAGAAAGTGATGGCGCGACTGCTGCCGCAGGACAGGTCCGCCGAAATAGCCCGGAAAGATGATCGAACGGAGAAGTTCAACCACCTCTTCGAGCTTTTCAATCGAGGGGAGCAACTGTTCGTGATGGCCCAGAGCGTCACATTCTGCATCACCGTGGCCTGATAAAAGCCTGATGGCCTCTTCAATGATCAAGTCGCTTTTCGTTTCCATTTGTTTTATAATCTCCCTCTTGCTGATGGTCTTCGTATTGATAAAAACAGCTCTGCCGATTCAGATATTGACCGGCTCTTCTTCAGACTGGTAGAGCAGTGTTGAAAGGTAGCGCTCTCCGGTATCGGGCAGAATGACGACAATGCGCTTTCCCTTGTTTTCCTCACGCAGTGCAAGCTGCAACGCCGCATAGACTGCTGCGCCTGAAGAGATGCCGACAATGAGCCCTTCAGTTTTGGCCAGTTTGCGACCCGTGCGGAGAGCATCTTCGTTCTTTACCGGGATAATTTCATCAATAACACCGGTATTGAGGATGTCGGGGATAAAGCCTGCACCGATTCCCTGTATTTTGTGCGGGCCTGGTTTGCCACCTGCAAGGACTTGCGAATCGAATGGTTCGACCGCAACAATTTTCACTTCCGGGTTCCGCTGTTTTAGTACCTCTCCGACACCGGTAATCGTTCCGCCTGTGCCGACGCCGCTGACAAAAATATCAACATTTCCATCAGTGTCATTCCATATCTCTTCGGCGGTTGTTTTGCGGTGGATTTCCGGATTTGCCGAGTTTTTGAATTGCTGCGGTACAAATGAATTGGGATATTCCGCGTTGAGTGCCTCAGCTTTTCTGATTGCGCCGCTCATTCCTTCGGGGCCCGGGGTCAGTACCAGTTCGGCACCAAGCGCCTTGAGCAGGTTTCTGCGCTCAATACTCATGGTTTCAGGCATGGTCAGTATCAGCCGATACCCTTTTGCTGCGGCAATAAATGCGAGTGCAATACCGGTGTTGCCGCTTGTCGGTTCAATAATGATGCTCTCCTTGTTGAGCAGTCCCCGAGTTTCAGCATCCTCAATCATTGAAAAACCGATGCGGTCCTTTACACTGCCACCCGGGTTGAAGTACTCAAGTTTGGCAAGAATTGTTGCCTCGGCCTTATGCTCACGACTAAAATTTCCAATCTCAAGCAGAGGAGTGTTACCGATAAGATCCGTCAGTTTTTTTGCGATGCGTCCCATGGCTGTTACGTGGTTTTCGTTGTTTAAAATAACTTTAATATCATTAATAAGCGCATCAATGGAAATCCCGTTAAACAGTCATCTTGTATACCGTAAATACGGTATGTCAGATGTGGTATTCGATGTTGTCGATCAATCCGGCTTTTATGGCATACATGAGCAGTTCAGGGGTACTTGAGACACCAAGTTTACGGAAAATATTTTTTCGGTGTGTCATGACCGTGTGAAAACTGATATGCTTTTTTACCGCAATCTCTTTAGTTGAAAGGCCGCTGGAAATCATGCGGACTATTTCGATTTCTGAAGTGGTCAAAATCGTCGCATCTTCAAGAGGACCATCCTTTTTCAGAAGAATATCGAGCACATCGCCTGAATAATATTTTTTTCCTTTCAACGCAGCTTCAATGGCCTGAAAAATCTCATCGCGGTCATCGGTTTTCAGAACAATATTTCTGATTCCGATATCATTTAACTCCTTTATTTTTATGTATGTTATCAAGTTCGTAAGGACGACGATACCGATCTCGGGATGATTTTTTCTCAAATCCCCGAGTTCACTGATTGAGCCAAAATCAAAGAGGACATAATCAGTGATAATGAGTGAAATACCCTCTTTCTGCAAATGCTGCTGCAGGCCAGCCTTGGTCGAGACCATAGCGAACGACCGGCAGAGCGGTGTCAACATTGCCCGCAATGCCTCGTTGGTCAAAAACTGTATATCAGCAAGTATAACTGAGATATTCCATTTTTTATCGCTCATGGTCAGATACCTGCTCCGTTTTCAAAAACATCCTCAATCATGGCCAGTGTTTTGTGTTGGTTATTGCCATCAATCATTACCTGAAGCGTTGTGCCGATAGTGGAACAGAGTGAGAGCATCTCAAGAAAAGAGTTTGCATTAGCTTTTTCTCCGCTGATTTTTTGAAAAACAACGGAGCATTGCTGCTGGCGGGAAATCCTCAGGATTTTTGCGAGGGCCCTGAAATCGAGCCCTTCTGCTCTCTGTACTGTGAGATGCTTGTTCACCATGGTTTTATTGTGAAAAAATGGAAAATGAAATAGTTCCTACTTTTTAATCAGTTTCGATAGCCAGCCTGTTTTGTGCGTCTCCTCTGTTTGAAGCGCAACGTCGAGAGCCTCAATCAGGTCGTCGGCATGTTCAAGGCCAATGGAGAGGCGGATCAGATCCCCTGAAAGGCCGCTCTGGAGTTTCTGCTCTTCGGTCAACTGGCTGTGCGATGTGCTTGCCGGATGGAGGATGAGGCTTTTGGCATCCCCGACATTGGCAAGGTGCGAAAAGAGCTTGATGTTGTCGATGATTTTTACGGCCGCATCATAGCCGCCTTTAACGCCAAAAACAACCATGCCGCCAAACCCGTTTTTCAAATCTCGTGAAGCCGCCGGGTAAGATGGGTCATTTTTCAGGCCGGGATAACGCACCCAAGCCACTTCCGGGTGTTGCTGAAGATGCTCTGCAATTTTGAGTGCATTTTCCGAATGACGGGCCATCCGGACAGGCAGGGTTTCGAGGCCCTGAATGAATATCCACGAGTTGTCGGGCGAAATGCATGCTCCAAGGTTTCTGAGCGGCACGGTGCGTACGCGAAGGGCGAAGGCTATCGGTGCGAGGGGTTCTGGCAAGTCAATGGCCCAGCGCAGTCCGTGGTAGTTGCTGTCCGGTTCTGTAAAGAGCGGATGGCGCCCGCCCTTCCAGTTAAAACGCCCTGCATCGGTAATGATGCCTCCGATACCGGCGCCATGTCCGCCAAGCCATTTGGTGAGGGAGTTGATGACGATGTCGGCTCCGAGTTCAATGGTTTTGAGCAGGTAGGGAGTGGTGAATGTTGCGTCCACAATGAGCGGAAGGCCGTTGCGGTGAGCTACCTCGGCAATGGCTTTGACATCGGTATAGTCAAGCACCGGGTTGCCGATGGTCTCAATAAAGAGAGCCCTTGTTTTAGGGGTGATTGCGCGTTCAAAATTGGCAGGATCTTTCGGATCGACGAAGGTAACGTTGATGCCGAGTTTCGGGAGAATGGCATCGAACTGGGTGTAGGTGCCTCCATAGAGATTGTTTGCGGCAACAATATCGTCTCCCGCTTCGGCCAGTGTGATAATGGTATTGAAAATTGCCGCAGTGCCTGATGCAACGGCTACGGATGCAGCTCCGCCCTCAAGCTGTGTGAGGCGCTGTTCAAGGACATCGGTGGTCGGGTTCATCAACCTCGTGTAAATATTGCCCAGCTCTTTGAGGGCAAAAAGGTTTGCGGCATGTTCCGTGCTCTTGAAGAGGTAGGAGCTGGTACGGTAGACCGGTACTCCCCTCGACAGGGTTGCATCGACAGGCTGACCTGCATGAAGGGCAAGTGTTTCAAAGCGGTAGTGTTCTGAACTCATCGGGATACTCTCCTTTTGTTAATGTTTGGTTTATTGGTTGGGGCACTTTTGGGGCACGGCATGCCGTGCCCTTACGATATATTAATTTTGCTGATTTTTTCCGAAGAGCCTGAAACGCTGCAAATTAAACTGATAAAAGAGGAAGCAGCCAAAGCAGAACCCGGCAAGGGCCACGGCTGCAGCAACGGCAACGGTGCCCGAAAGAATCCATCCTGCAAGCGGTGCATGGAGCAGGAAGGCGATCTGCGCACCACCAAGCAAAAGTGCGGCAATGGAGTTATTGAAGCGCATCAGCTTCTGGTCTTCAGTTTTTGCATTCAGGTTTTGCCGGGCCAACAGGCGTGATCCGACAAAAAAAATAAGGCTCCCTTTTTTTCCGTACACGACGGCGGAAAGAATGATAAAAAAAAGCACGGTGGTTACCAGCGGTTGCTGGAACAGAATTGCGGCAATGATGCCCGCGAGCAGTACCACCCGGTTAAGTGAGACAATCGGCAACGGTATACCGGTGCATGTGGCCGCAGATGTTGGTGTTGTCATGATAGAGTGTTCTTTATTGGTTATACGTTTATAATTGATCCTTTTGAAAATAAAAAAGCCGGCTCTGACATTCAGAACCGGCTTTCAAGAGTTGATGCACTTCACGAAATCATCTGTGAGTTACAATCCTTTTTCCGATATCCTGCTGTCAGAAGCGTGTTGCCAAAGGCAACAGCAGCAGCACATCATAAAGATTGTCGAAGTCATTGATTTCATCAGTCGCTCTTTTTTAAGTTTCAGTTAACGATTGTTAACCATTTTTCGAGAATTTTCCAAAAAAATGGGTGATTTTTTTTCAATCAGTTTACCCCGATGATCACACTTGATGCCTTGAAGAGGGCGCAGGCCGTGTCACCCTCTTTGAGTGCAAGCTTTTCAGAACTTCCGTGGGTGATGATGGCTGAAATAACGTTGCCCTCGGCAATTTCCAGATCAACTTCCGTGCTGACCGGCCCTTCGATAAGTTTGGTGATTCTGCCGGGCAGGATGTTACGTGCACTCAGTTTGGCATCGTGCAACTCCTGGGCGATAATGATTGAGCTTGCCTTGATGATGGCATAGGCATTTACCCCCTCTTTGAGGCCGAGGTTGTCGACAGCTCCAATGGTGATAATGGAGGTGATGCGGCTCTCGCCTTTGAGCAAAAGGATTACCTCTGCGTTGACTGCGCCTTTGGTCACTTTTTCGACTGTGCCTGAAAAAACGTTGCGTGCACTGATTTTCATGGATATCTTTTTAAGGAATTGATAAAGATGACGGGCATCTCCGAGACGCCCTTCAAGATTCTGGAGAAATTTCCGGTGCTCTTCCTGAACAACCCGAAACTGTTCGATAATTTTTTTTCCCTCTCTGGTCAGAACGGTGCCTCCGCCCCCTTTTCCTCCGGTCATGCGCTCAACCAGAGCTTTTTCAGAGAGGTTGTTCATCATGTTGACCAGATGCCATGCCGTTTTATAGCTGATTCCTGCGGCTTTCGCAGCACTGCTGATGGAGCCGAGTTCGTCGATTTTTTCGAGCAGGGCGATTCGGTCACCACCAAGAAACCTGTTCTCGGCCTTCTGAAACCAGATGGAGCCCTCAAGGCCAATTGCCTCTTTTTTGCGGTTCATCCGGCCACTCCTCTCAAAGCAGTTGCTCTTTTTCTGTTCATAATCAGCTTGTTAAAGTCCTGAAGTGGAGTGTCGGCATGATCGTTCTCTCGTTTTGTTTCAGGCATTGCAATCGTGGCAGCAAGACCAGGTGATTACGGGTAAAGGATAAAACAAAACAGTGCAACGTTGAACACTCCATTTGCGTTTCAAGTTTTGCATAGTGTGTCACGCGGAGAAAAGCGGTTGAACTTCATAATAAAAGATATTTCAGTGAAAGTGAACATATTTTTATCAGCAAAGAGGGTCTTTTGTCACCTTGCGCTTTTGCTTCTTCTGGCTTCTTCATTGCCTCTGCATGCCACTGAAAATCAGACGGCAACTCCTTCAAGTGCCTTGATTGTATCTGGAGGCAGCACCGTCTCCATTCCGGATGGTTTTGTCCAAAAGGTGATCAAAAAAGGCGAAACCCTTTCAAAAATATGCAACGCCGATTCAACGGCCCGGATCATCTTCATGAAAGTCAACCGGGTTGACGAACGTCACTTTCCGGCAGGAAGAGAGGCGCTCGTTCCCATTGATGTAAATAAAGCAATGCGTTACACTCCCGTACCTGAAACGCTTGCCGACAGCAGGGGAGAGCGCGAGATCAGGATATTTATAGATCTGCAATACTTTGGAGCCTATGAGGGGGGAAAACTTCTTTTTTGGGGTCCGGTCTCTTCCGGTAAAAAACAGAAACCGACACCTCCCGGAAAGTATTTTGTCAATTACAAAGAGCGTTTCAGGCGCTCTCTCAAGTACGAGAACGCCCCCATGCCCTTTTCAATAAACTACAACAGAGGTTTTTTTATACATCAGCAGTCGCTTCCCGGCCGTCCCGCATCACATGGTTGTGTCAGGCTCCTGCAGGTGGACGCTGAACGTCTCTTCTTCTGGTCGCAGCGCCGCGATCCGGTCACGGTTGTCACGAAACTGTGAATGTTCTTATGAACGTCTCTATACCTGGTCCCTGAATCGGGTAAGTGGACAGCATATTCATGACATTCTCCGGAACTGCTGCGACAGCCAGGATCCGTTTTTTTCGTTCACTGCTTTTTTGATTGGAAGCCCTTCGTTTTCCCAACTGACAATTCCGCGCTGCATATTGACGGCTTTGCTGTATCCGTGGTTTATCAGAAAACGGGTTGCCATCATGCTGCGATTTCCAAGGTTGCAGGCGATAATTACTTGACGCTCTGCGGGTATTTCCTTGTACCGGTTTTCAAATTCGCGTAAGGGAATCAGCATAACACCGGGTACGTCAAATGATTTTATTGCAACTTCATGTGGTTCGCGGACATCGACAAGCAATGCTCCTTTTTGAATCATTGCAAGGGCGGTTGCGGGGCTGACGTCAAGAGTCTTGTTCATGGCATATTTTTTTTATCAAAAAATACCGATACCCGGTATGGGTATATAGTACAAAAATACCGGGCAAAGAACAAGCGATTATTTCCTGAGTTGTGCCACTTAGTGCGAAAGCTCTGAATCCAAGAGACTACCGAGCACGCTGCCCGCAAAGTCACTGGCATCCATCTGCATCACGAGCACCTCGCCGGTTTGTTCATTACG
>CAJAIK010000097.1 GCA_903939765.1 uncultured Chlorobiaceae bacterium | reverse complement strand
TCGGTTCAGCATTGCTGTTCGCCTCGAAAATGCCGTGCTTGAATTTACCGAGCTTGTTGCTGTTGCCAACATGCGCAACCACAAGCGCCCGGCGCTGGCAGAGGCTGATGAGGTTTTGACGCGCCTGCGCCTCCTGTTGCGTATGAGTTTTGAGATGCAATTCATCAATCTTGCCTCATACGAATTCGGGAGCCGGCAGATTGCCGAGTTGGGAAAAATGCTCGGCGGCTGGATAAAAAAGGTTGACCAATCCGGCGAGAAATGATACCTTTGGTTTGGGAAAGGGCCGATACAATGATCTACCCGTTTGATGTGCGGGGAGCTTGTGAAACAAAAAAGCTGATGCCCTGCGCTGCTCCTCCCGGAACAACAACAATCCGAGGAACAACAACAACAACATGGGTTTTCGAGTGATTCGTTCCAATCATGCCCGTTCCAATGCGTGTAAAAGCCCATTCTGATGCCGTTTTTTCAAGGAAGAACGGACAGTTTTTGGGCATGACATCGGGCTCTTTTTCCTGAGGCACGTCGCCACCCTCGGGGTGGGGCGAGCACAAACAGAACAGACAAAACAGGCGGCTTGAGTAAGTAATTGAAAAAGCGGCCTGTTTTTTTTGCTACCAGCCACCATGAAAACCAGCAAAAACCTTTTTCAGGGGATCGTTGCTTTCGACAATGTGCTTTCGGCAGCCCGGCATGCGGCAAAAGGGAAGCGGGAAGAGCCGTCGGTATTGCAGTTCTACCATCACTTCGAAGAGAACCTCTGGCAGATTATTTCGGAACTGCAAGGCAAAACCTACAAGCCCGGCCCCTACAAAACCTTCAGCATCTATAAGTCAAAACCCCGTCAAATCAGCGCAGCGCCCTTCCGGGATCGTGTGGTGCATCACTCCCTGATTGCTGTTGTCGGCCCCATTCTGGAGCGCACCTTTATTTTTGACACTTACGCCAACAGGGTTGGCAAAGGGACGCACAAGGCAATCGAGCGGTACCAGTACTATCTTAAACGGTACACTTACGCGCTGAAGTTCGACATTCGAAAATACTTTCCTTCAATTGACCACGAAATTCTGAAGTCACAGCTCCGCCGTAAAATTGCGTGTGCCGATACCCTTTGTCTGATTGATACCATTATCGACAACAGCAACCCGCAAACGGAGCATCTCCACTATTTCCCGGGCGACAGCCTCTTTTCGCCGCACGAAAGAAGGCGGGGGTTGCCCATCGGAAACCTTACCAGCCAGTGGTTTGCCAACTACTATCTCAGTTTTCTGGATCACTATGTCAAGGAGGTGTTGCACTGCAAAGGCTATGTGCGCTATGTGGATGACGGTGTCTTGTTTTCCGACTGCAAACTGGAGTTGTGGGAGTGGAAAAAAGCTATTGATCTCTTTCTGGAGTCGTACCGGTTGATTCTCAATACGCAAAGAACAGAGCTCTACCCCGTGACGGAGGGGAAGTGTTTTCTTGGTCAGAAAATCTTTCAGTCATACCGGCGGCTTCCGGCCAGCAATGTTCGCCGTGCAAAAAAACGGATGCAATGCACCTTGAGCGCAAAGCCTGAATCCATGCAGCAGAGCCTTTCAGGTTGGGTCGGCCACGCCCGGCAGGCCAATACTCGCAACCTTTTGCGCTCGTTAGGGTTGTGAGGGGGTCAGAAGCACTCAAAGACGATCAACCTGTCAATGAGCCACGCCTGCTCCCGGGGGTTCAGGGCTAAAGCACTCCTGTAAACATCATGTATTGAAGTCATTAGCCTCAACATTTATTTTGTTAGTAAATTTGTTCTGCTGCCTGCAAAAGTAATAATAGCAAAAAAACATCAAAAATGAGGAGGGCTTAACGGTGAAGAGGTTTCATTTTACCAGTCACCCTCTCTCCAGTTTCTCTTTGCGAACGATTATACTATATTCACTTACGCATCTTTTTGCCTTGTAATCCACAACATCCCTGTTATGGCTGTTACTGTTCTGCATCTGCCGGAATCGGTGAAGTGTCTGAGCCGTAGTATCAGAATGCTCTTGCTTGTTCTTGTTGTTCTGGCAGGCGCGGCTGCTGTTGCTTGTGTAAAATGTGAGGCGGCAAAACCTTCGGATGTTACGCCTCGCGTAGCGGCAGCAGCAGGTAACCCCGAAAAGGCGGATGGCGGAAATATGCTGAAGGAGAAGGGGGCTGCGGGCAAAGGAAGCGCTGAAGGGAACGCAAACCGCCTTTTTACAGATATGAATTCCGCAGATCGAATTGCGCTGATTGGTGTGGTTGTAACCATTATTATCGCGCTGATTACAGCGACAGGAGCGTTTATCAATTTTATTTACCCGCTCCTGAGTGCAAAATCTGCAAAAAATCGGCAGCTCGACGATATGGGAGAACGATACAGAGAGACTCTCAGAGAGCAGATTAAAAAGCAGGCACTCTCAACAACTGCCTTTGAAGGTGTTTCCGTGTCACTTGCAGATACCTTTGTTCCGTTGCGTCTTTCCGATACCTTGCGCAATGAAACACGTTTTATGCCGGGGAAAGGCTTTAACGACAGGTGCAATGACGGAATCCAGTCACCGGAATCGGTGCTGCGCATGGCCTTCAAAAAAAAGTATCACAGGCTGCTTGTTGTTGGTGAGCCCGGTTCAGGAAAGACAACACTGCTCTCCTATTATGCGTTGTTGTGCCTTGACACAAAGCCTTTTGAACGGCGTGGCTTTCGCGTTCCGAAGCTGGTTTTTTATCTGCCGCTGCGTGAACTGAAGAGGGCAGGAGAAGAGTACCTGTTGCTTCCGGCAAATCTCCGGGTATCCTCTGAAAAGCATTCGCATGCCATCGGGGAAGATGTTTTTTCTGATTGGCTTCATTCATCCGCAACTCTTGTCTTGCTTGATGGACTTGATGAAATCAGTGACATTGCGGAGAGAATAAAGGTGTGCGGCTGGATTGACAATGCCGTTACCAGCTTTCCAAAGGCATATTTTATTGTTACCTCAAGAACAACCGGCTACAGAAAGGTTGACAACATTGAGCTGAAGCACTTCGAGCGGGTTGATATCATGGATTTTACGCCCAATCAGCAGAAACTCTTTTTACATCAGTGGTTTGAAGCGGCATTTCTTGAGGCGGCAGCCCCTTTTGCCGATAAAACAGCCCTCTGGCAAAAAAGCCAGAGAGCAAAAGCAGAAACAAAAGCAGAGGCAATCATTGCTTTTTTAACTGCAGAGGAGAATAAAAGCCTGCAGTCGCTGGCCGGTATTCCCCTCCTGTTGCAACTGATGGCTATGCTCTGGAAAAACAGGGACTATCTGCCTGCCAGCCGTGTAGAGTTGTACCGGGAGGCATTGAACTACATTCTTGAGTATCGGGACAAGGATATAAATAGACAGCCCTTGCTTGCTGCCAGGGCAGCGCTCGACGTACTGACGCCGGTTTCGCTATGGATGCAGCAAGAGCTGGAGAAGGACGAAGTGGAGAGAGAGAAGATGTATGGGCAAATGCAGGTTCAACTGAGCCTGCTTGATGATTCGCCAGCGCCATCTCTGTTCTGCAAACACCTTGTTGAGCGGGCAGGTTTGCTGGTGGAGTATGGTGAGCGGGAGTATCTCTTCCGCCATAAATCATTTCGCGAGTACATGGCCGCCAGTCAGCTTGTGAAAACAGTTGAGCTTCTCCAGGATGAACAGACCGACTGGAAGAGTGATAGTGGCAGAAAGTATCTCGGGGAGCTGGCCACCCATTTTGGTGAAGCCTGGTGGAAAGAGGCAATCTGCTTTTTTGCCGCCGAAGCGAGCGCTGTAACCGTCAATACCTTTCTGGAGCAACTTTTTGACTCGCCTGTCAGTCTTGATTTTTCGCAGGAGCAGCAGGATTTGCTTGGTCGTGTTATGCAGGAGGGGCCAAAAGAGGAGCTTGAAGCACTCTCTGCGAGGCTGCTTGATCGTGCAACAACGGCAAACCGGCAGCGTTATCTCTTGAAATGCCTGCAAATCGGTAAGCAGCCGCAAGCTGGTGATGTGGTTCGGAGGTTCATAGAGCAGAATCTTGCCAAAGATGACGACATGCGCCGTCGAGCCGATGACTTTACCGTAGCAGGTGTGGTGGATCGGCAAGAGGCTCCTTACGTTCTGATCAAAGGAGGTTCGTTTATCTACTCCATAGCGAAAAAGCAGCAGACGGTGCCCGACCTTCACGTTGCCCGATACCCTGTGACCAACCAGCTTTACCGCCGCTTTATTGCATACCTTGATGGAAATGAGGCTCATTTTGCCCGCATCCTGCCGCTTGAGCGCTATAAAGAGCGTTTGCAGGCAATGACCCATGGTATCAGGGGGTTCCGCCGTTATCTGAAAGGCCAGGAAAATCTTGCAAAACTTTTTCGCTCCCGCTATGATGATGACCGGAAATTTAACGGGGCGGATCAGCCGGTGGTTGGTGTCACCTGGTATGCGGCGCGTGCCTACTGCCTCTGGCTCTCGCTGCTTGAGGGTAATGGTGGTAACGCCATGCTCTATCGTCTGCCGACAGAGGTGGAGTGGGAGTATGCGGCAGGCGGCAAAGAGGGCAGAAGGTACCCTTGGGGTGAAATGGAGCCATCATCAACGAGGTCCAATTACGGAAAAAACGAAGGCGCCACAACACCGGTTGGCCGTTATCCCGAAGGAGTAACCCCTGAAGGGTTGTACGACATGGCCGGTAATGTGTGGGAGTGGATGGAGAACCGCTATGGTTTTGGTTTGCTTTCGATGGCTTACTCGGTGATTGCTACAATTCTTTGGAGTATAGACGACAAGCGTTTGTATGGTTTCTCCACCACCCGTTCACTGCGCGGAGGTAGTTGGTATAATGAAGCTGATGCCCTGCGCTGCTCCTCCCGGAACCTCAGCCTTCCGTGGAACGACCTCATCTTCTTGGGTTTTCGAGTGATTCGTTCCAGTCCGTTTTCTTCCTGAACATCTGACACTCTGTTCTCTGGAAATCTGAAAAAGCAAGCTTACTCGACAGGGAAAAACTGACATGGATAGGCTGAAAATTTTTTTTGTAAAACCTCGAAGTCGGCGCTTCTCCATTGTCAACTGTCAATTGTTCATTTGCTCTCAGGCCAAATCACGAAATGCTGATCGTCAAAAAAGCCTTCGATTTTTCGAAATGGCTGCTGCACCATACCGGAAAGTTCCCGAAGAGCTATCGGTTCAGCATTGCTGTTCGCCTCGAAAATGCCGTGCTTGAATTTACCGAGCTTGTTGCTGTTGCCAACATGCGCAACCACAAGCGCCCGGCGCTGGCAGAGGCTGATGAGGTTTTGACGCGCCTGCGCCTCCTGTTGCG
>CAJAIK010000096.1 GCA_903939765.1 uncultured Chlorobiaceae bacterium | reverse complement strand
TTGACAATAACCCGGCCTTTTCCCGGAATCATAAAAGCTCGAGCCACCGAGGTTTTACGGCGACCTACTGTATCGATAACCTCTTTCATTCCCAATGCTTTAATATTTAGTTTACCTTCATTTCAACAGGAGACTGCGAAGCGTGCGGGTGTTCGGCGCCTGCATAAACCTTGAGCTTTCTGAACAACTGACGACCGAGATTGTTGTGCGGCAGCATTCCCCACACAGCATTTTCGATAATTCTTTCCGGTTTTTTCTTCAGCAAATCCTTGACGTGGTCAACCTTGACTCCACCCGGATACTGTGAGTGCGAGAAGTAGCTTTTCTGCTCCTCTTTTTTGCCACTGAGCGCAATTTTTTCAGCATTGGTTACCACAATAAAGTCACCGGTATCGATATGCGGTGTAAACTGTGGCTTGTGCTTGCCCCTGAGGACTTTTGCAATTTCAGAAGCCATGCGGCCCAAAACCTGACCTTCAGCATCAACAACGTACCACTTGCGATCAACTTCTGCCGGTTTTGCTGAATATGTCTTGAAACTTATCGTCTTACTCATTCTCTTGCTCTTGATTATCTGGACTTTTGCGGAAAAATAAAGTTCGTTAATGTAAATTATTCCACTTAATTCTACAAATTATACCTTATATCTCAAAAGGAATTCCCTTGTGGACCTCTGTCAACTTTTTTTATCAAGACCGCTGTCTGTTCTTATGAAGCCTTTAATTGCTCTGGTTGGCCGTCCTAACGTCGGCAAATCAACCCTGTTCAACCGAATCCTGCGCCAACGAAGCGCCATCGTCGATCCAACCCCCGGCGTTACACGAGACCGCCATATTGCAGATGGCGAGTGGCAGGGCAAGGAGTTTTCACTGATGGATACCGGAGGCTACAACGCCGAGAGCGACACCATCAGCGTGGCAATGCTTGAGCAGACCCTGACGGCCATCCGTGATGCCGATATTGTTATTTTTTTAACCGATGTTCGTGCAGGCCTCTCCTACGGGGATCTCGAACTCGGCCGACTGCTGCAGCGAACCTTCCGGCACAAGCAGCTTTTTTTTGCGGTCAACAAGGTTGAAACCCCGCAGCTCACCATTGACGCTGCGTCGTTCATCAGCACCGGATTTACCAATCCTTATTTCATCTCGGCCCGCGACGGGAGCGGGGTTGCAGACATGCTTGATGAGATCCTTGAGTCGCTGCCTGAAACGGAGAGAGAGCACAGTAACAAAGCGTGTGCCACTCAACTGGCCGTAGTCGGAAGGCCGAATGTAGGAAAATCAAGCTTTGTCAATGCCCTGCTTGGTTCAAATCGTCTGATTGTGTCGAACATCCCGGGTACAACACGCGATGCCATCGACAGCCACTTTACCCGCAAGCAGGAGGATTTTGTCCTGATTGACACGGCAGGACTGAGAAAACGGACAAAAATTGATGCGGGCATTGAGTACTTCAGCTCGCTGAGAACCGAAAAAGCCATTGAGCGCTGCGATGTTGCACTGGTGATGCTTGATGCCGCTCCGGGCATTGAAAAGCAGGATATGAGAATCATCAATATGGCCGTAGAGCGAAAAAAAGGGGCGCTCCTGTTGATCAACAAATGGGATCTGATCGAAAAGGATTCAAAAACGAGCAAAATCTATGAGGAGGATCTCCGGATGCAGATGGGGAACCTTTCCTACGTTCCGGTGCTCTTTATTTCGGCGCTCACCAAAAAGAACCTCTACCGGGCCATTGATACGGCGCAGGATATCTGCCGAAACCGCTCTCGTAAAATAAGCACCAGCGTGCTCAACAAATTTCTTGAGGAAGCACTTTCACAAACGCACGTTTCCACCAAAACGGGCAAGGAGCTGAAAATCAAGTACATGACGCAGATCAATGCCGCCTGGCCGGTCTTTGCATTTTTCTGTAACGACCCTCTCCTTGTGCAGCCAAATTTCAGAAAATTTCTTGAAAACAAGCTGCGCGAAAAGTTCAGCCTGGAGGGAGTCGCCATTTCGATGCGGTTCATGCAGAAATAGGCGCATGGCCGCAACTCAACCATAACTGTTTTTTTGCAACATAAAACGATAACACTCCATGACGACACTCCATGATGAATCGACACCTTCATCCTGCAGCCATCACGACGGCAATGGTCACTCCGCACACGCATCCTGCGGTCATCATAACTGCAACCACGACCGTCCGCTGAAAGAGGTCAAACAAATTATTGCGGTAGCTTCAGGAAAGGGTGGAGTCGGAAAATCGACCTTTGCGGTCAACCTTGCCCTCACCCTGGCACAAACAGGTGCAAAAGTGGGGCTTATTGATGCCGATCTTTATGGCCCGAGCATTCCAACCATGTTCGGACTCCTCGATGCAAAACCGGAAGTTGAGGGGAAAAATCTTGTCCCGCTCGAAAAATGGGGCGTCAAATTGATGTCGATCGGCTTTCTGATCGAGAGCGATACGGCCGTAATCTGGCGGGGCCCGATGGTTTCGAGCGCTGTCAAGCAGTTTATCAATGAGGTAGAGTGGAAGGAACTCGATTACCTGATTTTTGATCTTCCTCCCGGTACCGGAGACGTCCAGATTACCATTGCCCAGACCATTCCCCTGACTGGCGCCATTATTGTGACAACGCCGCAGGATGTGGCCATTGCCGATGTGTCGAAAGCGGTGAGCATGTTCCGCAAAGTCAATGTCCCCATTCTTGGAGTGGTAGAAAACATGAGCTATTACGAACTGCCGGACGGAACGAAAGACTATATTTTCGGGCACCATGGAGGAGAGATTTTTGCCCGTACCCAGGGACTCGCCTTCCTCGGTTCCATCCCCATCGACCGGGCGGTGCGCGAAGGAGGCGACAGCGGAACCCCCTGTATTGTCAGCCATCCTGATTCGGCAACATCAAAGGCGATCAATCAGGCTGGTATGGAAGTTGTCCGCAGGATTTCCATCATGGAAGCAGAGCGCGGCACAGAACAATGATGAATTTCATATTGTTTTTTTCCGCAAGAGGTTTGATATTGTCAGTTCTGTTCTGACACCATAAGAAGAGTACCGTTATTTTCAACCATTGTAAACCAAGCATATCATGAGTTCCAGCAAGGATTATCTGCCAAAAAGCGATGCACTCTACGACCGCGTTATTGCCGCACTTGAAACTGTACGCCCTTACCTGCAGGTTGATGGTGGCGATTGTCAGATTGTCGGCATTACCAAAGAGATGACCGTTGATGTAAAACTGCTTGGCGCGTGTGGTTCATGCCCGATGAGCACCCTCACCCTGCGTGCCGGCGTTGAGCAGGCAATCAAAAAAGCAGTGCCGGAAATTGTACGCGTCGAATCAGTTTAAGAGCTCAGGCGTCCAGATTTCGCAATAAAAGTTCAAGGGAGTCGTCATTGTTGATGAGGACTTCCCTTGCTTTGCTCCCGTCGGCCTCACTGACAATCCCGCTGTATTCGAGCTGATCCATAACCCGCCCTGCACGGCTGAATCCGAGCCGGAGACGCCTTTGCAGCAGCGAAACACTCGCCTGCTGGTGCGTCACGACAAGCCGTGCCGCCTCTTCAAACATGCTGTCCTTGCCATCTTTTTCCTGATATCCCGATGACGAAATCCCGTTGCCCTTTTGCATATCAGGAGCAGGAAGCACATACATGTTCTTCAGTGCGTGCTGCGAGCCGATAAAGGAGGTAATCTCCTCAACCTCACCCGAGGAGACATAAGGCCCCTGGATACGCATCGATTTCGGCTGGTTTGAGGGCTGATAGAGCATATCACCGTTACCGAGAAGCTGCTCGGCCCCGGAACCATCAAGAATGGTGCGTGAATCAACCCTGCTGGCCACCTGGAAGGCAATTCGAGCCGGAAAGTTGGCCTTGATGATGCCGGTAATGACATCAACGGAGGGGCGCTGGGTCGCCACAATAAGGTGAATACCCACCGCACGGGCGAGCTGGGCAATCCGGATGATCGGCTCTTCAACCTCCCGTCCCGCCGTAATCATGAGATCGGCGAGTTCATCAATAACGACGACAATGTAGGGCAGCGCCTCTTCGGGAATACGGCGGTTGTGATCGCCGATATTGCGGACAGCCGCTTTTTCAAGGGTTTCATAACGAACCTCCATCTCTTTAACGACGCACTTCAGCGCATAGACCGCCTTCTGGGGATCGGTAATAATTTGCTCATCAATACCGGGAAAGCGCATGAGAAAATGGTTTTTCAGATGCTGGTACTGAAAAAGCTCCACCCTTTTGGGATCGATCAGCACAAACTTGACCTTGTCGGGGCTGCATGCATAGAGCAGGCTGGAGATAATGACATTGATGCAGACCGACTTTCCTGCCCCGGTAGCACCGGCAATCAGGAGATGCGGCATGGTGGCCAGGTCGGCAATATAGACCTCGTTGGTGATGGTTTTACCGAGCACAATCGGCAGCATCATGGTGCTGTTCTTGAATTTTTCGACCTGCAACACTGAACGAAGCCAGACCGTTTTCGGCTTGCCGTTTGGAATCTCCACACCGACGGCATTCTTGCCGGGAATCGGGGCTATGATGCGGATACCTCGTGCGGAGAGCGCCATGGCAAGGTCATTTTCAAGGGATTTGACCCTGCTGACCTTCACGTCCGGCTCAAGCTCCAGCTCAAAAAGGGTGACCCGGGGGCCGACGGTGGTTGCGATTCTCTTTACATCTATCTTGTATATCTTGAGTTTTTCAAGCAACTTCTGCTTGCTCTCTTCAAGATGCTGTTCATCAATCTGATCATTGTCGTCCGGCACTTTTTCGAGAAGATCAATTGAAGGAAAGCGGTAGGGCTCGCGATCCTTGGTCTGCACTTTCAGGCGGCGCTGGTCAAGGTCGGCCTCTTTTTCATGGACCGCCTTGTGAATAATCATCTCCGGCTCTCCGGGCACCTTGGTCTGCGGCACCAATGGAGGCGGCTCAATAATGACAGGCTCAGGCTGGGAAATCTCCGGCGAAAAAAGCTCATGTTGCGTCGGAGCAACCGGCGAAACCGATACCAGGGGTTCGAGTGCCTTCACTTTCTGAGCCTCTTTTTTCAACTCCTCTTTTTTCAGGGCCTCCTTTTTCAGCGCAAGCTTTCTCTGCTCCTCCTTTTTCAGCTCTCTCTCTTTGGCTTTCTGCCGCTTCTGCTCAGCCTTTTTTTTCCGGCTTTCAGTATACTTAGCCCTGAAGGCGGAGAACGACTTGATGCTTCTTTTGATAATGGGCAACAGGATTACCTTGCAAGCTTCGAGGAACCCCTTCCCCATATAGATGGTCAAAGCAAGGGCAATAACAGCAAGAAGCACCGACGATGCCGTAACACCAATCACGATAGAAAGAAAGTCGGCAATCATCCGCCCGATCGCTCCTGCCATGAGATCACTGAATGGGGCAGAGGTAAGACCGAATATGGTGGCGACATCAAGTGAAACAAAGAGGCTGTAAAGGGAAAAAAGAATAGCGGGTTTAAGGCTTTTGGCCCGCATGAGCAACCAGCCCCACAAAAAAATTGAGGTTATCGGAAGCATGACCGAATAACCGAGAAATGAACGGATAAAGAAGTCTGAAATTCTTGCGCCAAACAACCCGAACGGATTATGGATGCTTTCAGCCGCGCCTCTTGCCGCCTTGCTGAAAATATCATGCCAGGCAAGCGCACCAAAACTGGCCTCATCATCCGGATGAAAACTCAGAAGGGCGCCTATCAAAAAGAGGGCAAGCAGCATAAGCACCATGCCACCTATCTCTTTTTGCAGCGCCTTCATGTTCAGAGTACTTGCCCTGCTCCCTTTGCTGTTATTTTTCATTTTCACCTGGCAGATTGCTCCTGTAATACTTTATCGCATTCACCCCAGTGAGGTTGTAACAAACGGCAGACGCCTGATAACACCGGTATGGAAGTTCCCGCGAACTTCAACCAGAATGGGAGTGCCCGGATTTATGTACTCACGCAAAACATTGCAGGTACCAACAGGTTCCTTGGTCGTTGGCGAAAGAGTACCGCTGCAGACCCAGCCAATCTCCTCGCGTGCACTGTTATAAACCTTGAAATGCTGACGAGGAAGCACTCGGCCATCAAGTGAGAATCCGGCGACTCCCCTCTTCAGGTCAAGCGCAACCTGCTGGCACACCGCCCTGCCGATAAAATCCCGTTTATCCACTTTGACCACCCACTTCAGCCGCGCCTCAAGCGGATTGGTAAGGTGATCAATCTCGTGACCATAGAGGGAGTATCCCATCTCAAGGCGAAGCGTATCACGTGCGCCAAGTCCGATGGGCTGAATCCCACTCTCTTTGCCCGCATCAAACAATGCTTCCCATAAGGGTAACGCAACCTCATTGGGCAAGCATATCTCCACTCCCTTTTCGCCGGTATAGCCGGTTCGGGCAATCATCACCTCTGAGCCCTGAAAGAGAACTTTGCAGAAGTGGAAAGAGGCGAGTGCCTCAACATCAAGGTCAGGAAAAACGGTTGCCAGAATATTCAGGGCAAGAGGGCCCTGGAGGGCAATCAGAGAGAGCTGATCGGTATGATCCTGAAGCTCCACCCCTTCATAGGCTCCGATATGCTGCTGCAGCCACTCAAAATCTTTGGGGGCGTTGCTCGCATTGACGATAAGAAAAAAAGTTACGCTGTCGATACGGTAGATAATCAGATCATCAACAATGCCGCCATCGGGATAGAGCATGAGATTGTACTGCGCCTGACCATCTGCCACCTTGTCAAGATCGTTGGTTGTCATAAACTGGAGAAACTCCTTTGCCCTTGCACCCCTGACATAAAAATTGCCCATGTGCGACACATCAAAGAGCCCTGCCGCGTTGCGTACAGCATGATGCTCAGCGATAATTCCCGTGTACTGTACCGGCATCAAATAGCCACCGAAATCGATAATTTTGGCTCCAGCCGCTTCATGCCAGGAGTACAACGCTGTTTTTTTCATAACGACCCTACTGCTAAATTTATTGAGTGGAGTTACAACTGACTGTAAAAAAACATTTAAACATGAAAATCAAAGCTTTTTTTCAGACGGAGGATAATTTTACCATAGAACAGCACCCATTCCGTACGACAATTCTTATCTCTCGAGCCAATAGGAGGGATGGCGCTTAAGATGCATCACTGCAATCACAAGCACTTCATCTGAAAGAATCTTGTTTAAGAGGGCAAATGGAAACTGACGAACAAGACTTCGACGAACAGCAAACCTTATTTCGGGATAAGCTTCCGGGGTTTTTTCTGTACGAGCAACAGCCTCATCTATCCGACCAATGAAATCACGACCAGGACCTTCTGCCTTATTT
Organism: uncultured Chlorobiaceae bacterium; assembly: GCA_903939765.1. Classification (GTDB taxonomy): domain Bacteria; phylum Bacteroidota; class Chlorobiia; order Chlorobiales; family Chlorobiaceae; genus Chlorobium. The sequence goes on along the minus strand of CAJAIK010000096.1, from coordinate 112,606 downwards.
TGATAATAAAACATGGCTTCAAGCATCTCATGTTCAGCCGGCTTCAAAAATCGTACCCGTTTCATCCAAGTCTTTCTCGTGCTTCCAGTAGAACATCTGCAGCAGCTCTTGCTGAAACAGCCCCATTAAGATAAGCCTGATACCTCCTTTCTGCCTCTTCAATCCACAACGCTTCATTTTCCTGACCAGCCAAATCATCAAGACTCGCAAGAAGATACTCTGCAAGTTCTGCTCGATCCTGCAGGGGCAGAGCCAGAACCTCTCGTTTGATTTCTGACAAATTATTCATTTCATAGTCTCCCATACATTAACGGCTAACCATACTCGCCTGCTGCAATTGCCTAAAATAAACCAGGACACACTCACCTCCCCCGACCAATAATCACCTCATTGCCAAGTTCATTGCGGTCATCGGGTTTCAGGGGGAAATGGGCGGCGAGGATTGCGGCACACCGGTCAACCGCTGCACCTATCGCGGCAACCTGCCCTTTGCTTTTGATGCCACGGACGATGATTCCGACAATCTCCTGCCAGACATCCCTGTCAACTTTCGCGTTAATGCCTTGATCTGCAATCACACGAACATGGCGTTCAAAGAGGGATATATAGATGAGAATGCCGGTATGGTCAACAGTCAGGTTGATATTCCTGTGATAAAACGATTGAATGGCTGCCTCTTCAACCTCTTCCTTCATATCCGAGGCTTTGACAAAAAGACGCTTGAGGGTATTGACCCGTTTTATCAGTTCATGAAGCACGATGAATGACAGACCAAAAATCTCAAGAAAGAACCACATACTATCCTGGCCAGCAACCCTCGCCACTGCCATACCAAGAAGTACCGCCAGAAGTGAACTGCCGATCATGCTGGCAAGAGGATAGTGATAGCTTGATGGAACCACCATGACAACGATCTCTCCTGAAGTGCGTCTTTCCGCCTCCGCTATTCGCGCCTCAATCTGGCTACGCTCTACCGCCGTAAGGAATTTTTCTGCTGGATCACTCATCTTGATCTCTTTATTATGTGGCATTCACCAATCACCTGACGCTCCACCGCCACCAAAACCACCACCGCCACCACCAAAACCGCCGCCACCTCCTCCTCCACTGCCGAAGCCGCCGCCAAAAAATCCTCCGCCAAGACCACCACTGGCCATCGGGCCGCCTCTGTGACCACGGAATATCTGGCTGACAAGGTAGATAAAAAAGAAAATGATGAACAACAGAGGAAATGAGGGCTTTTTGCCATTTTGTTGGGGCTTGGCCTTGTATTCGCCATGAACCGCCGCAATAATCGATGAAACCCCTTTGGTGAATCCTGCATCGAACTGCCCGGCCTTGAAGGCAGGAGCGATCTCGTCGGCAACAATTCGCCCGGCAAGCAGATCTGTCAGCCTTCCTTCAAGTCCATAACCAACCTCAATGCGCACCTTGTGGTCATCGCGTGAAACAATGAGCAGCACGCCGTTATCGGAGCCTTTATGACCTATCTTCCAGCTCTCTGCAACCCGTATCGAAAAGTTCTCGATTGGCTCGTCCTGAAGTGAAGGAATCGTCAGAATAACGATCTGCGTCGACTCGGCAGCTTCAAACTGCTGGAGCCGGGTTTCAAGCTCTGCTCTCGCCGGTGCGGATATCATGGCACCATAATCGTTGACCCGACCTGAAAGAGCGGGCACCGGAATTGCCGAAAAACCGTCCAGAGGGAGAGCTCCAATCAGCGCAAAGAGCAGAAAGAGCATACCCCTCAGCCCGTACCTCATCAAGTTGTTCATGACTGGCCGCAACATCAGAATTTAACCGCAGGCACCGCTTTTGCGGCTGCATCAGCCTTGAAATACTCTTTGGCTTTCAGTTGCAGCAGCAGGCTGTTGGTCATGGAGTTCGGAAACTTCCTGATTGAGAAGTTGAACGTTGCAACCGCCTCGTTGTAGCGCTGACGGGCCACACTGATACGGTTTTCAGTTCCCTCAAGCTGATTCTGCAGATCACGGAAGTTCTGGCTGGCCTTGAGATCGGGATAGCGTTCTACCGCTACAAGCAGGCGTGAGAGGCTTGATGAGAGGCCACCCTGGGCACTGCTGAATTTTGCCATCGCTGCCGGATCACTGAGCATGGCGGGAGTGAGCTGAATGGAGGTCGCTTTTGCCCTCGCTTCCACCACAGCAGTCAGCGTCTCTTTTTCAAAGTTTGCCGCGCCCTTGACCGTTGCCACAAGGTTCGGCACCAGATCACCCCTGCGCTGCAACTGCGACTCAAGATCACCCCATGAGCGGTTCACCGCCTCTTCATTCTGCTGTATGGTGTTATACCCACACCCTGAAAGAGTGCTGAAAAAAAGAAAAAATGCGATAAGCCTTGCTATTGAGACCTTCATAACCCTCTCCTTACTCTGGTTTGTACTGTTAACTGTTAATCATATCAATCTGAAAAAAATATACAAAAATTCTACCGTTCGCTGCACAAAAGCATCAGACTCCCCTGGTTTACGCCAGGTGCAACCCACATATCGACCCTGTAAGAAGTTCAATTTACGAGCCGTTCAACGGTGAAGATGCCCTGGACTTTTTTCAGTTTTTCCATCAGTATGTTCAGCTTTTCAGCATTGCGAACGTAGATCATCATGGTGCCGATAAACATCCCGTCATGGGCATTGAGCGAAATGGTGCGGATATTGGTGTCAAATTTCGAGATGACCGTTGTGAGCTGGTTCATGATGCCGAGACGGTCTTCACCAACAATCTTTATGCCAGCAAGAAAATCAGTCTCGACTTTCCTGTTCCACGAAACGGAGACAATACGCTCACTTTTCAGGAGATTCTCATTACTGACATTAACGCAGTTCTTGCGATGAATCTTGACACCTTCGGCCGTTACAAAACCGATCACGTCATCACCGGGAACAGGCTGACAACAGTTCGCATAGGCATAGGCGATATTGTTCATACCGGCAATAACGACTTCATCCTTTTTTGATGGCAAGCCGTCCTGATCCCTTTCCTGCCGGGCTTTCTGCAGATAATCCTCAACCTCACGAGCTTCATCAGTGAGGGTTTTTGCAAGCGATTCTTCTTTGCGGAAATTTGTAACCCGCTCAATAACCTCTTCTCCGCTGATTTGCTGGCTGCCGAGGGCGTTGAAGAAATCTGCCGGGGTTTTAAGGCCATACCCCTTAACCTGCTGAATGATATCACTATCCGAAAAAAGCCTTTTGGTGCCTGCAACCATTTTCTCCCATATCCCTCGCCCTTTCTCAATCTGCACCCGACGTTCCTCATTGATAGCCGATCGTATTTTCAGCTTTGCCCGCTGGGTTACAACCATTTTGAGCCAATCAGGTTTCGGCTTCTGGTTCTTCGAGGTGATGATTTCGACCCGGTCACCGGATTTAAGCTGCGCATTCAGTCGTACAATCTTGCCGTTCACCTTGGCACCGATACAGCCGTTACCAATCTCTGTATGGATGGCATAGGCAAAATCTATCGGCGTGGCATCTGCCGGCATGGTTTTCATATCTCCTTTCGGAGTAAAAACATAGATCTCATCATGGTAGAGGTTGAGCTTGAACCCCTCCATGAAGGAGGCGGCCGAATCGGCATCCTTGATCAACTCTCTGGCCCAGCGGAGAAACGAATCGATATGAACATCATCCCGTGATATTTTCTCCTTGTAGCGCCAATGGGCCGCAACGCCGAGCTCAGCAAACTCGTGCATGCGCTTCGTGCGAATCTGCAGTTCAACCATGTGACCTCTCGGACCGATAATGGCCGAATGAAGTGACTGGTATCCGTTATGCTTTGGCACCGAGATATAATCCTTGAAATGCTGCGGAACCGGAGGATATTTCTGCGTAATAAAACCATAGACCGAAAAGCAGTCGGCAATACGCTCCGTATCAACAATCACACGGATACCGTAAAGATCGTGAATATCCTCAAAGCTCCTGTTTTTGCTGCGCATCTTGTTATAGATCGAAAAGAGATGCTTGGCCCGTCCCTGCACCTCTACCTTGAACTCCTGCTGTTCAAGATCGGCCTTGATGGGCACAATCATCTTGCCAAGATAACTGACACGGTTACCCTTGCTCATGCGAAGTTTCTGCTGGAGAAACTCGTACATCTCCGGATCAATGAATCTGAGTGCCAGGTTTTCGAACTCGACCCTCATTTTTCCAAGACCGAATCGGTGCGCAAGAGGAGCATAGATATCCCGTGTTTCCAGAGCAATCTTGAGCCGCCGATGCTCCGGTAGCGACTCGAGTGTTCGCATGTTGTGCAGACGGTCACAGAACTTGATGAGAATAACACGGATATCCTTGACCATCGAGAGCATCATCTTGCGAAAACCTTCCGCCTGGGTGGTCTCCCGGTTGATCATGATACCGGAAATCTTGGTCAGCCCTTCAACAATTTCAGCAACTTCAACACCAAGTTCAGCAACAATATCTTCGTAGGTATAACCACTGTCCTCAATAACATCATGCAGTAACGCTGCCGCCACTGAGACGTCATCAAGGGGAAGTTCATTGAGCAGAATGGTGGCAACTTCGACAGGATGGAAGAAAAACGGTTCCCCTGAAGCCCTTTTTTCGCCTTCATGTGCCCGATAGCACATAAAAAAAGCCCGCTGAATCAGCGATTCATCAAAAGTTTTGAGATTCTTGCCTGCAAGCTGGAGTATCTCATTGAGTTTATTGTAATGATCCTTTCCTATCTGTGCTAACATTGCAAACGAACCAGAGTAAACAGCATATAAAAAAAGCAACGGGCCACAAACACTACATTTGTATATAACGTATTTCCCCATAACAATACAAACCGCAGGAACCCCGGAAAAAATCATTCATCGGCTGGCGGTCGCTGCAACGCCTCTTCAAGCTTTGTTATTTCGTCACGCAGATAGGCTGCCTTTTCATACTCCATCTGGACGGCGGCTTCCTGCATTTCAAGGCGGAGTTCTGCGGCCAATGCATAGCCCGCTTCGGGTGTGAGCGTGTCGATAAGACCGGAAAGTACCCTCTCAGGCTTGGGCTCAAGACCGAAACGCTTCCTCCGGTAACGCTCCTCAGCATCTGCCACACCAGTGGTATCGAGAATCTGGTCAACCGATTTTGTGATTGAGCGGGGAGTAATGCCGTGCTCCTGGTTGTATTGCTGCTGGATGGTGCGACGTCTTGCGGTCTCATCAAGCACTTCACGGATGGAGCGAGTCACCACATCGGCATAGAGAACAACTAACCCGTCAACATTGCGGGCGGCCCTGCCGGCAATCTGCATCAGCGAACGGGTGTTGCGCAAAAAGCCCTCCTTGTCGGCATCGAGAATGGCAACAAGGGATACTTCCGGAAGATCAAGCCCTTCGCGAAGCAGGTTGACCCCGACAAGCACATCAATATCTCCCACCCTGAGCTCCCGGAGAATCTGCATCCGCTCAAGACTCTTGATCTCCGAGTGCAGATAGCGCGAACGAATCCCCGTCTTTCTGAAAAAATCGTGCAGATCTTCCGACATTCTTTTGGTAAGGGTCATGACCAGCACTTTGTTGCCTTTTGCCGTGTGGATACGGATTTCAGCCAGAAGGTTGTCGATTTGGCCCGCCACAGGACGAACTTCCACCGGAGGATCAAGCAGACCGGTGGGACGGACAAGCTGCTCAACCACCACCCCACCGGATCGCAACAGTTCATGTTCACTCGGGGTGGCACTGACACAGATAACCTGGGGCACCATAGCCTCAAACTCCTCGAAACGCAACGGGCGGTTATCGAGCGCCGAAGGAAGCCGGAATCCATGCTCAACCAGAATGGTTTTACGCGAACGGTCTCCTCCATACATTCCCCTGATCTGAGGCAGGGTCACATGCGATTCATCAATGACGACAAGAAAGTCCGAAGGGAAATAGTCGAGCAGACAGCAGGGGCGCTCTCCGGAAGGACGAGCGGAAAGATGCTTTGAGTAATTTTCAATGCCGGAACAGTAGCCAAGTTCCTTCATCATCTCAAGATCGTAACGGGTACGCTCTTCAATCCTGCGAGCTTCGAGCAGACGGTTTTCGGCACGGTAATAGTTCAACCTCTCCGCAAGCTCATTTTCAATGGCGAGCATCGCCACCTTCAGCTTCTCTTCGTCAGCAACAAACTGCCGTGCGGGGTAGATAAATGCATATTTTTCTACCCCGAGAACCTCTCCGCTGTGAATATCAAAAGTCTGGATACTTTCAATTTCAGAACCGAAAAACTCAATGCGCAGGGCAAGCTCCTCATGTGCGGGAACAAGATCGATAATATCCCCCCTGACGCGAAACTTTCCAGGGCTCGGCTGAACATCGTCACGAATGTAATGCAGGGCGATCAGCTCCTTCAAAAAGAGATCCCGATCCTTTTCCATTCCGGAACGAAGTTCGATAATCTGTGCTTTCCAGTCTTCCGGAGAACCAAGACCGTAAATACAACTGACAGAACTCACCACAATAACATCCTTCCGGCCACTGAGCAAGGAGCTGGTCGCCTTGAGCCGGAGGCGCTCAATCTCATCATTGATACGCAGATCTTTGGCTATATACTTGTCGAGAGAGGGGAGATAGGCTTCGGGCTGATAAAAATCATAGTAACTGATGAAATACTCAACGGCATTATCAGGAAAAAACTGCTTGAGTTCCCCATACAACTGCGCTGCAAGGGTCTTGTTATGGCTCATCACCAGCACAGGCCTGTCGAAACGGGCAATAACGTTTGAAATCGTAAAGGTCTTTCCCGAGCCGGTCACACCAAGCAGCGTCTGACAGGAAGCTCCTGAACGAACCCCTTCGCAAAGAGCTTCAATGGCTTTCGGCTGGTCACCAGCCGGACTGTAAGGACTGACAAGATTGTATATTCCGCTCCCGTTTACCTGCATAGACAACGCTCCATACTTGTTAATTTTTGCACTCTTCCCACGATAACTCATGAAAGAACTATTAATAGTGTTTGTTAGTTCTTGCACAATGATTATCTACCGTAACAGCGACAAGGGTTTCCTTCCTCTGCAAGCCTCTCCTGAACGGAAGACCTTTCAAAGTATTTTATTTAAAAAAGGTCATTCAAGGCGGTTGCAATTATGCGCTTTTAATCCCATTATTATCTTTTTTTGATGCCGGATAATTTTCAAAGAGTTATGACGCGCCATATCCCCATATTCACCATCGGGATACTTTTTTTGCATTTAATTTCCTGTAAACCCATGATCAACCGAGAGAAACCCTATCCATACACGACGGTTCCCGGAGACTCGCTCCACACGAGAATCTATACGCTCAAAAACGGTCTGACGGTCTACATGAGCCCGTACAAAGACGAGCCAAGAATCTACACTTCCATTGCCGTCCGGGCAGGAAGCAAAAATGACCCGGCAGAGACAACCGGCCTGGCCCACTATCTCGAACACATGCTCTTTAAGGGCACTGACTCACTCGGCTCTCTTGACTATGCCAAGGAACACAAGGAGCTTGAAAAAATTTCCGAGCTCTACGAGCAATACCGTTCAACTGAAAATGTGGAGAAACGGGCGGCGATTTACAAGGATATCGACAGCATTTCCAATGTAGCAGCCAGCTATACCGTACCGAACGAATATGACAAGATCCTGAGCTCCATTGGTGCCCAGGGCACCAATGCGTATACCTGGGTGGAACAGACCGTCTATGTCAACGATATTCCCTCGAACAAGCTTGACCAGTGGCTCTCCATGGAGGCAGAGCGCTTCCGCAATCCGGTCATGAGGCTCTTCCATACGGAACTCGAAACGGTGTATGAAGAGAAAAACATGACAATGGACAGTGACAGCCGGAAAATCTGGGAAAATCTGTTTGCCGGACTCTTCAAGAAACACACCTACGGGACCCAGACCACCATTGGCAAGGCTGAACATCTGAAAAATCCTTCAATCCGCAATGTTGTCAACTACTACCACACCTACTACGTGCCGAACAACATGGCGCTCTGCATTGCCGGTGACTTCGATCCGGATGCAACCATAAAGCTGATTGACCAAAAGTTTTCAGTACTTCAGCCAAAAGAGGTACCCCACTTTATCCCGGCGGTGGAAGATGCAATCACCGAGCCCGATGTCATCAAGGTAAAAGGACCTGAATCTGAAGAGCTCGTGATCGGATTCCGCTTCAATGGAATCAACAGTTCTGATGCCGATTACCTCACTCTTGCCGACAAGGTGCTGTTCAACCAGACCGCTGGCTTGATTGATCTTAACCTGAATCAGCAGCAGAAGGTGCTTGATGCCGGTTCAATGCTGGTGATGATGAAAGATTACTCTACCCATATTCTGAGTGGAAAACCAAGAGAGGGCCAAAGCCTTGATGAGGTGAAGGAGATGCTGCTCACCCAGCTCGAACTGCTCAAAGAGGGAAAATTTCCTGACTGGCTGCTTGAAGCTGCAATCAACGATCTGAAAGTCGAACAACTGAAGCTGTATGAAAGCAACCGGGGACGCGTTGAAGCCTATGTTGACGCATTTGTGTGGGGTATGGCATGGCCTGATCATGTCAGCCAGATTGAGCGTCTCCAGAAAATAACAAAAGAGGATCTTGTCGCCTTTGTCAGAAAGCACTACAGTTCGAACTATGTCGCCGTCTACAAGGAACACGGTATCCCCAAAAGCGAAACGAAGATTCAGAAACCACCGATCACCCCGTTGAAGGTGAACCGGAACAGCTCGTCACCGTTTGCCAAAAAACTTCTTGCACTGAAATCAACTAAAACTGAACCGGTTTTTCTTGATTATAAAAAGGATATCGGTTTTTTTGATGTCAATCCCTCCATCAAGCTGAACTATCTGCAAAACAACGAAAACGAGCTCTTCTCGCTCTATTATGTCTTCGACATCGGAAAAAACAACAGCAAAAAAATAGAGCTTGCACTTGAATACCTCTCCTATCTTGGTGCCGGCAATCTTACTCCTGCTGAATTCAGCCAGGAACTCTACAAGATCGGTGCAAGCTTTTCGGCATTTACGTCCGACGATTACGTCTATCTGAAGCTTTCCGGACTTCAGAAGAACTCCGCAGCCGCCATTCGACTGCTTGAAAATCTGCTTGTTGACGCAAAGCCTGATAAAGAGGCACTTGAAAAGCTTAAAGCCGGCACACTGAAAGAGCGTACCGATGCCAAGCTGGCCAAAAAGAAGATTCTCTTTGAGGCGATGACCAACTATGGTAAATACGGCCCATCTTCGCCCTTCACCAACATTCTCAGCAACGAGGAGCTTGAAAAGGTGACCGCAAAAGAGCTGCTTGAAGAGGTGCACAAGCTCCTGCAATACAGTCACAGGGTACTCTACTACGGCCCGGCAACGTCTACGGAGATACTCGGTGAACTGCGTTCGGTACGCCATTACCCTGAATCATTCAAGACACCTCCGGTCAGCGACCCGTTCCATGATCTTGAGCAGCACGAGAATCTTGTCTATTTCGTCGACTACGATATGACGCAGGCGGAGGTCATTCTCATGACAAGAGATGAGCTGTACAATCCATCAATACTCCCCATCTCCACCCTCTTCAACGAATATTACGGAGGCGGAATGTCATCCGTGGTCTTTCAGGAGTTGCGCGAAGCCAAAGCGCTCGCCTATTCTGTCTTTTCGGTTTACAAAACGCCGAAAGAGAAAAATGAGCATAACTATATTGTCAGTTATATCGGCACACAGGCCGACAAACTCCCCGAAGCGCTTGACGGTATCAGCACCCTCATGAACAAACTGCCTGAATCACCCGAACTCTTTGCGTCAGCCCGGAACGGCATTCTGCAGAAAATTTCAACCGAACGGCTGACAAGAACCGAGATCCTTTTCAATTACGAAGAGGCTGTCCGGCTTGGACACGACCATGATATCAGGAGGGATATTTATCGTGACGCGGCTCTGATGAGCCTTGCAGATATTGAAAAATTTCACGATGACCATTTCAGAAACAAAAAACATGTCATGCTGGTGCTTGGCAAGAAAAAAAATCTTGATATGAAAACCCTGAAGAAATATGGAACAGTAAAAGAACTCACGCTGAAAGATATTTTCGGCTATTAAACAGTGCCTTTTGCATCCATCTGATGGTGGTTTTTACCTATGAAGATTCTCGACAAGTATATATTCAGGCAGTTTGCAAAGGCTTTCCTTTTCAGCTCCATAGCCTTTGTCTGCCTGTTCGTGCTCGTCAACATGGTTGAAAAACTTGACGAGTTCATGGACAAAAATCTCTCTTTGTGGCAGATTGTCTATGATTACATCCTGTCGATACCCTCCATCATTCTCATTATTTCTCCAGTGAGCGCCCTGCTCTCATCAATCCTTGTTGCCGGAAAACTCTCCTTTTCAGGTGAACTTCCGGCAATACGCTCTGCCGGTGTCAGTATGCGCCAACTGCTGACCCCTTTTCTTTTTGGTGGAATAATCATTCTTGTGCTGAATATCCTCAACGCGTGGTGGATTGCGCCTGCGGCATTTACAAAACTGAATGCTTTTGAACAGCGCTATTTCAAAAACAACTCCTCAGAGCCTCATGAAAACCACAATATTCATATTCTGGAACCAGGTAAACGTATGGTTTCAATAGGCACCATCAGTGCAGATTGCAACAAACTCAGTACCGTTTCCATTGAAGAGTTCAGCGGTATCAGGCTCATATCGCGAACCGATGCAGACACCATGCGCTACGACTCCAAAAAGAACGAGTGGGTCATGCAAAACGCTTCGACCCGCTTTTTTACCAAACAAGGTGAAGCATTTCATTTTGAACGGTTAGTACCGCAAAAACTTGCACTTTCGCCGAACTCACTGGCGGAACTCAATCTTCAGCCTGATGAAATGGACATCATGCTCCACTATCAGTACCTTGCAAAAAAGCAGAAGGCCGGTTTTTCCGGACTGGAACGTTCAATGGTAAAATTTCACAATAAAATAGCCCTGCCATTCGCCTCTCTCGTCATCATTCTCATCGGTGTACCACTTTCAGCAAAGAAAAAGCGGGGAGGGCTCGCCTCTGAAATAAGCATCACCCTTTTTACCGGCTTCCTCTTTATAGGCTTGCAAAAAACCAGCGCTATCGCCGGAGATCAGGGGATGATCAATCCGATGCTCGCCGCATGGCTCCCGAATATCCTCTTTCTCGGCATCGGCTACGCCATCTACAAAAACGCTATCGACTGAATCGCACACACATGGATGCTGCAAAGCCCCCTGTTATAGTCCTGATGACCGATTTTGGACTGAACGACACCTATGTCGGCCAGATGAAAGGAGTCATCCTTTCCCTTGCCCCTGAGGCCCGGATCATCGATCTGACGCATGCCGTTACACCCCAGAGCATTGTACAGGGCGCCTTTCTTCTTGGCAAATCAACCCCGTATTTCCCTGAAGGCACCATTTTTGTCGCAGTGGTCGATCCGGGAGTGGGCACCTCACGCAAGGCAATTGCTGTAGAAACTGCCCGCCATATCTTTCTTGCCCCCGACAACGGCCTGCTCACCGCTCTTTTTCAGGCCGGAGAGGTCAGGCGCTGCGTAACCATCACAAGTGAGCGCTACATGCTCCTGTCGCGCAGCTCAACCTTTCATGGACGCGACGTTTTTTCTCCCGTAGCCGCGCATCTCGCATCCGGCGTTGCGCTCATGGAATTTGGTTCAGAGATTGATTTGGCAGAATGCACAAGAATTGCTTTACCGAAATGCCAGAGCACAGACAACGGAGCATCATGGGAGGGTACAATCATCTGCACCGACCACTTCGGTAACCTGATAACATCATTGGACTCAGAAATGCTTGACCGCTCAAAAAAGTGGCTGGTCAGTGCAGGATCAAGCAAAGAGCTTCCGCTTTCAGCCACTTATGGAGAGGTAGCCGACCAGCAGCCACTTGCTTACACCGGGAGCAGCGGCATGATCGAAATCGCCATAAGAAACGGCAACGCCGCAGAGACCCTCGGGCTGCAGGATGGAGATGCGGTCAGGGCTTTTTTCCGATAGTCCATATTGAACCATAGCAACCGTCGGGCAGGAAGTTGTGCTGATCATAAAAACAGCAGCAAATCACCACAGAGAGCATAATTGAACACAATGTCTGCCGTCAAGAGGCACAAAAAATAAACTTGATAAAGCATACCAAAAGACGTACGTTTTGTAAAAGAAAAGGAGCTGCTATGAATACAAGTACGATCAGTGTCACGAGTGCCCGAGCAAGGCTTTACAGGCTTGTTGATGAAGCGGTAAGTTCGCATAAGCCTGTTGTCATAAGAGGGAAAAGAGGCAATGCTGTCCTTTTGTCGGAAAATGACTGGAATGCAATTTCAGAAACACTGCATCTTGTTTCCCTTCCGGGCATGAGCGAATCCATTCAGGAGGAACTCAAAGAGAAGATCGCTGAGTGTTCAAAAAAGCTTGACTGGTGACTTGGCAGCTTGTCTATACCAGGCAGGCTCAAAAAGATGCAAAAAAACTTGCATCTGCCGGATTGAAGCCTAAAGCATTGGAACTGATTGAAATTCTGCAAAGAGATCCATTCCAGACTCCCCCACCTTTCGAGAAACTTGTCGGTGATCTTTTCGGAGCATATTCAAGAAGATTAAATATCCAGCATCGTCTTGTCTATCAGATCTATGAAACAGAAAGCATCGTCAAAATCATCCGTCTCTGGACTCATTATGAAGTAGGGAGTTGAATAAATCAGTAAGAGTTAACGTTTGTTCGATCGAGCCATCTCTCCAGCTTTCGGGAGAGGTCCGGGTAATAACAGTGACGGAAAACACAAAAGCACCGGATTGTTTCCGATGCCTTTATGTCAGGAGGATTCCCCCCACAAATCTTTGGAAGTCAAATTCCATTCTGACAATCAGCTCCCGATGTACTCCTTCAGAATTTTGCTGTAGGCCGACTGGCGAAGCCTGCGTATTGCCTTTTCCTTGATCTGGCGAACACGTTCGCGAGTGAGGCGGAACTTTTCGCCGATCTCTTCGAGGGTGAGCGGGTTATCCATGCCGATGCCGAAGTAGGACTTGATGACGTCTGCTTCACGGGGTGCAAGGACGGAGAGGGAGCGCTCGACCTCAAGGGTGAGTGAGTCGCGGTTAAGGCCGTAATCGGGCAAGTGGCCGTCATTCTGCAACACATCGAGCAGACGGTTATCGTCACCCTGTGCAAACGGTGCATCGACGGAAACATGGCGTCCGGCGATTTTCAGGGTGTCGGCGACGTCCTGCGAATCCATTTCAAGAAGGGTTGCCAGCTCCCTTGTGTTCGGGTCGCGTTCAAATTCCTGTTCGAGCTGGCTGTATGCCTTACTGATCTTGTTCAGAGTCCCTACCCTGTTGAGCGGAAGTCTTACAATGCGTGACTGTTCGGCCAGAGCCTGAAGAATGGACTGGCGGATCCACCAGACCGCATAGGAGATAAACTTGAAGCCTCGGGTTTCATCGAACCGCTTTGCGGCCTTGATAAGACCAAGATTTCCTTCATTGATCAGGTCACCGAGGGTCAAACCCTGATTCTGATACTGTTTGGCCACAGAAACAACAAAGCGCAGATTACCCTTGATCAACTTGTCGAGGGCACGCTTCGCCCTCTTGTATTCGGTCGTATCGACCGGCATATCAAAACCCTCTTTGATCGCCTTGGTCAGCTTGACCTCATCTTCAGCGGTCAATAAATCATATTTTCCAATCTCCTGCAGATAACGATCAAGCGAGAGACTCTCCCGATTGGTTATCTGTTTGCTTATCTTGAGTTGCCTCATGTATGCTCTCTCCTTGCGAACTTCAGCGTTTTAACTTTCCTGACGGTTAGCGTGTTGCCTGGACAAACCGGAAAAGTCGGAAGATATCATTTCATTCGGACTAAATCTAAAGAAAAGATTTTTTCCACCATGGTAACGCAATCAGACAGAAACCCGTAACAACCACAACATCACTCAATCAATCACTGAGAACGGCAAGATTGTTGCCAAGTTTTTCGAGGGTTTCCCCGGCCTCCCTGAGTTTTTCACGCTCTTTTGCAATAACATCAGGAGGTGCATTATCTGCAAAGCCCCGGTTTGCCAATTTCTTGTGAATCGCTTTGACCCAGGAGGTAATATTATCAATCTCCTTCTGAAGCCTGAGACGCTCCTTGTCGAATGATATCAACCCTTCGAGCAGCACAAATAGTTCATTGCCCTCAACGACGGAACCTGCTGCATGACCCGGGCGCTCAGTATCAACCATAAGCAGGGGAATACATTGACCAAGCGAGGCTATCAGCGGAAGATTTGTTGCAATGAGCAATCGATCGTCCTCACTCGCCGGCCGGAAAAGCACTGAAGCCCTGCTGCTGTGAGGAACTCCGAAGAGTGAGCGAAGGCTCCTGACCTCGGTCACCAGTTTCTGTATCAAGGAAAAACCACGGAGATCGGCTCCTGCAAGTTCACTGTCTGAAAGAGGCATCGACGAAAGGGCAATGCTCTCATCAGTCGAACGCTGAAGCACCTGGTGCCATATTTCATCGGTAATGAAGGGCATTACCGGATGCAGCGCTTTCAGTGTACCCTCAAGCACAGAGACCGCCAGGCAGATTGTCTGTTGGGCCTCCTGGCTGGTCAACTCTCCGGATAGCCTGACTTTGAGAGCTTCCAGATACCAGTCGCAATAGTCACGCCAGAAAAAGTCGTAGAGATTTTTGACAATGTCGTTGACCCTGAACTGCGTGAAGGCGGTGTGGTAGCGTTCAAGCATACCGTGATATCCTGCCAGAAGCCACTGCCCGGCAAGATCACCGGTTACAGAACGGGAATCGAAATGAGCATAAACGGCTGCAAACTCTTCGTGGTCGCGGAAATACTTTTCGCGCTGCATGAAAACAAGGCGGGAGGCATTCCATATTTTGGTCGCAAAATTCCTGCCAAGTTCGCACTTTTCCTCACCGAACAGAACATCCTGGCCGAGGGGCGCAATATAGATAATGGTGAAACGCAGGGCATCGGTGCCATAGGTATCCATCACCTTGATGGGATCGGGTGAATTGCCGAGTGACTTTGAGAGCTTGCGCCCCTTCATGTCGCGGATAATGCTCGTTAAATAAACATCGCGGAAGGGAACCGCCCCCTTGAAATAGAGGCCGGCCATCACCATTCTGGCAACCCAGAAAAAGATGATATCCGGGCCTGTCACCAGCGTATCGGTGGGATAGAAGGCCCTGAGATTTTCATTATCACTCGACTTGTCTGTCCAGCCAAGTGTTGTCAGCGGCCATAGCCACGAAGAGAACCAGGTGTCGAGCACATCATCGTCCTGCACCAGCTTGTCGGTACCGGCAAGATGGCATGCCTCTTCGTAGGATGCGGCTACCCAAACCTTGCCCTCACCGTCATACCATGCCGGAATGCGATGCCCCCACCAGAGTTGACGGGAGATGCACCAGTCGCGGATATTGCCCATCCAGTGACGGTAGGTGTTGATCCAGTGCGGGGGGTGAAAGCGTATTTCGCCATCATTGACAACCTGCAGGGCACTTTCAGCCAGAGGTTTCATCTTGACAAACCACTGCTCGGAAAGATAGGGTTCAACCACCACATCGGCCCGCTCGGAGTAACCGACGTTGTGTTCATATTCCTCAACACGGAGAAGATTGCCAAGCTCTTCAAGGTCAACAAGAATTTTTTCGCGGGCAGCAAACCGGTCCATGCCGCCATAACCAAACTCGTCGGTCATTTTGCCATCTTTTCCGACAACGGAGAGGATGGGCAGATTATGACGTTTGGCAACTTCATAGTCGTTGGCATCATGTGCCGGAGTGATTTTCAGTGCACCGGTACCAAACTCAATATCAACATAGTCGTCGGCAATAATGGGAATGTAGCGCCCGGCAATGGGCACAACGGCAAGCTCGCCCACCAGAGCGGCGTAACGGGGATCGTTAGGGTTGACGGCAATGGCAACATCGGCCAGAATGGTTTCGGGCCTGACGGTGGCGATGGTGATGAATTGTCCGGGATGGCTGACAAGGGCATATTGCAGATAGACCAGACTGTCCCGGCGCGATTTCATAATCACCTCTTCATCCGAGAGCGCCGTCTGTGAAACCGGGCACCAGTTGATGATACGGGTTCCGCGATAGATCAATCCATCATGGTAGAGGGTTATGAAGGCATTGATGACCGCTTTTGATGCGCCCTCATCCATGGTAAAGAGATTGCGCCGCCAGTCACAGGAGATACCGAGCCTGCGCAGTTGGCGCAGAATGAGGTCACCGTACTCTTCCCTCCACTGCCAGACATGGCCGAGAAACTCCTTGCGTCCGAGATCGTGGCGGGTTATCCCCTCCTTTTTCAATTTGCGCTCCACCACCGTCTGCGTTGCAATGCCTGCATGATCGGTACCGGGAAGCCACAAGGCCTCTTTGCCGGTCATGCGGCTGTAGCGGATAAAAATATCCTGCAGGGTATGATTCAGTACATGGCCGAGCGTCAGGCTTCCGGTCACATTGGGTGGAGGCATGAGCACGGTATAGGGCTCTTTGCCTGTTTCCAGCACGCGGGAGCTTTCGGCGTGGAAACTGCCGAGCGCCTCCCAGTGCGCACTTCCCCACCGCTCTTCAACGTCGTGATGATTGTAATTCTT
Organism: uncultured Chlorobiaceae bacterium; assembly: GCA_903939765.1. Lineage (GTDB taxonomy): Bacteria > Bacteroidota > Chlorobiia > Chlorobiales > Chlorobiaceae > Chlorobium. The sequence goes on along the minus strand of CAJAIK010000096.1, from coordinate 95,980 downwards.
TTCCAGATTAAAAACTTCGGTCTGATCACTCATGATAACATCGGTCGGGGTTAGTCCTTCTTTTCAGGCATGGGACGTTTCTGGAAAATGGCGTCGATAATGCCGTAATCGAGCGCCTCCGTTGCATTCATCCAGCGATCCCTTTCCGAATCTTCGCGTATCTGACGAACGTCCTTGCCGGTATGGGTGGCAAGCAGTTCGTCAAGCAGTGTGCGGATCTTCTCTATCTCCCGCGCCTGGATAACAATGTCGGTCTCCTGCCCGTGTGCACCACCGGAAGGCTGATGAATCATGATTCTTGAGTGGGGAAGCGATGCCCGCTTGCCTTTTGCGCCACTGGCTAAAAGAAATGCACCCATGCTTGCCGCCATGCCGACACAGACGGTCGAAACTTCGGGACGGATATACTGCATGGTGTCGTATATGCCAAGACCTGCGGAAACACTTCCTCCCGGTGAGTTGACATAGATGTAGATATCGCGTTCAGGATCTTCCGATTCAAGAAAAATAAGCTGGGCCATGATAAGTCCCGCCACATGCTCGTCAATTCCGCTGCCGAGAAAAATGATGCGTTCACGCAAAAGGCGTGAAAAAATATCGAACGCCCGTTCGCCACGCCCCGAAGTTTCTATAACCATGGGCACAAGAGTGTTGGTAATGCCCTCTTCTATTGCCCCTGAATACATTTTTCTGGCATGGTGCTCAAAACCGAAATTAATATTTGCCATAGTTACCCTTTTGTTTGAAATTGGTAAACAGTTTATAAAACCGATCGGCACCGAAAGCGCCTCATCCAAAAAGCTGCATATCATCCATAGTTAGACCTTTTGGACATTGAACTGCAAAATACGCAGTGACAACAATAAATCAAGAGTTCCCGTTCCAATCCGTAAAAAAAGAGCCCCATACACCGACCGTGAGTGAGAAGATGGAAAATGGAGCCATTTCCGCTATATTTGTATTTTTTTCCGAACAGTTATGGAGATGCTTACAAAGCAGGACGTCACCGAACCGGTATTGCTGATTCGTATCCCGAAACTCTTCAAGCCCGCCATGACTGAGGAGGCTCTCTGTGAAGCTACTCGTGGTGTCTGGAAGGTGAATCCATATCGAGCTAAAAATGCTCAATATGCCTTGTGTATTGCCAACAATAGTGTTCAAGAGGTTTATGTCATCGAACGATGGAATCCCGCAGATCCGTCAAACTACAAAACACGAAATGACCTGACCACGGCCAAATGTGCGGGTCGATGGGAGTTTATTGGTCAGGTTGCGCCCGTTGAAATTCGGAGTAAATATGTGAACAAATCAACTCCCAACATGTTTAAAAAAGGTGAAGCATTCCCGATTAGTTACATCAATATTTAAAGTTATCACGCATCATGCAGGTACGCCTCATCTCGGTCACCTCTCCGCTCATTGAGGTCGACAGTCAGCCACTCTCCCCCGAAGGGCTTATCGCTTATTGCGCAAGAGTATCCAGCCCCCATCAGGAGACGCCTGATTATGAAAAACTGCTTGCCTACTGTATTGCGCACAAGCACTGGAGTGTTTTTGAAATGGTGGATATGACGGTTGAAATTGTGACATCACGAGCCATTTCGCCACAGATTCTTCGCCACAAAAGCTTTCAGTTTCAGGAGTTCTCGCAACGCTACGCCAAAGCCCAGGAGATTGAGCGATACCAGCCGAGACGGCAGGACAGCAAAAACCGCCAAAACTCGCTGAACGATCTCGACCTGGCAACAAAAACATGGTTTGATGAGGCGCAGGAGCGCATTGCCCGTTTGACGCTTGAAGAGTACAATAAGGCTCTTGAAAAGGGAATTGCAAAGGAGTGCGCCAGAGTACTGTTGCCGATGGCTACCCAGACAAAACTCTACATGAAGGGCTCGGTGAGAAGCTGGATACACTATCTGGAAGTGCGAACCGACAAAAGCACACAGCAGGAACACCAGGAAATTGCCCTTGAAATCAAAAAAATTTTCATGACACAATTCCCTGTTACAGCCTCTGCGCTTGCCTGGCGCTAAACCTTCAGCATGGCAAGCAGGGTGACCAGTTCACCTTTCAGATCCCGGCGATGAATGATTCGGTCGAGAAAACCATGTTCAAGCAAAAACTCGGCTCTCTGAAACCCTTCAGGCAGATCCCTTTTGATGGTATCGCGGATCACCCTGGGGCCGGCAAATCCGATAAGGGCTTTCGGCTCGCTGATATTGATGTCGCCAAGCATGGCAAAGGAGGCACTGATCCCGCCCATGGTCGGATCGGTCATCAGGGAGATAAAAGGAAGCTTTTTTTCGCTCAGCCGGGTAAGTCGCGCGGCGGTCTTGGCCATCTGCATGAGACTGAAGGCGCCCTCCATCATCCTCGCTCCACCCGACTGTGAAATCACAAGAAGAGGAGCGTCAAGCTCAAGTGACTTGTCGACGGCACGTGCTATTTTTTCACCGACCACCGAGCCCATTGAGCCACCGATAAAGCCGAAATCCATTGCTGAAACAACAAGCGGAGTGCCGCCGCACTCTCCATGAGCATTACGGCATGCTTCAGTTTTTCCGCTCTTTTCAATGGTATCATGCACCCTGTCTGGATATTTTTTTGTATCAATAAAACCGAGAGGGTCGGCTGAACGCAGGTTATCATCAAACTCGGAGTACTTGTCGCCGTCAAAAAGAATCGAAAAATATTTATAAGGGGAAATTCTGAAATGGTGACCGCACTCCGCACAGGTAAAGAACTGATCTTCAAACTGTTTTTTATGGAGCATCGCTCCACATTTTTCACATTTCCACCACAACCCTTCCGGCATATCACGCTTTTCGGTCGGACGTATTGAGGGTTTTACCCGTTTGAACCAAGCCATTTTCAAAATGAAGTGTAAAGGTTATACATTAAAGCTCAAGATAGGAAGTCCGTATGAGATTCTCAAAAGCAGTCTGAAGAAAGAGCCCTTATCAAAGGTTTACGAACCAGGAGCACCTCCATTGTTGAAGAACGTCAGAACAATTTTTTGCATAGCGGCACTTATTGCGGCCCTCCTTCCGGGATTGACTCGGCCTGCGGATGCCGCAGCCTCACCAGCCTCATTTGCCATTATCTATCCCGATACACTTAAACTGCCCATGCGCCGCTATGTCATTGCACATGCCATGAGGCCGGCAAGAAAAAGCGTCGGCCTTGCCCTCTCAGGCGGTGGTGCCAATGCTCTTTCGCAGATAGGTGTGCTCAAAGCTCTTGATGAAGAGGGGGTTCCTGTTGACTTTATAGCTGGCACAAGCATGGGGGCAATTATTGGTGGGCTCTACAGTTGTGGATACAGCCCGGATGAACTTGAAGAGATCGCCAACAGCCTGCCCTGGCAATCCCTGGTTTCGCTCCATAACGATTACTCTCGATCAAACATCTTTCTTGAGCAGCAAAGGATACGCGACCGGGCATCCATCGCAATCCGTTTCGATAAACTGAAGCTTCTGATTCCAAAATCGCTTAATTCAGCCCAGGAACTGACCGGAACCCTTGATCTTCTGGCTTTAAACAGTCTCTACAAGGCCTCCGGCAATTTTTCAACCCTTCCAGTCAATTTCAGGGCTGTATCGACCGACCTTGTGTCGGGAAAACGTATCACGCTGACCTCCGGTTCTCTTTCAGAAGCCATGCGGGCAAGCAGCACCGTCCCGATTCTTTTTGAACCGATCAAGCGTGACGGCCGTCAACTCGTTGACGGTGGACTCGTTGCAAATCTTCCTGTTGATGAACTTGAGACCATCAACGCAGGCTATAAAATTGCCGTTGATACACATGGCAGCATGTACGCAACCAGCGGAGAACTTGATCTTCCCTGGAAAGCTGCCGATCAAGCAATGACCATTCTGACCAAACTGCAGTATCCTGCACAGTTGGCAAAAGCCGACATCGTCATCGCTCCCGACCTCAGTGAACATAAAGCGACCGATTTTTCAGATATCAAAGCTCTTGTGGATGCCGGATATTCCAAAGGGAAGCTTCTTGCCGGAACGATAAAACGCAGCATAGAAGAGAAGCACGTCAGCGGCATGGCAATCGGAAAATACTCAAAAACCATTCGCTTCGCGGAAGATCGGCCGGAATTCCGGGAGCACTACCTGGTTGTTTCGGCTCTTGTCCGCAATGCAACTGACCTCTCCCGGACCCTTCGGGAACTGCTCGAAACCGATCTCTTCACCAGGGTCTACGCAAAAGTGGACCGCAAGCGCAAAACCGTAGAATTTCACCTTGAACCGCTGCCAGGAATACAAAAAGTCACTGTTGCAGGAGGACCATCCGATACGCTTTCGCAAGAGGAGATCGAATCCTGTTTCAGGCCGATAACGAAAACACTCTATACCAATGCAACTGGCACAACTGCACTCGAAGCTCTGGTAAAAAAATACCGGAAAAAAGGATACAGCCTTGTCACAATCGAAAGCTCTCGAATGGACGGCTCTACGCTTCAGGTAAAGCTTTCTTCCGGAAAACCGGAGAGCATCGAAATAGACCAGGACAAGAAAATCACAGAAATAACCCCTGTAAAACGGGAGATAAAAATTGATACAACACGCTCGTTCAACATTCGACATGCGGAAGAGTCGGTCGATAATCTTTTCGAAACAGGAGCCTTCAACCGTGTATCCATTTCCGAAGACTCTCCTGCGGTATCAACGCATGATGGAAGTGCACTGCTCAAATTTTCTCTTGAAGAAAAAAACTCATCGGTGCTCCGACTTGGATTGCGTTACGATGAGACCAACAATGCACAGTTTCTTCTTGATGTCCGAAACGAAAACCTTGCTGGAACAACAAACTCAATCGGTGGCTGGCTGAAAACAGGAAGCAAAAGTAACATCCTGAACCTTGAGTTCAATGTGCCGCGCATCGGACAATCACACCTGACCTTCTCCTCACGACTCTTTTATGATGAGCATTCTTTTGAAAATTGCAATGCAGAAGACAACACAAGGAATTATGGAATACAGAAATATGGTTTCAGCCCGGCCTTCGGTATAAGAATCCGGAAAAACGGAAAACTTGTTGCCGATGTGACCCTGCAGAATTCCCAATCCTATACTGAAAAGGGCACTGGCACTGCACTGACGACAGCAACAACCAATATGCTTTCCATCGGCACACAGTTTACCCTTGACTCAAGAGACAACCCGCTGATTCCCACGTCAGGGACCTATACCAACCTCAGATATTCGATGACACCTGCACTGGTTGATCATGGCAATATTTTCTGGCAAGCATCGGGCAACCACGAAGAAAACATCCGGATCGGGAGCAAAACCGTGCTGCAGCTTTCAGGACTCTTCGGTCTGAGCAGCAACAACGTGCCCCTGTCGGAGAAATTTTTTCTCGGTGGACAGGGAACGTTGTGGAGCCAGCGCTTCATCGGGTTAAAAGAAAACGAGCTCCCCTGCGACAATATGGTTGCTGCCGGACTGCAGTTGAGCTACAAGCCATCATTTGCAATTATTTTTCCGGTATCGCTGCTTCTGCACTACAATGTCGGAAATGTCTGGAAAGAGCTCGATGAGATCTCTTCGACGCGCATAATTCACGGCATTGGAGGCAGCATGATTTGGGAAACCCCTCTCGGCCCGACAAGATTTACTGTTTCAAAGGCTTTCACACTTCCCCTGGAGGCGCAGGATATTGGGCAAACATCGTTAAGATTTTCAGATACAATCATTTATTTCAGTATCGGCCATAACTTTTGAGCAGAACTTTTTTTTATTTTCAAGGCACCCATAACGCTTTTGTGACCACATCAGACCAGGAAAAACGCTCATGATACAGGAACCGGAGAACATTGATACACAGCAAAAACCTCATATACTGGTCTGTAACGATGATGGCATTGAAGGCGAAGGCATCCATGTTCTGGCGGCGGCAATGAAAAAAATCGGGCATGTTACGGTTGTTGCTCCAGCCGAAACTCACAGCGGGATGAGTCATGCCATGACGCTTGGCGTTCCGTTGCGGATCAAGAAGTTTCTGAAAAACGGCCGTTTTTTTGGGTATACGGTCTCAGGAACCCCTGTAGACTGCATCAAGGTAGCCCTGAGCCACATTCTGCCATCAAAACCTGACCTTATTGTCTCGGGAATAAACTATGGCAGCAACACCGCGATGAACACACTCTATTCAGGCACCGTCGCAGCGGCCCTTGAGGGAGCCATCCAGGGAATCACCTCGCTTGCATTTTCTCTGACAACGTATGAACATGCCGATTTTACCTATGCCGCTAAATTTGCACGCAAACTGGCAAAAAAAGTGCTTCTTGAAGGGCTGCCGCCGGATACCATTCTCTCTGTCAACATTCCGAATGTAGCGGAATCGCAGATTGCCGGTATTGTCATTACCCGGCAGGGTCGTTCACGCTGGGAAGAGTCGGCTATTGAACGAAACGATATGTTTGGAAACCCTTACTACTGGCTCAATGGCACACTGCGTCTGCTTGACGATACGCTGCACCAGGATGAATTTGCCATACGGCACAATTATGTGACCGTTACACCGCTATCATGTGATCTGACCAACCACAAGCTTATCGGCGCCCTTGAAGAATGGAAACTGCAAAAATAAAAGAGTGAACACTTTTCTGCTTGATTACAAACAGATCCTGACACCGAAAAAAGGATTTTCAAAGCTTTTCCGCGCTTATACATCAGAGGGCTCGGAGCGCTCGGAGCTGATCTCTGAATGCTTTCATCTTGATTACCAGAGAGAGGCGGATTACTATCGACAACTCGGACTGCTTGGCTCGAGAACGTTCGACCGGGAAACCCTTGTACGGCTCCTTTCGAAACAAAACACCCGCTACGGAGCCACAGAACTTCACCTCCGGGAAATTGAAAAACTTCGCTCCCCGCGATGTATGGCCATCGTTACCGGTCAACAGCTCGGCCTCTTTACCGGTCCAATCTATACCATCTATAAAGCTCTGACGGCCATTATTTTTGCAGAACGCCAGAAAGCTCTTTTTCCGGAATACGATTTTGTGCCAATATTCTGGCTTGAAGGTGAAGACCATGACTATGAGGAATCAGCCCACACAGCGATTTTTTCGGAAAATCAGGTTGTTCACTTCCGCCAGGAGCCTTACCGACGGATGCACGATCAGATGGTCGCCAACAGTTGCTTCGGCGAAGAGATTCAAAGTACCGTCGAGGAATTTCTTCGGCTCCTGCCTGATTCCAGCCATAAAGCGAGCATCTCGGATATTCTCAGGGAGTGCTATTATCCAGGAAGCACTTTCGAGATGAGCTTTGCCAGCACCATGATGCGGCTCTTCCGCCATCAGCCACTGATTCTGCTCTCAAGCCAGGATCCCGAGTTCAAGAAGCTTTCATCAAAAATCTTTTTGCAGGAGCTATCAACCTCTCCAGCCTCCTCCTATAACGTGATTGCACAAAGCTCGCGCCTCGAACATCTCGGCTACAATGCACAAACAAAACCAAGAACGGTCAATCTTTTTCATATCAACCATCTCGGCCAGCGGCAGAAAATAGAACATCCGACGGATGACTCTTTCTCTATTCTGCCTGAAAAACATTGCTATTCAAAACACCAAATGCTTGAACTCTGTCAGGATCACCCTGACCAGTTCAGCCCTAACGTCGTCCTCAGACCAATTATCCAGGATTACGTCCTGCCGACCTTTGCCTGCATTGCCGGTCCTGGAGAGATCAGCTACCTTGCACAGTACCGGAAAAACTACGAGCACTTTGGCATCACCATGCCCTTTATCATTCCCAGAGGGAGCTTTACTCTTGTTGAGCCGAAAATAAGCCGCATCCTGGATAAACTGCTTCAGGTCATTGGAAAACCGGGCGTTTCACGCAAACAAATATACCATGCGGTATTCGGTGACATGCAGCAACTGAAAAAAAATGCGGTCGGTATTGCTGAAAACCCTCAACTTGAGGCGCTGTTTGAAGAGGCGAAGATGGATATTCGTCAAGCATTTGCCTCTCTTGAGTCGGTGCTTGCTAAAATTGACCCAACTCTTGAACCGCTTCTGGCGGCATCGACGGCCCAATCGGCAAAAATTATCGAAAATATTGAACAAAAAACATGGAAGGCCAGCCGGCGAAAACATGAAGAGCTTTTTGAGCAGATCCTGAAAGCAGAAACCTCACTTTTTCCGGAAGGATTGCCCCAGGAACGGCTCATCAATATTTTTTATTATCTCAACAAATACGGTATTGAGCTCATCGACACTCTGAAGAATCTGTTGACCGGACATGCTACGGAAGCACATATCATTGTCGAACTGTAGAAGTTGCAAGCCTTATTTGCCACATGTATCCTGCCCTTCCTCCTTTTGCAGCAGGTGACAGCAGTTGCAGACCAGATGATGCAACTCCTCAGTCGAGGCGTCTTCACAGATTTTTTTTACCGCCATCTCAATCTCCTTGCGGTAACTTCTGCTCTTCACTGATTGCATGCCCCGCTTTTTATGAATATACTGGGAGACGGCAGCAGGTGTGACACCAAGTTTTTTTGCCGCTTTCGATTGGGTAAGGCCGATTTTCACGAGTTCAATGGCAAGATCGGCCCTGATTTGGGGGAGGTAGTACCAGACAGCTTTTTCACAGGGAAATATCACGATAACATACGTTTAAAATTAACAGGAATGACATTCAGGGTTTTCGGGAAATAATGGCATTTTCGTTCAAATCCACAGCAAGCTGGACTCTTCTGCTGCTTTTGCTCATGCAGTTCATGCCGCTGAGCCGCTTGAATCCTCCATCTGTTTCATCCTTGCAGGCTCCCGACTTCATCAAAAGCACCCTGAAAAAGAGCTGCTATGACTGCCATTCCAACGAAACCCGCTGGCCAGCCATGGCATGGATAGCTCCAGCCTCCTGGCTTGCCTCCGGCATCGTCACTTCAGGCCGGAATGTCCTGAATTTTTCAGCATGGAACAACAACAAAAAGAGAGAAATCCGGAACGTCGTTTCCGGCAGAGCTGTTCATCAAGGGCTCTATTACCTCTGGAAACCCGACGCACGACTGACCGTTACTGAAACCAACGCACTTCTGAAATGGCTGGAGTGACTCTCGGAGAAGAGCAATTCCCCCATTAAAAATTCAGGGAATAACCGTCAGGATAAAATCTTTTGATAATTTCGATAACATCTTCCGGACTATCTTCCAGGTAAATAAATTCAAGATCGTCAGCATGGATATAGCCCTTCTCACGGCACATCGTCTCTTCAATCCAGCGATACAATCCCTCCCAATAACTTTTCCCGATCAATATAACAGGGAAACGCTCACTTTTCCCCGTCTGTATTAAGGTAACAGCTTCCAATACTTCATCAAGCGTGCCAAAACCACCCGGCAAGGCAATAAAAGCCTGCGCATATTTCATAAACATCACCTTGCGCACAAAGAAATAGTCAAAACTGAGCAATTTATCCTGATCAATATACCTATTGGGCTGTTGCTGGTTTGGAAGCTTGATATTGAAACCGATAGATGCTCCTCCAGCTTTTTTGGCTCCCTTATTCGCCGCAGCCATAACCCCCGGGCCCCCTCCGGTAATCACCGAAAAGCCTTCAGCGGCAAGCAGGCGGCCAAGTTTCTCTGCAAGACAATATTCCGGACTATCGGCCTGCACCCTTGTCGAGCCAAAAACAGCAACAGCAGGAGCTGCATCAGCCATCATCTGAAAACCGCTGACAAACTCCGCCATGATCTTGAAAACCCGCCATCCATCAGCCATAAAATCAGTTTTCCGGCCTGAACCAACTCGCTGCACCGAACCATTGCCAGCACTCTCACTCTCTTTTACCGAAGAACAGCGATAAATGTCCATACCTCAGATCCTCTCAGTCATAGACTACAGTTCAAGAAAATTCCTGATGATTTTTTTACCCTCACTCGTCATGATAGATTCCGGATGAAACTGGACACCATAAAGCCCAAGCGACTCCGAATCCATCCCCATGATAACGCCATCCTCAGTCCACGCACGAACAACAAGAGTCTCCGGAAGCGTCTGGCGTTCCACGATGAGTGAATGATACCTTGTTGCCACAAACGGATTGTCAACACCAGTAAAAATCCCCCGGTTATCATGGTAAACCCGGGAGGTCTTGCCATGCATAATCGTGGCCGCACGCACCACATTGCCACCCAAAGCAGCACCGATCGACTGATGGCCAAGGCAAACACCGAGAAGAGGAATTTTACCCTTTACAGCATGAATCAGCGGTACCGATACACCGGCATCAGTTGGAGTGCCCGGACCGGGCGAAATAACAATCTTGTCTGGAGCCAGCGCGACTATCTCCTCTACGGAAAGCTCATCGTTGCGGTACACCTCAACCATCTCCCCCGACTCTCCAATGTACTGTACCAGGTTATAGGTGAAAGAGTCATAATTATCGACAACAAGAATCATGCATATCCATGCTTAAAATTTAGACAAATAACCGTGATGCGCTCTCCATGCCGGCAACAAAACGGAACATCGACTCATAGAGACTGCTCATCACAACCTGACGACGTTCCATAACCCTGCGAGCTGTTTCAACAGCTTTTTCAATCTCATAAGGCTCAAAACCATCAACGCCGCCCCACGAAAAAGAGGGCACCTCTTTTGGAGGAAATCCACCGCCGAAAATGTTCGCCCCTGTTCCAACAACGGTTCCGGTATTGAACATCGAATTGATGGAACACTTGCTGTGGTCACCCATCAGCAGTCCAAGAAACTGCAGGCCTGTCTGCTGCAACCGACCATTGTGCAATAATTTTATCCGGCTGTAGTTATTCTTTAGATCACTCGTATTGGTGCCCGCACCAAGATTACACCAGGACGAAATGTACGAATGACCAAGAAAACCGTCATGCTGCTTGTTGACAAATGGCTCAATAAGGGAATCCTCGACCTCACCGCCAACTCTCGATGCCGTCCCGACAGCAACATTGCTGTATAGTTTTGCGCCAATTTTTATCCTCGACCATGGAGCAAGAAACACATTCTGCATCAGCACAGCCTGCGGGTCAACAATCGCACCAGCCCCGACTGCCACAAAACCATCGTCGGCATCAAGTACCGCGCCCGCCCGAACAACAGCTCCAGGAGCAACATAAATATTTGAACGATTGACAATAGCCACGGAAGAGTGTACCTGCCCTTCAATACGCCCAAGTTCAAGTGTTTCAGCATCACGTAAAAGCTCATCGGAATGAAACGCGATCATATCCCAGAGGTGGGTGATAACGCGGAACCCCGTAACCGCCTCTGTAATGAGCTCTCCGGCAAGGAGTGATGTATCAAAAAGGTCTGGCAGAAGACCTTCGTCATTGGTAATCAGGGAGCCCGGTACTCTTGCAAAAAGCAGAACATCATCCTGCATATAGGCTGTCCCTGGATCAAAGGCACCTTCGACGACTGCTCTGGAGGCGGCCTCATCAAAAACAATACGCCCGTTGACCAGCAACACATCATGCTCTACAAGCCGATTGACCACACTGTCAGGATGCTGTTCAGCATAAAAGGGAGCAAGATAGCGGCGAAGATGCCATGTAAGTTTCACCTCTCCCCTGATCGAAGACTCAAGCTTTTCCTGAAGGGAACGAAACCCGGTGCGAAGAGCATATACCGGTTTAAGATTGACGAGCGGCCTCAGTTCCAGGACCCTTGTATCTTCAAAAACGACAACCTGCATAAAGCAAACGTCCTTTATATCTATTAAGCATTTAACGTTGCACCCCCAACCTGAAACTGAATATAAAAAAAGCCGTGAACTTGCCCGGTCTTTAAAAAAGCTGCTCCTTTTTAAAAAATTGATTTAAAAAGTATAAATTAAAGCCCGTAGATGAAAGTCTGCATAAGCTCTCAACAACAAGTCAACCGGTAATCCTTACCGAAACGGGAAACTATTTGGCTGACACTCTGTTTCCTGCCTGGCCTTTGCATTACCGAACCAATTCTTGTGGGGCGCTTATTGAGACCTGCATCCTAACGTCAGCATGACAAAAGCTGCCGCAAGGAGTACCTTGAAACATTTAATACTGTAATTTTTTCACGCAATCCACGAAGAAAGGGCCGGTTCAAATGACACATCAGGACTCCAGCATTACAGGCACCCTCGATATCATAACAAGGAGCCACTGGAAAAGCCATCACCCTGCGGTCGGATATACCAAGTGGATGAATGTGATTGATGGCAATATTGTCCACACCTGGGTTGAGCTTGACGGGAGGCAGAATATTGTCCTTGACTTTATGGACAGCGAACTGTTGCAGCTTGTGCTCACAGAATCTGCTCTCCTGAACAGGCAATTTCATATTCTGTTCGATCTGGCCCATATCTCCAGCATTACCTTCGAATACAAACAGGCTATTACCGATCTTTTTTTTAACTGGAGCCCGAATCTCGGGGTTGTAGGTTTCTACAATATTGCAGATTCCATGCGCATAATCGTAGAAACTTTTGCCGCGATCGCTCCTGAAACAATTTGCGTCATACTGGCCGAAACCTATGAAAAGGCCATTGACCATACCATTGCATTCAAGGCAGGAAAACATGCATCACCGCAATACTGTTCCGAGAAAAAACCCGCAGATCAAGCATTAACAACACGGTTTCTTGAGGCCGTTGCACGGATATCCTGGCTTGATATGCTTGACGAGCAAATATCGACGCCACCGCCAGACCACCACTATTATCCATTTTTCAAGGCAGTAGACTCCTTGCGCTCTGACCTTATAGCAAGAGAAGCAAAAAAAGAGATTGAACTGCAACTGCTTAAACAGGACTTTGAATATCGAATAACCCAGATGGTTATAAAAACAAATGCACAAACGGAGGTGAACAAAAAATCCAGTCGCGACATGGAAAACGAAATAGCCGCCCTTACAAGAAGAATTGAGAGTCAGGATATGGAGCTGACAAAACTTACGACGGTCATTACAGACAATAAACAGAGGTTGCGTCATCTTCTTGACCAGATCGGGTCACTGGAAATTGATCCCGGCGTTAAAAGCACCATCACCAATTCCTGCCTGAACCTTATTGATAAAGCGGTTATCGAAAAACAACCGGACTTGGAACTGACGAGGTCCGATTCACTTTTTTTATCCACACTGCAGAAAAAATTCCCGGAGCTCAGCCCTCGCGAACTGAGAATAAGCCTGCTTGTCAAGTTGAACTACGATACCTCACAGATTGCGAGTTCCATCGGTCTTTCGACAAGAGGTATGGAAAGCATACGCTACAGAATGCATAAAAAACTCGGGCTTGGAAAACACCAGTCCATCAAAAGCTTTTTTTCAGAGTTCAATACTCCATTGTGAGACGCCTATCGCACAGAAATTCCCTTTGGAACAACCGAAATCACAATGCTGCCGGAAATATTATCATAGACCTCCCCGTCCAAATGCATAACATCCGCTGCATCAAGCGTTACTTCCACACTCTTCGCCTTGTAGTAAAGAACCTGTGAATCGCTGATATGGGTGCCACGAAGATATTTGAGGACATAGCCGAAAAACTGATGTTTTGGTATCGCCTTGAGAATACAGACATCGAGCAGACCGTCCGACAACTCAGCATGTGGAGCTATCCTGAATTTACCTCCTTCAACTTTTCCATTCAAAACAGAAAAAACAAAAACCGGCCCGTGAAGTTCGATGAGAGAATCCTCAAGGGTAATCTTGATACCCATCGTTAGAGGCTCGTAACCAAAAAGAACGCTGATAAGCGCATAAACGTAGCCAATCTCTCCTTTTAACCAGCTTGACTGTTGAACGCTTTTTGCAATTCTTCCAGTAAAACCAATGCCCAGAGAATTGATAAAATAGCGATGCCTCGCATGGCCATAAGAAACACTGCCAAGGTCAACATCTTTACTCTCCACATCAAAGAAACGGGTGACCCCCAAGTCTACACTGTTTTGAGGGCTGTGTGTTTTGACAAAATCATTTGCCGACCCGATCGGTAAAATTCCGACCGTGACACCTTTTCCCGCAACAGCATTGACCACTTCATGAAGCGTTCCATCTCCACCGCACGCAATCATACAGGTTCCTGTCGCTGTCTCAGAACGGGCAATATCACCCGCATGACCCGCATGCGTTGTCGTGAAGAGTTCAGAGTCATTCCTTCCTCTGAGCAGGGCTTTCAGCCATTCAGCCCTGCGGGAAGCACGCCCCTTGTCTGCTGCGGGATTAAAAATAAAAATGTAACGAGAGTGGTTTTTCGTCATACTGAAAAAAAGAAATATAGCGCCATGAACCTCTGCCTGATTGACAACAGAGGCAAGATAATGGTAATGATCGAACATCTTGACAAACAAATAATTCACCCTCAGGGCTTACGCGCCTGTACATTTCAGTAAACTATCCGACCGGCCGTATACAAAACAAAGAGCTTTTGAGAGTATAAAGCAAAGAGCAAGAGTGTTTTTACACGGAACTACAAATATATTTTGCATTATTATAAAAAAAACAGATATTACTGTTTCTAACACGTCGATCACGGGTGGCTGAAAAGCTGGCAGTGGAAAGTAGTAAACAGGTTGTGGTACCGTGGGTGGTTGTTTCTTTCACATTGTGGGGAAAACCAGTTGATGATGAAGGTGGCCAAATCGTGGCGGGAAAAATTCCGCAAAATCAGGAAAGTGAGGTCGCGAAAAAGACGTCCTCATGCAGTATGCGGCACTCCTTCAAGCTGTTTCGAGAATCTGCCGTTTCAGGGACGTTGAACAGCGCAAAGATGTTACCATAAATCGAATAAACCGGATGATAAAATGAACGCACAAGTAGAAAATACCAACAAAAGCAGTGTCGATTACGAAAAAGAGATTGCCGCTCTTCGTACCAGAATTGCAAATCAGGATCTGGAGCTGACAAGAGTCTCTACGGCAATTGCAGAGAAAACAAATTCCCTGCGTAATCTTCTTGACCAGATACATGCCCTTGAAATAGATTCCGCAGTAAAAAGGTTGATGACTGATTCCTGTCTGAGCCTTATTGAGACAGAGACTATTGAAAAACGTCTGAACATAGAACTCACTGAATCTGATTCTGTCTTTTTGTCAAAATTGCAGAAAAAACATGCCAACCTGAACCAGCGTGAGCTGAGAATAAGCCTTCTTGTAAAACTGAACTACGACACCAGGGAGATTGGCCGCTCTGTCGGCATCTCAACAAGAGGTATGGAAAGCATCCGCTACAGAATGCACAAAAAACTTGGCCTTGGAAAGCACCAGTCGATCAAGACCTACCTTTCAGATCTTGCCGTTACCTTGTAAGCCAGGCGTAGATTGCATAAACATTGAAAGCCTCTGTTTCTCACTTGAAGCAGAGGCTTTTTTGCGTTTTCTTTGCCGTACTATTTACATGGGAGAGACGACCGGGATTCACAGAACGCCATCGTTTGATTCGGGATTGTGGCGTCGGGGTCTGGTGGATTGGGAATCAGGGCGGGATTGACCCCGCCCCTGCGGACAAAACAATGGGGGAAAACGGGGCGTCACCGGCCCATGATGAAAACGGTTTTGATATTGACGAATTCCTTGATGCCGTAACTTGCGAGTTCGCGACCGTATCCTGACTCTTTAATGCCGCCAAAAGGGAGACGCGGATCGGATTTTACCATGCTGTTGATAAAACAGCTCCCAACTTCAAGCTGGTTGGCTATGGCAAGTGCTCTTTCACGATTGGCGGAAAAAACGGCTGAGCCGAGTCCATAAGGGGTGTCATTGGCAATCATGACGGCCTCCTGGTCATCCTTTGCTTCGATAAGGGTTGCAACCGGCCCGAAGGTCTCTTCGCTGTAGGCCGCCATCCCCTTGCGCACCCCCGAAAGAATGGTCGGTGGATAGAAAAAGCCTTTACCGGAAGGTATTTCTCCACCGCAAAGCAGCCGGGCACCCTGGGCAACGCTTCGGGAAACCTGATCGTGAAGCTGCCCGCGCAGATCGAAACGGGCAATCGGCCCCACCTCTACCGCCGGATCGAAGGGGTCTCCCATGACCGCCGACTTCATGCGCTGCAAAAAACGTTTTTCAAACTGCTCCATGACTGCTGTATGGACAATAAAGCGCTTGGCGGCGATACAACTCTGGCCGCTGTTCAAAAGACGGGCCGCAATGCACTGCTCAACCGCCACGGCAAGGTCGGCGTCATCAAGCACGATGTAAGGGTCACTGCCGCCGAGCTCAAGCACACTTTTTTTCAGCGCGCGGCCAGCTTTTGCGGCAACTGCACGACCTGCAGCGGTACTTCCCGTCACCGATACCGCCTTGACGGCAGGATGGTCAATCATAAAGCCGGTCAAAGCATCAACATCTTCGAGAGCAAGATGCACGGTACGGTAAAGGTTCTCAGGAAAACCTGCCTCACGGAAAAGCTTTTCAATGGCAATGGCCGAACCGGTCACATTGGGCGAATGCTTGACAACAACAGCGTTACCAGCCATGATGACTGGTGCGGCAAAGCGAAAAACCTGCCAGAAGGGAAAATTCCAGGGCATGATGCCGAGAACAGGGCCAATCGGCTCACAGCTCACAACTCCCCTTGCCCCACCGTCGAGGTCGCACTCTTCCGGCTTTAAAAAGAGCGGCGCCTGCTGAGCATAAAAATCACAGACCCAGGAGCACTTGACCACCTCCGCCACCGCCTGCGCAAGAGGTTTGCCCATTTCACGGCTTATCAGTGCCGCATGGCGCTCCTTCTGATCGCGAAGGAGCTGCGCCATGCGCCTCATCAAGGCAGTGCGCTCAAACAGTGGCACCACGCTCCATGAAAGGAAATCCTGATGGGAAGAGCCTAAAAGAGCTTCAATCTCGCCGGATTTCATGGTCTGATATTCGGCAATCACCTCTTCATTCGCTGGATTGATGGTAAGAATCATTGGTCAGAACGGTTCAGGATGGCAAATGCTGGACACTCAAAAAAGGGACAGAAGTCAACTGTCGCGGTCAATACTTTCATAGATCGCAAGATAACTCTCATAACGCTCAGGATCAATACACCCCGACTCAACAGCCTTCAGAATGCCGCACTCCGGTTCAACCGTATGCGTACATGAAGAGTATGCGCAATCCGGCATATAGAGAAGAAACTCCTTGAAATAGAAACGCAGATTTTCGCGCGTGATCCCTGAGAGATTGAACTCCCTTATCCCCGGCGTATCGATGATATAGCCGCCATGAGGAAGGGCGAGCATGATAGCACTGCTTGTCGTGTGAAGCCCTTTTCCGGTCTTCTCATTAGTTTCACCGGTTCGAAGCAACTCCTCTCCGAAAAGTTGATTGATCAGGGTTGACTTACCCACTCCCGAATGACCACTTAAAGCAGAGAGCTTGCCGGCAAGAACCTTGCGAAGAGCTTTCATTCCACTTTTCTCTTCGGCGCTCGTATAGAGAATCCGGTAACCAAGGATGCGATAGGGCTCCATCAGCTCTTTGGTCTCCGTTGACTCTTCGAGATCCATCTTGTTAACCAAAATAACCGTCTTCAACTGTTCGGATTCAGCAAAGACCAGGTACCGATCGATAAGGCGGGTACTGAGAGGAGGATCAAAAGCAGAGACAACAACAATCAGTTGATCAATATTGGCCGCAATCACCTGTACCTTCTCCTTGCTGCGGTTGCGGCGAAGATCCCTTTTTCGTGTCAGGGCGCTCCTGCGACGCTCCACAAGGGTAATGACCGCTTCCAGAAATTCCGTACCCGTTTCAGTCTTCTTCAGCACCACCCGGTCACCAACAGCAACGAGAGAGGAAAAATCATTCTCCGTCTTCGTTCCGGGGAATGTCCTGCACCTGAACACCTTGCCCCCATCGGTAATAACCATATATGTTGAGCCGGTGACTTCAACAACCATCCCTCCCATCACCTCTCCAGCCTCTTCTTTACGCTCCATCTTCACACTGCACGCTCCCCTTCTTGATAAAAAAACTACCCGATATCGGCCAAAGCGAACCGGTCATGATAATGATGCAGATAACACTCCCGTATCATACTATGCCCTGCACCCCGCAACTGGCAATCCTCTTCGACAAGCTGAAATGCCGCAACGCGGGCCGACTGCATGATATCAAAATCCTTGTTCAGATCGGCAACCCGTAATCCACTCAATGTTCCAGACTGCTCTTTTCCAAGAATATTTCCCGCTCCTCTTATTTTCGCATCAATTTCAGAGATAAGGAAACCATCCGTTGTTGACTCCATCGCCGAAAGCCTTTCGCGCGCCTCAGCCGTCATTTTTGCATGAAGCAGAAAACAGGTAGACCGGTGCTCTCCCCGGCCAACCCGCCCCCTGAGCTGATGCAGTTGGGCCAGACCAAAGCGTTCGGCGTGCTCAATCAGCATGACCGTCGCATTCGGTACGTCAACGCCAACCTCAATCACCGTCGTGCCTGCCAGCAGATCAATTTCGCGGCACCGGAACTGCTCCATCACCCTCTCCTTCTCATCCGGCGTCAGTTGGCCATGAATCAATCCAAGGCGCAGATCAGCAAACAGAGAGAGTGAAAGCTCCTGATAACTCTCCACCGCCGCCTTCAGATCCATTTTTTCCGACTCCTCAACAAGAGGATAGACAATATAACCCTGTCTTCCTTCTGCAATCTCTTTACGAAGAAAACCGTAAACCTTCAGCCTCTCTGCTTCAGAAATGACAATCGTTTTGATTGCGAGGCGCCCGGCAGGCTTTTGGCGGATCACTGAAACATCAAGATCACCGAAAACCCCCATGGTGAGGGTTCTCGGTATCGGTGTCGCCGTCATCAGCAACACATGAGGGTGTATCGCCTTCTCCTGCAATGCCTTGCGCTGCAACACCCCGAAGCGGTGCTGCTCATCAATAATCACAAGGCCAAGGCTGGCATAGCTCACCCCCGGCTCAATCATGGCATGGGTACCGACCGCAATATGCAGCTCTCCCGAACTGAGTGCCGCAAGCACCGCCTGACGCTCTTTTTTTCCCTGTTTCCCCGTCACCATACCAACCTCGACACCAAGCGGATTGAAAAAACGCTTCATCACCAGATAGTGCTGCACTGCAAGAATTTCAGTAGGAGCCATGAAGGCCGACTGCAAGCCGTTATCGACCGCAAGAGCCATCGCAAACATAGCTACAATGGTTTTGCCCGAACCCACATCGCCCTGCAAAAGGCGGTTCATCGGACTGCCGCTTCTGAGGTCACGATAGATTTCACGGATGGCATTTTTCTGCCCCTCAGTCAACGTGTAGGGCAAGCTCGCATGAAGCTTTTGGGTCACCTCCCCTGAATGGGTAAACTTTGCAGCCGCCCGGTTCCGCCTGATTGCACTATGGCGCAGCGCAAAGAGAAGCTGGGCATAAAAAAGCTCAGTCCACTTCATCCGGTAACGGGCCCTTGCAAGCTGCTCATGCGAAGAGGGGAAATGAATTTCACGATAAGCTTCCGCAAGCGGCATCAGAGCATTGCCCGTAATCATGGAGGGGGTGAGATTCTCCTCCTTGCCCGGAGTAGAGGCCTCAAAAGCACGGGCAACAAGGGTGCGAAAGGGCTTTGAACCGAGACCCGCCTGCTTCATAGCATCGCTTGTGGGGTAGAGAGGAATAATCTTGCCTGTGTTATAGAGCTCCAAATCGCTGCACTCCCCGTTGCGCGATTCCATGAGGTCAGGGCTGAGACGGTCGTAATCGGGGTGCTGCATCTGGGCATGATGGCCAAAATAGCTCACCTTTCCGTGAACAGCCAGCGACTCACCCTGCACAACGCTGCGGGAAAAATAGCGGACACCCCGGAACCAGGTCAGTTCAAGCACACCGGTGGCATCACCAAGCCACGCCTTGAAACGCGCCCGACCCGGACTATCCCCGTCAAGTTGTGTCTTTATAACCGTACCGACAACCGTCACGGTTTCACCATCCGCAAGTGCTGCGATGCTCTTCATGGCACGCCGGTCGAGATAACGACGCGGAAAATAATCAAACAGGTCATCAAGGGTAAGAATACCGGCCTCCTGCAGGATTAATGCCTTTTTTGTGCCGACTCCTTTCAGCCAGGTGATTGCGGTGGTACCGATCATCTTAATGGTTGTAACTCGATTGAAATTCTTGTATATTTCCGCCTTTACTATTTTACCGTCAGTCCATATCATTTATTGTACGACAAAGTCAACGAAAGTCATGAAACAAGATATTCATCCCAAGTATACCGAAGTCACCGTCAACTGCGCAAACTGCGGCAACGCCTTCGTCACCCGTTCAACCCGTGCAACCATCAAGGTTGATATCTGCAACAACTGCCACCCCTTCTATACCGGAAAGCAGACCCTTGTCGATACCGCCGGACGCGTCGAACGCTTCAACAAGCGCTTTGCAAAATCAACAGCAGCACAGGCTAACGCCTGATCATTAACCTATCAGAACGGCTATGAGTGTCAGAGAGGTTTATCAGAAAACTGAGCCAAAGATGAAAAAAACCATCGAGGCGTTTCAGCACGAAATTGCTTCGATCAGGACAGGAAAGGCGACAACAACATTACTCGACCGTGTCAAGGTAGAGGCTTATGGTCAGCAGATGCCACTGAAACAGGTCGGCAATATCAGTGTGCTTGATGTTCACACGCTGATTGTCCAGGTCTGGGACAAATCGATGGTATCGGCTACCGAAAGGGCTATCCGCGACGCCAACCTTGGGCTCAACCCTGCTGCCGACGGCCAGAACATCCGCGTCAGCATCCCTCCGCTCACCGAAGAGCGCCGCAAAGAGTTTGTCAAACTCACCAAAAAATTTGGAGAGGACTCAAAAGTATCCCTTCGCAACCTTCGCCGCGACATGATTCAGGAGATTGAAAAGCTTGAAAAATCAAGAGTGATCAGCGAAGACGACAAGAACAAGGGCAAAAAGGATGCCGACGAGATGCTCCACAAATTTGAAAAACAGCTTACCGACCTGATCACGCATAAAGAGAAAGAGATCATGGAGGTATAGGCTCTGACGATAACGAGCTTCAGATTAGCAGCAAGCCGGGTAACCCCCGGCTTGCTGTATTTTTATTGGCGGTATTTTTTCGCCACTTAAGCGGGGAAATTTGACCTGGCATCAACCGTGTCAAGACGGACATGTAGCGGAGGATGTGTCCCGACCGTTGCGATCCACAGACGAACGCTATCAGGGCAGTAGCAATGGAAAAAGGCTATGTTGCTCCCATCTGAATTGACGTTCAATCAGGCCAAGCAACTATGCGCCCACGTTCGCAAGGGTGAGCATGGTTCCCTTGTGCTATTTGTTTAAAGACTGAATTAACAGCAACTTTCTTTTCTTAAAGAAATCGTGCTTTCTTGTTATCTGTTTTTATCGCCTTTCGTGTTGCATTCGTTGATCGACATAAGAGCGCAAGACGGCGTTGATCTTTGTCTGATAGCCCTTTCCCTGATTGCGGAAAAATTCCATGACATCATAATCAACGCGCATGTTGAGAACGGCCTTGGGCTTCGGCAATTCTACCGAGGCTTTCGACCAATCAACCACCATACACGCTTCGTCAGGATCTGAAGCAATAGCAGCTTCAATCTCCGCATCCGTCATAGCGGCAGCTTGCGCCCAGTTACTTTTGCTTTCGCCGCGCTCCTGCATTGCGCGTAATTCCTTATCCGTGTACTTGACGATACGCTCTTTCCTCGCCATACCGTGCCCTCCTGAATGATATTATTCTTCAAGTCTCTTCTCGCCATGTCCATACGACGGTATGAAACTTCCCGTCGAAGATGGCTATTGTGAGAAATCGCGCTTCAACGGGGTAATCCGATGGAGCGGTGATAGTTTTCCGTCCATCAAAAAGCAGTTGCGCATCTATAAAATCAAGCCCATGCTTTTCAAGGTTCAGTAACCGCTTGTCTTCATCCCATTCAAACATCATTTACAATCTACACGATTTGTATACACATAACAAGGGAAAATATTGATATGCAGCGGCTCCTTTTACCTATTGCCCTATAACATTGCAAATCTGCAAAGAAGTAACAGGGACGAATCCGCCGAAGGCGGCAGAGCGGGTGCTATTGGCTTCGCTCACCGAGTGTGAAAGAGTCTCGGCCTTGCGGTAACGCCCCCTTTCGCAAGCCTGACCTCGTACGCGCAAGGGTAAAGTGAACAGCCACAATAAAGGAGATCATGCAAAATAGTCCTTCATCTTGCGGAACACCTCTTTTTTGCCAAGCAGGCCGCTGATCATGCCGAGCACGGTTGCTGCCCCGGCTGCAAAAAAGAGCGGACGTGAGGAGATATTGTTGGTGTAATAGATGGCCGGGATTCCACGCTCCTTGGCAAAACTGTCGAGCGAGGTGGTGCCGATCACAAGATCCGGTTCATAATCAACCACCGCCTGCATATCCTCTTCAAGATATTTGCGATAACGAATCTCGGTGCCGAGCATGGTCAGCACCTTGTGCTCCTCCTCTCCGAGCGGCATTCTTGCAATGGAGGTAGAGGCATAAGGCACCTCCAGACCAGCCTCAAGCAGGAGACGAACCAGCGGCAGTTCATTGCCTTCGTAGCCGGCAACAATCACCTTTCCCTGCAACTGGTTGAACTGTGAAAGCACCGCGCGAGTCTTCTCTGCCTCCTCTTCGGCAACAGTCTGAACCGTTAAGGGATCAAGCCCGAGAGCCTCTCCGATACGAATTATCCATTGCGCAGTTGCGTTCGCTCCTATCGGGTTACCCTTCACAATCTTTACCCCCTTCTCTTCGAGCAACGCAACCGTTCTCTCATAAAAGGGGTGAAGCACCGCACAGGCTTCTGCCTGACCAGCTTCGATATAGTCTTCAAGTGCCGTACCGGGCAGCGTTATGACCGACTCAACACCGATTTTCTGGAGAACCGCTCCGATGGTCATGGCATCAACCGGAAATATCTCACCCAGTACAACGAGTGATTTCACTTTTTTCGGGCCATCAAAGCGGCCAAATCGCTTCAGCAGCGTCGCCACGGCCACATCTTTCGCCTCCGGGTGCGTCCTGATCTGGAAAGCAGGCAGGCGCACCAGCAACACCTCCGCATTGCCAGCCTTGCGAGGCAGCAGTTCCTCGGCAATTCCGGCAGTTTCAGCCACACAGGTGCTGACCACAGGAATAAAACGCACCGCCGGGTCACGGGCAATCTCCTCTATCGTGCGGCGCACATCGTCAATCATGGTTCCGCCTGAAATCTGCACATTCATCAGCTCAGGTGAAATGATCGATTTACGTGCGGCATAAAAATGCGATACAAAGGTAAGACCATAAAGGCAACCCTGATCGGCCACCAGGCAAACCTGCACACCATCAATTCTTGTCAGCACCCGCAGCCCGCCGAATGCCGGACACATCGACTGGGGATGCAACGCGTTACAGCCCTTTTTCTCCATGAAGCACAACCCTCTTGATAACATGTTGGATATAGGCGCCGTCAGCCGTTTTTTCTGCCATTCGCACGATACGCTCTCTGGCTGCCTGACGACTTGAAAAACTGCCCGTAATGAGCCTGTAGTATTTGATTCCCTTTTCCTCTGCCGGCCAAGCGAAAGCCTTCACCCCTTCTGAACGCAGACGAGCCAACTCTTTCTGAACACCCTCCGCCTTGCTGAGGGTAACGAGCACAATGGTATAACTGCCAGGAGCAAGAACAAGCGAGCCGTTTGCCTCTGCCCTTGGCGGAGTAACAGTCTGGCTGACCGTGACGCTCTCGCTGTGAACCACTGCAGCAGCACTCTCTGCATGAACAGCAGCCTTGACGATGCTGGCTGGTTTCGGCACGGCTGTATCGGAAAAGAGTGGTATCGGTTCAAAGCCATAGAAAAGGGCAAGCAGCAAGGCGACAACACTCAAAAGTGCAAGCGGCACCTTGTAACGAAGCGTTCTCTGCGCTCCCTTGTCTTGCATGTGCTCACGCGGGGGCAGAACAACCTCCTGCAAATCATGATACTCCCTGTTCAGAAGCTCTTCGAGAGAGCGTTCAGGGAAAAAAATCCAGGCTCCCTGTTCAAGAGCAAAGCGGCCTATCCCGTTCAGGCGGATCTCTCTCTGCTGCTGAACCGCACGCATGAAGAGGGCGGCAAGAGCCCCGCCAAATCGTTCGGCATCTTCAGTGATCATGGAAAGCCGCGAAACCGCCAGACGAATGGTATCATCAGCGCCTGTAAGCCGACTGGTGAAGAGAAGGCGATTACCTGGAGGAGTATAGACAACGGTTGAAGCACTGCTCTTTTTTGCTGCAGGGAAATGCGTCACCGTAAACGATCCAAGACCCTTGAGCGAAAGTTTACGCACCGCAAGAAGCTCGGCCGCCATAGCAGAGGAAAATCGGATGAGAAGCTGCTCCGCCTCCTGCCGCTCAACGTCAAGCAGCCCTGCAAGCCCTTCTATACAATCACGATCTACCATAACGTCCCCTTCCGATCGGGCCTTCGCCACACACGGTTAATAAAAACCGAATATAACACTTCCCCCCTCAAAACCCCTTCTCCGGGAGCGTTTCAGCCAGCTTGATCCCTAAGAAGAGAGGCTTCAAGATTGATGCTGTTTTTTTCAAACGGGATTTATTCTATACTCTGCAAGAGTGCCAAATGTTCAACCCGACTTCCCCACTTTTTATGAGCCAAGAGATTCTTTCAGTCAGTGAACTGACGCAGCAGATCAAAACAAAGCTTGAGACTTCTTTTACACAAATCAGAATCAGGGGAGAGATATCAAATTGCAAGCGGCACGGTTCGGGTCACATCTATCTGACACTGAAAGATGAGGGAGCCCAGATCCCGGCGGTTGTGTGGAAAACCACAGCCAGCCGTCTGGCCGTTGCGCTGAAGGATGGCATGGATGTTGTCGCTGAAGGGCGTCTTGAGGTCTATCCCCCGTCAGGCCGCTATCAACTGATCTGCACGTCGGTCACTGAGGCCGGGCAGGGAGCGCTTCAGCAGGCTTTTGCCGAGCTCCTGCAGAAACTTGCCAAGGCGGGCTACTTCAGCACTGAGCGCAAAAGGCCAATCCCTGCAATCCCGGAAACCATCGGCCTCATCACCTCTTCCACCGGTGCCGTGATTGAGGATATGAGCAAGGTGCTGGAACGACGTTTCCCCGCTGCACGGCTCCTTCTCTATCCGGTCAAGGTGCAGGGGACCAGTGCCGCTGAAGAGGTTGCCGCCGGTATCGCCTGGTTTAACACCGCAAAAAAGAGGCAGCACCGGCCTGATGTGATTATCATCGCCCGGGGAGGAGGGTCACTGGAAGATCTGCAGGCATTCAACGGAGAGGTTGTGGCCAATGCCCTCTATCACTCCGGGATACCGGTCATCAGCGCCATCGGTCACGAAACCGATCTCACCATTGCCGACATGGTGGCTGACCTGCGGGCGGGAACGCCCTCCATTGCGGCTGAACTTGCCGTGCCGGACTGTCAGGAGCTGCTCCGTCATATCGGCACGCTCCAGTCGCGGCAGGATCGGTTGCTGCAGGCAAAGCTTGAGGGGGCAGAGCGTCACGTCTATTCTATTTGCA
Source organism: uncultured Chlorobiaceae bacterium (assembly GCA_903939765.1). Taxonomy (GTDB): domain Bacteria; phylum Bacteroidota; class Chlorobiia; order Chlorobiales; family Chlorobiaceae; genus Chlorobium. The sequence goes on along the minus strand of CAJAIK010000096.1, from coordinate 70,460 downwards.
GCAGTTACGCCTTCAACCGTCCGCAACTGCAGATGGAACAGTTTCATGAGCGGCTCAACACTCTCGCCGCACAAATGCGTCGAAGCATCACCACCCTCTTCGACCAGCGGGTGGAGCACTACGCCTCAGTCAAACAGCAATTGAGCATGCTCGACTACCGAAAAACACTTGAACGGGGATATGTGCTGGTCAAAAAAGAGGGAAAATACATGACTGGCTCGCAGAAACTGAAAGCCTCCGACAGCGTGGAGCTTCTCTTTCATAACGGAGTGCTTCCTGCCGTTATCAGCCCCGTGAAGCAGCCCTGATAATGCTGCGTACCAGCTCAAGATCTTCCAGCGTATTCACTCCAGGGTTATCGATGAGCGTTGTGACGCACTGTATGCGAAAACCGTTCTCAAGAAGCCGGAGCTGCTCAAGTGATTCTGCCTCTTCAAGCATGGAGGGAGGCAGGGCGGCAAATTTCTGAAGCACTTCGGCCCTGAACGCATAGAGCCCGATATGACGATAAAAGGTGGTTGAGGAGAGCTTGTTGCGCTGAAACGGAATCGGACTGCGCGAAAAATAGAGGGCAAAACCATTTGAGTCCAGAACCACCTTCACCTGATGAAGGTCCTCAATCTGCTCCCGCTCATCCGGTCGCAGCGGCAAAACGAGGGTTGAGCAATCAGGAGGATTGCCGGACAAGAAGGGCTCAAGGGCAAGATCAATATTTTCAGGGCTGATCAGGGGCTCATCACCTTGCAGATTGAGAAAAACATCCGCATCAATATGTCGGGCTGCTTCAGCAATCCGCTCGGTACCGCAGCTTGCCGCTGGAGAGGTCATGGCAACCTCTGCTCCATAAGAGTCAAGAACGGCGGCAATCTCACGGCTGTCGGTAGCCACCACAACCCTCTCGGCCAGACGTGATTTGAGTGCCTGTCGCCAGGTGCGCACAATCAGCGGTTCCCCTTCCAGATCGGCCAGCATTTTGCGCTCAAGGCGGCTCGAATCAAGCCGTGCGGGTATAAGAATGACTGCTTTCATGGGCGTACGGAAGTTTCAAACGAAGGGTTCAAAAATGAGGGCCGCGGCCGCGGAGCTGATTCCCTCAACCATCACGGTTTTTGTCCGGGAACTCTGGCCTGTCAAGATATGCACGCGAGACGGAGGAATGTGGAAGAGCTTTGCAAAGAGTTCACAGCACTCTTTGTTTGCCGCATCATCAACAGGCGCTGCTTTCAGGCTTACCTTCAAGCCGCCGTTGTAAAGGCCGCAAACCCGACTTTTTGATGATCGGGGCTGCGCCTTGACAACAAAAACAGCACTGCCATTTTTTTCGCGAAGTTCAATCACCGAAAAACTACCCGATCACTTTCGGCACCTTGAAAAAGCGGTCCTGCCTGTCAGGAGCATTCAACAGTACCTCCGATGAGGAAAGCGGCTGAAGCTCAACATCCTCACGCAGCACATTCGTTGCGTCATGAATGCTGCTGAGGGGCATAACGCCTTCGGTATCAACTTCATTAAGCTTTTCAACATAGTGCAGAATATTGTTAAGCTCGCTGGTCATCGTCACCATCTCTTCTTCGCTGAAACGCAGCTTGGCCAATTCGGCGATATAGGCAACATCTTTGGTGGTAACCGACATAAAAATAGCTTCGTAAAATTATAAAAACAGTGTAGTCAACAATCTCAGAAAAAAAACATGCCGGAGCTTTCCGCTACAACATGCAGGCACCTGCGCCCTGCTCATCATTGCGGTTTTTCGGACGCTGCTCAATCGGCACAAAAGTTCTCTCCTCTTCACCAAGATAAATCTGCCTTGGTCTTGCAATTTTCTGCTCCCCATCCTTGACATGCTCAGTCCACTGCGCAAGCCATCCGGGAATACGACCGATAGCAAAAAGCACAGGAAACATATCCATCGGAAAGCCCATCGCCTGGTAAATCAGGCCGGAATAAAAGTCCACGTTGGGATAGAGCTTCCGGTTAATAAAATATTCGTCCTCAAGGGCAATGCGCTCAAGCTCAAGCGCAATATCGAGCAGCGGACTGCGCCCGGTCTCCTCAAAAACCTGGAAGGCAATATCCTTGATGATTTTTGCCCTTGGATCATAATTTTTATAAACCCTGTGGCCAAAGCCCATCAATCGTCCCTCACCATCCTTGACCGATTTAATGAAAGCGGGGATATTGTCGATCGAACCGATTTTCAGCAGCATGTGAATGACCGCCTCATTGGCTCCACCGTGCAGGGGCCCGTAGAGTGCAGCACAACCAGCGGCCACAGCCGTATAGGGATCAACACCGGAGCTGCCTACAGCACGGACGGCATTGGTTGAACAGTTCTGTTCATGGTCGGCATGAAGAATAAAAAGTACATCAAGGGCATGTTCAAGCACCGGATTGGGCTGGTAGTGATGCTCGGTCATCTTGAACATCATGGAGAGAAAATTGGCCGTATAGCTCAGTTCATTATCGGGGAGAACATAGGGGTATCCAAGACTGTGACGAAAACTCATGGCGGCAAGCGTCGGGATTTTACCGATAAGGCGACGTACCTGAAGTTTGCGCGACTCTTCATTGCAAATATCCTTCGCGTCACGGTAAAAAGTCGAAAGCGCTCCGACCGTACCAACCAGAATGCCCATCGGGTGTGCATCATAACGGAAGCCATCCATAAACTTGACAATATTTGAATGGGTCATGGTATGATGACGGATGTTATTGGCCCATTCCGCAAGACGCTCCTGATCGGGCAACTCACCCTTGATAAGAAGATATCCTGTTTCAAGAAAAGAGCTCTTTTCTGCGAGTTGCTCAATAGGATAGCCGCGATAACGCAAAATCCCCTTGTCTCCATCAATGTAGGTAATACGGCTTTTACAAGAGGCTGTGTTCAAAAAGCCAGGGTCATAGCCCAACACTCCGAAATCTTCATCTGAAACCTTGATCTGGCGAAGATCCATTGTATTGATGCAACCGTTTTCAAGCGGAAGATCATAGGCTTTTCCGGTACGGTTATCAGTAATTGTGAGAGAATTTCTGGAATCTGTAACGGGCATGATGGTCACTGTCTTGAGGGTTGAATACCGTTAATAAAAAAAGTTGCACGTAAGAACTCTCTTCTTTTCCGTCGTTCAATATAAACAGAAATAAACGAAAAATAGTTTTTGGATGTTACAACATAACTTCCTACATTTACAGCTTCTTAATGGAGCTGTAGCTCAGTTTGGTTAGAGCGCCTGCCTGTCACGCAGGAGGTCGCGGGTTCGAACCCCGTCAGCTCCGCAGAAAAGAGAAAAAAAGGGAGTGCCTGGCACTCCCTTTTTTATTTTCCCCCCTTGAACGTTTATCTCGGCACCAGTTCAACTCGACGGTTTTTGGCGCGCCCGGCTTCCGTGCTGTTCGAAGCAACCGGAGCAAGATAGGCGGCACCGTTTGCCGTAAGGCGAAGTGCCGAAACACCAAACTCCTTGACGAGAGTACCAACAACAGCCTCGGCTCTCCGTTTTGAAAGCACCGTGTTAGCCTCATATCCTCCAATGTTGTCGGTGTGACCCACAACGTGCAGCTTCAATGCCGGCTGTTTTTTCAGGAGCGTTGCAATTTCCTGAATCGCAGGACGAGAGGCTGGCTTGATCTCCGATTTGTTGGGATCAAAATATATTCCGTAAAGAGAGACCTTGCCGACAGCATTGATCGACTGCGCCATTTCATCGGCAGAGACCGTAACCATTTTCTGCACCATCGGCTGCATCTCAATGATATCAAGTGCAGCGTAGGCTCCGCGCCTTGCCTTGAAGACCGCATCACTTTTGCCCCATTCCACAACAGTCAGATGCACATAAACATCCCCCTCAGGCCGACTCTTTTTGGCGCTGAGAACACAGATACCGGTCTTTTCAGCCGCATAAAAAACATAGTTGCTGCGGTTGGTCTGAATATCCATACTGCCAAATGGAGCAAGGTAATTACTCCATCTGATGGCCGCAGGATCTTTTTTGGAATCATAAAGAATAACAAACCCTCTGGACGTCAGCTCATTGAGATAGTTCCTGAACACCTCAAGAGAGCCGGTATCCCCGGCCATCTCATACCATATCCGTGTTAATCGACCTTCCGGCTTCAGAGGCGGCTTCACATACTCCCGTTTTTTTGACTCAAGGTTATAGCGGCTGAAGGTAGAGCTCTGCAACTCATAGGCATCAAAACGCTTAACCTGGTAGCCAACAATTTCAGAACCGGCAAAGCGCCTCAACAATGGATTATCTTTGGAACCGGCAAGATCAACCGCGACGGCACCCCTGAAGGGCAGCGCTGCAAAAATGAAGAAAAACAGCAGAATGGCCCTGAGTGATTTCATAAGATGATACTCCCTGAGTTTAATGATAAAAATCAGCCTTTTTTGCGTTTATCACGCACATAAATTGTCTTTGATTGTCCTTCGCCGATGATACGCTCCTCAATATCAAAAAGTTTTGTAGCAGCCAGCAGCTCTCCAAGCCTGATATAGCCGTAGTTGCGAGGATCAAACTCCGGCGACTGTTTTGCAATATTGCTACCGGTCGTAGCAAGATGCGCCCAGCCGCTTTCGTCCGATGATGCCTCAACGGCATTCCTTAATAAACGCACCAGACGGGTGTCACGCTTGAGCTCTACCATCGACTTTTTTGCAATCGATTCGTTTTCATTGATTTTTGCCCGCAACACCTCGATATAAATGAATTTGTCGCAGGCAGAGACAAATGCAGCCGGGGTCTTTTTCTCTCCAAACCCGTAAACAAAAAGCCCGGACTCCCTTATCCTTGAAGCCAGTTTCGTAAAATCACTGTCACTGGAGACAATACAGAAACCGTGAAACTTCCCGGTATAGAGCAGATCCATGGCATCAATAATCATGGCGCTGTCGGTAGCATTTTTTCCTTTGGTATAGCCGAACTGCTGGATAGGTTGAATGGAATACTCCAGCAGCACCTCCTTCCAGCTTCTGAGAGCTGTCGAAGTCCAGTCGCCATAGATCCTTTTTACGCTCGATGTTCCGTACTTTGCGACCTCCGCAAGAAGACCTTCAATGATTGTCGCCTGTGTATTATCCGCATCAATCAGCACTGCGAGGCGCTCTGTTTTTTCTATTGCCATGTCACTTTCCACCCTTTTGTTGTACAAAAAAAACCAGAGATCCTCAGGCTTGCACCTTGAAACCCTGCTCTTCAATAACCGATGCAATGAATGCAATGCTGACTCTTTCGGGTTCATAGTCGACAACAACGGTACCCTTGAGATGAGAAGCATCCGCCTCGCTGATCCCCTCAACCTCTTCAAGAGCCTCCTTGACAAGCAGTTCACAACCGCCACAACGCATCCCGCTTACCTGTAGTTCATTTTTCATGGTTCTTGATCAATAATTTTATAAATCACCTGACGAAAGAACAACTCTATCCTGCAAAAGCACTCATTGAGCAAGAAGTTACGTACACTACCGGCAATATTAAAATATTTCCGTCAAATCAGGATTGGCAGATCATTCCCGTAGTCGTTATATTGAAGCACTATGAATCCATCACGCCCACACACAAGAGCAGGCAGAAAACGCCTTTTTGTGCTCATTCTCCTGGCAGGAATGACCACGTTCACCTCATGCAACCGCACAGAGAATGATATCAACAGCCTGCAGCAGCAGGTCTGGAAAAGTCCTCAGAATGCCAGCGGCTATATGCTTCTCGGAAATGCTTATGCACGCGCCCGGCGCTACAGCGAGGCCTCGGCAGCATACAAAAGCGCCCTGGCCATAAATTCGAAACTCGACGAAGCCTTCCACGCGCTGGGTGCCGTCGCTTTCAACCAGAAAAACTTCAGCGAAGCCGAGAAATATTTTCAGCAGCACCTTGAACGATCTCCAAAAGACTCACTGCGGCTTTACGATCTCGGTAATGCCCAAATGCAGCTCGGGCAGTTCGACAAGGCATCCAAATCCTACAGTGATGCGATAGAAAACAGCGACTCATTTACCGATGCCCATTACAACCTTGCGGTCTGCTATGTCCGAACAGGACGAAGGGCCGAAGCAGAGGTAATTTATAAATGGCTTCTTGTGAAAAACAACTATCTTGCCCTCTCTCTGCAGAAACATCTCAAAAATGAGGCCCGGTGATTAACCCTTCGGAGAAACCTTTATCCATAGAAAAGGCAGTGTCAAGCCTTGCTGCAGCATTACAGCTCTATCGTGACGGGCGCACACAACCCCTTCACCACGGCTATGCACAGCTTGTAACATTCCGTCAGCCTCTTCAACCGACAGAACTCCCCGAATGGCTTTGCCGTCAGCCGGTCTATCCACGACTCTACTGGATGAACCGGGAGCAGAACTTTTCCGTAGCAGGTATCGGAGTTGCCGACACCATTGTGTTGAACGAATCGGGCAGCAATACGGCCAGCTTCGAGCAATTCGAGCGATGCATCGCGGCCAAAAACCCCGATGCGCGCTATTTCGGTGGTTTCTGTTTCAACAACGAGGAAAAACAGGAGCCGATCTGGCAGGAATTTTCCTCATTCTCCTTTATTCTTCCACTTATCCAGTTAACTTTTGAGGGTGGCGCATACACCCTCTCATGCCACCTCTGGCTGGAAGTTGACGACGAGATAGCGGCAAAAATCAGCGCAATCACCGAGGCGCTCGATGGCCTTGTATGCGACACAGATTGCTCAGCACTGAAACTGCCTGAACTGCAAAACATCTCCTACAACCCGGATGAGAAAGAGTGGACGGAACGGTGCCAAAAAGCACTGCTCACCTTTGAGTCAGGCGAAATGGAAAAGATTATGCTTGCGCGCCAGACCACGCTCGAATTCAGCCGCAGCTTTTCACCGCTCCTGTTTCTGTTGCTCTACCCATCTTCACAGAACAGCATCTACCGGTTCTACTTTGAACCCGCCGAAAACCATGCCTTTTTCAGCTTTACGCCCGAACGGCTCTACCGCCGGGATGGCAGAATGCTGCTCACTGAAGCACTGGCTGGAACCTGTTCAAAGGAGTCCATCAACGGCTGTGACCATCACGCCTCAGAAGTGCTTTTGAATTCAGAAAAAGATATCCGCGAACACAACTTCGTCAAGGAGATGATCTCCCTGGAGCTGCTCAAGATATGCAGCACCATAGATATGGATAAAGAGGTGCAGGTGCTTCAGCTCAATCGCCTTGCACACCTCTACACGCGCTGCAGCGCTGAGCTGAAAGCTGAATTCGAGCACGACAGCGCCGTTTTGCAACTCCTCCACCCCACTCCTGCGGTTGGTGGAGTGCCCAAGGCTCCGGCCATGCAGCATATCATGGAACTGGAACCCTTCAGCCGAGGCTGGTATGCGGCACCTGTCGGCTGGGTAAGCCGTGATGCCGCCGAATTTGCCGTCGCCATCCGTTCTGCCCTTGTCAATGGCCGTTTCGCCACCCTCTACTCCGGCGCCGGTCTGGTCAAAGGGTCAAACCCGTTTGCTGAATGGGAAGAGGTTGACCAGAAAATCGGAGAGATGCTGGCCATAACCCGGCAGGAAGCATGAACAACCGCCAGATATCCACGCTGTGGAGCCAGATCATCATTGAAGAACTGATCCGTCAGGGTGCAGGTTTTTTCTGCATTTCGCCCGGCTCACGCTCGGCCCCCCTCACCATCGCCATTGCAAGAAACCCGAAAGCGCGATGGAAAATGTTTGCCGACGAACGCTCCGCCGCCTTTTTTGCGCTCGGTTACAGCCGGGCAACCGCCCTGCCTGCCGTGCTCGTCTGCACCTCCGGCACTGCTGTCGCCAACTACTTCCCGGCCGTGGTTGAGGCATCAATGGACTTTCAGCCGATGCTTGTGCTTTCCGCCGACCGCCCCTTCGAACTGCTTGAATGCGGCGCAAACCAGACCATCCGTCAGGAGAACATCTTCGGCGGCTATACCCGATGGCAGATGCAGCTCCCCGTACCATCAACAGATACTCCCCTGAAGGCGCTGCTCTCAACGCTCGCCTACGCCGTAGCAAAAACCCTTGGTTCGTCCGCAGGGCCGGTCCATCTGAACCAGCCCTTCCGGGAGCCTTTTGAACCATCAGCTCCAGATCTCAACGATCCCTGGCTCGCTCCCCTCCATGAGTGGCTCGAACATTCCAGGCCATTCAACAGCTCGATAGTCCCCGAAAAACAGCCCGACAGCGACACCATCACCATGCTGCGCCAACTGCTCGCAGCGGCAGAGCGGCCGATGATCATTGCCGGCAGTATGACAAGCAGGGCAGATGCTCTGGCGGTCAGTGAACTGTCGAGCGAGCTGAACATTCCGCTCTATGCGGATTTTTCATCCGGCCTGCGAATGGTTGCACCTGTCCAACCCTGGCAGCTCCTGCTCCAGACACCTGAATTCCGAAAATCCTTACAGTGTGATCTTGTTTTGCACTTTGGCGGCAACGTCATTGCAAAACACCCGTCAACCGCGCTGCAAGAGTGGCAACCGGAACACTATATTGTCATCAAGCCACAACAAGCCCGCTTTTCGCCTGATCACAACGTCACCTGCCGCATTGAAGCATCCATTGCACAAACCGCCGGAATGCTGAAAGGGTGCCGCGCCACCCCGCCAAAACCGGGCAGCAACACCATTGACCGCTTTTTCAAAAGAGCATCCGAAGAGATTCAAACCGAACTTCTCCCCGAAAAGCCGATCACCGACATCTCCGCTGCCCGACTGGTTTCAGAACTTGTCACAGAGCAACAAGTGCTTTTTGTCTCAAACAGCATGCCTGTCAGGGATATGGACAACTACGCCAGCAGCAGCCATGAAGGCGGCATTCCAACCGCCATCAACCGTGGCGTAAGCGGCATTGACGGCATCATCTCCACCGCTGCCGGTTTTGCCACAGGTCACCAGAAGCCGGGAACACTGATGATTGGCGACATCGCCTTCCTGCACGACCTCAACGCCCTCTCGCTGCTCTGCACACTCCCCCTGCCCATGCAGATCATCGTTTTAAACAACAACGGTGGAGCCATATTCTCCTTCCTTCCGGTCTCAGAATGCAGCGACGTCTTTGAAACCCACTTCGCCACCCCCCAGAACTACAGCATCCGCTCAGCCGCTGAAACCTTTGGGCTCGACTACGCAGCCCCGCAAACCAACCGCGAATTCAGTGAGGTCTACCGCGCCGCGTGCAACAGCAACCGCAGCATCATCATTGAGGTATGCACTAACCGGGCGGATAACGTGCACCAGCACCGCGCCCTGCGGGAACGCATCATGGCGCTGGCGGAAGAGGATCTCGGTCAGTAGATGTAAGAATCCCTGTGCCTCTATGCCATTGTATCAAGATTGACATTGAATCACTGTTCACCGTCAGGCAAAATGTGTGGCAGAAGCATTGTTCATCAGATTGCGGCAGAGCTTTGTTATATTTGTTCTCACCTTGTACGCCGGATTTTGATAAATAAGCATTTGCCGGGAGGCATGACACACATTGTTTACCGTTGCTGAAAAAAACCGCCTGAAAGTATCAAAGCGTACCGATGCAAAAAAGAAATCGCAGTTAGGGCAATATCTTACCCCCGCAACGACGGCATCGTTCATGGCAGGACTCTTTCCCGAGTCAAGTGGTGAATGCCGCCTGCTGGATGCCGGTGCAGGAATAGGTTCGCTCTCAAGCGCATTTCTTGAACGATGCTCAAAGGGAAATATGAACTTCCAGTCAATCCGGTTAAAAGCCTATGAGATTGACGACGTCATTCATGAAGAACTTCAAAACTCCCTTTCACAGTACAACGCTTTACCTCACTTCTCTTATGAAATAATCGGAAATGATTTTATTGAAGCGGCAGTCAATGCAATTCAATTCAGAGAGTACGACTTTACCCATGCCATTGTAAATCCACCGTACAAAAAAATCGGGAGTTACTCAAGAGAGCGCCTCCTTCTTCGCGATGTTGACATTGAAACGGTCAATCTCTATTCAGCTTTTGTGGCGCTTGCTATAGCCCTGGCCGCCCCGGGAGGTCAAATTGTAGCAATTATTCCGCGCAGTTTCTGCAATGGCCCATACTATCGTCCGTTTCGTGACTTTCTGCTTGATTATGCCGCCATCCGCCACATCCACCTCTTCGACTCTCGCAGCCAGGCGTTCAGGGATGACGCCGTGTTGCAAGAGAACATTATCATTCGGCTTGAACGTGATGGCCGTGTTGGGCCAGTGACGGTCTCCACATCAACTGACGACACGTTCAATGATCTTGCGACAACAGAATATCCATTTGAGAGCATCCTATGGCCGGATGACAGGGAGCGCTTTATCCACGTACCAACGTCACGAGAGAACGATTCCACAAAATTCTCCCCGGCAATTTCTTGTCAGTTGAGTGATCTTGGCATACAGGTATCGACAGGGCCTGTTGTCGATTTTCGACTGAAAGAGCATCTGCGCGCCATGCCTGAAGCCGATACCGTACCTCTTCTCTACCCCGGCCATTTCAGTGGAATCAAAAGCCGATGGCCTATAGCAGGTATGAAAAAACCGAATGCCATTGTGAGAAACCCTGATACTGAAAAATGGCTTTACCAGAATGCCTTTTACTGTGTCGTTCGACGCTTTTCGTCCAAGGAAGAAAAACGTCGCATCGTGGCAAGTGTGGTTGAACCCGACGCATTCGGAGATGCAGCCATGCTTGGCTTTGAAAACCACCTGAACCTCTTTCACGAAAACAAAAAAGGATTGCCGGAAGCATTGGCACGTGGTCTGGCTGTGTATCTCAACACAAGCGCTGTCGATGAGCATTTTCGAAGCTTCAACGGTCACACACAGGTTAATGCCACAGACCTCCGGCAAATCAGGTATCCAAGCCGTGATGCTCTTATCGCACTCGGAAAATGGGTCATGCAGCAGGAGCATTGCCATGCGGAAATAGCAGAACCGTAAACGGCAATTCCGTTACCTGCTTTTCGGCAAATGGGCTATTTTATTCTGCATTCTTTTCGGCAAGTCGCCAGACAGATTTTTTCGATGCACCTGCGAAATGCAAAAAAAATTTCCAGCACCCCCATGAAAGCTTGTCTTATGCCGGGGCTCTTTTTTCAGAGATTCAGAGATCAGATTGCCAGATTTTCAGGAAGAAAAAGGACTGGAACGAATCACTCGAAAACCCACGTCGTTGAGGCTGACCCACGGAACGTCGGCGCCCCGGGAGGAGCAGCGCAGGGCATCAGCATTACTGCTATAATACGACGAACCGCGCTGAACTGGCCACTCATTTTCTTTATCATACCAGTTGCCCATCCACTCCCAGACGTTGCCAGCCATATCATACAGCCCTTCCGGTGTCACCCCGTCGGGATAGTTCCCAACCGGTGTCGTTGTGCCTATGTTTTTATTATAGTTCGCAAGTGTTGAGTTGGGCCCACCCTTCGCTTCCGACCACGGATAACGACGTACTTCCTGTCCCGTTGTTCCTTGCTTGCCACCCGCAGCCCATTCCCACTCCATTTCATCAGGAAGAAAGTAAAGTCTCTTGTCATCTTCAAGCAAAGACAGCCAAAGGCAATAGGCTCTGGCTGCATACCAGGTGACCCCAACCACCGGCTGATCCTCTCCATCGTATTTGCGATCTTCATCATACCGTGAACGAAAGAGTGTCGCAAAATCACCTTTACCATTATTGAGATGGTCACCAAAATCCTTTCCCCACCTGTTATCATTTGCGATAGCATCCAGTTCAGTGGTGAATGCTGAATACAAAACCGGCATCTCTTTTGCCTGCAACCATGCAATGAAGATGCGGTAAAGCTTGTTGGTTACCGGATACTTGGCGAAGTAAGTATCTGACACATCCACGATTTCGTCTGTAACTGAATACCGGTAGTTTCCGCCCGGTATCAGGATGTACTCCGCATTCTGTTCATTGGGATTTCGGAACGATGCCGGTTTTCCGCTGATGCTCTTTTCAGCTTTTGAAGTTAGCGATTGACCTCCAAGTGCCAGAATCACCTCCTCAGTCCGATTGATAACGTCCCGGTTCTCTCCGGCAAGTTTGTTCTCCCGGAACTGCTGCAACGCATCAAGCGCTACCGGTTTATTGATAGCTTTGAGGCAGTCAAGAATCACCCACTGCATACCTGTTGTTGTCGCCGGTTCAAGCAGCTTTTTGCACAGCGAATCAACCTTTTTTCCTTTTGCCTCTTCAATGATTGTTTGCAGCAACAATTGCTGCTTTACTGTCATCTGCTCACCCTGAGGTGCATCAAAGAGTTTTTGCATAAAGGCATCAAAAACTTTGGCGTCAACTGATGCTATAAAAAAGCGAAGTGGTTCCTCCCACCAGTCTTCTCCGAAATTTGCAACAAGCTGGTTAATATGCTCATATGGACGGTCTTCCTTTAGCTGAACTCCGGCGAGATATTCACGAAATGATTTATGCCGGAAAAGATACTCTTTGCCGCCTGTATCAATGAGCAAACCTGCGCGCTTGACCAGATAGTCACAAAAATCTTCTGCTGTTGGAGGAGTATCCAGCGTCTCAAGCCATTCCTGCATTTCAGTGTGCATGTCGATTCTGGCGGCTTCATCTTTTTTGAGCCTCTCCTGCATCCAGAGTGAAATCGGCCCAAGTACCTGTCGGGCATCAATTGCCGAGAGCAGGGGTTTGATATTCCTGCGTTTATCGCGGAATTCAAGCAGATAGTTGAGCGCTGCATCGTAGAGTTCAACACGGCTTTCCGGCATGTACTCCCTCTCTTTCCACAAAATAGCCATGATCTGCAGAATCATGGGTATGGCGGCCAGTTGACGCAGCCCCTTGTTTTTGTCGACCTTGAGGTGTGCAACAATGGTAATGGTGCGTTTTTCGGCCTCCTTTTTTTGCTTTTCCTGCCACTTCTCCTCGTCAACGCCCTTCTCACAAGGCTCTTTCAGGAATGCAGCCGTGAACCAGTTGCGCAAAAAACGCTCCTGCTGCTCCGCTGTAAAGTCCTGCACATCGGCTCGTTCGTACTCTGAAGCAAGCTCAATACCTTCATCCTTGCGGTACCCTGTCGCCCGTGAAGTCACCACAAAAAATGCCTTGCTGAAGCCGCTGAAGGCGTTGTCAATCCATCGGCACACCTCTTTTCGCTCTTCGATATTGCTGATTTCATCAAGGCCGTCAAGCAACACCAGTGAGTTCTCATTGTTCAGCCAGTCAGTGAAAATCTTCGTGTCAATTGATTGATGATGCTTTTCTGACCATCCGGCAAGAGTTCCTGGCAGCTTTTCTGTGCAACGCCCATCCTTGTCACAGACAAGATCGCGCAATGGCAGATAAAATACCTTGACTGCTTCTGTAAATCCAAGCTTCGTGTAATCCTCAAGCGCACATAAGGCATAATACTTGAGCAGCGTTGTTTTGCCTGCACCAGGGTCACCGATAACAAGAAGCATCCGGCGACCTCTCCGATCGTGGAAAGCCTGCTTCATGATCTCGTCGGGGTAGAGAATATGTTCACCCCCTTGCAGTTCACTCTCTTTTGCACAAAGGCCTCCTCTTTCATGGCTGTCAGAAAGACGCAAAGGCACAAAAGTATCGTTGTTCAGGTTGACCTTGATGCTCTCAACACCCGGAAGCCCAAGCATACGAATGTAACCCAGTTCCTCTTTGAGGATTTTCTGGTAACACTCTGCGTACTTTTTATGATTTTTGTCAACGGGCGGCCTTGTAACCTTGCCACCAGGAGGTTTGATATATTTTTTCGGGAGAACAAGGCACAGATCGGAAAGCGCTTTGGCAGCCTTTTCCTTGAACTCCTCAAGGCTGTTGAACTCAGCATAAACACGATGAACGTCCGAATCCGGCCCCATCTTCTTTGCCCGCTCACGGAATGTGTTAAGTTTGGTTTCCTTCTCCGTATCTTTTTCAACGTCACTCTTCTTTATCGCGTGATCGTCACCCATGATGAAAAGCAGAATGGAGCGTCCCTGTCGTACAGCTTCGTTAAACTCCAGTTCGGTAATCGAGAGCTTGTCGGGATTCCGGTCCGTGCACACCGGTGTCTGACCATATTTGTGGCTGATCAGAAGGATATAAGCAGTGCTATCCCTAACCATCTGAAGCGAAGAGTCGATCACGTCCACGTCAGACTTGGCTGAATCATGCTCCATCGCCACCGCCTTAAAGCCTGAATGATCAATAATGTTGATCAATGCAGCACGGTGCTCCTTCAGGTCAGTGAAGGTGCTCGAAACCATAACTCCCTTGAAATCACGCGGCATAGTGGATGTATCGTTTGGCATCACATTGAAGGGATGGTGTCAGCAACCAATGCACTTGATTTACACAATAACAGCGACACTTTTTTCATACAAAAATTCAGGATCAAGATCCAGCCAGTTCGACCATTCTATTGAATCATACTTGACGGCTACTGAACGAAAAAGCAGAGGATCACGCCATTCAGAAAATTTGCCGGTATCAAGATATGGTGTTATATCAAAAACTCTTTTTTCCCGTTTTTCAAACTCAAGCATCAAAGTGTGATCGGTCAGCGGAGTCACACCAATGACAGAAAGATACATTGCAACCTCCTATTTAAAAGGCTTAATGGCAATGAAACCAACTGTCCAGCCCCTAATCTGAATGCGGTTTCATCTGTGACAAAGGCGTAAGACCGCGCAACTCCGGTAGGTCAGCGGCAAGCCAGTGGCGGGGAACCCAGTCGAGAGCTCCTGTCGGCACTTCGCTGACGTCCTCGTAACGCAACTGTTCGGTCAACGTTCCCTCTCCTTCCCAGCGGCCTTCGCTTTGCGACCATAAGATCCACGAATTGCCAGCGACTGATCTCGCAAAAAACTCGAATCCTGAGTTAGCCTCCCAGAGCCGAGCGGTGCTGTCAGAGCCTGCGGTGAGGATGCGTTGCCCGTCAGGAGAAAAGGCACAGGCCTGAATCCCGCCTGAATGACCTTCAAATCGAGAAATTTCTTTACCCGATTCACTCTCCCAGAGCCGAGCGGCGCTGTCATCGCCTGCTGTAAGAATGTGCTTCCCGTCTGGCGAAAAGGCGCAGGTCAGAATCCAGCATGAATGACCTTCGAATCGTCCAATTTCTTTAAATGATTCAACATCCCAGAGACGAGCGGTTCTGTCAGAGCCTGCAGTGAGGATTCGTTTCCCGTCAGGAGAAAAAGCGCAAGTCCGAATACAGTCTAAATGACCTTTGAATCGTCCAATTTCTTTGCCTGATTCAACATCCCAGAGCCGAGCGGTACTGTCATCGCCTGCCGTGAGGATACTATTCCCGTCCGGGGAAAAAGCGCAAGCCCGAATAAAGCCTGAATGACTTTCGAATCGCTGAATTTCTTTGCCTGATTCAACATCCCAGAGCCGAGCGGTGCTGTCAGAGCCTGCCGTGAGGATGTGCTTCCCTTCCGGGGAAAAGGAGCAAGCCCGAATCCAGCCTGAATAAGCTTCGAATCGTACAATTTCAGCACCCGATTCAACATCCCAGAGCCGAGCGGTACTGTCATCGCCTGCTGTAAGGATGCGCTTCCCGTCCGGGGAAAAAGAGCAGGTCCTTATCCAGCCTGAATGACCTTCGAATCGCCGAATTTCTTTACCCCGTTCTGCATCCCAGAGCCCAGCGGTACGATCATCACCTGCAGTGAGGATATGCTTCCCATTCGGCGAAAAGACGCAGGCATTGAGTTCGCATGAATAACCTTCAAATCGTCGAATTTCTTTACCCGATTCAGCCTCCCAGAGCCGGGCGCTGCGGTCATCGCCTGCTGTGAGGATGCGCCTCCCATCCGAAGAAAAAGCGCAAGCCCGAATAAAGCCTAAATGACCTTCGAACAGCCGAATTTCTTTACCTGATTCAGCATCCCAGAGCCGGGCGCTGCTGTCATCGCCTGCTGTGAGAATGCGCTTCCCGTCCGGAGAAAAAGCGCAGGCCCGAATCCAGCCTGAATAAGCTTCGAATCGTCGAATCTCTTTACCCGATTCCGCCTCCCAGAGCCGAGTACTGCTGTCATCGCCTGCCGTAAGGATACACGTCCCGTCAGGGGAAAAAGCGCAGGCCCAAATCCAGCCTGAATGGCCTTCAAATCGTCGAATTTCTTTACCAGATTCCGCCTCCCAAAGTCGAACGGTGCTGTCAGAGCCTGCAGTGAGGATATGCTTCCCTTCCGGGGAAAAGGAGCAAGCCAGAATTCGGCCTGTATGACCTTCGAATTGTCGAATTTCTTCACCTGATTCAACATCCCAGAGGCGAGCGGTGCTGCCAATGCCTGCTGTGAGGATGCGCTTCCCGTCCGGAGAAAAGGCACAGGCACGAATCCAGCCTGAATGACCTTCAAATCTTCGAATTTCTTTACCCGATTTAGCCTCCCAAAGCCGGGCGGTGCTGTCATCGCCTGCTGTGAGGATGCGCTTTCCGTCTGGGGAAAAAACGCAGGCCCAAATCCAGCCTGAATGACCTTCAAATCTTCGAATTTCTTTACCCGATTCGCCCTCCCAAAGCCGGGCTGTACTGTCATCGCCTGCTGTGAGGATGCGCTTTCCGTCTGGGGAAAAGGCGCAGGCGCGAATCCAGCCTGAATGACCAATAAGGCCTGCAATTCGAGGTTTGACCGGTGAGAATCCTGAATTTTCAGCATAACCATCTGCTCTTGGCCATGTTGCACCAGTCAGATCAGTTGTCGCAAGATTTACTTCGACAAGCCGAGCCTCAGCAAGCCTTGTCAGGCGCAAGCTCGCACCGGAAAAATCCGCATTGGAAGCCTGGAGATGTCGCAGGTCAGCGCCATCAAAACAGGCATTGCTGCATTTCGCATGGTTCAGGTCAAGATGCCATCCTTTGATTCGATGAAGTGAGGTACCAACGAGACTTGCTTCTGCAATGCCTGCATTGTCAAGCACAGCATCGTCAAGTCGGGCTCCATCAAAACGAGCTTTATCAAGAACGGCGTAAGAAAGAGTCGTACCTCGGAGGTCGGCATTACTGAAATCGATCTCATCAGCACAGAGAAATATCAGATTTTCGCCTGCAAGCTGAGCTCCTTTCAAATTTACTTTTGGAGGAATCAGTTGCTTTTGTGCCAAGCGAAGCTGCACTGGATCTTTCGAAATTTCCTGGAAACGGTGCTGCGCGGCACGATGAGCGATTAGCAGCGCGTTTTCAGAGGTGACTTCAACATAGGGATTTGCAAGAATGGTACGGACAGCTCCGGTCAGTTCGGAGCTCTTTTGCTCTGATTCGATCAGAGCAAGCAGAAATATGGTGGCTTCGGGATTGATACGGCCACAGGTCAACGCTTCTGCAAAATGATTTTCCTTAAGTGCACGGAAAAGTGCTTGGGCAAAAAAGAATTCAAGGAAGCTTCGGTGCGAAAAGCTATAATAGCCGAGAGGATTGCGCACAAGGAACGAGGCGGTACGCAGTTCAAGGTCCACCCGCTCACTGTCGAGGCTGCGGGCGAGTCCGCCTTCATGATGCAGCAGCACGGCGAGGTCGGTGTAGTGGATCTGGTTACGTGGCCTGCTCCAAAGCTCACAGGCCATGCGTTCAAGCAGGTCGCGCATGTGATCGACATTTACTTCCCCCTGGCTCAGGCGAATGGTGTTCAACCAGCGGGTTGTGTAGGTCAGGTAGAGTGAGCCAGTGGTTACTTTTTCGCCCTGTTTTATCAAATCGGGAAGAGAGGCGACAATCATGTCGAGCAACTGGGGTGTTGAGGCGATATCCTGGAGGCCATATCTCTCTTCGATAAACCGCCGCGCCTGATCACCCTCAACAATGCCGAGACGCTTTTGCAAGTACTCGGCAATTTGCTCCTTTGTGAAAACGGGCAAAGTATCGAGCGTAGCATCGAAAGCTCGTGCAGCCTTGCCCAGAGCTGAATCCGCTTCGAAGAGCTTGTCGCCGCCCTGCACGGCTTGCCTGGCGCTGCTGCTGTCACGGAAAAAGTGGCTACGAGAGGTGATGAGCACCCGGTTGGCACGTGGGTTACGACCGGAATTTGCTGTCGGACGCACCAGTTGACGGAACTGCTCTTCAACACTGCGCCCGGCTTGGGCAACGCCCATTTCGTCGAAACTGTCGAGCAGGAGCACTACGCGCCCGGCTTCGAGCAGGTGCAACACGATCTCGGGATTGAGCACGGTGCGCAGTTCGGCTTCGAGATGTTCACGGATAAGGCTTTCGAGCGAAATGGCATTGGGAAACTGGCGCAGGTTGATTTCGACCGGAATCGGACTTTCCGGATTGTTTTCGCAGTTTCGGGCAAGTTCGTAGGCAAGCCGATCGACCAACGTGCTTTTACCGGTACCATAATCGCCGAGCACCAGCCACAACCGGCTTCCCGCTCCTGAAACCCATTCAAGAGCATGAGGCAACATCGGCACCGGTTTTTCGTCGGGCTGCTTTTCAAGGAGCAAATACTGGTCAACATAGTTGCTTGCAAGAGCGCTTGCTTCGTAGCGCTGACGGATGCGGGCAAGGTAGGGTAAAAAATCGAAAAGGCTCCGTTCCAGTTCGTCATAGGTGAGTGCCTGAATGCCCTGCTCTCGCGCAAAGCTTCGAGCCGCCGGGCTGAAGTCGCGTGCGGCAACCACCATACCACGAGCCTGCATCTCTTTGGCAGTCGGGCCATCAAGCCAGGTCTTGAATATCTGTACCGTCTCTTTCGGGATGACGCTTTGATGATCCTTGCACTCAACCAGATAGAGTTCTTCGCGACCGAAATCGGCACGCTTGCGGGCAACCAGATCAACCCGGTTGCTGTCGATCAACTGTTCCCGTTCAACGGTGTAGCCAAGCAGACGCAGGAGATGAGCGACACGCTCCTCGAAACTTTTGCCTTGCTCACGGCTATCCTTGTTGCGGCGGACGACCAGATCGGGACGAGCATCGTCGCTGCGACTGGCCAACTCACTCTCAGCAATAACCTGTTGGCGTACCTTGTCGATTCGGCGTTCCAGATCGTTATAGGCTTTGGCTACCGGAGTTTCCGGGCGTGTTGCGGCGTAAAGCTCTTCGGTGAAAAGCAGACGCTGATCAAAAGGGATGGTGACCAATTCTGTAGAGGCCAGGCCAAAGGCCTCCTTCCAGATATCCTCTCCTTTAGCTCGCAAATCGAGTTCATCAGCAATCGGCGATGCAACCAGCAACCGGGTAAGGGGCGGCAGCGTACCCCGTGCGGCAATGCGCCCCTCGCTGGCTGGTTGAAGGGCTTGCCAAACATGGGCAAGTCCCCTGGTATTCTGCCTGCCGTAGTTGCCGACAAGAACAGTTGCGTGTGGCAGCAGGGCGGCAAGCAGACCGCCGATGTCGGTGATGCCAGTACGCGAATCGAGCAGCACCGTTTCGAAACCGGCCTTGCCGAAAGCATCAAGGATACCGCGAAAAAGTGCGAGGCCGCTGTCGAGGTCACGAACCAGAAAATCATCCCAGCGGATGCTCTGGAAAAGCCCGGCAAAGTCCTTGTTATCGCCATAAGCAGGCAAGATGAAGAGACGATCCCGCTCTGGAGTCTGGCACGCGAGTTTCAGAAGTTTACCGAAATCAGCTTTGTTCGATGCTTTTCCAGACTCCTGCCATGCAATCATCCATTCAAAAAAACCCTCTTTGACCGGTTTTGATGGTGTCAGCCCCGGGATATTGTGCAGCCCAGGCGCTTCGATATCAAGATCCCACAGCAGCGTTTTGCCCCGCCGGGCGCAAAGAACACCAATATTGGCAGCAAGCAGGCTGCGCCCGACGCCGCCCTTGTAGCTGTAGAAAGTGACGATGAAGGGAGTCATGCTGCAATCAGTTTTCCAATTTTCACGTGCGACTGAATCGTGGCGTCTGTTGAGAGTAACCCGCGAAAACCTGTCACTGGTGCCGCCATCTTTGGTGCGCTTACAGCATGCTTCCGCCCGATATCAGTGAGTTGCAAAAGAATATCACGACCATGTTTCCGCTTGGTTACCAAGCCGCTTGATTCAAGAGGGCCAATAAGCTGGGTAACTCGTCCAGCAGTGACTTCAAGATGCGTTACAAGCTCCGACTGTGGCAACTCTCGATCCCCGTTACTGAGCAGCCATTGAAGGATTTCTGGAACATGGCGGCGCCCGAGTTGCGCCTCAGGGTCGGCATGGGCCAGATTGAGACGCCTCGCTTCGAGCATGTCACTCGCCTCCTGCCAACGGCACCTGAACTCTTCCGGAAGCGTGGATAAAGAGCGCGCCCGACTAAGAGTAAAATGAATAATGCGTTGCAGTTCCGATATACCCTCTCGATCATTTGCTCTTGCAATTGCGTCCATTGACCAGACGGTAATCAACAGATTGGCCATATCCAGAGCCTGCTCATCCCATCTTTCAAGCTTTCTGATGGCCTCAAGGAGGTCGGAAGGTATCGCACGATCGACAAAGAGAAGTGGATCGCTTGCGTGTAGAGTGAATACGCCCATGACTGTCTCCTAAATAATTCTAAACCTTTCTGTATGAAATAATTTAACATTATTTAGAAAAGAAAAAATCCCGTTTTTATGCTAATTGAAAACAATCAACGTCAAATCCGGCTCTTTCTTTACTATGGAAACAATCGTCATGCCCGTCGTGCACGGCTCCGGCTCTTTGTCGTAATGAACAAAACCGGGTACGGAACCTTTCCCGCCGGGCATCTCCTGGTTGGCAACAGCAACGATAGCTCCTCCTGTATTGTACATTGTTCTCGCCGACACTTTGTGCGGGTTGATATTGTCACTCATGCTTGGCACAAGCAACCAATCAAGAGGTAATGACGCGAGAACAGCAGCGGGTTCTCCTTCGAACAAATCCTTGCAGATTGCCATTGCCATCAATCCCAGCGGTGTAAATAAACAGGTCAACGGCGTTGGCGAGCACTCAATGCCTTCCTTGCAATTATTGAACGTGACCGATTTGCGCTTGTCGCAGCCGAAAAGGTGCGTCCCATCCAGACCAAGAACAGCATCTGCATGGTTGCGCCAACCACTTTCGACCTGCTCGTGGAAGCTGCCGAGCAGAATAAATGGAACCGACATCGCATGGTTCTCATCGCCCCCTTCATTCAGTCGTTCAAGCTCAGCAACAATCTTCGAACGAATGAGGGGAGTGATCGTCAGCTCAGGCATAAGAAGGATGTGAGCTCCCTGACGCTTTGCATGACGAATATGGTCGAAAGCTGTTTCCAACCGTTTATTCTCGTCGCTGACACCGTCACAAACGAAGTGTTCAGGCTCCATATATGATATGTTCGGAGCAATCCCGTCAGTAAAATGCACGACGGCGATTGTGATGGTCTTGCCTGCAAAAATTTTTGCAGCCCAATCCATATATCCTTTTGGTATTCCTGTAACCTCAACAGAAATTCCTTGAGAATTGCTGAGTGGAACCGCGCGATGGTATTTCAGCCAACAGGAAATATTTCCAAATTGCTTGCTTCTTGCTGCACCAACCGCTTTCTGATAAATCGGAAGCAAATATATCAATCCGTCTCCATCGTCAATACGGAGATTGCGAAAGTAGCATTTGGAGCTTATCTCACTATAGCAATGCTCATCAAGCGCCTGAAGCCATAGCAAAGGATCAATTCCAACTTCCGCATCAGAAATAACCGGAGCATCTTCCCTCACGAAACGCTCCATCGCCCTCTTTACAGCGTGAACATTTTTCTTATGACACCGCTCCCAATCGTCAAGAACCCGACGACCATCAATAGTTGGGGAGCCCGCAAGTCGGCACAGGCGGGCGAGAGCCTGCCTGTAACTTTCAGCATTGATGAATTCAGCTACCTTTTCCATACTTGAGGTTCACCTGTTATTCTGGCATAGCCGGAGCATCCGCGAAATATCAACACCATTCCGGCGTTGATATCACAATCAAGCCTGATGATTGCGACAAAAGAGTATCTGCTCAGGTTACAAAGTTTTTTCTTGCTTAACAACCATCATTTTCACCTGCAAATGATTTTCTGCACGTCAATAAGGTTCATATATTAATCCGGAATCGTTCTAAAAGGCTTTCACAAGCAAGTTGAGTCAATCTCTCAAAAACTTCATGCAATGCCGTTCAATTCACAGCAAAGTCCCCTCCACCTCACCACCATCGGCAATCCATCCCTGCCCCGCATTGTCTTTCTGCACGGCTTTCTTGGCTCGGGGAGCGACTGGCTGCCAATTGCCCGGCAGCTTCAGGATGAGTATTGCTCTCTGATGATTGACCTGCCTGGGCATGGAGAGAGCGACATAGAGGCAAACGGCAACCCCGACCTCTTTTTTACCGCAACCGTTGATGCGCTTGCAATGGAACTGAGCCGTTCGGCAGCTCCCGAACCCTGCTTTCTTGTCGGCTACTCCATGGGCGGGCGTATCGCGCTTTCCCTGCTGCTGCGCCACCCGGAACTCTTTGAAAAAGCGATTATTGTCTCTGCTTCCCCCGGCCTCAGAACTGAAGAGGAGCGCCGGAGCCGCCGGGAGAGCGACGAGGGTATTGCACGAAAGATCGAACGGAACTTTGAGGGATTCATTACTGCGTGGTATGAGCAGCCGCTCTTTGCCACACTCAAAAATCACCCGATATTCAAAGAGGTCGAGAGCGAAAGAAAAATCAATAGTCCTGAAAATCTTGCCCTTGCCCTGAGGCTCCTTGGAACGGGGCAGCAGCCCTCTGCATGGGATGAGCTGCAAAAAAACAGGGTGCCGATACAATTTTTTGCGGGGGAAAAAGACCTGAAATTCGTTGAGATTGGGCGTCAAATGGTTAATTTATTCACTGAATCAACACTGGAGATTTTTCCCGGCTGCGGTCACACGCTGCACCTTGAAAACCGGGAGCTGTTTCTTGACCGCCTGACACAATTTTTCAACAAGCATCAACAATCCTGATATGAGCGCTGTAAACTGGATACCAGAAGGTGACTTTACCGACATCCTCTACCATAAAGCTGAAGGCATCGCCAAAATCACCATCAACCGCCCTGAAGTACGCAATGCGTTCCGCCCGCAGACGGTTGACGAGATGATTGAGGCCCTTCAAGACGCAAGGAACGACAATGCAATTGGTGTGGTCATCCTCACCGGCCAGGGCGATCTGGCCTTCTGCTCGGGCGGCGACCAGAAAATCAGGGGTAATGCTGGTTATGCTGACGGCAAGGGAGTCAACAAGCTCAACGTCCTCGATTTTCAGCGCGACATCCGCACCTGCCCGAAACCGGTCATTGCCATGGTTGCCGGCTACTCCATCGGCGGCGGCCACGTGCTCCACATGCTCTGCGACCTCACCATTGCCGCCGAGAATGCCATCTTCGGCCAAACCGGCCCCAAGGTTGGCTCATTTGACGGAGGATGGGGTGCGAGCTACATGGCGCGGCTTGTCGGCCAGAAAAAAGCACGCGAAATATGGTTTCTCTGCCGCCAGTACAATGCCGCTGAAGCACTTGCCATGGGGCTGGTGAACACCGTTGTGCCGCTCGAACGTCTCGAAGAGGAGACGGTGCAGTGGTGTCGCGAAATCCTTGCCAACTCCCCGCTTGCCATCCGCTGCCTGAAATCGGCTCTCAATGCCGATTGTGATGGTCAGTCGGGCCTGCAGGAACTTGCGGGCAATGCCACCATGCTTTACTACATGAGTGAAGAGGGACAGGAGGGCCGAAACGCCTTTGTCGAAAAAAGAAAGCCTGATTTCAGCAAATTTCCCAAGAGACCGTGAACGCGTCACACATTGTTCTCTACCGATATGCCATCCCCTTTACGGAGCCCATCACCGTCAAGGGGCGTCGGCTTGTGCAACGGGAGGGTCTTATCCTTGCACTGAAGAGCCCGGGAGAGCGGCATATCGGCTATGGTGAAATTGCCCCGCTTCCGGGACTCCACCGGGAAGTGCTGCAATCAGCAGAAGCGCAACTTGTAGAGCTGCTCGCAAAACACGACCTTGCCAATCCTGACCTTTTGCTTGAAGGACTTTACCCCTCGGTACGAACCGGGCTGGAGATGGCGATGATCAACCTTGACGCTGCCATCTCAGGCACGTTTCCCGTTTTTGCGGATGCAGGGCCTGTTGCCCATCAGGTTCCGGTCAATGCACTGCTCTTCGGCGACAAAGCGCTCATCATGCAACGTGCAGAAGAATATTTCACGCTTGGATATCGTACCTTCAAGCTCAAAGTTACGGCAAGTGATACCGAAAACGCCATTAAAAGCATCAATGCACTGCACCGTACCTTTGGAGAGCGTATCGAACTGAGGCTCGACGCCAACCAGTCGCTCTCGCTTGACGAAGCACTGGATTTTGCACAACATATCCCGCAGGGAAGCGTTGCCTATATCGAAGAACCACTGAAAGAGGCCGAACTGATCGGCGAGTTTTACGCAAAAACAGCAATCCCCTCAGCGCTCGACGAAACGCTCTGGCAAAAGCCTGAACTGCTCGACGAAATCCCCGAAGCATCGCTTGCTGCGCTGATACTGAAACCAAACCGCTTGGGCGGTATTTCAGCAGCGCTGCACTTCGCCCGATATGCAAAAGAACACAATCTGCTTGCGGTGTTCAGCTCCGCGTTCGAAAGCGGCATCAGTCTGAGCTTTTACACCTGGCTGGCAGCATCAACCGCCTCAAAACCAGCCGCCTGTGGGCTCGACACCTACCGTTATCTGAAGCGCGACCTGATCGAAACCCCTTTCGGGGCCGAAAATGCACTGCTTGATACTCAAAAACTCTACAAAGAGGGGCTGAAGGTCAATCAGAGCAGCCTTAAAAGAACGTCGTTATGGACGTTGTAAAAGGTACCTCTGCAACTCGATACGCGCTTTGGTAACACATTGAACCAATCATACTCATCCGGTTAATCATGGTTCAGACAACAACATTATGGATGTGATAACACGGGCGGCAGAGCTTTTCGGCAACTCGCCAATGCTGAGCATGGCTGGTAAAAGCCTCTCGTTCATCGAGTGCGACAAACAGGCCCATCAGATTGCAAAGAGCTTCAACCGCAGGGAAGTTCGTGCCGGAGATATTGTTGCAATTGCCGCGCCAAACAGCCTTGAGCTGGTACTGCTTCTCCTCGGGCTCCTGAAAGCCGGCATGATTGCCGCGCCGCTCAACTACCGATTTCCGGAACACCTGCTCAGCAAAACGCTGGAAAAGCTGAGTCCCCGTCTGGTGGTTACCTCCGATCAAGAGAGATTCACCGGCTTCAGCACAGCAACACCTGCCTCAATTCTTGACCATCTGTCGCACGGCAAAGAGCGCAGCAAAACCCTTGATAAGAGCGCATATACTGACGCACCTCCAGAGTCTGGAGCCGAGGAAGGGATGAATCGCCCTGTCACCATTATCCATACCTCCGCAAGCTCGGGAGAGGCCAAAGCGGCTTTGCACAGCTTTGCCAACCACTGGTACAACGCTCTCGGCTCGAATGAAAATATCGCGTTCGGCGCGCTCGATTGCTGGCTTCTTTCTCTGCCGCTCTACCACATCGGCGGCTACTCCCTTCTCTTCCGATCGCTCATCTCCGGCGGCGCACTTGCCATCGCAGAGCAGGATGAATCTCTCGGCCAGTCACTGCAAAACTTTCCTCTCACCCATCTCTCCCTTGTACCCACGCAGCTTTACCGTCTGCTTGACGACCAGAAGAGCACGACCCTGCTCCGCAAGTTGAAGGCCCTTCTGCTCGGCGGGAGTGCCGCGCCAAAATCGCTGATTGAGCGTGCGCTCCGGCAGCATATTCCCCTCTACCTGAGTTACGGCTCAACCGAGATGGGGTCACAGATTGCAACCACTCCTGCGCCCATACAAGATACCAGGCAGAACAGCGGCCAACTCCTCCCCTACCGGGAGCTGAGTGTGGCGAAAGATGGAGAGTTGCTGGTCAAAGGGCCCTGTCTCTTTCAGGGATACCTGCAGGATGGCCTCATTCAGCCTCAAACCGACCGGGAGGGGTGGTTCCATACCGCCGACATCGGCACGATCTCCGCAAAAGGCGAGGTCACCGTACTTGGCCGCAAAGACAATATGTTTATCTCAGGAGGAGAAAACATCCACCCCGAAGAGATCGAAAAAGCACTGATGATGGTTGAGGGTATTCTGGAAGCTCTGGTCATCGCTGCTCCTGACGAGGAATATGGCCATCGTCCCGTGGCCTTCATAAAAACCGCTGCAGCCGAAACACCTGATGACTTAACCGTCGTGGAGGCCATGCGCTCTATGGTTGGCAAACTGAAAAGCCCGACCTGTTACTACCGGGTAAACGAGTGGGCGACACTGCCCGGATCACAAAAAATCGACCGTAAATTTTACAACAAGCTGGATCTTGAAAGCTATTGCCCACTCAGCCCCTTGCCGCCTGACGCTTAAGCCTGCGCACGGCATAGGCTCCCCCAAGACCGGCTATCAATGCATAAAAAGCGCCAAAAACAACCATGTTCATCAGCAGGTCGGTGAGGGTTAATTCCGCCGGTGCAAGAACAAGTTTTTTGGCCTCAACAAGCGCCCGCACCTGCTCCTGAAGCTCCGGTTTTCCCTTGGCCACATCAAGCATCCAGTCAATCACAAGCAGAAAGCTCTCCATTCCCGGTGTATAATTGATAACCTGAATGAAAAGAAAGCTGACAACGACGGAGAGAATACCCCCGACCAGACCGGTGATGCTTCCCAGAGCAAATGCTTCACTGTAGGGCAATCTCACCTGGAAGCGCATGATGGTTTGATGAAGCGCTACCGCCCCAGCCACAAAAATACCGACAGGAAGAAGAATATTGAGCAGGGTGAGGTAGGGCACCGTTGTTGTAATGAGAATAATGGCCGCACCCAGCAGAACAGCGTGCCGTTTTCCAGCAAACGGCAACGGAGAGGATTTCACATTTTCAGCAGCCATGTTTCTTCAAGAAAACTTTTCATTTAAAAAATCATCCATCGTATAAAAGCCCGGCGCGGTTTTATGGCGGAGGGCAAGCCAGATGGCCGCTTCAACGGCGCCCGAGGCAAATCCGGAGCGGTTTTTTGCGGTATGGGAGACCACAATTTCATCCGCATCCGAGTCAATAAAGGCCGTGTGCTTCCCGAAAACAGAGCCAAGGCGCAAAGAGGCCACCTGCAGCTCATCCGGCGCAAGCTTTTTATCATCGGAGAGCTGCCGCACAACACTCTTTTTCCGGCTGTTGGCCGCAAGAATCAGGTCCGCCGCCCGCAAAGCCGTACCGCTGGGAAAATCGGCCTTGGCGGTGTGATGCTGCTCGGCAAAGGCAATATCGAACTGGCCAAAGGGAGCAATAAGGCGTGCAGCTTCACGCACCGTGCGCAAAAAGATGTTGACCCCGAGCGAAAAATTGGCCGAATAGAGCAGCGAGCTGCCGGCATCGGAGAGCATCCCTTTGACCTCCTCCTGGAGATCGTCCCACCCGGTGGTACCCACAACAATGGGTACGCCGGAGGCAAGCATGGCCGGGAGATTGGCGATAAAGGCCTCTCTGACGGTAAAATCTATGATAGCGTCGCTTCCATGAAAAAGGTCAGGAGTAATCGGAGTATTGATATCGAGCACGGCCGCCGTCTCGTGGCCGCCCGACTGGGCAATGACCTGAGCAACCTGCTGGCCCATTTTCCCGTTTCCAACAAGGGTAAACCTCATGATTGTTGTTTCTTGCTTATGTGTGGATTTTTTATTATGAGCGCGGAAGTTTCTGTGGGGAGTTCACTCATGGCGCATGATTTCGAGAAGCCTGTCGAGATCATCATTGGAGAAGTACTGGATATGAATCTCCCCTTTCCCCCCCTTTTTTTCAACAATGCGAACCTTCGTTGCAAGGTTGTTTCTCAATGTGGCCTCAAGCTCGACAAGGTAAGAAGAGCGCTCCGAAGAGGCCGTCGTCTGGAGAGGCTTTGACTGCTCCTTGAACATGCGACTCACCAGCGCCTCGGTCTGGCGAACGGAAAGCTGATTGGCGAGAATCTGCTTCCACACCTTCAACTGCTGCTGTTCACCGGGGAGGTTGACAAGTGCCCGTGCATGTCCGGAAGAGATTTCGCGGCTTCTGATGCTGTCCTGAATCTGCAGCGGCAACTTGAGGAGGCGAAGAAAATTGCTGACGGTGGAGCGGTTTTTGCCCACCTTCTGTGCGATCTCCTCCTGTGTCAGGTTACACTTCGTTGTCAGGCTTTTGAGGGCGAGAGCAATTTCGATGGCATTAAGATCTTCGCGCTGAATATTCTCGATAAGCGCAAGTTCAAGCTTGGTTGAATCATCATGCGCCTCAATGACGTAGGCTGGAATAAATTTGAACCCGGCAAGCGTGACCGCCCTGAGCCGCCGCTCTCCACTGATAAGTTGGTAGCCGTCACCATCACGGCAAACCGTAACCGGCTGAATCACCCCGTTTTCAAGAATGGAATTTTTCAGCTCCTCAAGAGCGGTTTCATCAAATTCCTTGCGGGGCTGAAACGGATTTGCATTGATTTTCTCGATCGACAGACTGCCTATGCTTCCAACCGGAGCAGGCTCCTCTGCCTCATCCTTCGAAACAGAAACAAATCCTTCATCCTGAAAAAGTGCTTTCAGGCCACGTCCCAACGCTTTTTTCGTCATATCACCCATCAGCTTACCGGTCAGCTACGGCTGACGAACTTTAAATTTATCAATATTGCCATCTCTTTCAAAAATCTCCTGGGCCAGATCCAGATAGTCTTTCGATCCTATACACTGTGCATCATAAAGCAAGGCGGGCTTGCCGTGACTTGGCGCTTCGGAAAGCCGTACATTGCGGCGAATATAGGTTTTGTAAACCTTCTCCTTGAAAAATTTCTTGACCTCTTCAGCAACCTGCGATGCAAGACGGAGCCGCGCATCATACATGGTCACCAGAACTCCTTCGATCTCGAGCTTTGGATTGAGGTGCTTGCGGACAATACTGATGGTATTAAGCAGTTTTCCCAACCCCTCAAGCGCATAATATTCAGCCTGAACCGGAATCAGAACGGAATCTGCCGCAGTAAGTGAATTCAGGGTAATAAGGCCGAGCGAGGGCGGACAGTCGATAATGATGTAGTCGTAGAGGTCGCGGATACCCTTGAGCGCCTTCTGCATCACATACTCACGCTCGTTCATGTTCACCAGCTCAACCTCCATCCCGACAAGATTGACATTGGAAGGAAGCACATCAAGATACTCCAGACTGGACGACTTGATGGCATCCTGTATCTTGCCGCCCTTTACCATCACCTGATAAAAGGTATTGTCGATCTCATCGCCAATTTCGAGGCCGAAACCCGAGGTCGCGTTAGCCTGTGGATCGATATCGATCAGCAGCGTCCTGAACTCAGAAATGGCGATAGAAGCCGCTATATTGACGGAAGTGGTTGTCTTTCCGACCCCCCCCTTCTGGTTTGCAATCGCAATAACTCTGCCCATGTACTAACCAGGGAAATTTACAGCAGTTGAAGTTTAATCATGACTAACTACATTATAATACATACATGAACCATTACAAATTATAATTTTGCTGCGATGGAGCGACTGAAAAAACAACTCTCGGGCTATTGCCTCGCGGTGCAACGGAAACGCTCTCTTCGGCAAGGAACTCTTTCATACTCAACAACGACCATGTATCGAAGGGTAAGGTTACATAAATGTTAAAAAAGCGGTGCGTATTGGAAAGTTTCAAAAAATAACTCTTTTTGAGGCTGAGCCTCTCTCTGCAGAAAGCTGCCATAACCTATAGATTTAACCTGCTCCGCCCATGCTCGGAACCTCACTCTTGCCGGAAATCAGGGAGCTGATTGAGCAGCGCAACTTCAGCGCCTTACAGCGTATTTTCAACGACTGGCTGCCGGTCGACCTCGCCGAACTCATTTCCGATCTTCCTGAAAACGAGCAGGCGGTCCTCTTCCGGCTGCTTCCAAAGGATCTGGCAACCGAAACCTTTGAATATCTTGATTTTGACTCCCAGCAGAACCTGCTGACCGCGCTGACCAAAAAACATGTCACCCAGATTCTCAACAGCATGTCAGCCGATGACCGTACGGCGCTGCTCGAAGAGTTACCGGGTACCGTGGCACAGGAGTTACTGAAACTGCTCTCCTTCAAAGAGTTCAAGATTGCCAAAACCCTGCTTGCCTACGCCGAAGGAAGCGTCGGACGACTCATGTCTCCCGACTACCTCAGCGTCAAGAAAGACTGGGATATCAATCTTGTGCTCGACTATATCCGCACCCACGGCCACGAGAGCGAAACCCTCAACGTTATCTATGTTGTCGACGATAACGGCAAACTCAAGGGTGAACTGCTCGCAAGGGCACTCCTGCTCTCCCCACCTGAAAAAAAGGTGAGTGAGATCATCGCCGAAGAGAAGATTATCACCCTCACCGCCTCGCAGGATCAGGCTGATGCACTCGAAGCCTTCAAGCGCTACGACAGCATTGCCCTTCCGGTTGTCGACTCCAATGGCTACCTGATCGGGGTTGTGACGGTTGACGACATGCTCGACGTCGCAGAAGAGGAGGAGACCGAAGACATACAGAAATTTGGCGGTATCGAAGCTCTCGAAGAGCCCTACATTGACCTGCCAATACCCCAGTTGATCAAAAAGCGGGCCGTCTGGCTGGTTATTCTCTTTGTAGGAGAGATGCTGACCGCCTCAGCAATGGCATTTTTTCAGGATGAAATGGCCAAAGCGATTGTGCTTGCCACCTTCATACCGCTTATCATGTCGAGCGGCGGCAACTCCGGCTCACAGGCAGCCTCACTCATCATCCGCTCCCTCTCTCTCGGAGAAATAACCATCCGCGACTGGTGGAAGGTTATGCGCCGTGAACTGGTTTCAGGGCTGGCACTTGGCTGCATTCTCGGCGCCATCGGGGTCTTGAGGGTCCTCATCTGGGCATCGGTGCTGGGTCATTTGAACACCCAATGGCTTTACATCTCCTTCACCATAGGCATTTCACTGGTAGGCATTGTCATGTTCGGCACACTCACCGGCTCAATGCTCCCGCTGCTCCTGAAGCGGCTCGGCCTCGACCCGGCAGTCTCCTCAGCGCCCTTTGTGGCAACACTTGTCGACGTTACGGGTATCGTTATTTATTTCAGCGTTGCATCGCTGATTCTGGGTGGAATCCTTCTCTGAAAAACCAGCATGACCAGCATGAAGCAGGAACGTGAATCACTCGAATTTGACATCGTGTTTGTGGGAGCAGGGCCGGCAAACCTCGCCTCGGCCATTCACCTCCAGCGCATGATCAAGCGCCACAACGCCCAATCGGCAACCCCTCTTGAACCCTCAATTGCGATTATCGAAAAAGGGCGCTACCCGGGCGCCCACCTCCTCTCAGGGGCACTGCTCGACCCAAGGGCCCTCGAAGAATTTTTTCCCGACTATCGGGAGCAGGGGTGCCCGATTGAGGCCACCGTCTCAAAGGAATCGCTCTGGTTCCTCACGGCAAAAAGAAAGTTCCCCTTCCCCTTTCTGCCCGAACCGTTCAGCAACAAGGGGGCCCATCTTGTCTCGCTCAGCCGCCTCGGCGCATGGATGGCTGCAAAGGCCGACGAGGAGGGCATCCAGCTTTTCGACAACACCGCCGCCACCGCCCCCTTTCTCGAAAACGGCAAAGTTGCAGGCATTCTTACTGACGACAAGGGGCTCGACCGGGAAGGAAACCCGAAAGCCAACTTTGAACCGGGACTTCTGCTCAAAAGCAACGTTACCGTGATCGGCGAAGGCTCCGGCGGCTCGCTCTTCCGCCAACTCTCCGCACTTTTTCCATCAGGAAGCCCCGCGCAGCGTTATGAAACCGGGGTAAAAGAGACATGGCGAATACCGGAAGGAGGCCTCAAAGCCGGAGAGGTGCACCAGTTTTTCGGCTACCCTCTTTCGGTGGAGAGCTACGGCGGCGGATGGCTCTACGCCTTCTCCCCCACACTGCTCTCCATCGGGTTTATCTCCTCACCGGGGCCAGAGGCGCCCCTCTCGGACCCTCACCTCAACCTCCAGCACTTCAAAAAGCACCCGTTTCTTGCCAATATCCTCAAAGGAGGCTCGATGATTGAGTCAGGCGCAAGAACCATAGCCTCAGGAGGCTTTGACGCCATGCCGCCGCTCTACGGGCCAGGCTTTCTCGTCACCGGAGAATCCGCCGGAATGGTGAACATGCAGCGCCACAAAGGGATACACCTCGCCATGAAGTCGGGCCTCCTTGCCGCCGAAACCCTCTTTGAAGCGCTGCTGCACAACGACTTCTCCACTGAACGGCTTGCCAGCTATGCTGAACGGTTCAGAAACTC
Source organism: uncultured Chlorobiaceae bacterium (assembly GCA_903939765.1). Classification (GTDB taxonomy): domain Bacteria; phylum Bacteroidota; class Chlorobiia; order Chlorobiales; family Chlorobiaceae; genus Chlorobium. The sequence continues at coordinate 38,220 of CAJAIK010000096.1, read as the reverse complement.
ATGGGCCTTCGAAGAGCTGCACGCCGCCCGGAACTACCGCAAAGCCTTCGACAAGGGGCTCTACGCCGGACTTGTTCAGGCGGGCCTGCAGCTCAGCTTTCCCGGCCTCTCATTGCCCAAAACGCAACTCACTCTGCCAGCTCTTGCGCCCCTCTCCAGCCTTGGCCTGAAAAAAAAGAAAGCTGCTTTCGCCGCAATACCAGAGTTCAGGGCAGACGGCATCCTCACCTTCAGCAAAGAGCAAAGCCTCTTCCACTCAGGACTTATGAACGAAGAGAACCAGCCCTGCCACCTGCACATCAAACCGGAAGATATTGCCGGGATATGCCTCAAAAAATGCCATGCGGAGTTCGCCAACCCCTGCCAGCACTTTTGCCCCGCATCGGTGTACGAATTCACCACAGAGCCCGTTCCAGCGCTCAAACTCAACCCCTCCAACTGCCTCCACTGCAAAACCTGCGAAGTTGCCGACCCCTACGGCATCATCACCTGGAGGGTGCCTGAAGGTGGTGGCGGACCGGGGTATAAGGTAAGCTGAACAGAGCAGTTGCATAACCATCCTGCCAAAAGAGGACGATCAGCTTCGAAGCGCCCCACACTGCATGAAGAAATCACGCAAGCGGTGCGTGCCATAAAGCGGAGCGATAAAATCTACCCGGCTGAGCGTCGTCGCAAAGAGCGCAACATCGTGGACATCGCGATTGAAAAGGCCAACGGCTGCCACCAACCCGTCAGCCGCCCAGAGTGGCAACGGAAACACGATTGGCTTTGTTTGGGCAATTTCAATAGCCAGATCAACCATTTCGAGGTAGGTGAACACTTCAGGGCCGCCGACTTCAACCTCTTTGGCCGTTCCATCGACCGCATCAACGCACACCTTCGCCAAGTCGGCGCCATGAACGGGATTCGAGCGCTGGTAACCATCACCAACCATCAGCATGAACCCTTTGCGTGCCCTCGCAACAAACTGCCCGATCTCCGAATAATAGCCCGTCGGGCGAATGATTGCTGACTCAATATTCGCCGCTTTCAGCTCCCTGACAAACTTTTCATGAGCCTGAACGTTCGGGATATTCATCATCCGATGTGCATCAAAAACCGATACATAGATAAACTTCCTGACCTTGGCCTTCAGAGCCAGATCCAGCAAATTCATGTTCGCCTGATAATCCACTTCAAAAATGGTATGCACAAAATCAGGCTTGATCATGCCAAGCGATGAAAAAACAATATCGATGCCATCACATGCCGCCGCAATGGTTTCAGGCTTCGTTGCATCACCCACAATAACCTCGTCAACCAGATCCTCGATAGATGGTGCAAAATACGGGCCGGGCTGCTTGAACTTTTCAGGATTACGCACCAGGGCACGCACCCAATACCCGCGATTTTTGAACTCCTGCACTGCATAGCGACCAAGATAGCCAGTCGAACCGGCCACAAGTACTTTCTTCATGATGAAGCAAAAAAAATGAAAAAGATTATTGAACAGGTTCCATCAGCCACCCCTGTTATCCATAGAAGCTTAAAATACCTCTTTACCAAGAATCCGGCGCATACCAACGAATATCCTGAAAAATGTTTTTGCCAGCAGCTCATACCTCAAGCGACTGTTTCGACCTGTTATCGAACGTATTTTCGGCACCAGAACTGCTGCCACCTTTTCAGGCTTTTCTGCAATGACCCGTAAAAACCTCTCCGCCGATTCCGTCGCATCCCGAAGCAGCAGTTCGGTCAGCACAAGCGCAGGGCTCAGTTCATGAACGCCAATACTCGTTACCCCGGCCGCTCTCAACTCTCCGGAGAGAAAATGGGTCACTTCAGCCACCCCCCTTTTCGACGCCTTGTGTGGCACCGCTGAACGCGACAAAGCCGCCCCCGCCGAGGAAAAACCCATGTTAAAAATATGATAGCATGGTTTTTCGGAAGATGGCTGGCGCTGCATAACCCTGACAGCTTCAGCACATAGAACGATAGTGCCAGCAAGATTGGTCGAGCAGGTTTCAAGAATATCGTCCGCATCAAGCTCCCACAACGGCCGCTTCAACAACCCCGCCGTACCGGCATTGTTAATCCAGCGATCCACCCGTCCAAGCCGCGAAACCGCAAAATCGGCAAACAATTTTCCGCTGTAACGTTCGCCCACGTCACAAACAACGCCATGCACCTCACCTCCCGGCACAGCCAAGCGAAGGGAGTGTAACGCATTTTCCAGCCGCTCCGGATTTCTGCCACAGAGAACAACACGGTCACCCGCAGCAAGAAATTCTGACGCAAGAGCATAGCCCAACCCTTTGCTCCCCCCGGTGATAACAACACCAAGGGAGCGTTCTCCTTCCTTTATTTTCAAAAGCTGACAACACTAAAAATTTTGTTCTCCTCAAACACACCCAATTAAGGTTTGTACTGCGAAGATGGGTACTCAACAACGAGTTGCCCAACTGAGATCAGACTCACCAAACTCTGTGCCCGCAAGATATAAAATTTCCAGACCGCCACAGGCATCGACCTTCACCATGCCAAAGCCCATCGAGTTATTTATTATCAAACCGAAACCAACACTCATACCCAACCTCCATCAAAACGTAAAGATGGCGGTGAACTCACGGGAAGTATGCCTATAAAAGCTTGAACGGAGACGACTGATAGCTATAGGAATTATTCCCCTGGCACTCAAAAAGATGTAACTCCCTATATCGCATCTTACTTTACGTCAGCCATAAGATCGTCTGGGAAGCATTATAATTGCGATCAGGGCGGCTACAAAAAGAGTCATTGGTATTTTTCGCAGCCGCTGATTACTATGCCGTTTGTGGTGGGTATCTAATTTTTTATTTGACAGCGGTAATAGTGTGCAGGGGAGATATCTCTTGCTGGCGCTGCCCGAATTGATGCGGATTGAAGCGCTTGATATGACAATGATTATAGAGGAAAATGCGCTCGTTTTTGATGAATTTTCGCAGATCATGAAATCCGAAGTAACGGGTATTTAAGAAAAAAGTCTCTCTATAAAAGTGCGTTCCCCCGGATTTTCATTCAATCGCTATAACAATAATTTATCTTAGATGTTAAGCGTCAATTCTTCGGCACTTCTCAGCTAAAAATCATCCGACTTGTTGGCGAACCCATTGACTTCACGTATCGGAATTTTACAACTTGGTTATGTTTGCCAAGCTCCGGTTTACCATGTTTTACGGATGCCTGCAGTCAGCTTGTAATCATAAGAATCAAGGCCATTGATGCCATGGATTGCCTCTGCTTTCAGGTAATAGCCGAGATTGTTTTCCGAGACCTTTCTGCTGATACCAACCGCTCCGCCAAGAAAGAGGGTTTCAGGTTTTGATTTGAGCGTCACCGTGTCGCCAAGATAGGAGACCTGGTTCATATCACTGAAGTCTTTGATCAGGTTGACTTCAAAGAATGGATTGAAGTTATGCCGGGAGGAGTTGACCGTGCCGGTAAATCCAAGCCGACCCTGCAGCCCGTCATGGTCGATGATGTTCGCCTCTCCGACACGGGTGAAAAGCCCAAGCCCGTCGGTGTGCTGATAAATCATCTGCACCTGCGGCTGAAGGATAAAGCTGTTGCTGAGTGGAAGGCTGAATCCGGTTTCAAGCGAGGCAAGATAGCTCCAGAGATGGAGATCCTGTTTTGGCTCGGTCAGGTAGTCAACAGTGAAAGTATGGTAACTTGCCTGAAGCACACCTTCGATGTAATATTTTTCAGGAGCATAGAGGGTTGCATAGTAACCGAAAGAGTAAGCGGTATCGTTCAGTTCACCCGCCTTGACGCTTCTCAGACCGGCAACATCCCCGTTCTGATAGCCTATTCCGCCGTACAGACCGATATTATATTGCATTTTTTCACTCCCACCGGCAGAGAGGTCACTGCCAATTTGTGTACCGCCGCTATAACCTGAAACATCCGTTGCGGCGTTGCCGCTCATGCCAAGACGGTATTTGCTGCCGAATGTTCTGACCCAGAACCCTCTTGACTCGGCGGTGTTACCGGAAAACGCCATGAATGCGCGGCGTTCATGAAAGCGGGGAACGGAGCTGTAACCAAGCCTTTCGATGAATGGGGTGACACCCTGCAGCAGAGCGGCTTCTTCACGGTAGCCTGGCGAGACGACATCCCAGCCGCTGCCGTCGTTATTGACCAGATCGACGGCAAATGGCCCGAAATCATCAGGATTGCCAAGCACAAAGGCGTTGTCACTGCTGGTTCCGTCAACCTTAATAATCCGGATGCCGTTTCCTTCGGTCAAGGCCACGGAGTTCTCTACATTATTGATGATCACGGTTGTCGGACCGGAACTATTGGCTGCATTACCGTTGATAATAAGCTGCTCTGCGGGATTTTGTATGCCGCTTGCGCCGAGGTCGGCATCAAGACGCAGGGTGCCGGTGCCGTTATAGTTTCCGGTAACCGTCACCCTGTCGTTTACCTGATTGTCGAGCATATCAAGTGTACCGTTGTTGATAAGCCTGCCACCAATACGGTATGTTCCGGGCGAACTGCCTTTGGCATAGACCACAGCGTTCGAACCGATGGTCATATGGAGCGAGCTTCCTGCAGAAGGTGTAATCTCCTTGTCCACGCCGAGATCCACGGCAGAATTGCCGGTTAACTGTATGCTCTCCCAGTCGATGACTTTTTCACCAAGCGTACCGCTCCATCCCTGAAAAACAAGATCGTCACCACCCCCGTCACCGCCGGAGAGTGTCGGTACGCCGCTGATATCGGCGAGACCTTTAATGGTCATGCTGTCATCACCGGCGCCGAGATCGACGCTGCCTGCAAGTGTACCGGTGCTTCTGACCGTTATCTGGTCAGCGACTGCTGCAGAAGCAACAAACCCTGCCGTTCCGATATAATCAAAATCTCCGGAATGGATGGCATAGCCCAGAAGGGTTCCGCCGGTATCGGTACCTGAAACCGTACCGGTGATATCAAGGTTCATGGCTCCGACTGCAAGAATGGCTGCTGCAGCACCATTGGCTGTTGCCGTGACCGTTCCGGAAACCGTAAGCGGTGTCGCACTATCGGCGCCATAGATACCGCCTCCGGCATAGAGCCCGGCAGCCCATGTTTCTCCTGCTTCAGCCGAGACCTCACCGGCAAGGATGCCGCCTGTTATGGCAAGATTTCCTGAGTTTGCGATAATACCGTACGCGTCACGTCCTCCGGCGACTGCTCTTATCGCACCGACTGCTGTGAGATTGCCTCCGATAGTCAGGTTAGTTCCGGCATACATACCGACTGCATTACTTCCACTGGTAGCAGTAGCCGATACATCACCGGAGAAATTACCGGTTATAGCAAGATTTCCTGAGTATGCGATCATACCGCATGCAAAAGAAGTTCCGGCAGTTGCTCTCACCGATCCACCATCGACGACATTGCCGCCGATGGTCAGGTCATTTCTGGCATACATGCCATAAGCATCACTTCCATTATTGGCAGTGGCCGATATACCGCCGGAGAGGTTGTTGCCTATGGCTATGCTGCCGAGATCAGCCTGCAAACCATAAACTATAGATCCAGTTGCCGTTGCTGAGACGGTTCCGGCAAGGCTGCCGGTTCCGTTCAGGGTATCTCCGATGGTGATATTTCCTTTACCGGAATAGAGTGCTGTGGCGTTGTCCCCACCCGCGGTTGCACTTACCGAACCACCTGTGGTCATATCGCCGCCGATGGTCAGATCATTTTTTGCTCTCATCGCATGTGCATTACTTCCATTGGTAGCGGTGGCCGATATGTCGCCGGAGAGGTTGTTGCCTATGGCTATACTGCCGGTTTGAGCCCACAGACCATAAGCATATGATCCGGTTGCCGTTGCTGAAACCACTCCGGCAAGGTTGCCGGTTCCGTTCAGGGTATCTCCGATGGTGATATTTCCTAAATAGGAGAAAATGGCACCGGCATCGTTCCCGCCAGCGGTTGCAATTACCGAGCAACCGTTGGTAATGTCGCCGCCGATTATCAGGTCAGTGTTGACAGCCATTCCAACAGCAACATTTCCATTTCGGGCGGTGGCCGATATGTCGCCGGAGAGGTTGTTGCCAATGGCTATACTGCCGGTTTGAGCCAACAGACCATAAGCATCCGATCCGGTTGCCGTTGCTGAAACCACTCCGGCAAGGTTGCCGGTTCCGTTCAGGGTATCTCCGATAGAGATATTTCCAGTACCGGAGAAAAGAGCAAAAGCGTGGTCCCCGCCGGCGGCTGCACTGACCGAAGCTCCGGCGGTGATATTGCCGCCGATAGTCAGGTCATTTTCAGCAAACAGTCCATACGCAACACCTCCAATAGTGGTGGCCGATATCTCTCCGGCGAGATTATTGGCAATTGTCAGTGAATTCAAGGCCTGAACACCGTATACAAAACCATTATTGGTGGCTGTTGCCGAAATATTTCCGCCCAGTGTCCCGTCAATATTGACCTGATCCACTCCGTAGAGAGCGGTCACATGATCAGCGCCCGAAGCTACAAGTGAGAGATTGGCAGGAATGACAACATGCGGATTTGTACTACCGATCCCCAATACGTATGAACCGGCAGCAGAAAGATTCTGAAGAGAAACAGGATAATCTGTTTTAAAGGTCACGTTCCCTTTATTGATAAGAGGTAATGGAGAGAGGATAATAGTGCCTGGCTGCGAAAACGTAATCCCATCGGCGCTGTTTGTGCCATTTGCGCCGGTAATGGCAGCACGCAGGGTCCCGGGTCCGGAATCCGAGTAATCACTGACCGTGTACTGTGCCGCATCAGCTTTTCCGGCACCCAATGCAACGAGAAGCGCAACAATTGCCAAATATCTCTTTTTCATGACAGTTTTGATTAGTATCGTGAACGGCCCCATGCGTTACGTAAAACGCTCTGCAGATTCCGCAAATCAAAAAACACATCAAATTTCATCATATATTTACTCGGTAAGTTACAAAAATAAAAGAGATTTCTTACGTATACCCGAAGCACGCGTTCACTGAACATCTCCCGTATAGCAGCAGACTGAGGAAAACGGCCTCACATAGAGCGCCTGATAGTTTCAACAAGAGTTGTTCAACTCCATCCGGTCAAATTCCAGCTCACCCAAATTGTGTGGTGAGTGGATTATGCAATTTGAAGAGGGTGGCTATTTCCCTACATTCTGACTTGCAGGAATTGCCATTTATCAATGGGGAAGAACTGATTTAATAACCTATGAGCGCACAGAAAAAAGTTGTTGTCGGGATCTCGGGCGGGGTTGATTCGGCCGTTTCGGCTTGTCTGCTGGTTGAGCAGGGCTACGCGGTGACAGGCCTGAACATCCGGGTGCTCGACTCACCTGAAGAGAGCCCTTCGCTGAAGCCTTCGCCGCTTGTGATCAGTGACCATCCCGATTTTCAGATTCCCGTTTTTACCCTGAACCTGAGCAGCAAGTTCCGCGATGATGTTATCGGCTATTTTCATGAAGACTATCTTGGTGGCAAAACGCCTAACCCCTGCATGGTCTGCAACAAGAAGATCAAGTGGTTTGGCCTCTTTGAGGGGCTGAAGCTGCTTGAGGCGGATTTTGTTGCTACGGGCCACTTTGCGGCGACGGCTTTCAGCGGGGGAAGGTACCGGCTTTATAAGGGAGCTGATGCGGAAAAGGATCAGAGCTATTTTCTCTGGATGCTTTCGCAGACTGACCTGGCAAAAACCCTCTTTCCGCTGGGGGAGTTGACCAAACCGGAGGTTCGCACGCTGGCCCGCTCTTTTGGCGTCAGGGCGGCTGAAAAGAAGGAGAGTCAGGAGATCTGCTTTGTGCCGCAGGACGATTATTGCGGCTACCTCGCCGGTGCGATTCCCGGCCTGGCCGAACGGGTAGCGGATGGCGATATTGTGGATGAATCGGGCAAGGTCATCGGCAAGCACCGCGGCTATCCCTTCTACACCATCGGCCAGCGCCGGGGGCTCGGTGTTTCGGCCAGTGAGCCGCTCTATGTTACGGCGCTCGACACGGAGCATAACCGTATCGAGGTGGGCAAAAAGTCATCCCTCGAGTGCTCATCGCTCGTTGCTTCCGGGATCAACTGGATCGGTATTGAGGGGCTGAACAGCCCGATTGAGGCGTCGGGCAAAATCCGTTATCGTGACCGCGAGACTCCCTGCACCATTGAACCTCTGGACGAAAGCTCCGCAACAGTTTCATTCGCTTCACCCAAAAGCGCCGTTGCCAAGGGTCAGGCGGCGGTCTTTTACCGCGACCGCGAAGTGCTCGGCGGCGGCTTTATTTCGGAAGTCATTCACCAACCAAAACCGTAACCATATCCTCCATAATGATTCAACGACGCCATCTCTCGCTCACCTATCTGGAACTTGCACCGGCAAAACCGGAAAATGCTCCGCTTATGATCATGCTGCACGGCTATGGCAGCAACGAAAAAGATCTGATTCAGCTCGCCCCGTCGCTTGCGCCGGAGTTTCGCTATATCAGTGCACGAGCGCCGCAGGAGATGGATTTCGGCATGTTCGCCTGGTTCCCTCTTGAGTTTACCCCCACCGGTATCAGGGTGGATCATGGAGAAGCACAACAGGCGGTTGAAACGTTGATCGGTTTTATCCGTGAAATTATTGCCGAGTACCGGCCTCTGGGCAACAAGGTTTTTTTGATGGGGTTCAGCCAGGGCACGGTGATGAGCTATCTGACGGCCTTTTTTGCTCCGGAACTGTTGCACGGCGTCATTGCCTGCTCAGGGCAGTTGCCTGAAAAAACAGTGCCGCATGAAACGCTGAAAGCGACACTGCGCAAGCTCCCTTTTCTGGTGATGCATGGCAGCTTTGACGATGTTCTGCCAATTGCAAAGGGGCTGGCGTCAAAGGCATGGCTGGAGGAGCATGTGGATGATCTCACCTGGCGTGAATACCCGATAGCTCACCAGATTTCCGAAAGCGGCATTGAGCTGATGGGTTCATGGCTTGAAGAGCGGTTGCCTCTGCCCGAAAAGAGCGAATAGGGGTTTCCGGCAAAAGTAGCAATTCCCTTATGCTTATGCGAGTGAAGTATTGAGGGCTGTTCCTGACAGGACGGAATTACCCGCTGGTGCACTATATTCTTTTTTTTCCACCGCTTTTCTTAACGATTACAAGACGAATGAAGGACACACTACTCAACAGCCTCGAACAGCGCATTCTTGTGCTTGACGGTGCGATGGGCACCATGATTCAGCGCCATAAATTACAGGAAGCGGACTACCGGGGCGCACGCTTTGCCGCACACTCGCATCCGCTCATCGGGAATAACGATATCCTTGTGCTGACGCGCCCGGATATCATCCATGCGCTTCATTGCGACTTTCTTGAAGCTGGTTCCGACATTATCGAAACCAACACCTTCAATGCCAACCCGATTTCACAGGCCGACTACAATGCCTCTGACCTTGTAAAAGAGCTGAATGTTGAAGCTGCCCGTCTTGCAAGGAAAGCGGCGGATGAGTATACGACACGGACCCCTGGCAAACCGCGCTTTGTTGCCGGCTCCATCGGCCCGACCAACAAGACGCTCTCGCTCTCGCCGGATGTGAACAATCCCGGTTTCAGGGCGGTCACCTTCCAGGAGGTGGTTGATAACTACACCTTGCAGCTTGAGGGGCTTATGGAGGGTGGTGTTGACCTGCTGCTTGTTGAGACGGTCTTTGATACACTGAACTGCAAGGCCGCCCTTTTTTCGATTGAAGAATTTTTCAATCGTACCGGCGTGCGTATACCGGTCATGGTTTCCGGCACGGTTGTGGACGCAAGCGGGCGAACCCTCTCCGGTCAGACAACGGAGGCTTTCTGGATCTCCATTGCCCATACGCCCGACCTGCTCTCCATCGGTCTCAATTGCGCACTTGGTTCAAAACAGATGCGCCCCTTCATCCTGGCAATGGCTGGAATTGCTGAAAGCTATGTGAGTGTTTACCCCAATGCCGGCCTGCCGAACGAGTTTGGAGAGTATGACGACTCTCCTGAGTACATGGCCGAGCAGATTGCCGACTTTGCTACCTCCGGTTTTGTCAATATTGTGGGTGGCTGCTGCGGTACTACTCCAGACCATATCAAGGCGATTGCCGAGGCGGTTAAAGGGCTGAAACCGCGCCAGCGCCCTCTGAAAAAGCATGAGTTGCAGCTTTCCGGCCTTGAACCGCTGTTTGTCAACCGCACAACCGGCTTCATCAATGTCGGCGAGCGTACCAATGTAACCGGATCGAAAAAATTTGCCCGCCTCATCAAGGAGGGGAACTATGATGAAGCGCTCTCGATTGCCCGCCAGCAGGTGGAGAGCGGTGCACAGGTGATTGACGTCAATGTGGATGAGGGGATGCTCGACTCTGAAGCGGTGATGAAGGAGTTTCTCAACCTGATCGGCTCCGAGCCGGAAATTTCGCGTGTCCCGCTGATGATCGACAGCTCGAAATGGTCGGTCATTGAAAGCGGCCTGCAATGCGTTCAGGGCAAAAGCATTGTCAATTCAATCAGCCTCAAAGAGGGTGAGGAGCTGTTCCGACAGAGGGCCCGCAAGGTGCTGCAGTACGGAGCGGCAACCGTTGTTATGGCCTTCGACGAGGCGGGGCAGGCCGACAGTTTCTGGCGCCGCATTGAAATCTGCAAACGCGCCTACGACATCCTGACACTGCAGGTCGGCTTCCCGGCGGAGGATATTATTTTTGATCCCAATGTGCTGACGGTTGCTACCGGTATTGAGGAACACAACAACTATGCGGTCGATTTTATCCAGACCGTACGGTGGATCAAGGAAAACCTCCCTTATGCAAAGGTCTCCGGCGGTATCAGCAATGTCTCCTTCTCCTTCCGTGGCAACGAAACGGTTCGTGAGGCGATGCACGCGGCTTTCCTCTATCATGCCATTCAAGCCGGGCTCGACATGGGCATTGTTAACGCGGGCCAGCTTGCCATCTATGAGGATATTGATCCTGAGCTTCTGGTGCGGGTTGAAGATGTGCTGCTCAACCGCCGCCCGGACGCAACCGAGCGCCTTGTCAGCTTTGCTGAAACCATTCAGGATGGTGGTGAAAAAACCGAAGCCAGGGCGGCTGAATGGCGGAGCCTGCCGGTTGAGGAGCGGCTGCGCCACGCACTGATCAAGGGGATTGTTGACCATATCGAAGAGGATACCGAAGAGGCACGCCAGCTCTATCCGAGCCCGCTCCAGGTGATTGAGGGGCCGCTGATGAACGGCATGAACGCCATTGGTGACCTCTTTGCTGAGGGAAAGATGTTTTTGCCGCAGGTGGTCAAAAGCGCCCGCGTCATGAAGCGATCGGTTGCTGTTCTTTTGCCTTACATCGAAGCTGAAAAGGCGCTGAACAAGGATACCCGTGCTGCGGCCAAGGTGCTGCTTGCAACGGTCAAGGGAGATGTGCATGATATCGGCAAGAATATTGTCGCCGTTGTGCTCGCCTGCAATAACTATGATGTGGTCGATATCGGCGTCATGATGCCGTGCGACAAGATTCTTGAAGCGGTGAAGCGCGAGAACGCTGATCTGCTTGGCCTGAGCGGCCTCATCACCCCTTCGCTCGACGAAATGGTGCATGTTGCCAGCGAAATGGAGCGACTCGGCATGAAAATTCCGCTGCTCATCGGAGGGGCTACCACATCGAGAATGCACACTGCTGTAAAAATTGCTCCGGTCTATTCAGGAGCTGTTGTTCAGGTCCTCGATGCCTCACGGAGCGTGCCGGTGGTCAACAGCCTGCTCAATCCGTCGCTCAGCCCGGCTTACATTGCCCAGCTCAAAATGGAGCAGGCCGGACTGCGCGAAAGCCATGCGTCACGCACCTCCGCCATCAAGTACCTGTCGCTCCAGGAGGCGCGCAACAACCGCCCGACACTTCAGAGTACCATCTACAAGCCGCTGAAACCAGGAGTAACCCTGTTTGAGGGTGTTACTGCCGAAGAGGTGCGCCCCTATATCGACTGGACACCCTTTTTCATGGCATGGGAGCTGCATGGCCGTTACCCGCAGATTCTCGACGATGCGAAGTATGGAGTGGAAGCAAAAAAGCTTTTCGACGATGCCAACAGCCTGCTTGACCAAATGGAGAAAGAGCAACTGCCAACTCTGAAAGGTGTTGCGGGGCTATTTTCGTCCAACAGCTCGGGAGATGACATTGAAGTCTACACCGACGAGAGCCGTACTGGCATCCTCACCACACTGCACACCCTCCGCCAGCAACAGGAGAAGGGTGCCGGTGAGCACAATCTTGCCCTGGCAGACTTTATTGCGCCCGTCAGTTCAGGGCTGGTCGACTACATTGGAGGCTTTGCCGTCACCGCCGGGCTCGGCATTGAGAAGCTGCTCAAAGAGTTCAGCGACCAGCAGGATGACTACCACCGCATCATGACACAGGCACTGGCCGACCGTCTGGCAGAAGCCTTTGCCGAGTTGCTGCATGAGCGTGTGCGCAAGGAACTATGGGGCTATGAACCCGCCGAAAAGAGGCTGGGCTGCGCCTGCCATCCCCTTCCTCCATGCGAGCCACACCGTATCGATGAACTGCTGGCAGAGAAGTACCAGGGAATCCGCCCCGCTCCGGGCTATCCGGCCTGCCCTGATCATACAGAGAAGGCGGAACTTTTCTCCCTGCTGAATGCCGAAACCAACACCGGCATCACACTCACCGAAACATACGCCATGAAGCCTGCTGCATCGGTCTGCGGCCTCTACTTTGCCCACCCGCAGGCAAAATACTTTATGCTCGGTAAAATCGGACGCGACCAGGTTGAGGAGTACGCCGGGCGCAAGGGGATGGAGGTCAAAGAGGCCGAGAAGTGGCTCGCACCAGTACTAAACTACGACCCGCAATAAGAGGGCTTGCCGCAGTTATAAATTTTCAACATCCGGAGCAATGATTTCGCACCATTGCTCCGGGTTGCTGATAAAACTACCATTTCATCATTGGCAGAGGGTTGAGCGGATGGCTTTTCAGCCGCTTGACGGCGAGATTTGCAAGCATGGCGTGGAACCCGGCGTTTGGAAACGCATCAAGCACATCCGAAACAAAATCATCCGGCAGACGGTAGCGAATCAACCCGCCCGAAAGATCAATCAAGTCTGCCTTTCTGAATGCTTCAACCAGCCATGAGGGATTAGCCCGATAGCGGGTAAGCTTGTGGTGCTCTCCGATCATAGCCTCTATCTCTTTGCCCCACGATGCCTTGAAACTCTTTTCCAGATAACGCTGCGCAAGCAGTTGGGACGGAATGAGGTAGTCAAAAGTGTTCTCTGTCCAGATCCCGAGATCATGAAAAACAGCGGCAATGGCAATTTTCTCCCCTGCTTCACCACTCTGGCCAGCCAACGCAGAGCAAAAGTTCATCAGACGCATGCAGTGGTTGCGGTAGGCGTCGTAATCGTCAGCGAGTTGCTGACGGTAACCTTCGAGCAATTCGTCAAGCAGAGTAGATTCAGCAATAACGTTCATGTCCTGTGATGGGTTCAACTGCATTTTTAAACCACTAACATAGCTCATGAAAGCTGAAAGCAGGCGAACTATTTATTGCGTGCGCCTCTCATCTCCTTTTCAAGATCTACCTCCTGAATTGTATAGCCTGCCGGTACTTCAAATTTTGAGGCAGACACTGCGGCATTTTCCTCAATCTTTGATGCAGTCATCGTTATGGCACCCATCCGGGTCTTGAGGGCTATTTTTTTATAGAGCACTCCGTAAACCCTCTGATCTTTTTGCTCCTTGTTGAGCGAGACGGAGTATCTGGTGCCCGTAACACCTGCAATAACCTCACTGCCCTCTTCGCGATAATCAAAATCCTTTTTCATCTGTTCGCCGATCTCCGCACCCATCTTCATGGCCATATCCCGGAACTTTCTGAGGTCTGTTTTTGTCGCAACCTTGCTGGTCTCATCCTTGCCATTGACAATTTTTTCCACTTCATAAGAGATCATATAATCGCCATCGGTGATATCCACCTTTTTTTCATGCGACTTCATTCCCATAATATTCGAATCCGTTACGGTCTCTCTTGCCTCCCTGCGGCCGTAATCATCGAAATAAAGGGTTGATTCACTCTTTATCCCCATAATCACCATTGGCTCATAGGTGACAATGCCCGACTGCAAGTCGTAGCGCCGTGGTGTTGACGTGGATAAAGATTCCGCTGAACTTCCCTGTTTTGCAGAATCTTCTTTTTTGGAACAACCGGGAAGAAATGTCAACGTTGAGAGCAGCAAGAGAGCAGCAGTTCTTTTCATGGTTGATTTCATTGAGGTAGATGGTGTCATGTTTAGAGAGGTTTTCAAGAAATAACGTAAGCATATCACTGCTGATTATCAAATACTTACAGAGCAGGAAACAACTGTTCACGGCTTTTTCAACTGTCGAATGCTTAAAATTCTATCGTACATGACGCACGATCGTCTTCAATATTCAATCACAACATCCCGGCACCCGAAAAGATGACGGTTAAACTCAACTCCCGCAGTAAGCCAAAAGTGCGATAATAGTTGCCGAAAAAAGGAGATATTTTTTGATTTATTGCTTGGATTGAAGGAATACTTTGTATTTTAGAGAATAAAATTTTCTCAAACGTACACTTCCATAAACCAGTAAATAATAAAACCATGGCAAACGAATCAATCAATGATTTCTCAGTTGCGCTCAACAATCTTCTGAAAACTGTCGGCACACTTGCACAGCAGCAGGTTGACCTGTTGAACCTTGGAATCAAGGCAGCAGGACAGGTTATTGAGCCTCTTGTCAAAACTTCTACTGATCTTGTCGGTAACGCCGTCAAAATCTCCTCTGATCTTCTTGGCAGCGTTATCAACACCGTTGGTCAGATTTTCCAGAGTGCAACGACTGCTCTTGCTCCCAGGAAGTAAGCTGTTGTTTCCATTGAAAAAGCACCTTATGCATCTCGCACAGGGTGCTTTTTTTGTTTACAACCCGCAACTTTCCGTTTTGAATTGGGGGAGAGGTGTGGTAAGTGCCTTTAATACGCGGTCATCACGGTTGTATATATCATCAAGGAAGTGGAGCTCATCACCTTCATCGGTTGCGGTCAGGTAAAGGATATAGACTGGAATCCGTTTCGGCAGAAAAACAATTCTTGTTTTTCCCCTATTGATTGCA
The DNA here is from genome assembly GCA_903939765.1 of uncultured Chlorobiaceae bacterium. Classification (GTDB taxonomy): domain Bacteria; phylum Bacteroidota; class Chlorobiia; order Chlorobiales; family Chlorobiaceae; genus Chlorobium. Next base: position 23,098 of record CAJAIK010000096.1, on the reverse strand, counting down.
GCAATAACATTCTCTTTACTCCAGGTGACGCTATCCTGCAACACCAGAGCGGCAAGATCCACAGGATTTTGAACCCTGACACACCCCGAGCTGAAGTTTCTGATACTCTCTGCAAAAAGCTCCTTGTGTGGCGTATCGTGCAAGAAGACAATATAGGGGTTCGGAAACATGAACTTGACTCTCCCCAGTGAGCCCTGATCTCCGGCACTCTGCTGAAGGCGGTAGGGAAAGTTCCTGGCTGAATACTGTGACCAGTTGACCGATTCAGGGTTGACGACACTGCCGTTCGAAGCAATAATCCTAAGATGTTTATGGGAAAGATACGAACTGCTTTTACGGAGAGCCGGCAGGGCATCTTTGTCAAGAATGGTTGGTGGAATAACCCACTGGGGATTGAGGATAACGTACTGCATGTCAGCCTTGAAGAGCGGAGTTTCACGCCCTGGTTTTCCAACAACGACCCTTGTGCTCCAACGGTAGCGGCCATTTTCGACATAACGCAGGGTAAAGCTGGCAACATTCACCAAAATGCTGGTCGGTTCGAGATCACTTAAAAACCATCGGTATCGTTCAAGATTGAGGCGAATGGCATCAATACGCCGGGCAACAGGGATGTTCATGAGACGAAGCGTAGCCGCCCCAACCACACCATCGGCCTCCATACCATTCCGCTTTTGAAAGCGCTTGACGCCGTCCACCAGCTCTCTGTTGTAGACCGTTGACGTATCAGTACTCTGACGAGAGATATCCCCCGCTATTTTGAGTCGCTCACGCAGTATGGTGACTCGACTCTGTCGTACACCCTCCTGCAGCTTCGGCCCTTCCGGTACAATCGGCCAGCCGCCTTCACGCGCAATGGTGCGATAACGTGCAAGCCCTTTTCTGAGGAGATCATAAACCGGATGCTGCAATCGTATCTCTTTCAGGGCGACGGCAATCTGCTGGGTGGCAATGAAGCGGTTAAGCCTGTATTCAAGAGCGCTGCGACTCCTCTCATGGTGCAAATCCAGGTGAATATCAAGGGTTTCGGGATTGACCTTTCCGTAACGGAGATGGCTGGCAAGGGTAAAAAATGATTCCGTCAGAAGGAGGTCATAACAAGCTATTTGCTCAGGAGATACAGGGGGGTTGGTGTAAAAGCCCCTGATCTCACGGAGATGATAGTCTGCTGGGTCAAGGCCGTCATCGACAGCCGCCTCAACCGCACTCATCAGTTCAAAAACCATCGTCCGTGCTGTCCATACAGGCTGAAACCCCCTTGCTGCATAGAACCGCTCAAGGCGGATGTTAAAGAGAGCCCTTTCACTGCCTCCTTCTGGACTCTTCTGCCGAATCAGCCAGTCAAAGCGATCGTAAATCTTACGGGGTATGCCCGCCGGAGGCACGTTCTGTGGCTGAAGCTGTTCCGGCTGCATGGCCACAGATTTTACCTGAACGGGCTGCACCGGACTGAACGCAAGCCAGAGCAGAAGAATACCAATCATAGGTCAACTCCACACGTTATGAAAACTGGTCAGAAACAGGCTGCCGCCGGGCAAGATCGGGAGCAAAAAGGGTTGACTTGCTGGCGTAGTCTCTGCCGTCATGATAAATAAAAAGGCAACTGCCCCCTTTGATAAGATCGATAACCTGCTGAAACGTGTCTAACGAGAGGGCAGGACAACCCTCACTTCGGCCAAGACGCCCATGCCTTCTGATAAAATCGTAGGAGACGTAATTCGCACCATGGATGACAATGCTTCTTGATTCGGCATTGTCGTTAATCCCACTCTCCAGACCCTGCAGCCTGAGCGAATAACCATTTTTACCATCATACGTTTCACCTGTTGTATAAAAACCGAGGCTGCTCTGAAAGGAACCCGGAACATTGGAAAAACTCTCGGCATAATTATCGCCGCTGTTCCTGCCGTGCGCAACAAGTGCAGAATAAAGCAACTGGCCTCGGTTGACGTCAATAACAAAAAGACGCTCATCAACTGAAGGCCTGTTGAAATCGATTACCGTTAAAATACCATCACGACTTACCTTTCCCTGCTCTTTGAGAGTACGATATCCCTCAATAGCCATGGCAAGAACCTTCGAACTGATCCTGCCGCTCAGTTCAGGAAATCGGGAAAATACGGAACTGTTTTTTTCAAAAGGATTTATGTCAAAAGACATCGAGTGGCTGTTTATCGGAAACGCCAACAAAATCAACAAAGCAAATACCGTCATCAATCGAATCATAAGCAACTGTATACAAAGTTAAACCGGCGCACAAAAAAACAGCAAAACCGGCAAATACATAACAATAAACAAACACTGCCAAATCCCGCCATAAAGAGGATTGGCGATCATAATCATAAGAGAGCCAACAAAGATAATTTTTTTTTCGGAATGGTCAAACCGGCTGATTGCCCGCAGGGGTGTTATGCCCCTTCTGAAAAAAGCTCCGTGGAGCGCTGAAACTGTATTGGAGCTTCAGCAATTTTTCGGAAAAGCCTGATATGAAAGAGATGCTGTGGCCAGTTCAGCAAAAAAGTGGCAAGAGCTTCCCACACCGACACCCATGCCACAATGGTAAGGCCTTCGGCAAAAACAGTATTGAGAAATGAGGGAGTGCCGTCAACGGTGAAGAGATGATTGACCCAGAGAGAAAGACCGAGAATAACAATACCAATAACAAGAAGCGTTACTGCGGTTCTCAGCATCTTGTTCATCGCTCCAAGCTCAAGTTCCCGCTGGTAGATGAAAAATTTATTGACACTGGTGCGCACCCGCAACATAAACTCTTCGGAAGGAAAGCGCTCAAACATAAAACGGATCACAAAATCAACCTGGCCGATTTCACGCGCACACTCTGTGAGATAATAGGCAAGATCTTCATCAAGATCCTTTTTGTGGTAAGGAGCCGTTTTGTCGAAGTCCTCATAGAGATCCTCAACACGCCTTGCGGCTACATCAATGATAACGAAACCATCATCGGTATGGTCGTAGCGGTCAACTATTCTTTTTTTCACCTCTTCTCCCCGAACTTGTCTGACAGAATACCGCCTCCGGGATATTTATACTATCTATTCAACCCTTCCAAGGTGAACTACCTGAGGGCAGGCGAAGCGATAAAGCGCCAGCGTGAAGTAACCGTGACCACAATGTCCTGCTCGGAAGGTGCTATTTCAGTAGGCGCAGGAGCCGCCTTCAATGCCATCATCTCCATGGCTGGCCTGCCGCTGTACTGTGGCTGACTGACGCCAACCTCAATCAAAGGGCCAAGACGCCCCCCTGCAGCCTGAGCCATGATTGAGCCATCCCTTCGGGCATTGCCCACGGCAGCGGCAAGCGCCTGCTGACGCAGCTCTTCATAACGGCTCGATGAAAAGGTAATACTCTGAACCTCATCAGCCCCGGCCTGCACTGCAGCATCAATGGCCCGGCCGATCAAACCCAGCGTGCGCACATGCACCATAATGGCATGGCGGGCAGTGTACCCCTTCAGCAAGCTTTTACCCAGCGACTGATCCCACTCCCAGTTGGGGGATACCGTATAGCTTGCCGTCGGCGCATCTTCAAGAGGAACCGCTGCCGTCCGGAGTGCTGCCTGCACACGGCGATACTTCTCTGCGGTGTCGGCAGCAGCCCTCTCGGCACTTTTTGCATTCGATTGCAGCACAACACCGAACTCTGCCATATCAGGCTTTACCGACACCTTTCCCGATGCAGAAACCACAATCCGGCTCTCTTCAGCAGGCGCCGTCCGGGAGAAAACCGCCACTCCGACAAACAACCAGAGAGTGCAAAAAATCAGCTTCGTCTTCATTGATACTTTTTTCATTACTGTCAGGTATTCTTCCGTAACTCTGTCTTTTTGTGCTTGTTTTTTTGTATGACGGAATCAATTGCTGTAGAGAGAGGGTTCACGCCGTGAAGAGGGCACGCCGTGGCGTGCCCCTGCGGGATTCTGTTGTTAATTCGTGTACAATTCTTTCACCTGGAACAAAATGTACCAACCAATAATTGCTCCGATTATTCCACCGAGAATGCCAGTGAAAGAGAGAATCGTTCCAATCAAGCTCACAATGCTTGCATAAAAAAGCAATCTCCAGGCACCTGCGGTGCGTTTGAATAATCCCGGCACAGCCATAACTTCCATGATAACCGTGATAACCGCAACAGCAAGCCCGACAATTGCACCAAACCCCCATGCAAATCCGTACCCGTATCCATAACCTCCCATCATCGCAAATGGAGAAAGGATGGCGGTAAGCCCCACTGCTGCAAAAATAATTGGCAACGCCATAACTGCAAATAAAATAATCAGATATGGAGAAACCTTGGCAATAAACTCTTTAACTTCTGGCGGCAGGGCAAATGGTGCTTTTTGCACCAGGTACTCATCAAGAATTCCTTCGAACTGCGACAAGAGACCATGCACATCCGACTTTGACTGAGCCTTCTGCCCATAATCCCTGTTTTCATCACGTGGTGTGTTTTCTGACATGAGCTTTATGTTTTAGGTTTGAATGAAAATAATTACAATCGAATACCATTTTACCACCCGGAAGAGTACAACCCGACGATCTCCTTGTAGGCAATTGCTGTGGCACAGGCCGTAACAGGAATAGTAACCAGCAGACCGACTCCAAAGGCAAGACATCCAAGGATGTTTATGACACAAAGGGCAAAAGAAAATCCAAAAAACGCAAACCAGTTTTTGGTAATGATTTTGCGGCTGGTCTCGAGTGCCTGCCAGAACTCCATCCGGTAATCAATAATAAGGAAGGTCGTAAACATATAGGAAACGGCAAGATAGATTCCCGGAATGATGAGCAGCACAAAACCGATGCCGACCAAAAAACCACCGGCAAGACTGGCAAGAAAAAGAGGAAGAAAATAGTTAAACCCCTTGAAAAAATCGGCAAACTCCAGCGACTGCCCGCTCAACAGCCTGAAAGCCGCAATTCCATATCCGGCAGAGAGCGATGCAATAGCCGCAGAAATAATAAACGAACCTGCAAAAGCGAGTCTTGAGCTTGCAGCGGATGCCACAAAGATAATAAGCGTAAAGCCGATAAACTCACCAACATACTCCTTGAACATCTCAAACCCGCGCTTTATATACTCCTGCACATTGAGACTGCAAGGAGCATTGAGCTGACGATCAAACACCTGCGGATCAACTTTCACCCCGAAATCAAATGCTCCCATAAGAGCTACCTCCATATTTAAACGTTTCGCCGAAAGCAACAACCGTCGACAAAAAAAACGGGAATACCTTTACAGAGCTTTACAAACCGGCTCACAAAAGAGCGCGAAACTTGCTTAAATTACAACAACAAGTTACAAAAGAGCCATATATACACCAACAGAAATCAGAACATCCAAAGAAAAAGTCACCGTAGCAGGATCTCTGCAGCAGAAACCGCTTGCGGAACATTTTCCGTCAAAAGGGTGACGATCATGCGGAATTTCTTCCGCTCAATGAAACTTTTCGGCCAATCACTGTGGCTCAATTTGAACAAATCTTACCATTTTCCGGTTTGTGATAACAGCAATTTGTCCCCCAGAAATCAAAACAGCAGAAAATGAATGGAGATCGCAAATTTTTTTACGAAGGCAAGATGAGCGAGATAACGGATCATGCGGCCTCACTGATTATTGCCGTAGCCTGTAGTGCCATAGCTGATCATGGCTTTTTTTCAATGGTACTTGCAGGAGGCAACTCTCCACGAATCCTTTATAACAAACTTGCAGAGGGGGTTTCAACAGAGATTCTTGAGCACTACGGCCTTGAGGTGCCTGGCAAAAACCAGGGGTGCAAGCAGACCATCTCTCTTCCACCGAATACATGGCTTTTTCAGGGGGATGAGCGATGTGTGCCACTCAATCATCCTGACAGCAATTACCGGATGGTCAGGGAGAGTCTGCTACAGTACTCCGGCATTGCTGATGATCATATTTTCAGAATGGCCGCCGAAGAGGCTGATACAGATAGCTCCGCCAGAAGCTATGAAGCGGCCATCCGCACGTTTTTTGCGACTGAGGGGAGTTTGTTAAGAGAGGGCTATCCGCTCTTTGACCTTATTCTGCTTGGTCTTGGCGAAGATGGCCATACTGCATCCCTTTTCAGTGATAACGCCGAATCGCTTCAGGAACCCACACGATGGGTCATGGCTGTCCATGCTCCACAGGCAAAGCCTCCGGGAATGCGACTGACCCTCACCCTGCCGGTTATCAACCATGCCCGAAACGTGCTCTTTTTTACCACTGGCCATGAAAAATGCGAACTGGCAAAAAAAATATTTCTGAAAGAAGAGAAATGCCTTCCGGCAAGCCTTGTAAGGCCGAATAATGGGCGGCTATACTGGTTTGCTGCTCATGAGTAGATGGCCTGTACCGATTCCGGCCCCCATGAATGAACAGGATAGCTTGCCGGTGGTTTCGTGCGTGCAGCCTCCCTTATGGCATCAATAATCGCCCATGAGTATTCGACGCTGTCCTGGCGGATAAAGTTCATCTGATCACCCGCCATGGCATCAAGCAGCAGGCGGTGATAGGGGGTCAGCCCCACTTCAGAAAACGAGGTCTTGTAATCGAATTTCATGAAGACGGGGTCGGTAATGAGCGCTTCACCCGGACGTTTTGCTCCGAACTTGATGGCGATGGTCTCCTCTGGCTGGATACGCAGGATAACCTGATTGGCGGTATAACAACAACTCTCGGCTGGGCCAAAATAGTTCTGGGGAGGACATTTGAAGGTAATGACAATCTCGGTCACCGTTTCGGCCAGATTTTTTCCCGCCTTGACAAAAAAGGGCACATCCTTCCATCGCCAGTTATCGACAAAAAATTTTATTGCGGCAAAAGTTTCAACCGTTGAGTCGGGGGCAACATTTTTTTCAGCACGGTATCCTTCATACTGACCGAGAACAACCACGCCTCCAATATTGCCGGGAGTAACAGGGCGGATTGAGCGGAGCAGCTTCGCTTTTTCGTCGCGAACAGAATCGGCTGAAAAATCGACCGGCGGCTCCATGGCAACTGATGCAAGAAGCTGAAGCGCATGATTCTGTATGATGTCGCGCAGCAGACCAGCCTCCTCATAAAAGGCTCCCCGGTCACGGATACCAAAATCTTCGGCAATGGTAATGGCAACAGTGGCAATATTGTTGCGGTTCCACAATGGTTCAAAAATCCCGTTGGAAAAACGGAAGACCATGATGTTCTGAACCGTCTCCTTGCCGAGATAGTGATCAATCCGAAAAATCCGATCTTCATGGAAAACCTCCCCGATGACGGTATTGAGTTCACGCGCCGTCTGCAGGTTGCTTCCGTATGGCTTCTCCACAATAATTTTCCGCCAACCAGCGCATGAAGCATCTTTTTCTCCAAGGCCCGCATGATCAAGGTTCCTGACAATGACTGGTGCAAGAGCTGGCGGGGTTGCAAGATAGAAAAGAAGATTGTGGCTGGCAGCCAACGCTGCTCCACCCTCCATGATCTCTTTGTACAGTGCGTGGTACTCCTCTTTACGGGTAAAGTCAACACCCACATAAAAGAGCCTTGCAAAAAATGATGCAAGAGCAGCTTCATCCTGCACGTTTTTCGGGAAAAAAACCGCCATTTTTTCATACACCTTTTGACGGAACTCTTCGTGTGAGAGAGAGGATCGCCCGACAGCGATAATACGGTACTCATCGGGAAGATTGCCCCAGAGGGCAAGCTCATAAAGTGATGGAAAGAGTTTGCGGGCGGCAAGATCGCTATGTGCACCAAAAATAATAATGGTGCAATTATCAGGTTTCAGCGGCATGAGGGTTGCCCGGGTTATGGTTTGTCGATGAAAGCGTGCCCTCCGAACTCATGACGCAATGCGGCGACGGCACGGTCAGAGAGATTTTCGTCAGAACGTGAACGGTAACGACTGAAGAGAGAGGCGGCCATCACCGGGATCGAGACCTCATGCTCAAGAGCGGCCTCGACCGTCCAGCGCCCCTCTCCTGAATCGGCAATTGAGCCTTTGAGGTAACCGAGCTTCGGATCTTTTTGAAAAGCCTGCGTCATCAGTTCCATCAACCAGCCACGAATCACCGATCCATGGCTCCAGACACGCGAGAGTTCTTCAAGGTCGAAATCATATCCGCTTGCATCAAGCAGGTTAAACCCTTCGCCGATAGCCTGCATCATGCCATATTCAATACCGTTATGCACCATTTTGGCGAAATGGCCGGATCCGGATCGGCCCATATAGCCATATCCGCTCTCCACGCACAGCGCTTTCAGCAAGGGCTCAAGAGCGTCATAAGCTGCTTTTTCACCACCAACCATAATGCAGGCACCATGCCGAGCCCCTTCAAGGCCACCGCTTGTACCTGCGTCAAGAAAACGTATCCCCGCTTCACGGAGGTAAGCCGCCCGCCGTTCAGAATCCTTGTAGTGTGAATTACCTCCATCCACAATGATATCACCCCGCTCAAGCAGCGGTAGAAGCTGCTCAATCGTGCTGTCGACCGGAGCGCCGGCAGGCACCATCAACCAGATCAGACGGGGAGAGTCGAGCATACCGGCAAGCTCCCGAAGGGATCCTGCAGCAATCGCCCCTTTTGCCGCCATGGCTGCAACGGCCTCTTCGGCAAGGTCATAAACGAGAAGATCATGACCAGACTCAAGCAGATGCTCCGCCATATTGAAGCCCATTTTTCCCAATCCAACAATCCCGGCTTTCATAACCCTCCATCAATAGTATCCATACAAAAAAACACCCTTTTCACCCCTCGGCAGCACTCAGAACTCCATCCTCTCTCCTGCTTTTTGCACGGTCAACCAGTTTTTGGTACCGTTCAATCACACAGCCATTAACTGAAGACCATGACTGCGCCTCCGCGTATGCAAGTCCGGAAGCTTTCATTTCCCTGTAACAAATCGAATTATCAAGCAATTCAACGCATCTGGCATAAAAATCACAGACACTCCCTTCATGAACAACAACTCCACCTGTCGATCGATCAGCAATATCGCGGCAACCGCCAACATCAGAAACAACAACAGGCAAACCTGACGCAAGAGCTTCGAGTGCAACATTGCAGAACGCCTCGGTTGTTGAGGGAAAAAGAAAAATATCTCCGGAGGCATAGGCTTCAGGCAACTCCTCCCCGGTAAGATAGCCGGTAAAAACCGCCTCAGACATTCTTCGCCTCATCGCCTCCTCTTCAGGGCCGGAGCCGATCATGACAAACCGTACCCGGTCGGCATACTCTCCCTGCATAAAGCGATCGTAAACCCTCATGACAACCTCAATATCCTTGTAGAGCACAAAACGTCCGGCATAGACAATAACGCTCCGACCTGTTGCATTCCACGCTGAACGCAGTTTTTCAGATCGGCGGAATGGATCAAAAAGCTCCTTATCGACTCCCCTTGACCAGATTTCGATGTTTCGGATGGCATAACCCGCCAGTTTCAACCGGACACTCTCATTCGGGGCCAGAACAATATCGCAGTTATTATAGAACCAGGTCAGATATTTCCAGGCATGTTTCACCGCAAACCCGAGGTGATAATAACTGAAGTAGGAGGGAAAATCGGTATGAAATGCGGATGCAACCGGTATGTTTTTTTTTCTGGCATAAAGAAGAAACGCCCGACCGATAATATCAGGTGTCGAAATGTGCACCATGTCGGGCGCAAACGCTTCGAGCTGCAAACGTGTTTCATCAGTGAAGAAGCCAAGTTTGTAGTCGGGATAAAGCGGAATAGGTACAGAAGGCATCCGGTGGACACTCAAACCGTTGTGGCTATCCCCCTGTGAAACATCAGGTGACCATACAGCCACCTCATGACCGTTTTTCCTGAATGACGCAACCAGTTGATAGATGGATTTTACGGCACCGTCCTTGTCCCTGACATAAGTCCCCGAGTATAAGGCAATCTTCATAAGAGACAGAATATAAAGACCATATTGATTCAGCTTTTCCGCTGCTGATATCCTGATAAAATTTGTCGCCCTGTCACCAAGCATGACCCAAAGGTAACATTTCCCAGGAAAAATCCATCATCCCCCGTTTCAGTCACTTCATCGGCAGGGAGAGTTTCGCTACTTTCGGTTGAACAAGCCTCTTGTAACTTTCATAAGAGAGCCGCAGCAGTTCGGTATGGGCTCCGGCATTAAAGGCGATTTCATCATCATCTTCAAGCTCTTCTGATACATAGACCGCCATACCATAGAGGTTTCCAAAAGGCGGCATGGCACCGATCTCGCATTCAGGAAAAAGCCCGGCAAATTCTTTCTCTCCGGCAAGCTCCAACTCGCCCGCTCCGGTCAGAGCACGCAAAAGCTTAAAATCGAGCTGACGGGAAGCCGGTAAAACAACCATAGCCATTTTTCCGTCAAGAGTGACAATGACGGTCTTTGCGAGCTCTTTGCCCGGAACATGAGCGGCTGCAGCTATCTCCTGGGCGGTATAGGCCGGAGAATGGCTCACAACAAAATACCTGACACCGTGGCTGTCAAGAAACTTCCTTAATTTACGCAAAGGCATAATATGTTTCTCCTCACTGGTTATGCGTTTTATCGTATACGAGCTAACTGTTGACCTCCCGCCCTTCGGGGGAGGTCAACAACAAACGCTGCACTATTTTCTCATATAGTTAAAACTTGGATCAGGCCTGCCGACAAAGCATGAATAACGGAAGCCATACTTTTTAATGATGGCAAAAGCTTGATCCGCTTCAGCTTTATTTGTACCAAAATCGAACATCAAGTGACTGCCATCAACAATCTTCCATCTGCCGCCGATCTCTTTCACCTCGATAGTCGCTGGATTGAATGCAATGGCATCCTCACCGGGAAAAAATCCAACAGGAGCACTGCCTGAAACGAGCATATAGGTAAACGACGGAGCAGGACGTCCAACATAGCAGGTACTGTTCATCCTGTAGTAGCGGATTATACTAAAAGCCTTTTCAGCCTCAGCCCTGTTGCTGCCGAAATCAAACATCCAGTGGCTGCCATCAACAATCTTCCAGTTGCCACCAATCTCTTTCACCTCAATCGTCGCAGGATTGAAGGTAATGCAGTCTTCATTGACTGGTGGAATGACTCTTATTGGAGGAATGACTCTGAGCGGCGGAATCCGTACGAGGGGCGGAAGCACCCCGCAACTGAGCGTTTTTGTTGCAATATTGTTGGCCTTGTTGCTCTCTGCCACCACATTCCAGAGATCGATCTCGGCTTTGATGGTCGAAGGGCTGGAAACCGTGAGATTGCTGGTATATTCAACCGTTCCACCGGGAGCCTGCAGTGCCCTTGCACCGTCAAAACCCCATATCGTAGCACCACCCCACTTCCGTCCGTCTATGGAAAGGTAGATGCCAGCACTTTGGGGGGTGTGAACACTCCAGACTTCGTCAGGAATCCTGCCAGCTCCATTATTGCGGATTTTCACCACTACGCGGCAGTCACCGTTCACACTTATCTCTTCAACAGCAAGATCAGGAAGAAGTCTGAACAGCGGAGGACGATGGAATTCCCTTGCCGGAAACCGGAAAGGCTCTGCAAACGAAACGCGGGCAACTGAAAAAATGGAAAAAAGAAAGCCGGCTAAAAGAACCGACATCCAACAAACGCGTCTTTTTTTCATAGTCAAAGATCGTTAAGGTTACGAAAAAAGGAAGGGCCAACTTCAATTACGGCAAATACCGCATTAAAAGCAAGACGGTTCACACGCTTTCCACATGCGTTCAGCGCGGGAAGGGCTGCCCGATAGCCGGCCACGATAAAAAGGGTTCCCTGAAAATCTGCCGGAGAGAGATAGCTTCACTGAAAAAAGGTGACAAGGGGTTTGAGCAGCCTGAACTTCCACCAACGGTAGGGCGGATAGCGAAGGCCCGGATCGAAAAAAAATGAGCGGCGCAGAACACTCCGCTGAAAAGAGAAGGTGTCAAACCCCGCCCTGCCATGATAAGCACCAAATCCACTGTTGCCGAGGCCGCCGAAAGGAAGTCGGTGAAGCGCCGCCTGAAAAAAGAGATCATTAATGCACACCCCGCCTGTTCGGGAGTTACGTACGACCCGCTCCTGTACATCTTGATCAGAAGAAAAAAGATAAAGCGCAAGAGGCTCATCCTGGCGACGAATGAAGTCGAGTGCTTCTGAAAGATCCGAATAGGCAATGACCGGCAAAAGAGGACCGAAAATCTCCAACTGCATGAGCGGAGAGGCTGACGTCACTCCCCGGAGAATGGTGGGCGCGATATAACGCTCTCCCTGATCGCACTCCCCTCCGAACCAGACTGAAGAGCCATCAAGCAGCTTTTTGAGGCGATGGAAGTTATTCATATTGACAATGCGGGGATAATCACGGCTCAACCGGGGCTCATCACCATAAAAGTCGGTAATGGCCTCCTGCATGAAATGAAGCAACTCCTCCTCCTGATGCTCATGCACCAGAACATAATCAGGCGCAAGGCAGGTCTGGCCAGCATTCAAAAACTTGGCCCAGACAATCCTGCGCGCCGCCACGCGGATATCAGCACTCTCTTCGACAATACAGGGAGATTTCCCTCCAAGTTCAAGCGTCAACGGAGTGAGATGGCGGGCTGCGGCAAGCATCACCTCCCGACCAACTTCAGGGCTGCCGGTATAGAATATGTAGCCAAACCGCTCATCAAGCAGAGCCTTTGCCTCTTCCACCCCCCCCGTAACCACCCTGATCGCACTTTGATCAAGATAGCGACCCACCCCTTCGGCAATGAGTGCTGAACTGCGTGGGGCATGTTCCGAAGGCTTGAGTAACGCGCAGTTTCCGGCAGCGATGGCGCTGATGAGGGGTGCAAGAGAGAGGTTAAAGGGATAGTTCCATGCCCCGATGATGAGGACAACGCCATAGGGTTCAGGCGAGCAAGAGGCTTTTGCTGGCTGATAGATGAGCGGGATGGAAACCCGGTGAGGCTTCATCCATGAGGCGAGGTGCTTCAGTGCAAAACGGATTTCGCCACGCAAAAATCCCGTTTCGGTCAAAAAGGTCTCTGCCGCAGACTTCCTGAAATCATGATGCACGGCAGCGGCAATATCGCGTTCGCGCTCAACAAGAAACGACTGAAGTGCAAGAAGCTGAGAAATCCTCCACGACAGGGCACGGGTTACGCCGCTCTCAAAGGTCTCCCGCAAGAGCACCAACTCCGAAAATCGCTGATCATTCTGCATAAAGAGGATGAGATGGCAAAACATTATCACTGAACTTCACCGGGCTCTCAGGAAAAGAGATCAGAGTGGAATGTAACGAAAAAGAGCTTCAGCATCGCCCGTCCAGGCTTTCATCATCCCTGATTTTTTGCCTGAGCACAATCCGTTCACTACATTACTCTCAGAAATTGCGCTTTTGCAAAAACAGTTAGCCTTATTTTACCAATGATGGAATGGATTATGCAGCCTGAAGCCTGGATTGCCCTGGCAACGTTGACGGCTCTCGAAATTGTGCTCGGCATAGACAATATTATCTTTCTTTCGATCATCGTCGGGCGTCTGCCAAAAGAGCAGCAGGGCAAAGGGCGGATTATCGGTCTGGGGCTCGCAATGCTGACCAGAATCGCCCTCCTGCTCTCGATAACCTGGGTTATGGGGCTCACCTCCGGCCTCTTTACCCTGCTCGATCATGCGGTTTCAGGACGCGACCTCATCCTGATTGGAGGGGGTCTCTTTTTGCTTGCAAAAAGCACCCAGGAGATTCACCAGAGCCTTGAAGGAGCTGAAGAGAAAAGCAAAAAAAGCGGTTCCGCCAGCACCTTTGCCGTCACCATGGTGCAGATTGCCATCATTGATATTGTCTTTTCGCTCGACTCGGTCATTACCGCTGTAGGGCTTGCAAAAGATGTTGAAGTGATGATCATCGCCATCATGATCTCCATCGGCATCATGATGCTTGCGGCCAAATCGATCAGCGATTTTGTTGAAGCGCACCCGACCATCAAGATGCTTGCCCTCAGTTTTCTTATTCTTGTCGGAGTCACCCTGCTTGCCGAAGGAGCCGGTTTTGTAATTCCAAGAGGGTACATCTATTTTGCCATGGCGTTTTCCGTCTCCGTTGAAATGCTGAACATCCGTCTGCGCAAAAAAGCTGCGAAACCCGTCCATCTTCATCCAACCATGAATATTGACGGCGACGGTGCCTGAAAAGATGGCCTGAAGCCGCAAAAGATTGAGATTGAATCTTTTGCGGCTTCAGGAGAGCGCCAGCCGCTCCATCAGTATGGCCGCAGAGACCGCTGCGTTGAGCGATTCAACCCGCACGACTGCACCGCCATGGGGTATGCGCACCAGCCGGTCGGCCAGTGCCCTCACCGCTTCACTGATGCCGTTGGCTTCATTGCCGATTACGAGCACCTGTTTTTCTGGCCAGGAGCTGAACTCCCGAAAATCCTTTCCTTCAAGCGATGAACAAATAATGGAATAGCCCAGCTTCTGAAGCCGCCTGAGTTCACACTCAAGATGATCAACACCATAGTGGCGGATGGCATAGATGCTTCCGGCACATGAGCGAACTGCCTTGGCATTGTAACGGTCGGCCGTGCCGGAACTGCAAACAATGGCATCAGCCCCAAACCAGACCGCTGTTCTCAGTATCGTACCCACATTGCCCGGATCCTGAACTTCATCGAGCGCAACGATGAATGATCTGACGGACTTTGCCAAGAGAGCTTCTGCAGCAGTGTCAGCGGAACGCTGCTGACGGAAAACGCCAAAAATCCCCTGGGATGTTGCGGTTGCGGCAAGCTGCGCGCACTCCTTTTCGCTGATCGAAAAGAGCTTTTCCTTATGGGTTTCGGCAAAACAGGCGACCTCCCCCTCCCGGATAAGCAGCGCAACAAGCATCTCCTCATCGGGCAGGTTCTGGCAAAGTTCCCTGACCGTACGAAGACCCTCTGCAAGGAAGAGCCCCTCCTGATCCCTGAACTTTTTCTGATGAAGTCTGGCATACTTCCGGAGCTTCGCCTTGCTTAACGCAACCGCTGGAACCGGCTTCATGATTGCTCTCCAGCTCTCTTCAGACTTGCAATTACCGATTTCGGATCGTGGGAAAAATCTGCAGGGGGCACACCTGCACGCTTTGAGAGAGCGGCACCGTCAAGCTCAACAGAAAAACCGTTGTCCGCACTCTCCAGGTCCTCTTCAGCACCGTTCATGCAGCGCCGGATGTAGTCGTCGAAACTCTCCCTTTCCATGGTGTGACCTTCCAGAATGCATGGCTTCTTGCCATCATTTCCGACAGAATCCCCACGAAAAAGAGAAGCCTCATCTATCATGAGCGTAATTTTGAGCATGACCTCCTCCCGTGAAAGACCACCCATACCGGCTTTTTGCACCAGCCGACCAAACGAGGCTTCATCAATCTTCTCCATCAGTTGCAGCAACTCCCCAAGCCCACCGTACATCTCTGCATGAACCCTGATAGCCTCTTCAATGGATACCGTAACCTGAGCTGCCGACTCGCTGCGGCTTTCAGGCCGTTGCTCATGAAGAGCGGAAGCGTTTCCTTTCGGGCGCTTCACGGCTTTGCTTCCGATAAACTCCTCATCAACATCATACTCCTTAAGCCGATCCTGCATGATGCCGCCGCGCTTCTGCATTGCACGCCGCATCGAAACCGTCTCAATCTCCCTGCGCTCCCCCAACAGAAGCCGCACGACAAACGCAATACCCGTAAAAGCAGCCACAACAATAAAGCAGAGAAGAATCAGCTCGAGACGCAGCCCGAAAAGCGCAACAACCAGCACTTCAGCCGCAATGAGCCCGGCAAAAAGAACCAGCAGCAGTTTCAGAAAAAAACGTTCGGACATAGATTTTTGTGCTTTATTTTCAATTTCGGGTAATTTAACTTTTCTGGACGAGATATCCCGAAGCGCCTTACATTGACTGTAATTACGGCGTGTTCCTTCCTTATTTTTTTAATAATCACAATCTGTTTTTTACATTGATAGTGTTGGCAGAGGCAGGGTGGCTGGCTTGCGGCACAGTCCGGCGTTCATTATGGCGTTTGTGTCAGGCGCGGGATGACGCTGCTTGAGTTACAGCAGGATTGCACATTATCTTATCTGTAATTTTAACAAGGGAGGAGCAAATGAACAAAAAATTTGATTTTACAAGACTCTTCAAGGTTTCCGCTCTGTTAGCCTTCTTTTTGTGTGTAACGGGCATTGCCCATGCAAACAACTTTTTTGCCGCATATAATGGTGTTCAGCAGGGTGTCACCGTACGTACATTAAAATTGCAGCAGGTCTCATTTATCCAGACTTCACATCCGGTCAATGGCATTGCGGCCGGTCCGAATAATGATCTGTACATGGTTTACAAAAACCATATTTACAACTACTCTGTTAGTGGCGCTTTAATCAAGGATATGAATTTTCCTGATATCGGTATCAACTATACGGATATCTCAGTTCGGGGTGACCGTGTCTATGCATCCTATAATGGTTCTCAACAGGGGTTCACTGTCCGCGATCTGGCTCTGAATCAACTCGCTTTTTTCCCCACTAACTTCAGTATCAATGGTATCGCAGCCGGCACCAATAATGATGTTTATCTGGCATCCGCCAACAGGTTATACCGTTATGGCACCAACGGGGTTCTCCTGAGCGTCATGACATTTCCTGATGCAGGCGTTATCTATACCGATGTAGCTGTTATCTGTGGCAGATTACTGGCCACGTACTCTGGTTCACAGCATGGTTTCACGATCAGGGATTTGATCACCCTGAATCAGTACTCGTTTGTCCAGACACCTTTTGACATTGGAGGAATTGTCGGCGGTTCAGATAATGATGTTTATGTGAGTTCGGCCAACCATCTCTACAATTACGCCCTCACAGGTGTACTAAAAGTGGGATTTGCATGGCCCCAAACAAACCTTGTTTATGGTGACCTCACCCGCTGAGCACAAAAAAAACCGGCAGGAGAAAACTCCTGCCGGATAGTAACAAGTATTGAAAACAGGGATAGCCCTTAGAAGCTGTACCTGATACCAGCGAGAATATTGCTGCCAGCAATACTGATATCCGCAGTAGAGCCACCTCCAAAATCAGCAACAGTGACATCTGATGCTCTGAAATAACGGTAGCCAAGATCAAACACCGTATTCTCAGACACCTTGAAGCCAACACCGGCACCAACCTGCCAGGCAAACACAGTTGAATCAAAGCTGCCACCGCCATCACCACTTCCGTTAACTGCATCAAAACCAAGACCTGCTGTCAGATATGGAGTGATGGAGGAACTGCCCGCGGAGATATCATAATAACCATTAGCCATGAACGACCAGATGGAAACATCAAAATTGGTATTTTGAGCTACCCCGGCTACAGTATCTATATTATGAGACTGATAGCCAACAGCCCCCTCAAGACGAAACTCGTCGGACTTAACACCAACCGCAACACCAACCGGAACTCCGGCTTTATATCCAATCAGATTATTAACGGTACCCCCCGAGGTTGAGACGTCAGAATCATTGAGCAGCCCCAAGCCAGCCGATACACTGACGTAAGGAGCAGCCATAGCTGGTGTGGCCCACATACCAGCAAGCAATAAAGGCAACAACAATCTTTTTTTCATGGTTTCAGCTCATTTAAGTTCAAATAAACACACAAATTTCCTCTACCCATTTTACGATTTTACAGACACATTTTCAAAAAAATTTATAAAAAAAGTCAGCAGCGTTATTTTTTTCCATCGTTTCCATTTGGCTGGAGTATCATGAGAGAGAGTTGTGCCGGAAATCTGAGGATGGGGTCTGTTCATGAAACCATGCAATTCATGAGTGATTATTGTTGCCGCTTGCGTACATTATTTGCAGTGATGAAGTGCGCTACACATCCTGGCAAACGGGATGCACTGAGTTGCTGTTCTCTCATATAAACGTTGTACATGCAGGAAAAAAAGGTTGAACTGATTGCGCCTGCGGGCGACATGACCGGACTGGTCACGGCTCTGAAGGCTGGCGCTGATGCGGTCTACTTTGGTGCCGAAGGGTATAACATGCGTGCCGGAAGCAGCAATTTCACTCCGGCGGACTTTCCCGAGCTGAAGAGGCTCTGCACAACATACAAGGCTAAAGGGTATCTGGCGCTCAATACCATTGTGTATGACGGTGAACTGAAGAAGATGACGCAGACCGTGTCGGCGGCAAAAGAAGCAGGTATTGACGCCATTATCTGCTCCGACATGGCAGTCATTGACGCGTGCCGTAAGGCTGACATGACTTTTCATGTTTCGACACAGGCGTCAGTCAGCAACTACCGAGCAGTCAAGTTCTATGCAAACCTTGGCGCAAAAATGATTGTACTGGCTCGAGAGCTCACTCTTGAGCAGGTGCGACATATTACCGATAAAATAAAAAGCGACCGACTTGACGTACGGATTGAGTGTTTTGTGCACGGGGCGATGTGCGTTGCGGTTTCAGGGCGCTGCTTCATGTCGCAGGAGCTCTTTGGCCGCTCGGCAAACCGCGGTGAGTGCGTGCAGCCCTGCCGCCGCCAATACATTATTACCGACCCTGAGGAGAATGAGGAGCTTGAGCTGGGCACCGATTATGTGATGAGTCCAAAAGATCTCTGCGCCATTGAATTTCTTGATGTGCTCATTGATTCGGGCATCAGCGCTTTCAAAATTGAGGGAAGAAGCCGCAGTCCGGAATATGTGCAGACGGCCACCGGGGCCTACCGCACAGCACTCGATTTCTGTACCGTTCACCGTAACGACCCGGACTTCAGGAGTGAGTACAGTAAACTGACCATCAGGCTCAAAAAGGAGCTGGCCCTTGTCTACAACAGAGGATTTTCTGAAGGGTTTTACTTTGGCAAACCCATTGATGCATGGATCCGCGAGTACGGCTCACTGGCCGAAGAGAAAAAGAGCTATATCGGAGAGGTAAAGAAGTATTATCCAAAAGCCGGGGTGGCTGAATTCCTGATGTACGCCGGGAACCTCAAGAGCGGCAACAAGCTTTCCATCCTCGGTCCGAAAACAGGAGCTGTCACCTGCATGGCCGAAACCTTTTACACCAATGATCAGCCTGCTACGGAGGCGAACAAGGGCGACAGCGTCACCGTCAAGTGCGCAAAAGTGAAAAAAAACGACAAGGTCTACAAGCTTGAAAAAAGGCCGTAAAAACCGTAGTTTTACCTACCTTTGAAGAGGTAACGAGCGTCGGCTCGCATTTTTCACCTGAAACACTCTCCGAACACCAGAGAGGAAGGAGGCTTGGGGAGCTGTGATCTACAAAGTCATTTCCAAAAAGGAGTTCACGGGGTTTATTGATGCCCTTGTTCGCAGCAACAGCTCTTTCGGGCCAAGGCAAGTTGACAACGACCTTCGGGGCAACGCGGTTTACCAGTTCCAACCGGTACACTCGGTTGATGAAATCGCTTTCGACTACAGCGCAACGGCATCGTCGGCCAAACATTTTTTTCTTCCCTTCCAGGAAGAGCTGTCGCGCTTTCTCTTTCACGACGGTGACTGGGAGCAACAGATAACCTACGAAGCAAACCCGGTGGTGCTTATCGGGCTGAGGGCGTGTGATATCAGCGCCCTGAATATTCTTGACGATGTGCTGCTCAACGGCCATTTTCCCTCTCCCTCCTATCTGGCCCGACGCAAAAACAGCTTTGTGATCGGCATGGATCATCTGCCTCTGGCCGACTGTTTCTGCAAATCAATGAACCACCACACCGTTACAACCGGCTTCAACCTCTTCTGCTCGGATATCGGCGACCACTACTACCTCTCCATCAACTCGTCGAAAGCGTTCAGCTTCCTCAGAGAGTTTGAGACTCGCGACCCGAACTATGACGACAACTGTATGCTCGTTGAACGACGCAAGCGTATCCAGAATGGTTTTCAAACCGAAATTGACGTTACAGCCCTTCCAACTATTCTCGACATTGAGTTCGACTCCCCCGTCTGGGAAAAGTGGGGCGACAAATGCCTCAACTGCGGTACCTGCGCCATGGTCTGCCCCTCCTGCTACTGCTACTCGCTCACCGAGTCGTTCGCAACCAGCCTTAACGGGGCTTCACGCGAAAAAAAGCTCTACTCCTGCAACCTTGTCGATTTTGCCGTTGTGGCGGGTGGGCACAATTTTCGTCCGAAAAAGGGCGACCGGTTGAAGTATCGCTATTATCATCAGCACCGGGGGTTTGCCGAAAATGCCAATCAGCAGATCTGTGTCGGCTGCAACCGGTGCGGAAGGGCGTGTCTGGCAGGGATTAACCCGAAAGATGTCATCAACGATCTCAGAATGGAGAAGGAATCATGCATGACTTGCGCTTCGTCATCCCCCCGCAAGATATAAACCGCGAGGATTTCGCTTCATCTAAGCCGGATTTCAACCGTCGTTCGGAAATCATGAGAACCGACTGGGGGTACAAGTGCATGGTTACCAACATCGTGCGCCTGACGGAGCATGAGAGGCTTTTTCAGCTCCACATTATCGACCCGCTGGAGCGCGCTCTCTTCCGGTTCAGGCCAGGCCAGTTTCTCATGCTGGAACTTCCCGGCTATGGTGACGTGCCCATCTCGATTTCAGGCTCCAGCAACAACCATGAATTTCTGGAACTCTGTATCCGCAAGGTTGGCCATGTCACCTCAGCGCTCTTCACCATTGGAGAGGGAGCCCGTGTGGCCATAAGAGGCCCCTTCGGATCGGCATTCCCGATGGATGAGATGGCCGGGCACAACATCCTCCTTGTTGCCGGTGGGCTCGGCATTGCTCCGCTACGCGCCCCTCTCTCCTGGATCAACGAGCACCGCGACCGATTTCTTGACGTCGATCTGCTCTACGGCGCAAAAGAGCCTTCGCAACTCCTCTTTACCTGGCAGTTCGAGGAGTGGAAGATGATTAACCATATCAAGCTGCACACCATTGTTGAGCATGGCGATACAGGATGGAAGGGGCAGCGCGGCATGATCACTGATCTTTTCAACGATATATCCATAGATATTGCAAAAACATACGCCATTGTCTGCGGCCCGCCGGTCATGTTCAAGATTGTCTGCAGTTGGCTCGAACAGCTCGGCATACCGATGAACCGAATGTTTGTTTCACTGGAGCGAAGGATGCACTGCGGTATGGGCAAATGCTGCCGCTGCATGGTTGGCTCCACCTTTACCTGCATTGACGGCCCGGTCTTCGATTACTGGACGGTAATGAATCTCAAGGAGGCCATTTAGTATGGTAGAAAAGCTGAAAATTGCCTCGTTCGACTTCACCTGCTGCGAAGGGTGCCAGTTGCAACTGACCAACCGGGAGGCAACACTTCCCGACTTTCTCGGCCTGCTCGACGTGCGCAATTTCAGGGAGATCTCCTCCGAGCGATATGATGATTATGACATCGCGCTTATTGAGGGAAGTATCAGCCGTCAGGATGAGGTAGATCGACTGCTGAAAATACGAAAACAGGCAAAAATTTTGGTTGCATTCGGCACCTGCGCCTGTTTCGGCGGGGTCAACAGCCTCAAAAACAAGCTGCCCGTCAAAGAGCTGATTGATGAGGTCTATCCCGGTATGACCATAGAAACCCTGCCGGTACGAAAGATCAGCGATCTGGTAAAGGTTGACCTCTTCATACCCGGATGCCCGGTAGACAAAAGAGAGGTGGAACGTATTGTGGTAAACCTCGTCAAAGGCTCGCAGGTGAAGCTCCCGAAATACCCTGTCTGTGTTGAATGCAAGGCACAGCTCACCACCTGCCTCTTCGAACTTGGCGAAATCTGCCTCGGGCCCGTCACGCGTGCCGGATGCAATGCCGTCTGCACCAGCGGAAAAACGCCCTGCCTCGGATGCCGTGGACCGGCTGAAGAGATCAACATGGCGGCCTTTCTTGAACTGGTCAAAGAGCGCAGGCTCAACCTTGACGACCTGCAGGAAAAACTGGCCTTTTATAACGCTTTTGAACCATTTCAGAACCATGAAGCGTGACTATGCCATTGATATCCATCACCTTGCACGAGTGGAAGGACACGCCGACATCAAGATTACCGTCAGAGAGGGCCAGCTTGTAGATGCAAGATGGGCTATTGTTGAAACCCCCCGCTTTTTTGAAGTGATGCTCAGGGGGATGAGCACCGAAAGGGTACCCTTTTTGACCTCAAGAATTTGCGGCATCTGCTCCATCAGCCACTGCCTTGCAAGCATCAGGGCGCTTGAACGGGCAATGGAGATTACGCCACCGACAGCCGCAGAAAAAACAAGGTTGCTGGCCATGCAGGGCGAAACCCTGCAGAGCCATGCCCTCCACCTTTTTTTTCTCATCGCTCCTGATTTTATCGGCACTTCCAGCGTTTCAGGGCTGATGCAATCCCATCCCGATCTGGTCAGGGCGGCTTTACAGCTCAAAGAGCTCGGCAACGAAATCAGCGCCGTTACCGCCGGACGCTGCACCCATCCGGTCAGCATGGTGGTTGGGGGAATCAGCAAGGCCCCCGACAAGCAGAGGCTGTCGCAACTGCGCACCATGATCCGGGAAAGAAAACCGGCACTTGAGTGCGCCTGCTCTTTTTTCAGCACCATCGTCATACCCGATTTCAGTCGCGAAACCGAATTTGTTTCTCTACGCAACGGCACAAGTTATCCCTCAATCGGCGGAAATCTGGTTTCGAGCGACGGCGTCAAACGGGAGGAGAATGACTATCTTTCAATGACCAATGAGTATACCCTGGATTTTTCAACCTCAAAATTCACCCGCCTGAGCCGCGACTCCGTTGTTTCCGGTGCGCTGGCCCGATTCAACAACAATCACACCCTGCTGCATCCAAAAGCGAGGGAGAGCGCTGAACAGCTCGGACTGAAGCCGGTCTGCCATAACCCCTTCATGAACAACATCGCCCAACTCGTTGAATGCATCCATATTCTTGAAGAGGCGGAAGAGATCATCAACTCGCTGCTCGATATGGAGTTCAGGGAGATAAAAACCCCGTACACACCAAAAGCCGGCGCGGCCACCGGAGCGGTTGAAGCTCCGCGCGGAATTCTCTATCACCATCTGGAAACTGATGCTGTGGGGCATGTGGTCAGGGCGGACTGCGTCATTCCCACCACACAGAATAATGGAAATATCAATCTTGATCTGA
>CAJAIK010000095.1 GCA_903939765.1 uncultured Chlorobiaceae bacterium | reverse complement strand
GGTCGGTGAAAAGCACAAACACCGATGGACAGAACAGTATCGCGACAAAAACGCCTATGTTCCTGAAGATATCACTGCTCCGGTTTCCGATGCATTGGCATTGTTGAGTCAGTTTTGCACAGAATCTAACATTGAGCACGATGGAGAGATGAAACCTTTACCATCAACGCAGCAGGAGCTCTTTTTATGACTGATCTAACGATATGTGACAGCTTAAAATCCGGTATTGGTGAGTTATTTACCTGCACCGAACATGGAGATTTTCAGCGAATCCGTACTCCCTTTCTTTACCCGGATGGAGATACTATTGACCTTTTCTGCAAAACTGATGGGGATACCGTCACGATAACCGATCTTGCTGAAACGGTGCGGTGGCTCCATGCACAGTCAGCATCATCTTGCAAACGATCAACAAAGCAGCGGCAACTTATCGAAGATATTTGCCTTACTCACGGTGTTGAACTCTATCGGGGGATGATTCTGGGACGTTGTCGCCCTGGCGATTCGTTCGCAACGGTTGTTACTCGGGTTGCTCAAGCAGCCGTCAGAGTTTCCGACCTCTGGTTCACCTTTAAAACACGGACGGTCGAATCAATCACTGATGAGGTTGCAGATTGCCTCGCTGACAAAAAACTCCCCTTTACCCGTTTTGAAAAACTTGCGGGTAGATCTGGCCGGGCATGGGCTATTGATTTTCACGTAAGGTCTCCATTGCGCAGCTCGCTTGTTTCTGTCTTAAAAACCTCGAACCGTTCTTCTGCCCGACCAATTGTTGAGCATACCGTTGCCGCATGGTATGATCTGAATCATTTAGCCGCAGGCCCGGAAGGGTTGAGTTTTATATCTCTGTTTGACGACACCTCTGATGTCTGGACAGATGAAGACTTCACGCTGGTAGAGCCATTATCAACCATTTCTCGCTGGTCACGCCCGGATGAGTTTGTTAATATTTTGACGGAGGTGGCGTGATGAGGGTACTATTCCCTCTCCATCCCGCGATTGATCAGATTGCTCATCCGAATACGTCATACTACGGGTTGAATTTTTGGTAAATATCTTTGCGATGCCCAACCGTTATAACCTGAATAACCAGCCGGTCATCCTCTATGGCATATATAATCCTGTAGTCACCCTTACGGATTCGATAGGTTTGCAATGAGCCTCGAATCTTTTTACTGCCAAGGGGCAATGGATCAACTGCCAGAGCATTAACAGCTTCCACAATGTCGGGAATAACCTGCTTCGCAATTTTTTGCAACTCTTTAACAGCGGATTTTTTCCACTGAATACTATAGCAAGCCATTTTTTTTCAGCTCTTCAACAACCTGTTCATGAGAGATTGTCGGTTCGTCCTTGCGTTCAGCAACAGATGCCAAATCTTCAAGATCCTCAAGTAACTCATAAAAATCGTTTATCGGGAGAATCACCGATTTTTTGACCCCGTTTCTATCGGTCACATATTCCGCATGCATGTCATCAACGTGTAACATGGGTAAGCATTTGAAATGGTTTGAAATACACTATAGTGCCAGCGACTGCATGTCATCATGCCCTACTGCGCAATATAAAACAATTCAGAATCAGTTTATCAGTGAGCGGTTAATCGAGGCGCTGTTATAACAATCTCACCCCAACGTTGCAGCCATTCACGATCGGCACTGCCTTTTGGCAGGGTCTTGCGACGATGCAGCCATTGCCCAACAGCACTCCAAAGCACCGCCATCGCCCGCAACACAGAAGATTTTCCACAGCCGTTCGGGCCACTGAAAAGAATATTGGTTGTTATCGTTCCACTCCATTCGTCTTTAAAGTGAAAAACCTGTGGACCAAGCGGCCCTGCTTCATTGGTGTGGAGAGCAAGTATTTTCATGTTCCCGTTTTATACGACGGATGATATCAGTGTAAAATTATCAAATGCAGAGAAAAGCCAAGAGATCAATTATTTCCTGGAGCGGCAGAGAAAGCAAATCTTGTATGAATCAGGAGAAATGCCTGCGGTCTCGTTTTTGTGAATGCTCCTCTATCTGGATACTGAACTCTTGCCAAAGGGATATTGCTGCTTCGAAATACGCTGCGATATCTTGTTCTGTAACGTATAAATCTTCCCCGGCTGCAGGTTTCCTGAGCAAAAGTGGCAAAGAATGATGCTCTTGTTTATAAAAATTCGAGGAAAAAAGGTCAGGACGAATTTTATACAGTTTTTTAGCTGATGAACCTGAACCATGTTTAACGGTATTTGCAATGAGATGAAGTTCCTTGACTTTTTGCCAAGCAGGCAATGATGTCATAGAACAACCACCAGCATCAAGTCGAGCATGGAACTCGTCCAACGATAACAATTTTCTCTCCCTTACCTCTTTGCCCTTTTTACATGGAATTTCGATTTTTACCTCTGGATTTTTCCGAACAGTCTGTTCTTGATGCACGGTTAACACCTGACGCGTATGAAAAAACATGATTTGCTGTTCTAACAGATGCCAAAGCATTACGGTAGCCATATTTGCTGCCGCCTGCCGTACACCGCTCAGCCGATCATACACTTCAAAGCCCTGATTTTCTGCATATTCAGCAAGAGAACACATATCTTCTTCAAATGAAAAATGTTCTGTATCCCCATAATATATCGAATCAGATGTTTTATCAGCTTCAGTAGCAGGATCAGGAATTGACGGCAGCATATGCTCAAGAATCGCACGCCGTGTCCATTCGATTTCAGGAATACATACTTTCCGAATCCAGATACTCCAATGATTACCGTCAAGCCACAAATCCATTATCAACTCTCTTTACCCGATGAAAGGGTTTGTTCTCTTTAGAAAAAAGGGTTCTGATGCTTTGTTTTAAACCTGCATTGTATATTTCAATGTAAAAGCTTCGTGCAGCATGCGGATACTCTCGATTTCTGGGCAGTCAGCAATAATTGAAAGATCAAAACCGATGCAAATATCAATATCTTTTTGAGACAGGTAATTTTCATGGATTAAAACTTCGCGAATTTGGTCAATGGTATCAGAATATTCGCGTTCCTCCGGGTCGTTACTCTGAAGCAGAAACTCACGATAGATTTGTTCAATGATCGGTTTAGAGTAGCTCTGAATTTCATCAACAACTCGAAGTATCTCGGTTATTTTTGTGTCCAGTGCCGCTTGAGTACTGAAAAAAATGTTGCCATTGGAATGAGCAATGTCATTGCGGTCTTTCACTAACTTGGCGTAGGTACCGATTTTGCTGTTATCGCAATTAATCAACTTAAGCAAGCGAAGAACGCTACTCTCGCTTACTTTGCTAAAAACAAATGGCGAAGTGGTACTCCAAAGACTTTTCTCGTCCTCTCCCTTAAAACCAATGAGGCCTTTTTCAAAATCATCTGGTCGAGCTTGTCTAATCTGCCAGATATTGAAGTAAACGAAACTCATTGTAAGCATGTGATAAGCAAGGAAGGCGAATTGATAGTTACCTTTGCTATAGTTGCTTTCGAAAGCATCCCACAGGAACGCTAAGTATTCCTGTTCTGTCAACGTCTTGAAAGAGAGTGGCAAATAATTACCCAGTTCAAAAGATTCCTCCATGATTCAGGCCTCCCTCGTCGGAATCGGTTCATCTGTACCCCATACACGGGCGATGGTTGCCTGAATTTTTTTCTCAAACCTCTCAATCAGCTCCCGATTGGCTGCCACAAGCGCCTGCTCAGCTTCGATTTCGGCAACGATGGCCTGCTGAGTGACAAGAGGGGGGAGGGGTATCTTGATGTTAGCAAATGATGGCCAACCAACTCGAGGAAGTTGTGCTCCTTTGATTTGTGACATTACTCTTTCATTGAAGTCTTTGCTTCTAAAGATATTCACGAAAAAGGCTGGAATAACCTGATCAGAAAGTGGTTGAATCACGAAAATATCAGTTGAGCAAATGCCTTCCTGATCTGCTAACCATACCTTGTTCAGATTTGGTCGTAATTTTCCATAAAGAATTTCATTTTTCAGGAAAATATTCTTGAGACTTTTAATTTCTGCAGGATTCTCGATAAAGATATTTCCGATTATCTCTCCCTTACCTTGTGAAATATTTTCAAGCCCGACATAGGTCACATGGTCATTAAGCGACTCAGGCATAACAGATTTCTCTGATTTGCGAAATGCCTCCCCCAACTCCACCATCGGCCACTCCGGGTCAATTGGAATATGGGGCCGGTAATTGTCAAGAACAGCGCGGGCGCCGTCGATGACTTTCTGATACCCTTCAATCTCAGCAACAATCTCTTTCTGCACTTCCAGCGGTGGCAGGGGGATTTGATGGGTTTGATAAACTTCGGTCCGGTTTAAGCCTGGAATTCCAGCGCCACCTCGCAATTCGGGTAAACCCAAGCTTTTCAAGATCCAATACAAGTAACGAATGTCTGATTGGCTTGGGTTTGTCTGTTTTACAAAGTAAGTCGTATCTATCGGGAAACAATTCTGCTCAATGAGCGTAACTTCTCCTGCCGATCCCTTGCGTCCCACAACGATTGTTGGCCCTTCAACCAAATAGTTATTATGATATCCTGTAATACCATTTGATCCCACAACAGGAAACGGCCCATCAACTCGCTTCTCTTTTGGAAGACTTGATCCATATTCCAAAGTACAGACATCTTCAAACTGCTTCAACGGAAATACGGACGTTCTTATGCCGTTCTCCCGATACCTCTCCCCGCTCAAATTGTAATCCCCATTTTCGGCAATCTTCTCCTTCGGCACTATCAGAGCATTGGGGCTCGACAACACTTCCCTGTCGGAGCCAATCGACGAAAACCACGCTTTCAGAAACTCGAATGCCGCAGAGAGGTCGTTCTTCTCAATCGCCCGCCGCTGGGCACCGAGGCCGAAGCCGTCATTCTCTACCTTGAAGAATGCTATGCTGTTGCTGCGCCGCGCCAGCGATTTGTCGAGAATGAGAATGGAGGTCTTGACGCCGGAGTAGGGCTGAAAGACTCCGGCGGGCAGCGATATGACGGCAACGAGGCTTTTGTCGACGAGCATTTTGCGCAACTGCTTGTACGAGGTGCCGCTCTGGAAGATGATGCCTTCAGGGACAATAATACCGGCGCGACCGTTGGGCGTAAGGTGTTCGGCCATGTAGTCCACAAAGAGCACTTCGCTGCGCTTGCTCTGCACCGAGAAGCTGCGGTGCGGCTTGATGCCCCCTTTCGGCGACATGAAGGGGGGATTGGCAAGGATGACATCGGCAAACTCGTTCCATTTCTCTTCGGAGGTGAGGGTGTCGTACTCTTCAATATGCGGGTCAACGAAGCCGTGGAGGTAGAGGTTGACCAGCGAGAGGCGTACCATGTCAGGCGAGATGTCGTAGCCTTTGAAGTTGCGGGCAAGACGGCCTTTATCGTCGGGCGTCAGGGTGCTGTTGCTGTTGGCGTCGCTGTTTGCACGCAGAATATGCTTGTATGAAGAGATGAGAAAACCGGCTGTGCCGCAGGCTGGGTCGAGAATCACCTCCTCTTTTTTTGGGTCAAGGATCTGCACCATGAAGTCAATGATGTGGCGCGGGGTGCGGAACTGCCCGGCATCACCCTGCGAGCCAAGCACGGAGAGCAGGTATTCGAAGGCATCGCCAAGCCGCTCGGAGTGGTCGTACTCGAACTCGTCAATGATTTTCAGGAAGCTTTTGAGCGTTTCGGGGTCGCGATAAGGCAGGTAGGCGTTCTTGAAAATGGTGCGAAAGAGTGGCGGGATGCCCGGGTTTTGGGGCATCGTCGCAATGGCTTCGCCGTAGAGGTTGAGGGTTTCGTGGCCGCCAAGCCCGGAGCGCATCAGTTTCGCCCAGCCGTAGCGACCATACTCCCCGGCAAAGAAGGCCCGTTTTCCTCCCAGCTCTTCACTTTCGGCATCCATGTCGTCCATGAACTTGTAGATGAGGGCGATGGTGATCTGTTCAACCTGCGATTTCGGGTCAGGTACTTTTCCGACCAGAATGTCGCGGGCTGTATCTATTCGGCGTTTGGTTGCGGTGTCGAGCATTCAGGGTTTTCTTTGTAGAGTTTCGTTAAGCTGCAAACTGGTTGAGTGAAACGTAATCTTTGATGTATTCGGGGATGATCTCCCGGTATTTGCCGGGCACGGCTTTGAAATCGGGTGTGGTAAACAGCGAATTGGTTGCCAGTTTGGTCAACTCCCGGCTGTCGATGATGTGACGCACCTGATCGCTCATCACATAAGCCTTGAAGAAGTGTTTCATGGCGGGTATGGCCGCTGCCTCTTCGGGTTTGTAGTCGGCGATGAACTTGGCAAACTCCTCTTCGAGCAGCTCATCTTTTGACTTGAAGCGGGGAATGAGGCCAAAGATTTTTTCGAGGATTTCGCGGAGGGTGAGCCGACGGTCAACGGCGGCGGCTTTGCGCAGTTTGTTGAGGGTGTAGTATTCGTGGGGCTTGTCAAACACTTCGCGGTTGACGTAGTCAATCACCTGCTCCCACTGGCCAGCTTCAACGATTGCTGCAATGAAGTCGTTTTCGCGAATGGTCTCCTCAAAGCGATCAAAGAACATTCGGTCAATTTTCATCCCTTCGGCACCAACAGCGGCCTCTTCCATGGTTTCAAAAAGATCTTCTCCGGTATGCTCGTAGATGTTCCCTGCGTCCTGAGTTCCTCCCTCACCATTGCCGGAACCGGTTCCTTTGGGGAGTTTGATCACCTGGTCATAGTCGTACTCCTCTTCAAAGTATTCGCAGTTGGCAAAGAAGTCGAAGAGCTTGAATGAGCTTTTTTGGGCTTGGCCAATCTCCGATTTCCGTGCCTCGTCAAAAAGCAGATCAAGAAAGTTGTGCTGACGGGTGCCTCTCCCTTTGATCTGAATAAAGTCGGTTGGCGAAAAAATGGGGCGGAAGAGGCCGATGTTGAGAATATCAGGGCAGTCGTAGCCGGTGGTCATCATGCCGACAGTAACGCATACCCGCGCCTTGCTGGTTTTGTAGTTCTCAAGAAAGGCGCCTGAACCGAGCAGGCGGTTGTTGGTGAAGTTGATGCTCATCTGCTGTGCATCGGCAATTTCAGAGGTGACCTGAACGGCAAAGTCGGACGAGTATTTGCCGGGAAACATCCGGTCGGCCATGAGGTTGAGGATGACAGCCAGTTTCAGGGCGTGGTGCTGGCTGACGGCAAAAATGATTGATTTGCCGATTTCACCGCTGACAGGGTCACGCAGGGCGTTTTCAAGAAATATCTTGCAGAAAAGCTGATTGGTCGATGGCGAAAAAAATCGCTTTTCAAATTGCCGTTTGCGATAGGTCTCCTCCTTGTCATCTCCCTCGGTGTCGGCAAAGGTGGCAATAAATCCTCGGGATGAGAGGAGTTTGGTGGTCACTTCCGAACGGGCATCGAGCACCACCGGATTGATGAGGTAGCCCTCCCGCACGCCGTCGAGGAGTGAGTAGCGGTAGGTTGGCTGGCTGTTTTCGCAGCCGAAGGTTCGATAGGTGTCGAGCAGCAGGCGGCGCTCCGCTTCGCGGGGGTCTCGGGTTGTGCTGCTGCCGGAATGGTCGAGCCGTTTGAGATAGTCGCGAGGGGTGGCTGTGAGGCCGAGCTTATAGCTGATAAAGTAGTCGAAGACGGCGCGGGCGTTGCCGCCGATGGAGCGATGGGCCTCGTCGGAGATGACCAGATCGAAGTCGGTCGGCGAAAAGAGACGCCGGTACTTGTTGTTGAAGAGCAGTGACTGCACGGTAGTGACCACAATTTCAGCCCGGCGCCAGTCGTCACGATTTTCTTTGTAGACGACGGTTTTATAATCGGTTGAAAGTGCTGCCTGGAATGATTTTCTTGCCTGATCTTCCAGTTCGAGGCGGTCAACAAGAAAGAGGACGCGCCGGGCGTTACCGGTTCTGAGAAAGAGCTTGATGAGTGCGGCGGCCACAAGGGTTTTGCCGGTACCGGTGGCCATTTCAAAGAGAAAGCGCTCTTTGCCCTCTTTAACGGCCTGCTGCAGGGCAACGATGGCCTGCAACTGGTAGGGGCGCAAAAAACGAAGCTTGTTGGCCTTGATGTAGTCGGGGCGCTCTGCTTCGGTTTGCCAACCCGCTTCGGCAGCATAGTTCGGGCGCTGGGTCAGGGCAATATAGTCGGCACCAATCTGCTCATTAAAAAGAGCCTGAGGGTCACTGGTAACCTTCTGGTAGCCGGTGACTGAGTCTGGAGTTGGAAATGATGTGACAAGATAGGGGTTGCCCCGTTCGAGATCCCAGAAGTAGTGGAGGTTGCCGTTTGAGAGGATGACAAACCGGCAGTTCTGTGAGCGGGCGTACTTCCGGGCTTGCTCTTTGCCAACAAGTGGATTTTTATCCTCTGATTTTGCTTCGAGGACGATAAAGGGAAAGCCTTTATTGTTGAGGAGCAAAAAGTCGATAAAGCCTTTGCTTACTTTTTCATAGTTCTCGCCAAGTGCATCAAGCGCCTGCGTCGTCAGGGCAACCTTTGGCTCAAGCTGAATGTTCGCCGGGCTCTTTCCCTCTGCAAAAAATCGCCAACCAGCCTCTTCAAGCAGCCTGTTGATTTTGATGCGGGCAGTGGCTTCCTTGTGCGCCATAAGGGTCAGGGGTTTTTCAACGTTAGTAGCTCATTACCCTCGCAGCAACCTTCTGCCGAGCTTACGGGAAAACTACAATCGTCAATATAAGTTACCGGCTTGTGATATTTGCAGGTCTTGCTCGGCAACAAGGGCTTTTTTCGTCAGAAGTTCCGCCCCCGTCACTCCCCCTGCTTCTCGGTCAGGTATTTCCAGTACTTCATCGGCATGTTGGATTTCTGGAGGCGGGGATTTTTGCGGTCGGGGATGGCGATGGTTTTGAAGAAGGCTTGCCACAGGGCCTGCACCTTTTTTTCGTCGTCTGAGAGGGCGGGGGCGGTGAACTGTTCGATGGTACCAAACTGGAGGGTGCCCTGGTTCCAGCGGGCGGCGGTGCGGCGGCGGACGTCGTAGAGAAACCAGTGCTGCGCCCGTAGCCTGCGGCTGAAGTGGTACGCGAGGGGCTGGATGATGTTGTTATCAGGCTCCATTTTTGCGAGGTAGGCGCCATCATGGAGTTTTTCGAAGCGCAGGAGCCCTTTCATGCGGTGAAGCTCCCTGCCTGCTTTTTTGGCTATACCGACAATTTCGCGCACTGCGGGGTGGGTAAGGTAGCCGTTAACCTTGTCGCCATGAATGAAGGCGAGCGAAACGAAGTGGAGCAGGCTGCTCTCCATTCCCTCTTTTTCAGCAAGCATGAAGGAGTAGATGGTGTGGGCGGCATCGGGAGCCTCCTTGCGCAGCCGGAAGAAAAGCGCTTCGGCCTGGGTGGCATCGGTACTGATAAAGAAACCATCTTCGAAGAGGGTATCCTCACGCTCGGCAAGGGCAACAATTTCGGGGTTGGGCTCCTCTTCAAGTATCCAGGAGATTGCGGAGAGAAGTCCGTCGGCAGTGCCGTCGTAGAGGTATCGGTTCATGGCATCAGGAAAAAATTCCGGGGATTACCAGTTGTGTTGAAGGTGCCGGTGCCGGGCTTTCGCCAAGGAGGAGTTGCTGGCGAAGAAGGGCGGCTGGCCGGTCAGTTTTTTCAAAACTCCTTCCGGAGCAGGTGATAAAATATTTTGCACGTTTCATCACCACACCGATTTTTTTCATCCCTTCCGGGGTAATTGATGAAAAGCGGCGGGCAGCGATGATGCGTTTGGCCGATGTGACCCCGATGCCCGGTACGCGGAGCAGGGTGCCATAGTCGGCGCGGTTGATTTCGACCGGAAAAAATTCAGGGTGGCGCAAGGCCCAGGCGCTTTTGGGATCGAACGATTCGTCGAGGTTTGGGGCGTCGTCCGAAAGAATCTCTTCGGCTGAAAAGCCGTAGAAGCGCATAAGCCAGTCGGCCTGGTAAAGACGGTGCTCACGAAGCAGAGGCGGCGCTGCGAGTACGGGAAGACGGTTGTCGTCACTGACCGGCATGTAGGCTGAGTAGTAGACCCGCTTGAGCTGCATTTTTTTGTAGAGCCCCTGTGAGAGGCGAAGAATCTGGAAGTCGTTTTCGGGGCTGGCGCCGATAATCATCTGGGTGCTCTGGCCTGCCGGGGCAAAACGGGGAGCAAGGCGGCTCGTTTTGCGCTCGACAAGGCTTGAGGCTATCTCCTTGCCAATCAGGGCCATCGGCGCAAGAATGGCCTCTTTGTGCTTTTGGGGGGCAAGCCGCTGGAGTGAGGCTTGCGAAGGGAGCTCGATATTGACGCTGATGCGGTCGGCATAGAGCCCCGCTTTGCGCACCAGTTCGCTGCTGCTGCCGGGAATGATTTTGAGATGGATATAGCCGCCGAACTGCTCTTCGGTGCGAAGGGTTTCGGCCACCCTGACCATCCGCTCCATCGTCTTGTCAGGACTCCCCATGACGGCTGAACTTAAAAAGAGCCCTTCGATATAGTTGCGGCGATAGAAGTCGAGGGTGAGGTCAACCACCTCCCGTGCGGTGAATGAGGCGCGCTCTACAAAATTGGATGAGCGGTTGACACAGTAGGCACAGTCGTATTGGCAGTCGTTGGAGAGAAGGATTTTAAGAAGCGAGATGCAGCGACCATCATCCGCCCAGGAGTGGCAGATACCGCTGCTCGAGGTATTGCCGGTACCGCAGGCGGGCCCTTCACGCTTGCTCCCGCTGGAAGCGCATGATGCATCGTAACGCGCCGCGCCGGAAAGAATCTGTAATTTCGAAAGGATATCCATGAGGCAAATATAGTGAAGAAAGAGCGAACACAAGAGATCGCTCAAGGGAGAATTGCCTTGCCGAAAAATATATCTCTCCCTCCGCTACGGTTGCTGCGACCCGACTTTTGCATTTCGCTGCAGGAGAAGCTCAATGGTACGCCGGGCGCCGGTCACCACTCCGGGAAGTGACTGGCCGGGAAAGATGGAGTCGCCGACAAGAAACAGGTTGTCGAACCGGGTGAGAGGCCCGCGCACCTTGAAGAGCGAGGTTTGAGGATAGCCCCCGACACAACCCTGATCGCGTCCGGTATAGCGTTCCCAGGTAACCGGAGTTGCAGCCGTTATGCTGCGAATGGCCTTACGAGCATCGGGAAACTGTTCAGAGAGGAGATCAAGTATCCGTTCACTATAGAGACTCTTCAGCTCACTGTAGGCCGCCTCCCCTCTCTTTTTTGCCTCAAACCACTGCTCCGGCCTGACATGGGTAGAAACCGTTACCGCACAAAGATTTGCAGGGGCCCGGTCGGGTTCGTCTGAAGAAGAGCATGAAACAAAAATGGAGTGACCTTCAGCCAGTTCCCCACTGCGGCCGATGATCTGCACATGACGGGAAGACAAGGCGCCAAACAGGGCTGGATCCATACCGAGATAGAGCGTGTATGCGCTCCACAGCGACTTTTCCCCTCTTTCGGCAACTGGTTCGTCCTCCACTTCGATAAACTGCGCAAGAGCATCAGGCGTAAGGTTGGCAAGCACATAATCAGCGGCAAGAGCGCTGCCATCAGATGTTTCCACACCAAACACCTGCCGTCGGACCGAGTCAATGCGAATAACCTGCTTACGGTACAGAACTGCTCCACCGTTCTCTTCAATAGAGTCGGCAAGCATCCTGGAAACGGTTCCGATCCCCCCTTTGACATGATAAGCACCCGCAACCGGAAGATCAAGCGCTATGGCGGCATTGATGGCATTGGCATGTTGTGAAGTGGTCTGCACCGAAATCAGAAGCTGGGCGTCTATAAAACGCACAAAATCAGGGTCTGTGTCGAGCCCATGCGAGGCAAGCCATTCATGGGCTGTTTTTCTGGCAAACGGAAGCAGATGCAGGCTTCCAGAAAATCCGGCAATACCTTTACGGGCAAGACGGAGTAGATCGCCTGCTCCCTTGACCGGCCATGACAGACCCCCTTCAGAGAAATGCCAGAGCAGTTTTGCCAATGCATGCTGCTCAGCCCAGAATGGTGCCGAGTGGGGAAAACGCTCAAGAATGTCGAGGCGATTGGGTTGAAGATCGAGAAGAAGTGCGCGATGACGGTATTGCCAGGCAACCCTTTCCGGCACAATCGGCCAGGTAATGCCGAGCTCTTTTCCGAGAGTATCCATCGGAGCGCCTGCATGAAACCCGCAGCCAATCGTAGCCCCAGCATCGAAAGAGTAGCCGTTTCGGGAAAAGGTTGCTGCACAGCCACCGGGATAGTCCTGCGCTTCGAGCACGGTAACCACAGCACCTTTACGCGCAAGCAGTGCGCCTGCAGCAAGTCCTCCGATTCCGGCTCCGATAACAATAATATTCAGATCCTGCAGCTTCATGGTACGTTCTTTGGTTTACCCTTGCAGGTAGAAATAACCTCAGGACTCCTTATGAAGTTCTTCAGGAAAAAATAAGCTGACTACCCCTCTTTCAGAAGCAGATACACCTGCGTTTTCAGCATTTCAGGCGGAGTTTGGGAAGGATCATTCAGATAAACCTCATAGGCCACCCCATTCAGGATCAAGCTGTTGTCGGCACACCACTTCATAAGGAAGTCGTAGGCTGGTTCAATCTCTTCATAGGGGCCGATATAGAGTGTGGTAACGGCTTTCCCTGATGGGGTGGCCGAAGCCGTCATGGAACCCGATCCTTCAAGCAGCTCATCGACAGGAAAGCCGAATTCGACCTCAAGATCATCCATGTCCATGTTGTAATAAAGGGCAAAGGGAGGGGCTGCGGGAACCGCTCCTCGCTCCTTAAGAAGCAGGGCAATTGCAGCATATCCTTTACCGAAAAGAGCCGCGATATTGCTTACCCTTGTGCGGGTTCGAATGGTGAGTGCCGGACGGGAAGCAAGAGTTGTAAGTTCAGGGACAAATGCGCATTCGAAATCCATGTGTGATATTCTCCGGTTATCAGTTGATGCGAAGATGACATGTAATGCGAAAAAGAAAAATCGACAAGAAAATGCGGGTAAGAGAGTCGGCGTAGCGGGATTTGAACCCACGACCCCTTCCACCCCAAGGAAGTGCGCTACCAGGCTGCGCTATACGCCGATATGTCTTAAAGAGGCTGTAATTATAAAAAATTCTGCGGATTAAAATAATTTTATTTCAGGATTTTGTACTCTTTTTCTCTTTCAGGGAGAGGTTTTAGCGCTCCATCCCATTCTACAGTTATCACTTATCAACAATCAGTGCACCATTCAACGACAACCTGTCAACTCCTGTGACCGCCCAGGAAAGTGAGGACGCGTCCCGAAAAAAGCAAGCAACCTGTTTTTAAAAAATCACTTGACTATTTATTAAAGCCACCCCGTCATACCTGCAACAGGGCACGGCAATCGATCCATCAACAGGTTATCAACATTCCGTTAACAATCTGAACGGTCCTGATTCCGGCTAAACAGATGCTTTAGATAGCCTATAAGGGGAGGCGTAAGGGAAACCGCAATGATAGCAAGGAATATCAGCTTTCTGTGCTGCTGCACAAAGTCTGTCCGACCAATGCCGAAACCACCGTAACAAAACAACCCCACCCATAACAGTGCGCCGGAAATACTGAAAAGAATAAACCTGCTGTAAGGCATGGCGCCAATGCCGGCAACAAAGGGAGTAAAGGTCCTGATAATAGGAATGAAGCGGGCGATGATGATCGTCTTGCCACCATGTTTTTCAAAAAAACTATGGGTTCTGGCAAGATGTGCCGGATTAAAGAAGCGGGATTTTTGATAACTGAACACTTTTGGCCCAAGCTTGCGACCGATCAGATAGTTGAGATTATCGCCAAGGAGGGCGGCGGAAAAAAAGAGTACAAAAAGCAGGTGGGGGTTGAGCGATGAGCCAGGCATGGCAGCAAGTGAACCGGCAGCAAAAAGCAAAGAGTCGCCTGGAAGAAAGGGGGTAACAACGAGTCCGGTTTCGCAGAAGACAACAATAAAAAGAATGGCGTAGAGCCAAACACCATATTCGGTTGCAAGCACCTGCAGATGGGTGTCAATATGGAGGATAAAGTCGACAAGAGTGGAAAGGAGGGCTGTAAGGGAATAGTTCATAGCGTCACTCTTGATAGATAAAAAATCTTTGCTTTTTTTGCTCCGGTAATGTACTCATTGGGGCGCAGAGTCGCAAAAGCGGAGGGGAGAGAGGGATGAGGAAAGAGAAGATATTCGGGTTATTGTTATATTAGAATTCAGTCTTGTGAGAAGAACAACAATGCAACTCCTATGAGTTATTTATCGACCAAGCGTTGCCAACTGTACTACGAAGACAGTGCAGAATCCGACCATTCAGCCATCGAAAAACCTGTGGTGCTCTTTGTAAACGGATGGGCGATCTCCTCCCGATACTGGAAACCGGTAGTCGACATTCTCTCGGCCCATTATCGCTGCATTACCTACGACCAGAGCGGTACGGGGAAAACGATCATCAAGGGGTATGGACCGTCCTATACCATTCAGGGGTTTACCGATGAGGCAGCAGAGCTCATTGAGCATCTCGGACTCCACACCTCAAGAAAACTGCATATTGTCGGGCACTCAATGGGCGGAATGGTTGCAACTGAACTCAGCATGCGCTATTCCAAAGCACTGGTTTCGGCCACTATCATTGCCTGCGGCATTTTTGAAGAGACGGCATTTAACGCTCTGGGTCTCTTTTTTCTTGGAGGGCTGATCGATTTTTCCATGAATTTTCGCTCCATCTTCCAGCTCGAACCGATGAAAAACATCTTTATCAAACGGGCTGCCTCCAAAGAGATCAGCAAAGAGTACCAGGACATCCTTATCGAAGACTTTACCCAGTCTGACAAGGAGGCTACCAATGCGGTCGGGAGATTTTCGATAGATCGTGAGGTACTGAGGAGATATACCCGTCATGTACTGCTGATCTCTTCACCGATGCTGTGCTGTGTCGGGATGGCTGATCATACCATTCCCCCCGAAGGCACCATCACCCTCTATGAAACGCGCCTGATCAAATCTGCTGCACCGACCAGGCTGGCAAAGTTAATGGATATCGGTCATCTTCCGATGCTTGAAGAGAGCGCCCTGTTTGCCGCTGAGCTTAAAAAACATTTTGAATTTGCGGAACAATTTCATAAAAAGAGTCCGCAATAAACTGCATGGCTGTCAGGAGAAAACTGAGATCTCATGACCGACTGTATCAACCTTAAGATTATTTGCTACTGTGAATAAAATATTGACCAAAGCGCTTCTTGTTTTTTTTGCTGCGCTCATTACCATAACAGCGACGGCCCCAAAAGCCTCAGCCAAAGGCTCTTTTCTTGGACTACCAAGCCTTGAAGAGCTTGAAAATCCCAACCCGGATCTTGCCTCACTGGTCTATTCGGAAGACGGCGTACTGATACACAAGTTTTATCTGAAAAATCGCACATTTATTCCCCTTAAATCAATTCCGATGTCGACGCGCTATGCCCTTATTGCGACTGAAGATGTCAATTTTTACAGCCACTGGGGTGTTGATGTGCGGCGGCTTGTGCTTGCAATGGGTGAAAATATCCTCAAGGGACGCACCCGCTGGCAGGGAGCGAGTACCATTACCCAGCAGCTTGCAAAAAACCTCTACCTGACCCAGGAGCGTACGGTCAGCCGAAAGGTCAAGGAGATCATTACCGCCATCGAACTGGAAAAAACCTACACGAAAGATGAGATTCTGGCACTCTATCTCAACACCGTCTATTTCGGGTCCGGAGCGTACGGCATTCAGGCTGCGGCCCAGACCTATTTCGGCAAATCTGCATGGCAGTTGACACTGCCGGAAAGTGCAACACTTATTGCAACCCTGAAGAGCCCTACAGCCTACAACCCGGCAAAATTTCCCTCAAGTGCCCTTGGTCGGCGAAACCTGATTCTCTCCCTGATGGAGAAGG
Organism: uncultured Chlorobiaceae bacterium; assembly: GCA_903939765.1. Taxonomy (GTDB): domain Bacteria; phylum Bacteroidota; class Chlorobiia; order Chlorobiales; family Chlorobiaceae; genus Chlorobium. Next base: position 12,167 of record CAJAIK010000095.1, on the reverse strand, counting down.
TCAACTTCATTACCCCTGCTCAGGCAGCAAAAGCAAAGCAGAGCCCTCTGCGACTCAGATACACTCCTGCGGACCATCAGGGAATCGCGCCTTACTTTACCGAGTATGTCCGCCAGACGTTAAAACCCTCTACGTCAGCGGGAAACGTCAATCTTTTCCGCGACGGCCTGACCATCCAGACAACACTCGACAGCCGGATGCAGAATTATGCCCAGCAGGCTGCTGCCGCTCATTTGCTCGAACTGCAGGCTGCATTTGACCGCTCATGGGTATGGCCTGAATCGCTGAAAAATCAGATGATCATGGAGAGCGATCGGTTCAAGGGGCTGAAGGAGAATGGGCTCACCGACCAGAAAGCGCTGGCGCAAATCAAGGCCGACAAGGTATGGGTGGGTGAACTTCTGAAAGCAAAAACCCGCATACAGGTGGCACTGGTAGCCATCGACCCGGCAAACGGTCATGTCAAGGCATGGGTTGGGGGAAACAAATTTTCGCCCGATGAGTACAAATATCAGTTTGACCATGTCTGGCAGGCAAAACGGCAGCCCGGCTCAACGTTCAAGCCCTTTGTCTATACTGCAGCCATCGACAAGGGATTACCTGCCAACTTCCAGGTTCTTGATCAACCCCTGACCTTCACTATCGGCAACACCGTCTGGTCGCCGAGGAACTCCGACGGTTCTTCAGGCGGGATGACAACGCTCCGTTCAGCTCTGACCCAGTCGCTGAACCAGGTTACCGTACGGCTTGCCTACGAGCAACTTTCAACACCGGAAATCATCAGCTATGCGAGACGAATGGGCATCACTTCGCCCCTCGACTCAAATCTCTCTCTCGTCCTCGGAACATCGGTTGTCAGCCCGCTTGAGCTTGCCGGAGCTTTTTCGACCTTTGCCAACAATGGCATCTGGCAGGAACCCGTTTCAATTTTAAAGGTCGAGGACAAGCATAGCCGTCTCATATCGGAGTATATACCGAACCGCCGTTTTGCCATCGACCCTGCTACCAACTTTGTGATGGTTTCGATGCTCAAGGATGTGATAAACAGGGGTACCGGAGCGTCAGTCCGCTCCCGTTACGCCTTCAACATGGAGGCCGCAGGTAAAACCGGTACGACACAGAGCATGAGGGATGCCTGGTTTGCCGGATTCACACCGCAGCTTGTCGCTGTTGTATGGACAGGGTTTGATGATGAGCGCATCAAGTTTACCTCCATGGAGTATGGCCAGGGTGCACGGGCAGCCCTTCCCATCTGGGCTGGCTTCATGAAACGGTGCTACAGTGATCCAACACTGAAACTTCAGAACAGGAACTTCTACATTCCTGAGACCATTATTGCCGTACCGATGTCGGCACAGACCAATACGCCTTCTGATATGCTCAACAGTGATGCCTATATGGAGTATTTCACACCCAAAGGCTTCGAATACTATCAGGCCCATCCGGTGCAACCAAACAATGGAACCATTCCTCCGGCAGAGGGAGACAGCACTGCTGCCGGAAGCGGCAATGGCGAGCCTCAAATGCAAAATGCCTTGCCGGCACAACAGCCAAAAGAAGAGACTGTCTTCTGATTTTACGCTTATTTAACCGCACAACCGTTTTTTTATGCAATCGGTACTCGTTCTTGATTTTGGATCACAATACACTCAGTTGATTGCCCGTCGTGTTCGCGAACTGGGTATCTATTCTGAAATTCTTCCCTACAATGCTTCACCTGAGAGCATCAGGGAGCACAACCCGAAGGCGATCATCCTTTCAGGGGGGCCGACAAGCGTCTATGACGAATCGGCCATTCTGCCGGATGAACGGATATTTTCACTTGGCATTCCCATCCTCGGAATCTGCTACGGGCTGCAGGCCATTGCTAAACATTTCGGGGGAGAGGTTGCCAGTTCGGCAAAGCATGAGTTCGGGCGCGCCAAAATTCTGGTCAACCGAAGCGAAGAGCATGAGAGCCCCCTCTTTCGCAATATTCCCGATTCTGATGTCTGGATGAGCCACGGCGACAAAGTGGTACGGCTTCCTGAAGGGTTCAGGGTAACGGCAAGCAGCGATAACTCCGAAATGTGTGCCTTTGAGAGCTTCGGCCCGAAAGGTGCCCTGAAAATCTACGCACTGCAGTTTCACCCCGAGGTGCAGCATACCCTGTACGGCAAACAGCTTCTCTCGAACTTTTTGATTGATATTGCGGGAATCAAGCCCGACTGGTCATCTAAAAGCTTTATCGACCACCAGATTGCAGAGATTGCCCGCAAGGCAGGCGAAGAGACCGTAATATGCGGCATCAGCGGCGGTGTTGACTCCACCGTTGCCGCCGTCATGGTCGGCAAGGCAATTGGCAAGCAACTCCACTGCGTCTTTGTTGATAACGGCCTGCTCAGAAAGAATGAGGCCACAAAAGTGATGAGCTTCCTCTCGACGCTTGGGCTCAGAGTCTCTCTGGTCGATGCTTCCGAGCTCTTCCTGAAACGGTTGAAAGCGGTCGCCTCTCCTGAAAAGAAGCGCAAGATCATCGGACGCACCTTTATCCAGATCTTCGAAGAGCAAATGAAGGGTGAAAAATTTCTCGTGCAGGGCACACTCTATCCCGATGTCATTGAAAGCGTGAGCGTCAAAGGCCCTTCGGAAACCATCAAGTCGCATCATAACGTTGGCGGACTGCCAAAACGGATGAAGCTCAAGCTGATTGAGCCACTCCGCGAACTCTTCAAGGATGAGGTGCGTGCCGTTGGCCGCGAACTCGGTATCGCAGAGGATATTTTGATGCGCCACCCCTTTCCGGGCCCCGGCCTTGCCGTCAGGGTGCTCGGTTCAATCACCAAAGAACGGCTCGACATCCTCCGGGATGCTGACGAAATCTTTATTGAAGAACTGAAATCAAGCGGCCTCTACAGCCAGGTCTGGCAGGCATTTGCCGTGCTGCTACCGGTTCAGTCGGTCGGGGTCATGGGCGACAAGCGCACTTACGAAAATGTTCTGGCCCTGAGGGCTGTCGAATCCACCGACGGTATGACCGCCGACTGGGCACCGTTGCCGCATGAGTTTCTGGCCCGCGTTTCAAACCGCATCATCAATGAGGTACGAGGGATTAACCGGGTGGCTTATGATATTTCGTCAAAACCGCCTGCGACCATTGAGTGGGAATAACGGTAGCGACAGGAATCTTTTAATTTCAGGCACCATGTCAAAAAAACCATTACGGAGAACGCTGGTCGCTTCGCTTCTCTTGCTTTCAAGCTTTTCGCCTGCCGTATCACAACACGATGCGGCGGCATCCACAGCTCTTGCGAAAGAAGATGCCGGTGAACTTAATCTCTCTGCCGCCAAAGCCCTTTTTGACAGTCGTTCGGCATGTTTTGTCGATGCACGTTCCGAGTATGCCTATTACACTTCGCATATAAAAGGAGCAATCTCTCTTTCTGAGAGCCGCTTTGACGAGCAGTTTCCTGATTTCAGGCAAAAAAAATCCATTGAAACCCTTATTGTGGTCTACTGCGTCGGGATCAATTGCCCAAAGGCGCGGCATGTTGCTGAAAAGCTGAAAAAAAACGGTTACAGAAATGTAAAGGTTTTTTCAGGCGGTCTCGCCGAATGGTCTCATGCAGGCTTTCCGATGGAGGGATGAGCCGGTTTAACGCAAAAACGCCTATGGCCACGATTGGTTTTTCATCAGCATTGATCACCGCCCTGAGGCTTTTGCTCGGAGCGATATTCATCATCTCGGGAAGTGAAAAACTTCTGGATCTGAAGTTTTTTGGCCTTGTCATCGCGGAATACCAGATTCTGCCCCCACTCTTTATCCCCGCCGTTGCGATTCTCGTCACCCTTTGTGAACTGCTGTGCGGCACCATGCTTCTTGTCGATCTGTTTTCCCGGATCAGCGCTTCGATAATGCTCGGCATGATGGCGATTTTTATAGCCGCCATGACCAACAATGTCATACGTGGGCTTGAGCATGACTGCGGCTGCTTCGAGTTTCTTGCCCAATGGTACGGACTGAAAGAGGAGATCGGTATCGGTCCGATTGTCCGTGACATCCTGTTTTTCATCCTGTTACTGCCAATCGCATTGCTTGGCAGCAACAGGATTCCCTGGAAAAAACGCCAGGGATGAACCGTTTTTTGGATCCATGTGAATCTTGATCATGCCCGGGAGGTCACAGGGCCGTGGCAGCAGGATGACCATATCAATGCTCTCTCAATGATGAAAAGGATCGCTGTTATACTGGTTGCCCATGGAGAAGCTGAAACAGACGGTTTTTTTGAGAATTTCTCCATGATCCGCCACACCCTCGCACATGCTGGAGAGGTGATGAAGCTGCCCCGTCCATTGCAGCTTGTGGCATCTCTGGCCGGAGGCATGAAAAACAAAGTGACGTTTCGTGCACAAAAATACCGTTCACCGCAGAACAGTATTACCCGGCAACAGGCTTCGCAACTCCAGGAAAAGCTTAACAGAGTCGTGATGCCTCACCAGATCGACTTTGAAGTTTATTCGGCTTTCCATGCCACCCCACCCTTTGTTAAAGATATCGTCGAACAAACGAGCGGTCATGACCTCCAGTTGTTGGTCTCCATGTCGCCCATCGATAATCAGTTGACTTCCGGAAACCTGCATAAGCTTTCCGCCCGATGTTCGCCTGTCAACCCTCAGCGATGCCCTGTCGTGGTGCACGGTTTCTGGAAAGATGCGGGGCTCCGGCAAGTTTTTCTCGACCACGTGTTCTCAAATGGAAAAACTGTCAATGGATCGGTTTTAGTTCTGGCGTTTCATGGCACGCTCGTCAAGGATACGAAAGGAGAGGACCCGATGTTTCATACGGGCTTGAAAGAGATGCAAGAAATGGGCACTGCTCTTCGCAATGCGATTCTTATAGATCCTCGCAACGGTTATGACAGTATCGAAATAGCATACCTTAACCATGACGTGGGAGGAACCTGGACAAAGCCATCTCTTGCCGAGTCGTTAAAAGCACTCTCATCCAGGGGAGCCAAAGAGGTCGATATTTTCAGTTGTGGTTATTTTTCGGATGGAACGGAGACGATTCTCTATGCGCAAAAAGAAGCCGCTGCAAGCTCTGTGAAATCGATCCGGTTTTTTCCCTGTATCAATGATTCTGAGGCGTTCGCCGACTTTCTTGCCGAAAAAGTTGCGGCGGTTGTCGCTGCTGAATCGCCATAAGGACGAATCAATTGAAAGTTTGCCTTTCTGATAAATGCTGTGGATATGGAGTCAGAGTTTTCGAGTATTCGATATTCTTGCGACCGTTGTCTATTTTGAACAACTTGTCAGAGTCGGAGTGTGTCGTATCATCTCCTGCCGGCTTGTGCTGATTCAACTTTTTTCTACAGGAATAAAAAGCGTACTATAAAGCAGCGGAAGTGTGGCAAAAATAGTTGTGTGCCTCTACACCCCCACTTGTAACCTGTGAACTGTAACGCCATGAACCCCCGATCACCCCGAAAACTGATCACCTTTGACTGGGCAATGAAGCGTCTGCTGCGCAGCAAGGCCAACTTTGAGATCCTTGAAGGTTTTTTAAGCGAACTCCTTGGCGAAGACATTCTTATCCTTGAAATTCTCGAAAGCGAAAGCAACAAGGAGAGCAGGAGCGATAAATTCAACCGCGTTGATCTTAAGGTAAAAAACAGCAAGGAAGAAGTTATCATTATTGAAGTGCAGTTTGAGCGGGAGCTTGATTACCTGCAACGGATGCTCTACGGCACTTCACGAGTCATCACCGAACATCAGAATGAGGGCGAAGCCTACGCAAAACTGATCAAGGTCATCTCCGTCAATATTCTTTACTTCGATCTTGGCCACGGCACCGACTATATCTATCATGGCACAACAATTTTCACGGGAATCCATGACAACGACAAACTGGAGCTTGATACCCGCCAGCAGAAGCAGTTTGGCAAAAGTCAGATAAACCATATTTACCCTGAATACTACCTGATCAGGATCAACAACTTTAACCGCGTGGCAACAACGTCACTTGACGAATGGATCTACTTTCTCAAAAACGAAGAGATCAAGGATGAGTTCAAAGCCAAGGGGATTCAAAAAGCAAAAAAATCTTTTTCCCTCATGAGTATGACCGAAGAAGAGCAGTTGGCCTATGCCCGTTATCAGGATGACTTGCGCTATGAGGCCAGTCTGATAGAGTCCAACTATGGACTTGGTCGTATGGAGGGCAAGGAAGAGGGACGTATGGAAGGAAAACTTGAAGTTGCCAAACGATTGGTAGAAAAAGGAATGAGTGCTGAAGAGGCGGCTGCGGTTGCCAGGATAGATGCAGAGTTACTACGCCATTGACCCCTGCAACCGTTAAGCGGGAACAAAGGTGTCATCGCAGAATTACAGATTCGGCCCTCACTGCTCCAACTTTTTCCTGATCCGGTTCCGCTCGTCGCTCCCAACCGTCGACATGCGCAGTATCGGTAGTTCGCATTTCGCCAATACAGCATCCTTCAGAGCATCACGTTCAGCTTGACGTGTTCCTTCACGATGGAAGGCATATCCATCGACTTCAATGACAAGCACCGGACTTTTATCAACTTTACGGTAAACGACAAAATCGGTATGAGTCCATGGATGGGTAGCATAGGCATATTCTTCGGTGGTCAAGTTCTCTCTATCCCGAACGAGCATCGACAGCGGAAATTGAAAAACGACACCGAAACCCCGATAAGCTTTCTCTTGAAGTACCGACTCTATTTCGCTGTGAACAAGGTTCTCAGAATCGTATTTCGAAACTCGTTTTCGCTTTTTCAATTCCTCCAAACGCACCACCGTGTAGTCAGAATAGAGAAGATCAAAGATAGAGCGAACCCTGCCAGGAATAACCTCGCAATTGCTGTACCGGATGTAACGAACAAGATCCGCGACATTGCCAGTCCCCTCAGCCATCTCCCTGGAAACGACCAGCCAAAGCTTCTCCTGCGCACGGGATACTGCAACGTTCAGCAGATTCGGGTTATCAACGAATTCGTTGGCTTCGTTCAATACGGTTGTTATGATTATAACCCGCTTTTCTCTACCCTGATACTTATGCACCGTATCGACCTCAATCTCTTTCGAGCCCAGAGATGCCTGCATCCGGGCCGTCTGTTCTCTGAATGGCGAAACAATGCCTATATCAGCTTGATTGATTGAGGCCAGTTCAGGCAATACATTCTGTGTAATTTCGTCAATCTGGCGCTGATTAAACCGGCCACGCGCATGCCGACCCTCGACAGTCATATAGGCTTTAAGAACGTCCGGCTCACCTTGATCACGGGTCATTACAAGGAGTTCGCCCCCATAGAACTTTTGGTTGCAAAACTGAATGATCTTTGGATGACACCGATAATGCTCTCGCAACAGCGTCTCGGGAATTTCAGGAAAAGCAGTGCGCACGGCAGAAAGCAAACTGTGTCGTTCGAACCGTGCATGTTCCGGGAGATCGAAGTTTAAAGCGACCTCTTTCGCTCGCTTTTCATCCTGCTCCGTCAATACATTGGGCAGTTGCATAGGATCCCCCACTATGACGAGCTGCTTTGCGCAACCCATCGCAAGAACTCCACTGAGCAAATCAACTTGACTCGCTTCGTCCACGATGACACAATCAAACAAATAGCCCGTCTTGAGCGATGTAATGATGGAAAAGGTTGTGCTCAGTATGACAGGATATTCTTTGAGAAATTCTTCCGGCCGATTCCGGAGATCTTCAAGAGCGAATATTTTCCGCGCCCGGTTGTTGTAGGGCTCTGCCATACGGTGCTTCAGTAGTTGCATCGAAAGCTCTGTCAGCCGTTCCAGGCGCTCGTCAAAACGGAATCCCGCGAGCGATACCTCAAGCGTTTTCTGCCTGTTTTCCATATAGGCCAGCTTTCGCAGGTAATAGGCCTTTTGCAACAGGGGAATGCGTTCCTCGACACTGAACGCGAAAAAGGCTCTCCCTGCCATACCAAACTGGAACAGAAGGGCAATCTTCTCCAGAAAACCGACACGCTGGCTCGAAGCTCTTGCGGAACGCTTCACTTCCTGTTCAGAAACCAGCCAGGCATGCAACAGCTTTTTCACGGATAATTTAGATTGAAACGTCGGAGCCATCACAGTCAAGTCGCGGCCCCTCGTTTCCTCATGGAAAAGGTCAAAGTGGGCCATTTCGAGCCGAAGAGCATCAATCTGCTGAGTTATGGCAGCCAACTCGTTCTTCTTTACAAAAGCGTTATCAAGCACTTTATTCAGAAGGAGAATCTCCTTACGCACAGAGGCTTCCTGATCAGCCTGGAGTGTCGGCATCAGAACCGCTTTAGCTGTCTGCCCCTCAATGAACGCCTGTTTGTTTTGGTTGCTTCCGAGAGTGGCCGCCACAAAATCCAGTTCATATTTCTTAAGCTTTTCCAGCACATTAGCTGTAGCCGAGTTGTTGTTGGAGACCACAACGACCCGTTTCTTAAGCAGCAGCATATTGCCTATCACGTTCAGGATAGTTTGGGTCTTGCCTGTGCCCGGTGGCCCCTGAACCAAAGAAACGGGATGCTGAATCGCCTTTTGTACCGCCATTTTCTGGCTCATATTACAGCCAAACGGGAAGATAAGGTCCAACGAAACCATACCCGAACCAGGCAGACGAGCCTGCAAAAAGCTGGAAAGGACACTACGACCCGAAACAATATTCAGGTGTCGGTATTTCATCGCTATCAGCGACTGGCCGTCATTCGTCCTGAGAGCAGAGGTTTCAGCGAGTTCACGAAAATAGGCGAGAACATCGGGGTTGCGCCCATTGGATGAGTTCATTCGTTGCACGGAAAGCTCTGAAAACAGGCAGCACCGGCTTTCTCCACTACTGTGGAAAATTTTTACCCAATTTTCGAAATGTAATACCTCCACTATGTCGAATAACAAATCACCACCAACCAACACCCGGCAATTCTCGGTTGGTATGCGCCGAGGATTTGAAAGCCATTCAACATTAGCTTTGGCATACCCATACGACTTTCCACTTTTGTAAGTCACGACCATTCGTCCGGCTTCTTGCGCGATTCGCAAAATCTGATCCGTACGGTCCTTGCCTTTGATAATGATGAGGTCTTGGCGTGAGTTAATGCTCATCCGTCAATCATTTACTTTCATATCTCAAACGGACTGCATAGCGGTCATAGCATTAACAGTAGTGATTCTGTTCCAATCAGAATCTTTTTAGCGGCACCCTGACATGGCAGGCAGGTTTCCGCATAACCAACATGATTTTCGCCAGGAAGAAGATGGGCTTTCAACCCCTTGAAATGCTGATCTTGTGTCCAGAGCGTACAATCGTATTTCGAGGAAGTGGCATAAATTATACTATAAGCTAACGCCAATTTGTTGACTTTGCCAATCTTCGCAGAATAAATCGCCAGATCTGCATTGAGGAGTGAACACGCCGGTCAATAAAGCCCGACATCGATAGGCGCTTCGGATGGTATCGATAACAGGCGCGAGGAGTAAAGTTCCATGGCACCTTGCCTCTGTTCGGGTGTTAAATGCGCGGGGCCGTAGACAACGTGCGGCGCCAATACATCGAAGCCCACGAACTGCAATATGCCGCGATGAACAGGGCGCAAAACGCCAAGAATATCTCCATTGAAGCCGCCCTTGCGATAGGCCTCCTCGGGACCTCCGGTGGTGAGGGAGAGGAGAGCGCGTCTGCCAGTGAAGAGACCCGTCTGGTAGATGTGGCCGCCGCCGTAGGTACGCTGCATGGCGAAGACACGGTCCACCCAGCCTTTGAGAGCGGCAGGAAGGCCGAACCACCACAGAGGAAACTGCCACACCATGAGGTCACACCACTCAAGCTTCTGGATCTCCGCTTCGATCTCTTCTGAAAAGCCATGCATTTCAGAGGCATACGCTTCCTCTGCCTGCAGTTTGAGGAAAGATGGATCCTTGATGGTGCTGAAGTTCTTGCGGCTCGAGACGGGGTCGAACGCCATAGCATGAAGGTCGGACGTAAGAACCTCATGTCCCGCTTGCAAAAAAGTGTCGCAAGCTGCACGGAACATTGATGCGTTGAAGCTAAGAGGCTCCGGGTGCCAATAGACGATGAGTACTTTCATGAGTCCTTTCCTTTGGTTTAAGGACGGAAGTTAACCGGACCAGGGGCAACACTACTGCCCTTTGCTCTTTTTTTTCATACAACCCAGAGCTAACGCGATTCTTATTTTACGATCACACGAGAGGCCGAAAACTTTCTCGAAAAGCAGGCCAATGCCTTTTTATTTCTTGTTCGAATTATGATCCTGACTTTTCATGGGCCTGAGCCTGGGCGACCACCTTTTGATGCGATGCGACCATCTGTTTTTTTATCATCTTGTCGAACTTTTTCCGGATGGGAGGCAGGTTAACAAACGGGGCGACGAACGTATTCAACAGGGCGATGTTGAGTTCTGCAGGGGGAAAAGTCTTGTAAACGCCCATGCGGCGGAAAGCTCGGTGATCGGCGGCGAAAACGGTACGCAGACGACCGTAAATATCATCGCGGAAGACTTTCATGCCTCCCTCTCCGAGGAAGGTCTGCGGGCGGAGGTAGCCAGCCTGGACGTAGGCCAGCGCGCGGGCCGGCAACTGGTCGAGCAGACGGTCGAGGTCGGCGGAATTGCCGCTTTCATCGCTGACAACGCCAACAATATTGGCCCCTTGAAACTCAAAGAAACCGCTGAAAATCTCCATCAGGTTGGGGACTTGGCTGAATGGTCCAGAGATGACAAAGGCCACCTGCTTGCCGACCAGTACCGGTGTGTGGGTATTGAAAAAGATGCGGTCAAAAAACATCTTCCAGCGTGAGGAAAGGTAGCGGTCCACCATTCGCCCAGCATAAATGAGAACGTCAGCTGTCATAACAGTCGCTTTGTAAAATTCGATGAACCCGTCTTTGCCCGTGTAGGCGCAGCGGTAGTTTCCGCTACATTCCAGGCAGCCCTGGCAACTGGCTTTGATATCAATGTCATGAATATTGACCACGGTCACTTCGCCTGCTAAAGCGCTGCGGCAGCGCGCCACCATTTTCGCCAAATTGCTGTCGGGCTGCTGCTCATCATGCAGGATGACTACCTTCTTCCCGGCGGTGGTGACCGGGTTGGGCGGAAGTTCAGGCTGGTAAGTAAACTCGCGATAGGTCAAGGGCGGATATTGGCGCTGGGTGGGTACCTGGTTCTGGATGGCATCAAGGAACTGCTGGCCGAACCGGGCGAGTTGCTGGCGGCCTTCTTCCTTGAGCAGGTCATGCATATCGGGCGAAAATGAGTCGACAAAGCGCATTTCCAGGTCGTCGCAGATGGCATGGATGTAATGGTGAGCCGTGTGGTCAAAGAAGTGGATAGAGGTAGAGAGCGAGGCGGCGTATTTGCCAGCGAAGGCAGCCTGCGCGCCGCGTTCGAAGATCAGTTCGATAAAGCGTTTGTAGTGCGCGTGAACAATGAGGATATACAGGGGAAAGCCCCACAGGACTGCGTCTGAGGCGCGCACCTGGTCAATGACCTGGTTGAAAACGGCCTGGTCGGTTTCGAGCCTCTTGATTCTTTGAGCGATATGGATGATGTTAAACTCATGCTGCGGATAGATCTTGTCCAGATAGGCCACCGACTGCATGGTGACGCTCAATTCTCCCTTTGGACTACCATTGAGAACGGTAATTTTCATGGTGATATCTCCTTATTAATCCGGTCTGCGTTTCCATACCTGGACCCGAGGCCGGGATGAACGTCATCATTTCATTCAGCATGACCGGCGAGAGCAATTTCCCGGTAAAAAGATTCTTAAAAGAACACATGCTCGAATAGAATTATTGAATCACTACGGTAAGCTTTTTACCCAGAGCTTCGGCATAATGGCTTAACGTCGAGAGCCGAATGTCTTCCGAATGGTTCTCGATGCGGGAGACTGCCGATTTTTTGGTGTGCAGTTTTTCAGCCAGATCTTCCTGGGTCAGGCCTGCACGTTTTCTTGCCTGACGCAGTAAATCCCCGATCCGGAATTGTTCGTAACCCTGTTCAAATGTTTTTGCGAAATCCGGGGACTCATCTTTCCGCTTCTTAATGTATCGTTCAAGATCATCCATGGTTTTTCCTCGATAGATATTCTGTTTTCCGCTTTTCAGCGAGTACAATTTCTGATGCCGGGGTTTTCTGAGTTTTCTT
>CAJAIK010000094.1 GCA_903939765.1 uncultured Chlorobiaceae bacterium | reverse complement strand
GTCAGAACTAATGGATAGTATCCAAATTATCTCAGTTGTGAAACCGGGTGCCGCAAGGTGCCTTTGAAGAGGCTTGAGCCGGATGAGGGGAAACTCTCACGTCCGGTTCTTAGGGGGCGGTGGCGTAGCAATGCGCTGCTGCTACCCGACTCCCTTCCCTACTTACTCACCTGTTTTTTGTTTTTTTTGCTGTTTTATAATATTAGTTATGTAAAGCAAACAGTATAAACAATTATTATATATTACCTTGTGTGATTAATTTTTATTCTGTGCGTTATGGTATTTGTATTGGATGAAGTTATCCATTTGATAACTTCCGAAAGTTCATTATCGCCTTGGTGAAGGTAATCAGATCGTCAATATGCTGTTCAATCACGGCAACGACCATACCAGGATTCACGCTCTGGTATTGATCAACCATTGTGTTGCGGAGACCCACGGCCATGCCTCGACGGTTTTTGGCAAGCAGACTGTCAATAACGCATCGGTCTGCAAGGATTGAAAAGCTGTCAAGACTCTCTTTTGGCATGCTGAATTTGTGAACGTTGATGAGATGATTTGCAAGACTAATGGCTTTTCGTAAGCCTGCTGCAGATTCAGGGCTATGGCATCCTGACGCATGGAGTCCTTTTCAAATGGCTTGTCGGAGGGCAAGGTATGGGAACCTTGGATTCAGGAGATCAACCTCTCATCCCTGAAGCATTTCGAGCCCACTTCTGCAGGCACTCAACGCAAGCTCTATGTTTGCAATGCGACTCCCGTGCGGAAGTATCAGGGCGAGATCGGCGTCACCCTCCCCTCTCTCTCATCCACTGAGGCATAGCTTCCGAAAAGACCACCGCCTCTGGCCAGTGCTTCGGTACGGGAGGTACAAGAGATCATCTTTCATCTCCGTCTTGTTCTACTTGATAAAGCATCACTTTGCGCTGTCATGGATAAATCTGCTGTGCATGTCGCTGGTTAGTGCTTCAATGTGTTGGCTGAGTTCCTTGACCATTTCAGTCAGTTGTGTGTTCTGCTGAAGCAAGACAAGAAGTTGCTCTGACTGTTGAACGGCAAAGGTCTGGCGCTGTTCGCTTGCTTTGGCGAGGGCTTCACGGTGTTGTGCATCGGCATCGGCATGTGCCTTGTCACGATCAGCCTGTCGCGTCTGTGCAAGCAATATAAGCGGAGCTGCATAGGCTGCCTGAAGGCTGAAGGCTAAATTCAGCAGGATAAAAGGATAGAGATCAAACCTGGCTAATCCGGTGGCGTTAAGGCTGATCCAGATGGCCACAATGACCGTCTGAGCAACAAGAAAGACGGGTGTTCCAAAAAAACGGGCAAAAGCTTCGGCCTTGAGTGAGAACCAGTCGTCACCGAAGACTGAGCCAAGATGCAGATGTGGAAAATGGAATCGGAAGTAATTGTTGGGCACTTCGGTGGCTGGTGTTGTATCCGGTTGTTTTGAGATGGTTTCCATACAATCTCCTTGGTTTAAATAAGAAACCCGGACAGAACTTGCGTCCTGTCCGGGTTTTGGTAAAAGTAGCCGAAAAGCTTAGTAGCGATCTCTTCTTGGCGATCTTTCTTCGCGAGGTCTTTCTTCGCGAGGTTTCGCTTCATTAACCGTTACAGTGCGGCCATTCAAATCTTTGCCATTCATTGATTCGATAGCTTCACGAGCTTCACTGTCCTTAGGCATTTCAACAAATCCAAACCCCTTGGAGCGGCCTGAAAACTTGTCGTTGATGATGCTCGCGTTTGCAACCTCTCCAAACTCAGAGAAAGCATCACGAAGATCATCTTCAGAAACAGTATAAGCCAAATTACCGATGTAAATATTCATTTTTAATATCAGTGTACATGTGCATTGATAGAGAGAGATACCTGCAAGTAACCAAAGCACAAATTACTTGATTAGCGATCAGCCAACCATTGACTGAATTCTATCTCAAGTTTAACGTAATTACCGGCCGTTTTCAAACATAAAATGCATTGAATGAATTATTTCTGAAATATTTTATCTGGATGTAGTTTTTACTGGTTATAAAAATTTATTCTAAATAGTTTAAAAAAAAAGATTTAAACTATTTATCAGAGGAAATTCAAGCTGTTGAGCCCATTCCTGATAGACAAAAAAAAGGCAGGAATTGTGGTTCCTGCCTTTTTTGATACCAGAAGTGTGTTGCTTACTGGCGATGAATCATGAATGGACTACTTTTTTTCCGGTACTTCTCGCTCTTCCTTTACGGCATAGTTGATCAAATAATCGTAAAGCCTGATAAGGCGCGAATTCTGATTGTTCTGATCGATCCAGTGGCCAATCATGCCGATGGTGCGTGCCAGAACAAAGAAACCGTTGAATGAGTATTCCGGGAAGTCAAGATCCACGAGAATGCAGCCGATGGTGCCGTCTACGTTCAGGATGAGATTATCCTTTTTGGCTGTGGTAATTTTTTCTACCTGAAGCGCATAGTCAAGGCAAGGGGTATGCAGCGTGGTCTGGTTTGTAACATAGTCAACCAGATATTTTACCCGTTTATCGGGGTTTTTCACGCTCTTCACCCTGTGGCCAATGCCTGGAACCGGACCGACATTCTCCTTCATCCAGTTCAGGAATCCAGGGATGTCGTTCGGATACTCCTTGACGCCGTACTTGAAATATTTTCCGGCATTGGTGACTGCACCGCCGAATCTTGGTCCGATCATGGTCATACCGGCAGAGACGGCCTGTGGAAGGTCAATACCTGCGCAAGCAGCAATGATGGAACCGAATGCGCCGGAAACTGCCGGGCCGTGGTCGGCTGAGATCATGATAATGCGCTTGATGATCTCAGACTCTTCTTTTGATGGCAGTTTCTTGTTCCACAGAAGACTGATAACATCCTCAATGCCATATCCTTTCTCACAAAGTTCCGATGCGGCATAGCCAACGTAACGCGGCTCTTCGCCTCGGTCGTCAGAAATGGTGGTGCGAATGAGGGGTTCAACAATGATGTCACCCTGCTTCATGACCTCCTGAACACTTGGAGGAAGTGCTGGCAGGAGTTTTTCATCAAGTTCTGCTTCCGGTTTAATCACGCCACTCTTGAGCAACTCCTGATAAACCTGCTTGATTGCCTTGCTGAGACCACCGAAGGTTTCGGGCACAACGGCTCCAGCTTCGCGCAGTGCGTTGATTTTTGATCGTGCTGATCCAAGCCCTTTTTTCCCCTCTTTTGCACCAGCATGCCCGAATTTCATTCCCTGGGGAAGCACATCCTGGCAAGTACCGCCGATTGATGCGATCACCTTAATCCGCCGTATCTCCTTGCCGAGCCATTCGGCCGCCTCTTCTTCAAGCGTTCCGCCTACCTCTCCAATGATAACGACAGCCTTGGTCTCGGGATCGTTTTCAAACATGTTCAGATAGGTGACGAAGTCTGTTCCCGGATAGGAGTCTCCGCCGATAGCGACAGCCGAGGTAATTCCATTGCCATTCTGGGCACAGAGCCACATCGCTTCGTTCGATAGTCCACCTGACTTGGTGATGACACCAAATGAACCTGGACGGTAAAGATTACAGAGTTTCAGGTTTTTGAACTCGCCACCAATAACGCCGAGGCGACATTCCCCTGCCGACATGATGCCAATCGAGGATGGTCCATTGAAAATTTTTCCACACTCAAGCGCATATTTGCGCAGTCGTTTGGCATCTTTTTCGGGAACACCTTCGGTAATCATGGTAACAAGCTTGATCCCTTTGGCATCAAGCGCCTCTTTTGCGGACTGATAGGCACGGGACGCACCAATATAGATAAGCGCGGTATTGATTTGAGGGTTTTCCTCAAGGGCTTTTGCGAGCGAGGAATAAACAGTAACATTATTCAGCTCACCTCCCCGGTAAATCTCTTTCTGCTGGCCTTCTTCCGGCGGGTAAACAAAAGCCTGCACCGTCAGCGGCCGGTTTATCAGAAAGTCGAACTGAGCCATCCGCCTTGCAGCATTCACTCCAGCAATACCGCCAATGATGACCGCTCGTGTATCCTTATTTGCTAAAATACTCACGATTCTTACGGTTTATAAGTTATAAGTTTCTCTTTGGGGTTCCTGCGATACCGCTTTGCCTTTAAGAATTCAGGGCAAGGTCAACAATATCGGTCATAGGCATGCTGCGATCGTAGACATGGATGTCGAATCCCTCTTCTTGAAGCTTTTTCATTGCGGCAAGTCCCTGGTTTTCATTCGGACCACCACGTCTTACCCAAATCTGCACGTTTTCAAGGTACCCTTTCGATTTGCTCTCACGGAATCCGTTGATAATACCGCTGAAGGTTGCCTTTACATCAGTGAAATTTGCTATGGCGCCGCCGACAATAATATGCTTGATATGGGGAAGTCGGCAGATGGTCTCTGTCAGAGCTTCTACTGCCCAGTCCGGAGGATCACCGGAATATTCTGCGTAATTGGCAATGCAACCGCCTCTCGCTACCACAGCATCAGAATAAAAGACCGATGCGCCACCGCCAGCCGTAAGCAGTGCAATGTCTCCACCCGGAACCTCAACCAGCTTGACCGATCCCTTGATGCGGGCATCGATATCCATGATCTGCTGTTCAGCTTCAGTGTAAGAGCGTCCGATTTCGGAAACCGGTTTAAAATCCCAGTCAGCATGACGGAAGCGGGCGTCCCAATCAATGTTCATGACAGCATCAAGTGCAGCAAAGCGCATGTCACTCTTGCGTATGACAAGTGGATTGATCTCAATCGACTGCGCGTCTTCATCTTCAAAACAGAGAATAAGACGTGATGCAATTTTAGCGACACGCTCAGCGATTTCACCGACAAATCCAGCCTCATGGGCCGCTTCGGTAATGCTTTCAAGACTCGGCGTTTCATCGAGAGGAATAAAGAGACGTTTTACCGTATCCCAGTGCTCTTCGATATCCACCCCACCCTTGTTGGAAAGGAGCAACTCACTTCCGTCGCGGTTACCGGCAATGGAGAGATAGTACTCCTCATCATGGTCGAGCATCTCGGCAACAATAACCTGATGAACGACCGATGTGCCGATCTCGCGTCCGATCATCTCTTTTGCTGCTTCATAAGCCTCGTCAAGATTAAGCCCAAGCTTTACCAGTCCGAGCTTGAATCGCCCACCGATAGCTTCATGAGCTTTAACAACGAGTTTTGATTCTCTCAACCATTTATTAGCTTCCCCAAGCTGCGCAAGGCGGTCGGGGTCCATGATAACAACATAATTTGGCACAGGAATGCCCCATTTGTTGAATAGTTTCATGGCTGGCCCTTCAAGTATCTTAGCCATACTATCGGATTTTGTATGTTAATGGGTAGAAACACTGCACAGAAAAGTGCAAGATTTTAAGTTAACTAAATATTTATTTGTTCCAATAGTTTCACAAATAAACGATCGTTATGAATAATTTTCTACGTTGGTGGCAGTTATTGCCATCACAGATGAATCCTGTGATCTTTTCTGCCGGCACATTTACCATTCGCTGGTATGGCATGATGTATATCATTGCCTTTGGAGTCGTCTATCTCCTGAGCCGTTATCGCATCGAGAGTGAAAAGCTTCCTTTTGAGCGCTCCTTTGTCGGTGATGGACTGACCTGGGCCATGGTTGGTGTTGTGCTGGGTGGCCGTATGGGCTATATCCTTTTCTACGGAATGGGCTCTTTTCTCGCCGATCCTCTCGGCACACTTCTCCCCTTTGTCTCTGCTCCTGGAGGGTGTCGTTTTGCCGGTATTACCGGTATGTCCTTTCATGGAGGGGTGATCGGAGTTGTTATTGCACTTCTGCTGTTTACCCGTTCGCAGAAAAGAGGTTTTTTTGAAACATTTGACCTTTTTATCCCGGCCGTACCTCTTGGCTACACCTTCGGTCGTCTTGGCAACTTTATCAATGGCGAACTCTATGGCCGGGTGACCGATTCTGTATTCGGTATGTATTTCCCTCTTGCTCCAACCTGGCAGCTTCGCCACCCATCACAGCTTTATGAAGCATTTTTCGAAGGTATTGTGCTTTTTGTTGTCCTCTGGTCTCTGCGCAAAAAATCCCCGTTTCCGGGGTTTCTCTCGGCAGTCTATCTTTTCGGTTACGGATTTGTCCGCTTTTTTATCGAGTACGTTCGTGAACCTGACGCCCAGCTCGGCTTTGTCTTCCTGAATTTTTCAATGGGTCAGGTGCTCTGTTTTTTCATGATGGTTGCGGGTGTTGCGGTGTTTCTCTTCAACAGGTCGTCATCCCGGTCAGCGGGGATTCAGAAAGTATCCCGCTGACGAAAGAGTCGTTTCAGGTTTTTGGTTTCCGCAGAAAAATGTACCCTGTGAGGGCAATAAGTGCTGCGGCAACTCCCCATATTGAAAGTGCAAACCCTGAACCGCCCTGGTACATGCTGAAAATACCAAACAAAAAAAAGATGACCGCCGCCCCGATTTTGATGATGTTTTCAGGGAGTCGTGCACCGAGCATTTTTCCTGCAATAATCGCCAGACCATCCGAAATCACCATACCGATGGTTGAACCGAGCCAGACTGGCAGAAAGGGGTGGGTTGAGGCAAGGGTGATGGTTGAGAGCATGGTTTTATCGCCAAGCTCAGCCATGAAGAAGGTGGAAAAGACCAGCCAGAAGGGATTAATGCCGGTTTTGCAGCTTTTCCCGTCGTCATCAAGAGTGTCGCCACGAAGCGTCCAGAAACCGAAAGCAATAAAGGCAATACCGGCCACGAATTGTATCCACTCTGTCGGCAGTTTGTCGCCGATAAACCATCCGATGCCAGCGGAAAAAACGTGAATGGTAAGGGTTGCCCAGAATATCCCCCATAACACAACACTGGTACTGTAGCAGGTTGCCAGTGTCAGGGCAACAAGCTGTGTTTTGTCTCCAAGTTCAGCCAAAAAAATCATGACCAGCGAAAGCCAGAATGCGTCCATTGATAGGTGGGGTTAGAGGTAAAAAGAAGAACCCACAAGTATAGGGTAATGGAGCGGGAGGTGCAAGAAAAAAAACGGATAGGGCATTGTGAGGCTTAAACGCAGAAAGACTCACTGCAATGAGCCTTTCTGTGTCAACAAGAATCCTGAAGAACGAGCAGTTCTCATTATCTGCGACATTATGCCGGATTACAAGACAACATTTTGCTGTAACGCTTCAGTTTCGATATCTTTATGTCATCACGTCAAGAATGGTTCAGTCTTCAATCTTGTCGTCCAGAGAATCTTCTGCTTCATACCAGTCCTCCTCATCAGCCCCACTCGGCCTCCCTTTCGCTTCCCAACGATGATAGGCGGCAAGCCTGATCTGCTCTTCCCGCTCTTCCCGCTCTTCCTGTGACGGCACATTCTTTGCCTTTTTATTCGATCCGTTTGACATAGCTCGTCCCAATTATGGTTAAAAAAAAACTGATACCATTTCCGGTAAACAGCCACATAATAGCACAATCATCTCCACTCAGAAATTCAATAAAAAAAAAGATATTTACAAGCCTTTTTCGTCAAGCAATGACTTTTTTGACGACAAGAACGAAGCTTTTTTTCCTGAATTCATAACGGTAACGCGGTTGAAAAGAGCAATGATTTGCTGTACATGAAAATGGTCTTTGCAAAAATCAGGGGTTTGCACGCTTGAATAATTTTGGGACTGATGAAAAGAGGTCTCAGTAACCGAGGAATTCTGCTAAATTAGTCGTACAACGTTCTGTAGCAGAGAGCACATTGTCGCTGCTGCCGTTTGGTGACATCAACTCATTTTCGATAAAACAATTGAAAGGAGATTTCTCATGGCAAAGATTTTTTTGCTGATTATCTCTGTTATCGTTATGGTTTCTTCGTTAACAGTCCAGGCCAAATCACAATCAGCCACTCTCAAACTGGATCCCCGTGTTGCACTTGGTACCTGTAAGGGGCTGGTTGAAGATCATTTGGGCGGCGTTTTGCGTACGGCAAGGGTAATTGCGTTGACCTCAGAAGCCGGATCGGCCAAATGGGAATCAGTCAAGCCCATGCTTGATCGTTTCAGCAATGACCTTGAAACCGATGCGACTGTATGGTTTGCTCTACCTGATGGCAGTTATTTTTCAACAGAAACCGGAGGAATAAGCGATCAGAATTTGAAGGATCGTAACTATTTCCCGAAACTCATGTCGGGTCAGGACGTTTTGGGCGACCTGGTGGTAAGCAAATCGACCGGCCACCGTTCGGTTATTGTTGCCACTCCGGTGATTGTGAATGGAAACGTTGTCGCGGCCGTTGGTGTCTCCGTAAGGGTTCGTCTGTTGTCAGCACTGCTTGATTCGGATACAAAGTTGCCGGATAACGCCTATTTCTATGCTCTCGACCCTGACAACAAGATCGTTTTGCACAGAAATGTGGATCGCATGTTCAAGAGCGTCAGTGATGTGGGTGACGAAAGCCTTGGGGATGCATTCAAAACCATTATGACCAAGGAGCAGGGAGTCTTCAACTACACGCTTAACGGGAAGAAGATGACGTCCATATTCACAAAATCCAGAACCCTTGGCTGGTATTTCTTTATTGCACAGGAACGGAAGTGATCAATTGAACAAGAAAATTTTTGAAATCTCATGGAATTATCATGATCTTGCGGTCCTTTGGAAAAAAATAGTAACGTGTTTTAAAAAAAGAGAATAAGATCTACCTATGATACCCGAACCCAGAACGGCTACAGAACGTGATGTAACGAGATGTACCGAACTTCTTGAAATCCTTTTCAGCCAGGAGCAGGAGTTTACCGCTGACGGTGCAGCGCAGTCGAGAGCGCTCAACATGATTATTGACAATCCGGAGCTTGGCCGGATATTTGTCATCGACATTGATGGAGCAATTCAGGGGATGGTGGCACTCCTTTTTACGGTAAGTACCTTTCTTGGCCGGAAAGTTGCCCTGCTTGAGGATATGGTTGTTGCTCCCGCCTGGCGGAGTAAGGGTGTCGGTACTCTGCTGATCAATCATGCTGTGGATTTTGCCCGCAGAGAGGGTTTTGGACGCATCACGCTCCTCACCGACCGCGATAACGAGACGGGACAGAAATTTTATCGGGCGCAGGGGTTTGCAATGTCGGAAATGGTGGTTTTCAGAAAGCTTCTTGACGACGGAACAACCCTGAACAAGTGTGAATCGGATACATGGATGTGCCGGGAGTGTGGCTACCTCTATGACCCCGCTGAGGGTGATCCTGAAAGCCGGATAAAAGAAGGCACTCCCTTTGTTGAGGTGTCCGGCCAGTGGAGTTGCCCGGTCTGCTTTGCCTCAAAAGCAGATTTTGATCCATTTTCATAAATCTCTCTATAAACCGATCCAGAAAAAATACTTCCCGGTTCAGAATTTAAGGAATTCCTCTCAGTTTGTCTTGAGATCAAGTGAGCGGCTTGTGGCAATGAGGGCGGCCTTTCGTGCGGGATAAAGGCTTACCAGAAGAGAGAGCAGGATGGCCGTGATGCTGACGGCAATAAAATCGCCAGCCAGCATATGAACCGGATAGGCCTGGATGATGAATGCGCTTTTTGAGGGGAGCTGCACCATGCCGTAGAGCTCCTGGAAGGTACAGAGGCTCCAGGCGATGATGGTTCCGGCAGCGGTTCCAACGATTCCGGTCATTCCACCCTGAACGATGAATATGGCCATGAACTGCGGCTTTTCCATTCCGAGGCAACGGAGATAGAAGAGTTCTTGCTGTTTGTCGATGGCAGTCATGGCAAGGGCTCCGGTGAGACTGAGGGCTGCGACAAGGATGATGAGCATCAGCACGCTGAAACTGACCCATTTTTCAAGCTGCATGACAGCAAAGATGTTCTGATATTTCTCTTCGATGGTGCGTACACGGAGCTCTGTTTTGAGTGGGCTTTCTGCCAGCCACTCCCTGAGGTTGCCCGTGAAGGCATTGCCCGACACACCTTCTTTTCCCCGAATGTCGATACCTGAGAACTCCTGGCTGCCCATGAGCAGGATTTTCCGGGCAAAGAGGCTTGAGGTGAGGACGTAGCGGTCATCAAATATTTTCTGCAGGGAAAAGAGCGTCGAGACGGTGGTTTCAGGAATGGCAAGCATCGGGATGAGGTAGGGTTCCGAGAGCGATTCAAGACCAAGTGAGATCAGTTCAGGACTGAATATTTTGACCTCCCTGTCGGGATAGAGGCTGGTGCGGTAGGCCAGAAGCTCTCCGACGGAAATGGTTTCAGGGCTGAAAAAGGGGCGGATTGTGTTTGTTTGACGCATCAAGCGGTGGTGCGCCGTTTCGCTGATTCCCTTGACAATGACCAGTTCGCTTTTGTCCCGGCTTGTCATCATGGCTTCCCCTTCGGCAAAGGGCTCGGCAGATCCGACGCCCTCAATGGCCCGTAGTGATTGCAGGAGACTCTCCGTGACTTTCATGGTTCTGCCGCTGACAGGAACAATCTGAGCAGGACTGTCGATGGTGATAAAGAGATCGCGGGCCAGTTTCTGGAAGCCGTTCAGGACGCTCATGACGACAAGGAGGGTGCTGACGCCGAGAACAATTCCGGCGAGACTGATTGCTGAAATGATATTGATTACCCGGAACCGTTTTCGGGCGAAGCTGAAGCGCCGGGCAATCCATAAAGCTGTTTTCATAGGAGCGTGAGTAATATTATTCAGGTTCCCAGTGCGGTTCCCGGTTTCAGCGAGGCTGCAATCCTTGCCGGAATAAAGGCGAAGAGCAGGGTCAGGGCCATCACTGCAACGGAGACGACAACGTAGTCGACCGGATTGATCAGCAGTGGAACATATTTGATGAAATAGCTCTTTTCGGGCAGGGTGATGAGGTGATAGCGCAGTTCGAAGAGTGAGAGCGAAAGGGCAAGAACGTTGCCGGTAACTACCCCCGAAAAGGAGACGAGAAAAGCTTGTGCCATAAAAACGGCGCTGATTTTTCCGGGTTCAAGGCCGAGGGCACTGAGCATGCCGATTTCACGGGTTTTTTCAATAATCAGCACCAGAAGCGTAGAGATGATGTTGAAAACAGCCACAATGGTGATGGTGACGATGAGCAGTGGTGTGATGTTTTTCTGGAGCTTGAGCCATTCAAAGAGGTTGGCGTAACGCTCAAAAACGGTATAGCCATAGAAGGGAAATCCGAGGGCGTTGACCAACTCTTTAACCGTCTCCGGCAGTTGGTTAAGGTTGTGCACGTTGGCATCGTAGCCGCTGATCATCATGGGGTTGAAGCGCTGCTGAAGCTCTTTCAGGTCGGCGATCACGACAAAATCATCAAATCCCTCCTGAAGACCGGTGTCGTAGATACCGCGTATCACTCCAACCTCCAGGTCAAGGGAGGAGAGTATGTCGACGATGTTTTTGTTTCCGGCAATAAGCTTTGCGCCCGACGCCTTGCTTCCAAGGCCGACAAGCATGACCGTTTTGCCTACCTTGAGATCAAGATTTTCGGCCAGCGTCTGGCCTGCGTAGAGTGCAATGCCTTCGCCATTGTTCCTCTTCTCAAGGCTCCCCGCCTTGAGAAATTTTTTAAGAAATATTCTTTGTTGCTCCGTGCTGACTCCCTTGACAACAATCGGCTTGCTGTGCCAGCTTTCAGCATCCACTGCGCTTCGGCTCCTGAGCACAAAACTTTTTTCAAGAAAGGGTGATGTGCTCTCAATGTTCGGGTGGGCGGCAATTTTTGCAAGATCGGTGCGGCGTTCCTGAAAAAGCTGTTCGTCGGGATGGCGAATCTGCAGGTGGGCGCTGAAACTGATCA
Source organism: uncultured Chlorobiaceae bacterium (assembly GCA_903939765.1). GTDB lineage: Bacteria > Bacteroidota > Chlorobiia > Chlorobiales > Chlorobiaceae > Chlorobium. The sequence goes on along the minus strand of CAJAIK010000094.1, from coordinate 137,266 downwards.
GCTTTTTTTCGACGCTGCCAGCAAATCCGTTCACAATCGAGAGTGTCAGAATCAGAGCCGCCGTTCCCACGGCGATGCCGACAACCGCAACCAGGACAATAAAAGTTGGCTTTGTTGCGGACCGCTGTTTGAATGCAAAGCGTCTTGCAATATAGAACTCAGGTTTCACCGTTAATTCAGAATAATTGTCCGTTCAACAAGCCTGTACGGGGCAAGGGAACTTCTTTCGAACGCCTTCTGCCCTGCCCCACTGCTGAGCCAGGAACCGAACCCTGCAGCAAGCGCATCGCCGGGATAATAGAGATAGTAAACGAGAGTAACAAGTGGGTATCGCCCCTCAAAAATATTTTGCTGTGTCGGCAGAGATGGCATACGCCCCTCCTTTGCGATCGGGAGTATCCTGATGTTGTTGTTGTTTAACTCTTTGAGCGCTTTTTCGAACGAGGAACGGAAAAGCAGACCGACAACTCCCTTGTCAAGAGAGACCCTTTTAATCAGTTCAGCGTCACTGCTGCATGACCAGGGGTGCAGCTCCCCTCTTTTTTTCCCTGTTGTAACTGCCAGAAGGGAGAGCAGACGAAAATCATCCGCTCTGACCAGAGGTACCGCTTCGCTTTTCCCCTGTTCTGAAAAAAGGAGGCCAAGCTCTTTTGTTGAGAGTGTGATGATGGTGTTGCGGAGATTGACAATGCAGACGATGGCGTCGCGGGCAACCGGTTCACGGCGAATCGGTCGCTGCAGTTGAGCAAAAAGAGAGTCTTCAACAGCTTCAGGTATCCCGCTGATTAATGCGGCCTTTACTGAGCCATCAAGCAGATGTTTCAGACTTTTTCCGGAGGCGTCAGGCAGCAATGTTACCGTCGCATCCGGATAATAACGGCTGAAATTCTCCGTCTGAATTGCAGCAATACGCTCAAGATGGCGATCTACAGCAAGAATCATGCTTCCGCTTTTGGCGGTTTCACCTGCCGGCTGCTGTGTGCAGTTCAGCAATAAAAAAACAGGGCAAAAAAAGAGCAGACCGCTCATGACCCTGAAAATGGCTTTTTGTGTGGCTTTGTTTTTCAAAATCATTTCTCATTTCTCCCGTTTCCGCTTTGGCTGCTCACTCTGAAAGCTTGATTGCTAAGATACTGAGAAAAAAGATGTTGCCATAAAAAACCGCAGGTATGTTACCATGATGAAAAAAAAAATTCAGCATTCTTGAAAATCACGTAAAAAAGGTTAATATTTCGGCCTTCCGGAACACCTGGTTGTGGAAAACATCTTTTTTTTTATTGAAAACGCTTATTACAAGCATATTACCGGCATGGCGGCACCTGTAGCGGAGAATTCAACAATGTATTCAGTATCAATAATCGGAGCTTCCGGCTATTCCGGTGCTGAGCTGACACGACTGCTTCTTCATCATCCAAAAGTCGACCTGCAGGAGCTTTATGCCTATTCCCAGGCCGGAAAACGTGTTTCAGATATCTACCCCTTCCTCTCGTGCAATAAGGTATACAAGCCATACAACGGAGAGTGTGACAGTGATATTTATTTTCTTGCCCTTCCCCACGGTGAAGCATTGCAACTTGTTCCACCCCTTGTGGCTGCGGGAAAAACAGTGATTGATCTTTCCGGCGACTTCCGGCTGAAAAGCCCTGAAGAACATGAGCAGTTCTACAAACAGCTCAAGTCTCCCGGGTCGGTGATGACCTACGGAATGGCTGAGTTGTTCCGTGAAGAAATCATCCGGGCAAAAGCGATCAGTAATCCCGGCTGTTTTGCAACAAGCATTATTCTTGGTGTTGCGCCGCTTTTTGCTTGCAGCGAGAGTGAAATCAAGGTTCGAGCCATCAACTGTACCTCCACTTCCGGCATTTCCGGGGCGGGACGAAGCAATAAAACAGAGTTGTCGTTCCCGGAGATGAGTGAAAATATGCGGGCTTACAAGGTCGGTGTTCATCAGCATATTCCTGAAATCATGCAGGCTCTCGGCACCTCCGCCACCAGTCCATCTTTTGATTTTGTCTTTACGCCGATGATCGGATCGCTGGTGAGAGGTATTTACAGCATCCTTAACGTGCAGTTGGAAGAGCCCGCAGAAGAAGGGCGCATCAAGAAGCTCTACATGAAGTTTTACGAGAACGCACCTTTTGTAAGGCTTCGCGACACCATGACCGAGGTGAAGCATGTTGCCCATACCAATTTTTGTGATGTCCACATCGCTCATGCCACGGCAAGCGGTTCGCTGGTCATCGTCACCGCCATCGACAACCTTCTGAAAGGTGCCGCCGGGCAGGCAGTCCAGAACATGAACCTTATGCTTGGCCTGGATGAAACAACCGGATTGTCGTTCTAATTTAATAACCATTAATCAGGCCTGTACTGCATTGGAGAAATTCCATAAAGGGCTTAAAGTTATCCGTGAGCTTTCTGCTGTAACTCCCTGGCCGGCATCGGTCACCCCCATGCCGGCTGCTTCGGACGGAACGCTGAACTTCTGGCCTGCCGGTTTTTCTGCAGGCGCGGTCTCTGCCGCCATAAAGTATGATCGCAAAGACTTGATGCTGCTCGTTGCGGATCGACCTTCAAGCGCGGCCGCACTCTTTACCCGGAATCTCTGCTGTGCAGCTCCGGTTCTGCTTTCACGTGACCATCTGCAACGATCCCCCTCATCAGTTCGCGCCGTGGTCTGCAACAGTGGCAATGCCAATGCGGCCACTGGCGACAAAGGCATGGCTGATGCTCTCGCCATGGCTGAAGCCGTGGCACAGGAACTTGCCGTCAAGCCGGAGGAGGTTCTTGTTGCCTCCACCGGCGTCATTGGCCAACTCCTGCCGATAGAGAGGGTTCTCTGCGGCATTTCCACCCTTCCATCCAGCCTGCAGCATGACTCAGCACTTGATGCAGCCCAGGCAATCATGACAACGGATACCTTTCCGAAGTTTTTCATGCTTGACGTTCAGCTTTCGGGCGGAGTTGTCCGCTTGAGCGGCATAGCCAAAGGCTCCGGCATGATTTGCCCGGACATGGCGACCATGCTGGCTATTCTGGCCACTGATGCTTCAATTACTCCTGATCTCCTTCAGAAAGCGCTGAGGCTTGCGAACAAGAAAAGTTTCAATGCCATTACGGTCGATGGCGATACAAGCACGAACGACATGGTTTCAATTCTTGCAAGCGGCACTGGCCCTGAAATTACGGCAGAGAGTAACGATTTTCACCTTTTTTGTGAAGCACTCCAGGCGCTGATGACTTTTCTTGCCAAGCTCATTGTCATTGACGGAGAGGGCGCCTCAAAACTGGTCACTATTACTGTCGAAGGGGCGACTGATGATCGGGATGCAGAACTTGCTGCCAGAACCATTGCGCAGTCGAACCTTGTCAAAACCGCCATTCACGGAGAGGATGCCAACTGGGGCAGAATCATTGCCGCAGCGGGTCGATCTGGCGCACAGTTCAATCAGGAAGAGCTTGAACTCCGTTTTAACGAACTCACTCTTCTCAAACCAGGTTTCATTGCAAGCTATTCAGAAGCTGAGGCATCGGAGATCATGGCAAAAAATTCGTATACCATAACACTCCGCCTCGGCAGCGGTCCGGGACGGGCAACCGTGTGGAGCTGCGACTTGAGCAAAGAGTATGTCGAGATCAATGGAAGCTACAGAAGCTGACACTTCCCTTAACCATCAAGAGCAATTTTTCCGCAATGGACACGTTACCGTGCAATGAACTGAATCCAGCAAGAACAGCCTCACACGCCGCTATCGGGCCTGTACTTATTGAAGCGTTACCCTATATTCGCAAGTTTGAAGGCAAGACTTTTGTCATTAAATATGGGGGGGCAGCCATGAAGGATGCCTCACTTAAAAACAGTTTTGCCCAGAATGTCACCCTTCTGCGTAAAGTCGGTATCAGGATTGTTCTTGTGCATGGCGGAGGCGATGCCATTACAAAAACGGCAGAAAAACTTGGAATTTCTTCACGATTTCTTCATGGACGCAGAGTTACCGACAAAGAGATGATCTCGGTTATTCAGATGACCCTTGCTGGCAAGGTAAATCAGGATATTGTCCAGTTGATCAGTCGGCATGGTGGCAAGGCTGTGGGTGTCACCGGTCTTGATGCCGATACCATCAAGGCTCTGCCCCACCCGAATGCCGAGACGCTCGGCCTGGTGGGTGAAGTCGAGCAGATTAACACCGACTATATCGATCTGCTCTGCCGGGCAGGGCTGATTCCAGTCATAGCCCCGACAGGATTTGACGACAAGGGAAATATCTACAACATTAACGCTGATGATGCCGCAAGCGGTATTGCCATTGCCCTGAAAGCTGAAAAGCTCATCTACGTCAGCGATGTCGAAGGCATTCATGTGGGCGACAGAATCCTCAAAACCATCACCAAAGGTGAAGCCGCAGACTTTATTGAACAGGGAATTATTTCTGGCGGCATGATTCCGAAAGTTCTTTCCGCATTCAAAACGCTTGACAGTGGTGTCGGCAAAATTCATCTCATTGACGGAAAATCCACACATTCGCTCCTGCTCGAAATATTTACGCATGAAGGGGTTGGCACCCAGTTTATTGCAGAGCAGGAGAGCGATCAATCCCTAAACAGGTAAAGGCATGGAAGAGGTTCAAATAAGGAAGGTTCCCGCTAAACGTGATTTTCTGGGCTTTTCACCGCTTGATGGCAGCAAGATTATCGAGTTGTTCGACTACTCACTTTATGTCAAGAAAAAAAGGAAAGAGAGTTCTGCCAATGCACCATTTCTCCCGCTGCGCGACAAAACCGTAGCCATGATTTTCAGTAAGCCATCACTGAGAACAAGGGTCTCTTTTGAGCTTGGCATTCATGAGCTCGGGGGATATGCCATCAACCTTGATGGCCAATCGATTGGTCTCGGTTCACGAGAATCAGTGCAGGATGTGGCACAACTGCTCTCTCGCTACAATGACGCCATCGTCGCCCGCCTGCATGATCATGCCGTCATCGAAGGACTTGCGGAGCATGCCTCCATTCCGGTTATCAATGCGCTGACCGATCTGTCGCATCCCTGCCAGATACTGGCCGATGCCTTTACGCTCTACGAAAAGTCGCTGTGGCATGACGGAATAAAGGTTGTTTTTGTCGGGGATGGCAATAATGTCGCAAATTCATGGATAGAACTGGCTGGCATACTCCCCTTTCACTTTGTGCTTGCTTGCCCGGAAGGGTACAAGCCAAACGAGGGAGTGCTCGAAGCCGCACGCCAGAAGGGTATCAGCCGCATCGAGATTCTGCACGACCCGAAAGAGGCTGCGGCAAATGCCGATGTGCTCTATACCGATGTCTGGACCAGTATGGGGCAGGAGAAAGAGAGAGATGATCGCCTGAAAATCTTCTCCCCCTTTCAGATCAACCGAGCCCTGCTTGCAGAGGCCAAACCCGGCGCAGTGGTCATGCACTGCATGCCCGCACATCGTGGCCAGGAGATAAGCGCAGAAGTGATGGATGGGCCGCACTCCATCATCCTTGACGAGGCTGAAAACCGTCTGCATGTTCAGAAAGCACTTCTTGTCAAACTGCTCAACCATGACGAGTACAGAAAATTTCATCTGACCCACCGGCTTTTGAATGCAGCAAAAAAGGCGGGAGCTGACAGGGTGACACGACAATGAACAAGTATGCTCGTCAACTGAAAATCAGGGAAATTCTTCATCAGCACAACGTCGGTAATCAGCATGACCTTTTGCAACTGCTCCGGGATGCCGGTATGGTGGTTGCCCAGGCCACCCTTTCGCGTGACTGCGCTGAACTGGGCATCATCCGTTCAAGAACAAACGGGAACTATAAAATGGTTCTGGCGGATGATGAGGCTGACAAGATTATCAAAGGGCTTGTCGGTATTGAGGTGCTTTCCATCAATGCCAATGAAACCTCTATCATTATCATGACCCTTCCAGGCAGGGCTCATGGCGTCGGCTCATGGCTCGATCAGCTTAAAAGCCCGCTGATTCTTGGTACCATAGCGGGAGATGACACACTTCTTGTAATTCCCTCTTCAGTGCTGAACATTTCTGCACTGAAATCCTATATTCATAAAAAGCTTTCCAAAAACTGATAATTCACGACAACATGAGCAAGGAAAAAATTGCAATAGCCTATTCCGGTGGACTCGATACATCCATCATGATCAAGTGGCTGAAAGACAAATATGACGCAGAAATCGTTGCCGTAACCGGCAATCTGGGCCAGCAGAAAGAGATTGAAAACCTTGAATCAAAAGCGATCTCCACAGGAGCTTCAAAATTCAAGTTTGTTGATTTGCGCAAGGAGTTTGTTGAAGAGTACATATGGCGTGCACTCAAGGCTGGTGCCCTCTATGAAGATGTCTATCCGCTTGCGACCGCTCTTGGACGCCCTTTGCTTGCAAAAGCGATTGTCGATACCGCTCTGGCCGAAGGGTGCACCATGCTCGCCCACGGCTGCACCGGAAAAGGAAACGATCAGGTACGCTTTGAAGTGACTTTTGCCTCACTTGCCCCCCATCTCAAGGTCCTTGCTCCATTGCGTGAATGGGAGTTCACTTCGAGGGAATCTGAAATTGCCTACGCCCTCGAACACAACATCCAGGTCTCTGCTACCAAGAAAAACCCCTACTCCATAGATGAAAACATCTGGGGTATCAGTATTGAGTGCGGTGTGCTCGAAGATCCGATGGTTGCACCTCCCGAAGATGCCTACCAGATCACCACGTCACCGGAAAATGCACCGAACACTCCGGCCGTTGTTGAGATCGAGTTTGAAAAAGGTATTCCCGTCTCCCTCGACGGCAAAAAGATGAGCGGCCTTGACCTCATCATCCGCCTGAACGAAATCGGCGCAGCCAATGGCGTCGGACGGCTCGACATGATCGAGAACCGCGTTGTCGGCATCAAATCGCGTGAAATTTATGAAGCCCCGGCAGCAACCATCCTGCACTTCGCACATCGCGAACTGGAGCGCCTGACGCTCGAAAAATCGGTCTTCCAGTACAAGAAAAACATCAGCCAGGATTATGCCAACCTCATCTACAACGGCACCTGGTTCTCGCCAATGAGGAAGGCACTGGATGCCTTTGTGGATGAAACACAGCTCCCGGTGACCGGCCTTGTGCGCCTGAAACTTTACAAGGGTGGTGTAACCCTGCTTGGCCGCAACTCCCCTTACTCGCTCTACAACGAGGAGCTTGCCACCTACACCGAATCCGACACGTTCAACCACAAGGCTGCAGCAGGCTTTATCCACCTCTATGGACTTGGGCTGAAAACCTACAGCGAAGTGCACTCCGCCAAATAAGAGCTTCACCCATCCGTCATCCGCGCAAGCCATACATCTTCGGCCTGCGCGGCGCCGGCTTGTTCCACTGAACCAACAGAGAGTAGATGATTATTATACCACGTTGCTCCTGTAGCGAAAAATTCAGGATTGACTCAGTATATTCCGCACCATACTGGAAAGCGTTTTAAGAGAGAAGGGTTTCTGGATGAAATTGATACCTTTTTCGAGCATATTGTCATGAGCTACAATATCACTTGAATAGCCTGACATAAAGAGCACTTTGAGTGAAGGATTGAGCTGTTGAAGCTTTTTGAAGAGATCACACCCGTTCATTCCCGGCATGACGACATCAGTCAAAAGCAGCTTAAAGAGCTCCTTTGACTCTTCGACAAGCAAAATTGCTTCATGGGGTGAAGCTGCCATGAGTACCCTGTATCCTTTGTTTTCAAGCTCATCCTTGCAGAGAACCAGAATTTCCGGCTCATCTTCGACGATCAATATTACCTCTTTGCCGTAGTGAACTGCGGATAACGGCTTTTTGTCCGCAGCCATCTCGACCTGCACCTCCTCCTTGTATAGTGGCAGGTGGATCTTGACGGTAGTTCCCACCCCCTCTTCGCTTATGCACTCAATACAACCTTTGTTCTGTTTGACAATACCATAGACGGTCGAAAGCCCCATGCCGGTACCTTTTCCCTTTTTTTTGGTTGTGAAGAAGGGTTCAAAAATATGCGGAAGATGCACTTTTTCTATGCCTTTGCCCGTATCCGTTACGGAAAGTGTCACGTAGTCACCGGAAACCGTAAAAAAATTGTGAGGGGTATCAACAGTTTTGCGGTCACTTGATTTCCTGATTTCGATGGCAATGGTGCCGACGTTGGTGATGGCATCACGAGCATTGACGCAAAGGTTGACGAGAATCTGGTCAAGTTGTGAGGGATCGGCTTTTACAAAAACAGGAACTCTGTCGGGCTTCCATATAATCGCAATATTTTCACCAATCAATTGCCGAAGCACCGCGAGCATCTTTTCGATCACAGCATTCAGCTCTACAACTATTGGCATCACCGTCTCTTTTCTTGCAAAGGCAAGAAGTTGACGGGTAAGATCTCCGGATCGGTTGGCCGCAACAAGAATGTTCTTTAAGTTGTATTGCAAGGTATCATTAGGAGCTGGCGTCTGATCGAGTGCCATTTCAATATTACCGAGAATCACCCCAAGCATATTGTTGAAGTCGTGGGCAATTCCTCCGGCCAGTTGCCCCACAAGATCCATTTTTTGTGACTGAGTCAGTGCTTCCTGCATCTCATGTATGTGCTGTTCTGCACGTTTGCGAGAGACAATATCCCAGGTAACATCGGCAAGGGTACTGAGCAATTTGAGATCATGCTCATCATAATCGTCCCTCTTGTTTCCTACTCCAAGTATTGCCATGACCTTGCCCTCCTGAAGCATAGGTACAAGAAGAGTGCGCCTGATTTCGGGATGACCATCCGGCCACCCGATTCGCCGATTTTCTCGTGCGCTGTAATCGTTGGTAATCACCGCTTGCTGCGGTATAGTGCCACTCCATAATTCACCGCCAGCGATCGGTGGGTGCAGGATGTCAGCCTCCACACCATGCATTGTTTGCTGAATATTCGATAAGGTAACCCACAAGGAGGGAGACACGGGATCCTCGTTGATAATGTGGCAAAAACCAATCGTGCTCCCTGTAAGCTTTTCGGCTTCGTCGAGTGTAACTCTCATGATTTCCTCTACCAGATTGGACTCTGCCATCAGGAGAATACGCTGGCGAAATGCTGTAAGGAATTCAAACTGTTTACGTCTGGTAATATCCAGGAGCAAGCCTGTCATGCCACAATTTTCATTGTTCTGAAATTTCTGCACATGCCCCTCTCCCCAAAACATTGAGCCGTTTTTTCTTTTTAAACGGTGCTCAAAAACCATTTGCTGCGAAGAATCCGAGAGGGTTTTATTGAGCCCTTCGAGAGCCTTGGAACTATCCTTTTCACCAAGAAACTCAGTAAACCTGTGACCAATCATCTCCTGTGGCGTAAAGCCCAAAAATTTTTCAGCCAAAGGTGAAACGTAGGAAAAAAAACCCTGGGCATCACAGATAAATACCACTCCATCGAGTTGCTCGGTAATAGAGCGGAACTTTTTTTCGCTGATATCGAGGGCGTATTCAGCCTGCTTCCGATCGTCGATATCGGCACCAGTTGCTATCAAAAAGGGAGTACCATCAACAATAAGCCTTTTGGCCTCCAGGAGAAACCACCGGAATTCTGGTCCGCCACAAGAGAGTATCCTCACTTCGGCACACTCTTCAAGACCTTCAGTCAAAACATGCTGGATTTTTTCTTCGATCAACGGTCGATCGTCCGGATGAACGATTGCTACAGCATTACAACCCGCCATCTCACTGTCTGATTTACGTACAACTTGATCACGAATACGCGCATTCCACGCAACAAATCGCCCATTATCATCAATCACACAGACAAACCCAGGCGAGGCATCAACAAGCGCCTGAATAAAATTCTCCCGATTTTTTACTTTATCGTTTTTTTCTTCCTGCATGACAGCGTTCAGTAGTGTTTTTTAAGTTTCAAAAAGAGTACGGTGCTGGCCTGTTCTCTGCCGTTATGAGATTCAGCAAAAAAACTGCAAAATCACCACGAAGGAAAAGTACCATTTAATTCCAAGAATAACATCATGCATTCGCCTGTAAATACGGTAAACAGGATGGATAGTAAAATTTTTGAAGGGTTGCACGCTTCGCACATGAAATCGTGCCGGTAAAAAACGCTCCCCCTATCCGCTGAGGGCTTGCGTGATGACACAAGGCAAAAAGACAAAAATGACTATCTTAAGGAACAGTCAAGTTTCCCAAACAATCAATACCCCTATGAGCAGCAAGAAAGAATTACTCTGGCAGAGCCGATTTTCATTACCTTTTGACCGCGACGCGCTGTTGTTTTCATCGTCGGTTCATGTCGATAAAAAGCTCTATCGCGAGGATATTCAGTGCTCTGTTGCCCATGTGACCATGCTTTCCGAAGAGAACATTGTCAGTCCGGATGATGCTGCCCAAATTATTGCAGGACTCCGCGAGATTGAGGAGGAGCTTTCGACAGGTACACTTGTTCCTCATTGGGAGGACGAGGATATTCATACGGTCATTGAAAACCGGCTGAAGGAGAAGGTCGGGGCGGTTGCCGGAAAACTTCACTCTGGCCGGAGCCGCAACGATCAGGTGGCAACGGATACCCGTCTCTACATGCGTCGCCAGATTGCCGAACTGCAGGAGGCTCTTGGAGTGCTTTTAGGGGTTCTTGTTGAAAAAGCTGAGTGTTATAAAAAAACCATCATCTTCGGATATACCCACCTCCAGCGAGCCCAGCCGATTTCTGCCGGGCACTACTATCTGGCTTATTTCAACATGTTCAATCGCGATCGCCAGCGGCTGCGGGATCTCATGAAACGAGTGAATATCTCCCCTCTCGGTGCAGCAGCTTTCGCGGGCAGCACGCTGCCGCTTAATGCGCAAAGATCTTCTGTGCTGCTTGGTTTTGACGATCTTTTTTCAAACAGTATTGACGCCGTGAGTGATCGCGACGTTGTCATTGAGTTCATCTCCGACTGTTCCGTAATCATGATGCACCTGTCACGGTTTGCAGAAGACTTGATTCTCTGGAGCTCATACGAGTTCGGCTATCTTGAAATCAGCGATGCTTTTGCAACGGGGTCGTCAATCATGCCACAGAAAAAAAATGCTGATATCGCCGAGCTGGTAAGGGGTAAAACGGGGAGGGTCTACGGTAATCTTATGGCCATGCTGACCATTATGAAAGGGCTACCGCTCTCCTACAATCGCGACATGCAGGAAGATAAACAACCTCTCTTCGACAGCGCAGAGACGACAATCGGAAGTGTCTCCATTTTTTCCAAACTGCTTGAGCATACCAAGCTGAAGGAGGAACGACTGGCCAAACTGACGGCGGAAGATCTCAGCCTTGCTACTGAAATAGCCGAATATCTTGTGCGCCGTCAGATTCCATTCCGTGATGCTCACCGCATTACCGGTAAAATTGTCACCTGGAGTATTGCTTCGGATGTTACCCTGCCAAATATCCCGGTAGAAAAGTTCCGGGAGTTCTGTGAGGCTATTGATCCGGACATCTACGACTGCCTCAAGGCCGATGTGAGTGTGAACTCAAAGAGGACACATGGCAGTTGCTCTTTTGACTCTGTTGCACTGCAGATCGGGATGGCAAGAAAAGAGCTTTAATGCGATAATGGCAGAGTTTTGAGTTTCGGGTGCCTTGCCTCTATCTCTGCCAGATCGGCAACCACGGATACCGACTGGTTAAGTACTTCGTCTCTGGTCAGCTCTTTGGTGGAATCAGGCTCCTTGAACCACTCTTTTTCAATCCGTTTTATTGTCTCTGTTTCCGATTTGGCTGTCGCATCCTGAAGCGAGACCGCCTTCTTTTTACGAATTTGATCAAGGGTATCAAGATCACGCAGATAGCTTTGGTAGAGGGAATCTTTTGCTGATCGTTCCTGAAAATGTTGCCGAAGCAGAGTAATTTTTTCAGGGTTAATCTCTGAGGTGCTTGTATAAAAAGATGGGGTGAGTGTGCTCCATGGCAGACTGCTTGTGTAGGTATCCTCGCCAATTCTGGCCGTATCGATCATGGACGGGATGATAATATCCGCCTCAACACCTTTGTGCTGAGTGCTTCCTCCTGATATCCTGTAAAACTTTGCAATGGTAAGTTTTATCTCTCCAAGCCCAGGTAGTTTTCCGGTCAAAGAGTCTGGCCTTGACAGTTTGATGAGGCTTTGAACGGTTCCCTTCCCAAACGTTCTCTCACCGACAACAACACCGCGGCCGTAATCCTGAATGGCTGCCGCAAAAATTTCAGATGCCGAAGCACTGTAACGATTGACCAGTACGGCAAGCGGTCCGCCATACTGCACCCTGCTGTCTTCGTCCTTGAGGACCATTTTGCCGCCGATTGAATTACTGATTTGAACGACGGGACCACTTGGAATAAAGAGTCCGGTAACACTTACAGACTCTTCAAGCGAACCACCACCATTATCACGAAGATCAATAACGATACCGTCAACGTGCTCTGCATTCAGTTCCTCCAGAATACGGGCGACATCGCGGCTTGTACTGTTGTAATTGCCTGTATTCTGCTGCTCAGCTTCAAAATCAAGGTAAAACGACGGGATGGTAATAACGCCGATTTTTTTCGTGTTCTGCAGAACAATACGTTTCTGTGCAGCCTGCTCCTGCAGGTTGACCTTGTCGCGTATAAGTTCAATTATTTTTTCAGGCCCGCGTCCACCCTGGCTTGCCGAGAGGATTTTCAGGCGGACAATGGTGCCTTTGTTTCCCCGGATCAGCTTTACCACATCATTGATTCTCCAACCGGAGACATCAATAACAGCAGCAACTTTTCCCTGACCAACACCAATAATTTTATCACCTTTTTTCAGGATATTGCTTTTGAATGCCGGTCCACCCGGAATCAGCTCATTGACAACGGTATACTCCCCTTCGGTTTGGAGTTTTGCGCCGATTCCCTCAAGTGAACGGCTCATGTCGATCTGAAAGTTTTGATATTCGTCCGGAGAGAAATAGCTTGTGTGGGGGTCGAACGAGGTTGTCAAAGCATACGTGTATGCGTGAAAGGCATCTTCCGGCTTCTGGCGGTTCAGAAGATTCAGACGACTTTTATAGCTTTTTGCAAGCTCCGCTCGAATGACCTTGTCACTCTTTCCGGAATATTTCAGGTTGAGCCACTGATATTTCAGCTCTTTTCTCCACAGTTCGCTCAATTGAGGCAGGTCAGTGGGCCATGGATCGCTTTTGCGATCGAGATCAAGGGTTTCTGGTGATGAAAAATCGAGACGTACGGTATCGGCAGCAACCGTCATATACCGCATTTTCTCCCTGGCCCGTTTCAGAAAGAGGTTGTAAATGTCAAATCCGGCAGTTGCTTTGCCAGCAAGAAATTCGTCATCAATCTTGCTGCCATACATTTTTCTGAGACTTTCAACATCACTTGCCACAAAGTAGCTTTTACTGCCGTCAAGATTATCGATATAACGGTTAAATATCTGCTGCGAAAGAGAGTCATTGACTGAAACCTTCCTGTAGTGATTCTGCAACAGATATTTACTGATATAGTTGACAGCCTCCTTCTGCGCAGCAGTCGGCCGGAGGAGTGTCGCAATTTTAAATGAGGCTGGATCCACGATGTTTTTAGCAAAAAGTGGAGTAACACTTCCCGATGCCATCATGAAAAGAAAGAGACTTCTTCTAAGCATTGCCGTGTATGATAATCTTATGAGTAAACCCAGACTGAGGCTGGTGGAATGTTCTTGATGACAAACCGCTTTCTAACTTTACTCCGGAAACCCACTTCACCAAGGGGACTCTTGAGGCCATACGTGTACATGACACACCATTTAAGGAGGCCGTTACCGTATAGCGTGTTTATAATAGGGACAAATGAAGATTTAAACGGGTTGTTGATCAGCGGAATTGAGAGTACCAGCCCGAAGCGCTCATCAACTTTTTTCAACTGTTCCAACGCACATGAATTGATCGTCTTTAAATGGGGATAATTTTGCCGAAGCACGGCACAGAACTCCTGATCTATTTCAACCAACAAGGGATTGAAGCCTGAGATATGCTTTGTGATTGCTCCGGTTCCTGCCCCGATCTCAATAACCGAGGTTTGATCCAGCTCTTTAATTGATTTACAAATAGCTTTTGCCAAAAACTCTGAAGAGGGTATGACCGAACCAACACTCTGAGGATTTTTTAAATATTTTTTCAGAAACAATATCTTTTTACGCATGTACTTATTTTATGTTTTCTTTTTAGCCGACGTGTCCTCTTCATCTTTTGAAGCGACAGTATCAACGGCCTTGTTGAATTCGTTTTCGAGATCAGCTTGCGCTTTTTTAAACTCCCTCATTCCTTTGCCCAGCCCCCGGGCCAACTCAGGTAGTTTTGAAGGACCGAAAAATAACAGGACGACAAACAGGATAAGCAACAGTTCCTGACCACCCAGTCCAAACATGGTAATCCCCCCCCAAATTTTATGTGATTGATAAAACAATTTTCAAAAAAACAATGTATCTCTCTTCACATCGTTTATCAAATACGCGCCATGCCTGATTTTCTTTCAATATGCCTTAATTCAGGGAAGGCAACGAGCGGGTAATCGTGTGCCGCTGGGTCACCTTAAGTCCCACCATGTCCGAAACAACTGCGGCTGACTGGTTAAGCAGCACATCCTTGTTTTTGCTTTTGGTCGAATCCTGATCAACAATCCATTGACCCTCAATCTGCTTTATCCTCTCTGTTTCCGATTTGAAGGCCGAGTCCTGAAGGGATACTGCCTTTTTTTTGCGAATCTGGTTCAGGGTATTCAAGTCATGCAGATAACTCTGGTAATAACGGCTCTTCAGAGTCCGTTCCTGCTGCTTTTGGCGAAGCAAGGCAATCTCTTCAGGGCCGACCTCTCCTGTCGGACGATAAAATGAACGGGAGATAGTGCTCCATGGCAGACTGCTGCTATACGTATCCTCTCCAACAACCGACGTATCAATCATGGAAGGCATGATAATGTCGGGCACAACACCTTTATGCTGAGTACTGCCTCCAGAAATCCTGTAAAATTTTGCAACAGTGAGTTTGATCTCTCCAAGTTCAGGCTTTTTTCCGAAAAAAGTAAACGATCTGAGCTCGGAAAGTTTTTTGAGGCTTTGAACAGTTCCCTTTCCGAACGTCCTCTCGCCAATGACAATACCTCGTCCGTAATCCTGAATTGCTGCAGCAAATATTTCAGATGCTGATGCACTGTAACGGTTGACAAGCACTGCAAGGGGACCACTATAAAGCACCCTTCGGTCTTCGTCCCTGAGCACCATTTTTCCCCCTGCTGAGTTGCTGATCTGCACCACAGGGCCCGTAGGAATAAACAGTCCTGTGACATTCACAGACTCTTCAAGCGAGCCTCCTCCGTTATCACGAAGATCAATGACAATCCCATCAACATGTTCTGTATTCAGTTCATTCAGAATGCGGGCGACGTCACGGCTTGTGCTGTTGAAATTGCCTGCGTTCTGCTGTTGACCTTCAAAATCAAGATAAAACGAAGGTATGGTAATAACGCCGATTCGCTCTCCGTTCTGCACTATGACGCTTTTCTTTGCGGCCTGTTCCTGCAAGTCGACTTTCTCTCGCAAAAGCATGACTATTTTAGCCGGTCCCCGTCCACTCTGGCTTGCCGGGAGAATTTTCAGGCGGACAATGGTATTTTTCTTTCCTCGGATCAATTTGACCACATCATTGATTCTCCAGCCAAAGACATCAACAACTTCACCGTTCCGTCCCTGACTGACGCCAATAATTTTATCCCCTTTTTTCAGTGTATTGCTCTTAAATGCCGGTCCTCCCGCAATAACCTCGTTAACAACGGTATACTCGCCTTCAGTCTGCAGTTTTGCTCCGATTCCCTCGAGAGAGCGACTCATATCTATCTGAAAGTTTTGATACTCGTCTGGAGAAAAATAGTTTGTATGAGGATCAAACGATGTTGTCAGGGCATAGGTATAGGCCTGAAAAGCATCTTCAGGTTTCTGGCGGTTCAAAAGGTTCAACCGGTTCGTAAAGCTTCTTGCAAGAGCCTCCCGGATACCCTTGTTATTTTCTCCCGAATATTTCAGGTTAAGCCACTGGTATTTCAGCTCTTTTTTCCATAACTCGCTGAGTTGACGCCGGTCGGCGGGCCAGGGGTCGCTCTTGCGGTCGAGGTCAAGGGTTTCTGGTAGTGAAAAGTTAAAACGCACGGTATCAGCGGTTGCCTTCATATACCGCATCTTTTCTTTTGCCCGTTTAAGAAAGAAGTTATAGACTCCAAATCCTACATTTGCCTTACCGGCAAGAAAATCATCATCAATACGGTTTCCGTATACATGCCGGAGGCTTTCAACCTCACTTGCCACAAAATAGCTTTTGCTGCCGTCAAGATTGTCGATATAGCGATTAAGGATCTGCTGAGAAAGAGAGTCATTGACGGATATCTTCCTGTAATGGTTCTGCAGCAGATATTGACTGATATATTTACTCGCCTCTTCCTGGGCAGCAGTTGGTCTGAGAGTCACAACGGTTACGGCTGGGGCGGCAGTTCCGGCATGTATTGTAGAGAACGGTACAGTACTTCCCAATGCAACAATCATGAGAAGCAGATTTTTTCTAACCATTTTTTTTTGCGTGGTGATTCAAAGGTTTAACAGTCGCAGTCAAGCTGCTTGAATAAGAGAACGAATATAATTATATTGGCGAGCATCCGAAAAGCCTTTACCGGCAGAGATTCTGAAGAAAAATTACCGCACATAATAATAAATAAAAGAGAAGCATTCAATGGAAAAGAAAAAAATCAGCTATAAAGAGCTCGGCCTCTGCAACAGCCGGGAACTCTTCAAAAAAGCTGTAACTGGCGGTTACGCAATCCCAGCCTACAACTTCAATAATCTTGAGCAGATGCAGGCCATCATTCTTGCATGCGCTGAAACCGGCTCTCCCGTTATTCTGCAGGTTTCAAAGGGAGCCAGAAGCTATGCCAACGAAACCCTGCTGCGCTTTCTTGCTCAGGGAGCTGTTGCTTATGCCGCTGAACTCGGCAATCCCATTCCTATTGTGCTTCATCTTGATCACGGAGACAGCTTCGAACTCTGCAAAGACTGCATTGATTCCGGCTTCTCTTCGGTGATGATTGACGGCTCACACCTTTCTTATGAGGATAACATCGAACTGACTAAAAAAGTTGTTGCCTATGCCCACCAGTACGATGTCACCGTGGAGGGAGAACTCGGTGTGCTGGCAGGAATTGAAGATGATGTTTCAGCAGCCCATCATACGTATACACAACCAGAAGAGGTTGAGGATTTTGTTGCTAAAACTGGTGTTGACAGTCTGGCCATCTCGATCGGCACCTCACACGGCGCCTTCAAGTTCAAGCCGGGTGAAGATCCGAAAATCCGCCTTGATATCCTTACCGAAATTGAACACCGGATTCCTGGATTTCCCATTGTGCTGCATGGCTCCTCCTCCGTTCCACAGGAGTTGGTTAAAACGATCAATGAGCATGGCGGAAAACTGAAGGATGCAATTGGTATCAGCGAAGACCAGCTTCGTCTTGCCGCCAAATCAGCGGTATGCAAAATCAATATTGATTCCGACGGTCGTCTTGCCATGACGGCCGCGATCCGCAAAGTGCTTGATGAAAAACCCGAAGAGTTTGATCCAAGGAAATATCTCGGACCTGCCCGTGATGCTCTCAAAAAACTCTATGTTCATAAAATCATCAACGTTCTCGGATCGAACGGAAAAGCATGATTCTTTTGATGTCAAATGTCCATAATAAAAAAGGCGCCCACTGGCGCCTTTTTTATTATGGACATCGGAGGCCTACTCACGCACTCTGAAGGAGGCGTAAAGCGGTATAGGCAAGCAAACCACTGCCAATTTCAAGGGCACGCTCTTCGGGGTTAAATGTTGGAGAGTGCAAGGTATTGCCTTTGTCATGCTGCAGCGATCCTGTTCCGATCTGCCAGAATGTTCCAGGACACTCCTGCAGGTAGTAGGCAAAGTCCTCCGCCGTCATGAGGGGTTCACTCTGAAGCACATTTTCTGCGCCGAGATATTCCCGGCAGATGCTCTCTGCTTTTTCGGTAACAGCAAGATCGTTGAAAAGGACCGGATAACCCGTCCTGATTTCCACTTCAGCCTCAACACCAAGCCCTGTTGCAACATGCGTGACCGTCTGGCGTAACCTCTCCTGCAGCAGAGAGCGCAGCTCTTCGTTCATGGTTCTCATTGTCCCCGACATGGTCACCTGTCTCGGGATAACATTGGGCGCGTTGCCACCATGAATGGATGCTATCGAAACAACGGCCGGTTCATGAGGAGGAACAACCCTGCTGACAAGATGCTGCACCGCTGTAATAATGTGCGCGGCAGCAAGAACAGGATCCGAGGCCCTGTGCGGCGCAGAGGCATGACCACCCTGCCCCGTCACCGTAAAATAGAGTTCATCGGTGGCTGCCATAAAACTTCCTTTGCAGAGGGCAACTTTCCCGGTTTCAACATTGGGAAAGCAGTGCTGACCGATAATCATTGAGGGATTGAAGCGCGTGAAAAGACCGGCGTCAAGAAACGGTTTTGCTCCGCCAGGTGCTTTTTCCTCTGCGGGCTGAAAAACAAGAAGCACATTGCCTTCGAGTTCCTCTTTCATTTCTGAAAGGATTTTTGCCGCACCGAGAAGCATTGCGGTGTGCATGTCATGCCCGCAGGCATGCATTTTTCCTGATTCAAGGGAACAGAAACCATGCAGATTCTCTTCATTAAGCGGCAATGCATCAATATCTGCCCGTAAGGCAACAACCTTGCCTTGGCTCAATTTATGCTCTCCCTGAATCAGGGCTACAACCCCGGTCTCCAACAGGGGTTGTTCTGGAGTTATACCCAGATCAAGAAGATAGTTGGTTATCAGGGCTGTTGTTCTTACCTCTTCATACGATAATTCAGGATGGAGATGTATTTCCCTGCGTAAGGCAACAACTTCCGAAAAAATCTTTGCGGCATGCGCCTGAATTTGTTCGACAAGTCCGCCGGAGTGTTCATTTTTCATACATCACCCTTTTTTTATAATAACTTACGATCATCACGAAGCAAAAAAGAAAACATCGGTTCTTCTTGCCCGTCGGCGTGAACCATTCTCCTGCAAACCATGTGTGTTCACCCGCACACGTATCGAAAAACTACATCTCCATGAAACGGATGAACTCAAGAGCCTTCTCTCTCATTTCATCATCTTTTTCCTTGAAGGACGGAGAGGTGTAGCGGATTGAATAACCATATTTTTCGAGGTTTTTGACCAGACGAAAAAGGTCAAATGTCTGAAGCCTGAAGGAAAAAACAATCCCCTCACCATCAGGAGTTGCTGGGTACATACCGAAACTCAACACGGTTGTATCGTTTTTTTCAAATGCAGCAATCACCTCTGAAAGTTTCAGGTCAAATGATGGCACCTCAAGCTCAAGTGTCACGGCCTGGTCACCGAAATGAAAAATAGCGGCTATACGTTCAAGGAGGACTATTTTTTCAATAACACCAACATACCTCCCTCCCTGTTCTGATACAGGGATAAGGGAAGACGAAAAGGTGCGCATCCGTGCAAAAATATCAAACAAATGCTCATCAAGGCGAATACTTTCAGCTTTTTCAAGTTTAAGCTCGCTCAGGCACACTCCCTTTATTTTTTTTGACTGCTCCAGAGGCAACAAATCCATCAGAGTCACCATTGCAGCGATTTCCCCCTCATGCAGTACCGCTGCACACTCAAGCCCTCCTTTTTGCATGAAGGCAAGTACCTCCACGACCAAAGCGTCATCTGCAAAAAAAGGACAGGTTATATCAAGAGCACTTCCTACACATTCATTTAGCAGCATGGTTCAATTTTATTCACCCTCAACTGATGCCTTCCCCCTTCAAAATCGGTGGAAAACCAGTTGTGAAGACTTTGTTCAATTGTGGCCTGATCGGTAAAGCGTGCGGAGAAACAGATGATGTTGGCATTATTATGCTGCCGGGCAAGTGTCGCAAATTCGGGATTGCAGACAACTGCCGCACGGATTCCCTTGATTTTATTTGCGGAGATCGAGACGCCTATTCCGGTACCGCAAAGCAAAACCCCTGAATCAAAAAGCCCTTCTGCAACAGCTTTGGCTACTTTACGGGCATAATCGGGATAATCAACCGACCCTTCATCGTAGGGTCCCATGTCGGTGAATTCATAACCGTTACGCTCCAGCCATGTTAGTACCGTTTTTTTGAATACAAACCCTGCATGATCGCTTCCAACTGCAATATTCATTATTCGTTGACTTTAAATTTAGATGAAGTTTTCTTCAGATTGGCCCGATTTAAAAACAGAGCCTGAGTGTTTATTTTGGGGTCATCATTGTTTACCCTTGAATATATACCGTCGGCATGCATCTGCCAAGCTTTGACGTTATCACTCAGGATAAGCTCAAGATCCGATTTGACCAACTGAATAAATGCCTTGTCGAACACAGGAAAAAGGGTTTCAACCCGATCATCGAGGTTTCTCGGCATGATATCTGCGCTTCCAAGATATAACTGCTCCTTTCCTCCGTTATAAAAATAGTATGCCCGGCTGTGTTCAAGAAAACGTCCGATAACACTGATGACCCTGATATTTTCACTGATTCCCGGTATACCTGGTTTCAGGCAGCAAATGCCCCGAATGACAAGGTCAATCTTCACCCCTTCGCACGATGCCCGATAAAGTGCCTGTATGGTTTTGGCATCGACAAGAGCATTCATTTTCATGATTATTCGTCCCTTGTTCTCCTTCCGGCTCCATTCGACCTCCCGTTCTATCATCTCAATAATTCTTTTTCTGGTATTGATCGGTGAAACGAGCAATTTTCTGTACTCGGTATGCTTTGAATATCCTGTCAAGGCATTGAACAGTTCTGCAACATCGTTGGCAAGTTGCTCATTTGTTGTGAATAAGCTGTAATCAGTATAAATGCGTCCTGTTACCAGATTGTAATTACCCGTACCAAGATGGAGATACCTTTTCAGTTTCTGTTGTTCGCGTCGTACAATCAAGGTAAGCTTCGCGTGGGTTTTGAGACCCGGCAAACCGTAGGCTACATGCGCCCCGACATCTTCGAGAGCCCTTGCCCAGACAATATTATTCTCTTCATCAAATCTTGCCTTGAGCTCAACAAGCACGGCAACCTGTTTGCCCTCTTCAGCAGCTTTCATCAATGCCTGAACAATCGGCGAATTACTTCCGACCCTGTACAATGTCTGCTTTATTGAAAGGACATCAGGATCAAGAGCTGCCTGGTTGATAAAATCGACCACAGGCTGAAACGAGTCATAAGGATGGTAGAGCAACTGATCTTTGGCTCTTATTGCACTGAAAATATCAGTGCCAAACTGCTCTGCGATGGGATTGGCAGGCACAAAAGGATCATCTTTCAGATCGGGCCGATCTATCTTCAGAAGATCAAGCAGACAACTGAACCCGAGCACTCCATCTATTTCATAAAGGTTTCTTTCGGTGACCTCAAGATTATTCATGAGCAGTTTTCTGATCGAAAGCGGCATTGCAGGAGTAATGTCAAGTCGAACAACTTTTCCATAACGACGCGACCGGATTCCCTGCTCAATGGTTTCAAGCAGATCGCCCGCCTCATCCTCCTCAATTTCGATATCAGCATCACGAATCAATCTGAAAAGATGCGATTGTATGACCCTCATTTTCGGAAAGAGGTGAGCCAGATTGCTTGCTATGAGATCTTCTATCCAGATTAACCGAATGATACCGTCGTTATCACGAAAACCCTTGATATCGTTAAGCCTCAGAAATCGGGGAAGAATACCCGGTACCTTAACGCGGGCAAACTTCAGGGCCTTGCTTTCCTCGTCTTCCAGTTCAATGGCAAGGTTCAATGACAGGTTCGACATAAAGGGAAAAGGATGACCGGTATCAAACGCCAGCGGGGTCAGTACCGGGAAAATCTCCTTTCGAAAATAGTGGCTCAGGGCTTTTTGCTGCAGGACGGATAGCTCTGAGACTCGCAAAAATTCTATCCCTTCACGCTGCAGTGCCGGCACCAGATCGTGATAAAAACAATCGTTTCTTTCGCTGAACTGCCGCAAAACCATCATACGAATCTTTTCGAGCTGTTCGAAGGGAGTGTGGCCATCAATCGTTCGTTCCTGAATACCCGCCTCATACTGATCCTCAATACCGGCGACACGGATCATAAAATATTCATCAAGGTTCGAACTGAAAATCGAAATAAATTTCACCCGCTCAAGAAGAGGGTGTGCAGCAGGGTCAAGCGCTTCTTCAAGTACCCGTTGATTAAAATAGATCCAACTCAACTCTCTGTTGACATAAACGGAGGGATGTATAAAATCCGGAAGCCGTTGCCCGTTATCATTTTTTTCATTCCCTGTTTGCATAAAACGCATCAAATATTAGAGTTGAACCGAATTACACCATTTTCATGAACGACCCCGTCAAGAGGTTCATCCCATGAGTCTGCAGGAACTGCGTCAACCTTCTGCTGAAAGAATGAAATTCCGACCCGGCACGGATTGACCCCCTGCAGTGAAAGTCGTCGCAAAAAACGGTCATAAAACCCTTTTCCATAACCGATACGATTTCCTCTGTCGTCAAAAGCGAGGAGAGGAATCAGGACAACATCAAGATTCGACTCATCGACAATCAAGGGCTCCGTGGGCTCTGGCTGACCGAATTTTGCGGGGCGGATAACATCACCTGTCCTGAAAGCAGCCGTCAACAGCTCTCCATTACGAATAACAGGGACGGAAAGCTGTTTGTTCATTGCTGTGAGACGATCAACAATTGCGGCAGTACAGACTTCGCCAAAAGCAGGAATCGGGAGGTAGAGATGAATGTGCCGGGCATGGACAACTTTTTCCAAAGTTATGACATGTCCTGCAATAGCCACACTCATTTCTGTCCGGCATTTTTCCGGGATTGACCGCCTGAGTACAATCATTTTTGCCCTCAGCCGGGCTTTTTCAACAGCAAGAGTTGCCTCTCTCTCCATGGCGTTTTCCCTCTGCTTCATACCAAACCGTTCAACTCTATCCCTGATTCCCGCTCCAACTAATAATAAAAAGATCAACCCCTGTATTATCAAGTATAAAATAATAAAATAGCGCATTTTCCCTTTTAATCAATGCGCCGTATCAGGATGCCGAATCACTTTCATCATGCAGAGAGCGTAACCCGCCAGTCATGCTTATCCATTATTTGTCGTATCTTCACGCATAATGCGGTAGGTGAACTTATTTTTACGGGAACACAAAATTGTATCAGAACCATGAGCGTTATTTTTCAGCAGGCCCGTATCATCAATCCTCTTCAGCATGTCGACATCACGGGAACGGTAAAAGTGAGTGATGAGGGAATAATCGAAGAGGTCGTTTATGGTGAAGAGACTCTTGCAGCATCATCGGCAGACCGGGTTCTTGATCTTCGGGGGCAGATACTCGCTCCTGGACTTTTCGATATGCACTGCCACTTCAGAGAGCCGGGCCAGGAATACAAGGAGACTCTGGAAAGCGGTTCCAAAGCAGCGGCTGCCGGGGGATTCACCGGAGTCGCCCTCATGCCGAACACAAAGCCTGTTATTGACAGTCCGCTCGGCGTAGCCTATATCCGCCATCACGCGACCGCGCTGCCCATTGATCTTGAAGTAATTGGAGCTATGACCGTTGCAAGCAAGGGAGAACATCTTGCTCCCTTCGGAAAGTTCCGTTCCTACGGAGTGACGGCTGTTTCTGATGACGGTTCCGCCATTCAAAACAGCCAGATCACGCGTCTTGCTTTTGAATACGCATCAAACTTTGATCTCCTCATCATTCAACACTGTGAAGAGCGGTCTCTTACCATGGGGGGAATCATGAATGAGGGGCTTTTTTCAACACAACTCGGCCTGAAAGGCATTCCCGATGTCTCCGAAGCCATCACCCTTAGCCGCGATCTGCTTTTGATGCGCTATCTCGAACAGCACAAACTGCATGACCCGCTCAGAAGGCCGCGCTACCATGTTGCCCATATCAGTACCAAAGCTGCACTTGATCTTGTCCGGAAAGCAAAGCAGGATGGACTTCAGGTGACCTGCGAAGTAACACCACACCATTTCACGCTCTGTGATGAAGATCTGTTTCATGCCGAAATGAAAGGCAATTATATCATGAAACCGCCGCTCTCATCAAGGGAAAACCGTGAAGCGTTGCTTGAGGGCCTTGCCGATGGGACTATTGATGCCATCGCCACCGATCATGCGCCCCATGCTTCGCATGAAAAGGAGTCGCCCTCCGACCAGGTTGCGTTCGGTATTACAGGCCTTGAAACCTCCCTTGCCCTCACCATCACAGAACTTGTTGACAAAAAAGTTGTCTCCATGTCGCGTGCCATAGAACTGCTGTCGGTCAATCCAAGAACAATAATGCGCCTGAAACCTCTTCTGTTTGCGCCGGGAGAAACTGCAAATTTCACCATCATTGACCCCTGTGCCCTCTGGAGCCTCACTGCTGACTCAATAAAGTCAAAATCGACAAACACACCCTTTCTCAATCGACCACTGAAAGGACGATCGCGTGGAATTTTCCATAAGGGGCAACTTCTTGAATCGGATGGTGTTTGACAATAATTCGTGGTGGAGGGTGCTTGATTATCGATAAAATTTTTATTACCTTCATGTTCTTTTTGGGCAGAAAAAAACAGATTCGCCTCATAACCTAAAGAACTACTTTACGACTCATGGCAAAGAAACAATCGTTTGCTGATAAAGGCAAAAAAACGGGTACCAGTGATTTCAAGTGTGCAAAAGTTATTTTTTCTGTGAAATCAGAAAAAACCAATGCATGGAAATTCATTGAAAAGAACGTCCGTATTCCCAACGGAGAGAATGATCAAGTGATTCTTGCAAAGGCAATCACCGATTACGCAAAGTAAGCATACCCCCGATACGTCGTCAGGGCATCGCAGGGTGCCCTGAATCTCACCTGTTTTTTCACCTTTTTTCTCTCTTCAGTATGGATGATTATCCAGATGGTTCGAAAACGAACCCTTCGTCACTCTGGTTTGAAGAGTGGTTTAACCATCCGCTCTATCTTGAAGTTTACAGCCACCGCAACCGTGATGAAGCTGCCCGATGCATTCAAACCATCCTGAACCTTTCCGGCCTTGACCAGAAAGAGGCTGCGTCACTATCAGTCCTTGATATAGCGTGCGGAGCCGGCCGACATGCTCTTGAACTTGCCCGTCTCGGCTGCGCGGTCACTGGAAATGACCTCTCCCCTTTTCTGCTCGAAGAGGCGCGGAAAGAGGCGCTTAAAAACCAGTTGCAGCTCACCCTTACCTGTTGCGACATGCGCCATATTCCGGCCAACGCTCATTTTGATCTTGTGGTCCAGCTCTTTACCAGTTTCGGCTACTTTGATGAAAAGGCAGATGACCATCTGGTGCTCAACAAAGCTTATGGTGCGCTTAAACGGGGTGGATGGTACGTTCTTGACCTTCTGAATCCAATCCCTCTTGCACGAAATCTGGTACCTCACTCCCTGAAAACCGCAGGCAACCTTACCGTTCTTGAAGAGCGGGCGTTTGAAGAGGACAGGATAACAAAAAACATTACCATTACCCCTCCCGCAGGCGAAGCGCTGACGTTCACGGAATCGGTGAGGCTTTACGGCAAAGAGGAGATACTGTCAATGCTTCAGGAGGCAGGATTTTGTGTAGCTGATATTGCAGGCAACTACCAGGGCGAACCTTTTATGGAAAATGATTCGCCGAGGATGATGCTTTTTTGCCGGAAACCGTAAACCGTTGCCCTGACGGCTCCGGCCTGGTAATCAATTCAGCATATTGCGATCCCGATACCACTCGTAAGCGTTACGGATGCTGTGTTCATGGGGTTCATACTGCATATTCAATTCACGCGTAGCCTTGGCTGAATCAAAATAGAGGAAGTGGGATGCTACCCTGAACATTGACATATTGAAAAGCTTGGATATCCGGTTCTTGTTTTTGTAGAGATCAAGCGCCAGTTTCAGTATTTTGGCCATCCAGAACGGAAGAGGGAAATGAACCCTTGGCGCTCCGGTAATCTTCGATATCGTATCAGCAAGCTGCTTGTAAGAGACATTTTCACCACCAAGGATGTAACGTTCCCCTGTCTTTCCTTTTTTCATGGCGGTGATAATCGTATCGGCAACAATCTCAACATCGACCACACAGATACCACCAAGCGGATAAAATGGAAGCTTTCTGTTATAAATATCTTTGATGATCCGTCCTGCATTAAAATTGATATCTCCTGCACCAAACACAAATGCGGGATTGACAATAACACAGTCCAACCCTTTTTTGACCGCTTCAGCAACTTCTACTTCTGAAAGGTGTTTTGTTCTGGCATACTCAAGATCAATCTGATGGAAATTCCAGATAACAGATTCATCGACAGGTTTTTTGTCGAAGGCAATTCCTACTGCGGTTATGGAACTGACATGCACAACTCTGGTAACACCGGCAGCGGCCGAAGCCTGCAGAATATTGCGGGTACCTTCAACATTGATTTTATAGAGCAGCGCATTTTTTTTGTCACCCATATAGGTAAGACCTGCTGAGTGATAGACCAAATCAATTCCCTTCAGCGCCCTGTCCAGCGAAGCTCGGTCAGTAATATCGCCATAAACAAGCTTGACCTTGTGCAAAACATCGGTGAGTGATGTTAAATCCGAATTTTTTCGTACAAGAATTGATACTTCATCATCGGTTAAAGCCAGTTTTTTCACCAAACTTGAACCAATAAAACCAGTTGCCCCGGTTACAAGGATTTTTTTATTCACCAGTATTGTACTTCAAATCAATTAACAATCCTTTATTTTTCCGCTCACCAAAAAAAAGCAGCCGGTTTCATACTGGCGGCTCCTGCAACCATTATTGTACAACGGCGGTCTCATCGACAACAATTTCTCCTGTTATTATTTTTTTTCTGATATCCTCCAGTTGTTGATGATTTTTCATGCCAATCAATGATGCATTTTTTTTATTGTAAACGTAGTCCGTATAACGATCGGCCAGACCGAATACCGAGATGCAACCTCCCTTGAAACTGCCGTCAAGAAACGTTTCTACCGTTTTCAGCAGAGCCCTGTCAACAGCTTTGGTCATACTTGTCAATACGAATCCCGGTGCTTCTGGTTCCTGATCGCGATCAGTGCAAATCACAAGCATCTTACTTTCCTTCGCGGCTTCGATGACACCAAGTCCGCTGGCTCCGGCTGCCTGATACACAATGTCGGCACCCCTGCCATATTGACCAAGTGCAAGTTCTTTGCCCTTGGCGGGATCAGCAAAAGCGCTTCCGGTCATACCGATATAACCGGAAATAACTCTGACTGCAGGATTTATTGAGCGGACACCCTCAATAAAGCCACTCTCAAATTTCTTGATGACGCTCGACTCCATACCTCCGATGAAACCGACTGTTTTGGTTCTGGTAACCATCGCCGCAAGGGCTCCTGCCAGAAAAGAGCCTTTTTTCTCTTCAAAAGCAATACCCTGGAGATTAGCGGGTATCACAACTTTCGGTTGGTGAATATAGTCAATGCAGACAAATTTTTTATCGGGAAATTCCCTTGCTATGGCCGTAATATCCTCACTGAAAAGCAGACCAACACCAATAATCAGTCCTATATCAGGATCCACGGCCATCTGGCGTAACGCAGCCTCACGATCGGCTCCCTCTCCCTGCGGTTCTATGAAGATAAAGTTGACACCGTGCTTTGCTTTCGCAATTGCCAGGCCATTATAGGCTGAATCATTGAATGATTTATCACCCCTGCCGCCAACATCAAAGACCAGACCAATCTGAGACTTGCCCTCTGAAGAGGGGGTGCTGACTTGTTTTTCCCTGTTTTGGCCGGAACAGCCCACAAGAAAAAATAAAAAAAGCAGAAACAAAGAAAGCGATGGCTTCATCGATTTTTTTGAAAAAGGTTATTCAAAACCCCGATAAGTTTTTGACGCTGCCAATTTATGAAAAACTCGCTATAATTAAAAGCTGCAACAGCGAATGAAAAAATAATCCGTTGAGCGCTCTTGGAGTTCAATTATGTGCAAGAATTTTTTTGATCGCACCAAGAAGTGTTTTGATGGAAAAAGGCTTCTGAATAAAATTCAAGTCCAGATCAATCACCCCTTGATTATTTACAAAGTCTGCGGTATAACCGGACATAAAGAGGGTTTTGAGATTTGGTGATATTGTCTGAAGTTTTTTGGAAAGGTCACAACCGTTCATCTCAGGCAACACAACATCGGTTATAAGCAGTTGAATCTGGCCCTTGTGCTCGTCAGCAATCCGGATCGCGATACTCGGTGCTGCAGCACTGAGTATCATATAGCCTCTGTTTTCAAGCATAAGCGTGCATATACTCAAGATATCAGGTTCATCATCAACAAGCAGTATCAACTCTTTACCGTGACCAATTGACGGCATCAACTGGTCAATCTTATTAGTCTCAGCGTACCCGGTGTGCAGAGGAAAGTACATCCTGAAGGTGGTTCCCCTGCCCGGTTCGCTGGAGCATTCTATGAATGCGCTGTTCTGCTTGATAATGCCATAGATTGTTGCAAGCCCCATACCGGTACCTGTTCTCTTCTCCTTTGTGGTAAAAAAAGGTTGGAAAATGAAGGGCATATTTATTTTTTCGATCCCGCATCCATCATCAGTCACGGAAAGAATCACATAATAGCCAGGCTCATTGCAGGGATGGCCAGCGACGCAGCCAGCTTTATCAACATGAATTCTGCTGGTTTCGATGGTAATTTTTCCAATACCCGGTATAGCATCCCGGGAATTAACACAAAGGTTGCCAAGAATCAGATCAATTTGGGCAGGATCAATCTTGATCGGAATAATACGAGTGGTTGGTAACCATACCAGGGTAATATTTTCGCCAATCAGGCGCCTCAAGACGGCAAGCCCCCGTTCAACCATGACGTTAAGATCGAGAACAATTGGCATGACGCACTGCTTTCGGGAAAAAGCAATGAGGTGATTGCAGAGAACGGCAGAGTGCTCAGCAGCCTGATAAATAGCCTTCATATTGCCCAGAATCGGTTCTTCAATAGCAGGTTGATTCATGGCTGTTTCTGCATTGCCGAGAATCACCCCCAACATGTTATTGACGTCGTAAGCAATTCCGCCAGCAAGCTGTCCAACAAGTCCCATTTTTTGAGACTGAAAAAGTGACTTCTGGATCTTTTGTTCCGACAACTCGGCGCGTTTACAAGAGACAATATCCCAGGCAAAATTTGCCAGATCTCCCACCATTTTCAAGTCATCCTCATCATAATCGTAAGACTTGCCTCCAACGCAAAGGAGCGCAGCAACGGCCGTTCCCCTTTTCAGGGGAATAAAAAGTATTCGCTGGATGGTCAAATCAGTATCCGTTGCGGCACAAGGAGTGGTTGGTGTTTTGTAATTATTGTCTATAACCGCCTCTTTCAGTAGTATTGCATCAACCAATATCTCCTTTTCATTCAAAGATGTGTTGTGCTGTTCTCCCTCAAGGATTTGTGAACTGGTGGACAAGACACGCATTGAAAATGCCGTCTGATCGTCAGCAACAAGATGGAAAAAACCAATTGGGCTTTGAGTCAGGCGTTCCACCTCATCTATTGTGACTCTCAACAGCTCCTCCAGGGAGGAGATATCCATAATATTGTGAAGATGCAGGCGAAACGCTGTGATAGCTTCAAACCGCTTCCGTTCGGTGATATCAATACCAACTGCGACAACAAACGATTCATCATCAATTATTATCCTCTTGCCTGTTATCATTCGCCATTGGAATTTCGGTCCGCCCCGAAGCAAAACTCTCCCTTCACCGGTTTCTTCAATGCCGAAGTTCAGGACGTTCAACATCTTCTCCAACACAAATGCCCGGTCATCAGGATGAAATACCTCCAGCGCATTGGTCGAATACATCTCACGCTCACCTTTTCCGACAAGTTCCTCTTGATGGTAGGTGTTCCACCAGACCAATCGTCCATTGGCGTCACTGATAGAGAACGAACCGGGTAAACTTTCAATCATGATTTTAGTGAACGCCCGTTCGCGCTTCCCTATCCCCTCTCTTTCTGCGGAAATAGCATCTTTTTCTTTCTCACAATCCTTCTCTTTCACTGAAAATCCATATTAATCGCACTAAGATGAATCTGTATAGCTTTTCTATACAGTAACACGTGCTTTTTTACAAAAAAAACATACTAATACATTTTATTTTAACAATTTAAGAAAAATAACAATGAGGTTGGCTTAATTTTTTCCATCTGAAAATTGCTCAATTGACAATAACTGATTATTGTTTACCCGCAAACCAACAGCAAGCTTCCAAAAATTGGTTATTATCTTGCATGCAGGCAGTCGGGATGTGAGTTATCCACTCGACTCCTGTTGCATTACGGGATACTAACCCTCCAATAGTCTCTATGAAACGTTTTGTTAAGCTTACCTTGATAGTTTTTCTTTTGGTAAGCGTCGCAGCAGCTCTCTTTTTTTTAAGCCTTGGCATACTTGTTTCACAATATGCCACCGATCCAAAAAAAAGTGATGTAATTGTTGTGCTGGGAGGGGATAGTGGGCTCCGGGTACGCAAAGGAGCTGAACTCTACAATGCCGGATATGCCACTCACGTTGTTCTGACGGGCATTGACGAACGATTTTACCGGCCTCCGCATCCCAACTGGCGCGAACGGCACATAAGAGCACTCGGTGTGCCCAAAAAAGCAATCATTATCGACGCCAAATCAAAAACGACCTGGGATGAAGCCATAAACACTTCAATAACGATGAAGAGAAATGGATGGAAAAGTGCAATTGTCGTCAGCGATCCCCCACACATGCTCCGTCTCC
The DNA here is from genome assembly GCA_903939765.1 of uncultured Chlorobiaceae bacterium. GTDB lineage: Bacteria > Bacteroidota > Chlorobiia > Chlorobiales > Chlorobiaceae > Chlorobium. The sequence continues at coordinate 106,369 of CAJAIK010000094.1, read as the reverse complement.
ATCAAACATGGAGTCGGGCATTTGCAGGATCTCCCAAAAAATTTATACTGGTTTCGACAAACCCTTTATGGTGGCACAGAGTGCTCTGGTGGAAAGAGCGGGAAAGTTATCAGTTTGTGATCAGCGAAATCAAAAAAAACATTTTTTACATAGCGGTTCACTACTGAACAAAAATCAGGAGTGACCACCAACAACAATGCGCATAATTTTAACATTTAACACGACGAATCGAATGAGTTGCCACAGCAGGTTTTTCCGCCAGTACAGTGTACCCTTCGAAGGTACCGGTGGATAAGCCTCATCATAATATGCCTTGACTTTATTCGTGCCCATAGGTTTTCTGATTTAGGATTGTTAGTCGTGTATTGATTTATTCCGGAATCAACCACCAGAACGGGTAGCCTTTTGCCTTATGGAAAAACAGATAGTGCAGAATGACCTTCAGCCAATGTCCCGCAAGACCAGCCTCGCCAAGAGAGTAGTTCATGTCACGCCCCCATTCAGGATACTTGTTCCAATCGGGAACAACCGGAAAGAGAGTCATGGATGCACCCAGGCCATCAAATGAACCAAATCCGGCAGAGACAACGCAAGCGGCACCCATTCGGCTCATTGATGCCTTGTGTGTATGCTCCTCTGCTCCCTGAATTTTTTCGGCAATATTGAGAGCAACAATTTTCCCCATAACTCCAGCCGGCATACCGGTACGCGGCGCTGTCGGAAAAATCTGGCGTCCACTCGGGCTCGACATGGGTTTTGAAATCGGATGCGGAGGGGCAAAAGCAATACCGGGAGCATAGATGTTTTTGAACAAAGGGTTCTGATAGAGCGACGGCCAGTCATCAGCCTCCCACTCCTCAAAGGGTTTTGCACTATAATCCGCATCAACTTTCATAAACTTGTTCGGTGCAAACATCTTCTCTGTAATGTCAGCTCCTGATTTATCGTAAGCGGTCAGCCCAACACCTGAGAATGAAGGGATGAGCATGGCAAAATCAAACTCCTGTGTCAAATTTTCTCCACTGAGAGTTTCGTAATGCGCCCTTCCAGGTTCAACGCGATGAACGCCGGCACGTCTTATCCAGTTGATGCCGTACTCGGCCATGATCGATTCAGTGAAGACTTTCGTCGGAGTATAGTAGCCTCCCCGGTTGATAAAAGCGCCTCCCATACCAAAATCACCAAGCTCATACTCATTGGAGAGCCAGGTAATCTGCGCCTTGTCCGTGAGACCGAGCTTTGAAATTTCATAAGCCACATTCAGGATATATTCGAAGGCTGCGCCCTGACAGGTTGCCATGGCATGACCGGTGCCAATCAAAATCCGCTGCTTTTGACCCGCCTTCATCTTTTTGATGTTGTCCTGAAGATTCTCCCAAGCGTGGGCTGCGTGGTTATAGGTACAAACCGAGAACGTATTTTTATCAGGGCCAAGACCCTCTGTAGCGTCAAAGTTAAGCTTTGGGCCCGTAGCATTGACCAGATAATCATAATCAACCTTCTCCGTCTCTCCACTGCGCAACCCGTCGGTATACTCAATCGTCACATACCCCTTTGCAATTTCACGGTCACCTTCAGGATGAATTTCAACCGCTTTGGCCTGTTTGAGAATAATGCCCCAACGATCATACACTCTCTTGAGTTCAAAGCGAACATCATCAATCGTCATCCGCCCGACACCAACCCAGATGTTTGATGGAATCCACTGATAGTAGGCATTCGGAGTAACAACCACGACCTCATGGTGCTTACCAAGTTTTTTTTTGAGAAACGAAGCTGCGGTGTGGCCTGAAATTCCAGCTCCCAATACGACGACTTTTGCCATAGAATTGTCAACTTTTGCAATGAAAATCCAATAAAAAACATATAATACATCGATATATAGTTTAATTTAAATTAATGACCAAGCGCGAAGTTGTTTTTTAGCGCACTCCTCCATGATGATTCTGGATGACTTCAATGGTCGTTCCCCGATATCCACACACATAGTATCTTTTCGGTATTTTCTTCTCCCATTGCCCATAACAACACGAAAAGTCTTGCAAGGTGGCGATGACTGTTGACAGCGAGACAGAAAGCACGCCCTTTTGTGAAGAAGTGCAAAAAAGAGAAGTGGTTCTTCCGTTGAAAGACAAAAGAATAAAAGGGGTGAAATCAATAAAAAAATGGTAAGCTGTTTATCATGAGTTCAAAGATTGCAAATTCAAGTTACCATGAGGAAATCTATCAATGCTTGCCAGAAAAATGTTGCCACTTCATCCAGGAACGGTTCTGCTTGAGGAGTACCTCACCCCCATGAATCTCAGCGAAAAAAGAATTGCCGAGGATATCTGTATTCCCGTCTGGCGCATCAACGATATTATTGCAGGAAAACGGTGCATAACAGCCGAAACTGCCCTGCGGCTTGGTCGCTATTTCAGTACTCCGCCACAATTCTGGTTTGGGCTGCAGATGGATTACGATCTTAAAGTTGCCCTGAGCAATGAAGGCGCAAGGATTGAGCGAGAAATCGAGGCTTACGATGAGTCAAGGTTATAGCCGTTTTCACTTGTTTTTGATTGCATCACTTGCTGATTCTGCTGTAAGTCAGGGCGGTATCTGGCGGCTTACCTTTGCTCCGGACTTGCCAATACCCTCAACTCGTCCCATCAAATTTCCCGGCTCCTCTTTCAAGCGTTTCAGAACCACATCAAACGACACTGAAACTCCTGAAAGTTTTTTGCGGATCTCAATGAGATGGCTTCAAAAACGAGAACCGCCTGATCAATTGATCCTTCCGGCCTTTTCCGCAATAAGCACGGCATTGCGGTGATCATTTTCCCGCCCTCAGAGCGGTGCAATCAACTTGAGAGTGACCATCTGCGTCGTTTGATGAGCACAAAAGAGCACGCTCCTGCCAGCAAATCATGAACACACAGGGTTTATGAACAAATGAAAGGTGGTGATTTTTATGGTATCGACGACTCAGAAGATGATAATAATAATGTTTATCGGTTGATGCGACAAATAAGGGTCGAGCGGATTTGCAAAGAATAACTTTTTTCTTACCTTAACACTCCCTTAACGGCGAAGTGGCCGAGTGGTTAGGCAGAGGTCTGCAAAACCTTCTACAGCGGTTCGAGTCCGCTCTTCGCCTCATGAAACAAAAAAAGCCTGCATCAAGCAGGCTTCTTTTGTATACCAAATCCCCTTCTGACTATCCGATCTTATGTGAACCGGAAATAATGGCCTGAACGAGCTTCTCAATTGTCGCATCGTCCATCAGCACTGGAATATTCAAACAGATACTGCTGCGGAGCATAATGCCGGTTTTTGGCCAAAGAGCTTCAAGATCAGCATTACAATAGCGATCATACTCTCCAAGAAGGTGACCCCATACCCCGGCAAAATGCCAGTCAAGCGCTTCAGGAAGAATTTTGGTGCCAAAGCCGTGCTCTGTCAGGTGCGCTTCAAACTGCAGTGCCGCTTCACGATCCTTTACCCTGAAAATCAGTGTATCTCCCTGTGCGCCCGCTTCATCGCTGAACGGTCTGAAAATAAGGTTGTCGAGATGACGGATTGCCTCCTTGATTTTCTTTTTATTCTCTCTTGATTTCGAAAGAATGGTCTCAATTTTGGCAAGCTGGGCCAGTCCGATGGCCGCGGTCACTTCACTGAGACGCAAGTTCAGCCCTTTTGAGCGTCTGGGATCTTTACCCCTCGGTAAACCGGGCTGGTGCATGTGACCATGGTCAGAAAACTCTGCTGCACGATCATAAATATCTTTATCGTTGGTTACAATGATTCCGCCCTCACCGGTGTGAAGCGTCTTGCCAGCATCAAAGGAGAAAGAGGCAACACTTCCAAAGGTGCCGAGTTTCTCTCCCTTGAAGGTGGCTCCAAGCGCCTGTGCTGCATCTTCAATCAGTATCAGTCCATGCTTGCGGCAAAGAGCGGAAAGCTCATCCATTTTCGGAGATGCCCACATGGGAATTGCCACCACAGCTTTTGTGGCGGGTGTAATAGCCTTTTCAACCTCAAGCGGGTCAAGATGATACGTTTCATCAAGCTCAACCGGTACAGGCAAAGCACCCAGAGCACTGATCGCCTCAATCGGAGCGATAAAGGTCCATGCTGTTGTAATAACCTCATCACCGGGCCCAATCCCGGCGCCAGCAAGGGCGCAATGGATTGCTGCGGTACCTGAAGAAACCGCATGGGCATACTTCACACCCATCCAAGCAGCAAATTTTTCCTCAAACTCCCTTGCCTTGTAATTGCCCCCGCCGTAACGGTACAAATTGACCTTTTCGCGGCTGAAAAGCTCCTGTATTTCAGCCAATTCCTCACGTCCAATTAATTCTGCACCCGCCATAATAGGTATCCTGCACTTTTTGTTAGGTTAATCGAGAAACAACGGCCAGCGCCGACTCTTCAGTAAATTCAACCGGATTGCCCGAAAAAGAGCCTTTCAGCGCTTCTGATGCGTTACGGGCAAATTCAGCAGCATTCCCTTTACCATACCCGTAAGGAACAAGCGAAGGGATCTGAAGCTGCTGATAGAGTTCGTCCATCTCTTCAAGCAGTTCAACGGTAGCCTCTTTTGGTGAAGGAGTTGAACGCATGGGATTAAGGATGGCATATTTTTCATATCCCTGAAGATGGTTATAGCGCATCACCTCCTTGAGAAAGATGGCGCCAGCAAGACCGTGCGGCACACGGTGCTTTACGCCGAGATAGTAGGCAAAACCATTGGTCGGACCGTCTCCGGAATTCATGAGTGCCGCTGTGCCGCAAACACTGCCAATGGCAAGGTCAAGTCGCGACTCCGCCCGATCAAGCTGGTTTTGCTGCAACGCATAAAAGGTGCGCTGAAATCCTTCGACGGCAAAAATCCTGCTCAACGCCGTATGCTTTATCGAACCGAAACTGTCAACGCAGTGCACAAGGCTATCCATAGCCGATGCAATAACGCTTTCCAGAGGAGCAGTCATAGAAAGTTGCGGGTCAATAACTGCTTTTTTCGGAAAATTTTTCCGGCTGTTAATGCCAAGTTTGCGCCCCTCAACCTCATCAATAAAGACGGCATTAAAACTGATTTCGGCACCGCTGCCAAGAAGTGAGGGCACGGTTACAAGCGGCAGAGGATCATGAACTCCGGAAGGGAAACCCTTGAGCGAAAGGGCCGGAACGGTATTGGTCATAAGCAGGGCGACCCCTTTTCCAAGATCAAGGGTACTTCCACCGCCTATAGCAACAATTGCATCAGGCGGATTGCTCCGGAAAAATTCAGCCACCGTTTCAAGATAGGTATAGGTTGGCTCTCCGCCGAAATCGTTGCAAGAGAGCACGGCATTGGGATATTCTGAGGTAAGGTTTCTCAAAACTTCCTGAAAATAGAGAGTTCCTGCTATGTTGGCATCGTAGATAATGCCCGGCTTCTTCACCGATAATTGTGCAAGATGCTCATTCAGCTTCAGCGCTTCGTTAACCCCGATAATAAGATCGGTGGATAAAAAGAAATTCATAAAATCAGTGATCTAAAGGTTCTGTTGATTTGCATCCTGAATGCCCAGGTTTTTTTTATACAAGTAATACTCAATCAAATCTATCTCCTCAATAGTATCAATCTCCCATGTCTGCCAGAACTCCATTTCATAGGCAGAGAGCTTTTGACCGATTCTATTGCCAAAAGTAACAAGAATTTCAGGTTTGAAAATATAGATTGAGCCATTTTCAATGAACTGCGTTGGACGATCCTGCCGCATCCCGCGATTGCGGTAATCAAAGTTGACACTCCCCCATTTCCCGTCCTGAAATTCCCACAGGGTAAGATCATCGGCTCTGGTGACTGAAATAAGCGAATCAGCCCCTTCCTGAAAAAAAAGCTCTACCGCACGATCAATATCTCCCTGTTTCCTCAAGGGAGAGGTGGCCTGCAAAAAGACAATCGTACTGAGCGGCATATTGTAATCCCGTTCAATAACCCCGACGGCATGCAATATGGCCGATTCGGAGCTTGCTTTGTCGCCAGCAAGTTCGGGAGGGCGTACAATAACCTCCGCTCCATACTCTGAAGCAACTTTGGCAATGGCCTCGTCGTCAGTTGAGACAAAGACTCTCTCAATACTTGTTGAAGCCAACGCCTGCAAAACAGTCCACGCCAGCAAAGGTTTTCCTGCGACAGGATAAATATTTTTCTCTTTCAGCCCTTTGGACCCGCCTCTTGCAGGAATGATTGCTACAGTATGCATAAAAAACAGTGGTACATGGTTGTCAACCCTCAATCACTTGCCGGCAAACATCAGCGATTTTTCTTGCTGCTGATTTATTCTGTATCGGAGTGAGCGATTTTAGCTCTTCAGGACGAAGACCACAATGCACAACCTTGTTCAGAGCAGAGCCCACAAAAATAGTGGATGAAAACTGAGCAATCAGCATAACTGAGTTGGCAATCATCTCTTCGGTTCGGCCTTCACTGAAAACAAGACTCTGGGGAGCGCAGCGTTCAATTTCCCTTGTCGCCCTTTCGATATTTTCATTGGGATGCAGTTTGAAAAGAAGCTGACGCCCATCGGCTATTTCAAGATACTTCCTGATGTTTTTTGGACGATTTTCGTAAATAAACGTTTCACGGTTATCTGATGTACAGACAAGCACGTAATCGCGATGGTCAAAATCGTTCTGAAGATACTTTTCGCAATTGTCAAAGTTCGGAATACTGGTCACCTCAATCTTTGCAGGGCTCACCCCTTTGCGGATAAACAGATCACGATAGCCTTCACTGGCAACACAAAACTTCTCATAGGCATCAGATAACCCCGTCATGGCCGTACCGGCAATCCAGCGGGGAATCCACTGGAAATTTCTTGCAAGTTGATAGAGAAGCGTTTCCGGTTCAGTCATCCCTTCCTGTACCAGCACAATTTTCTTTCGACGTATATGTTTTGGAACAATGAGATCCGTACAGGTCACCACCAGATCATAAGCGTGGGCAAAACCGCCAATATCAAGCTTCAGATTATTAAAACGAAGATAGTCAAGTGTACGTTCTGAGCGCTTGCGCCCCATAATGGTAAACTCAAGCAGCCCTCTGTCGCTTGCAGAACCGAGGATGCCATCACTGAAAAACGGTGAAAAATATTGGTCGTAATCGGTCATAAACCCGGCAATCTGATGCATCTGGGTTGTCTGATTCATTGATCCGCAAATAAATAATACTTTCTTTTTCATAAATCTCCGTTACTCATCTCTTCCGCATCACGCAGATGAACCCCTGAAAAAAACATAACCCCGTAGCCAAAACTGTACCAGAGAAGTTCCTTGAAGCGCCTCAAAAGCACAAATGCGCCATAATCAGCAAAATCATGCATACCGAGCGCTTGAAAAAAAAGACGATACCCCAACTCCTGCACCCCGAGTCCTGATGGGATGAAAAAAAAGATGCCCCGCAGCATCGTAATTGCTGTATCCATGGCAAGCACCTGCAGAAAAGAGAGCTCGACACCAAGCAACCGGAGTATAATGAAACTCTCAATTGCAAGCATGAACCAGGCCAAAATATAAATGAGCAAGACAAAAAACAGGCGGCCGGCAAACTGCGTATCAAAACTCCTCAACTCATCGTCGGTATCAAGAAATCCAGCCTCCTTTGTAAGCAGCCACGTTTTCACCTTTTTGAATGGCACCAACATTAAAAGTTTATGCACATTCTGTGCGGCGTTTCCGTTAAGCAAAAGCAAAAGCAAAACGAGAAAAACGAGAAAAACCATTGCTCCAGCTCCAACCATAATATAACCAAGCACAGCAACAGGAAATATCGGGATGGAAACCGTCTGCAAAAGCGAAAAACCAGCTATGGCACCGATAATGGTATAAAGTCCCTGTGCCACACCAAGCATGAGTTTACGCACAGCGACACTCGCCACACCTGCGGGAAGAGGAATGCCAATAAATTTTTGACAAAGAAAAGGACGAAGAGGTTCACCGATAGCCATCCCTGCTGGAAGCGTCATGGATATGGTTTCAGCTATAAACTGAATTTTCAGCAGCTTTAAAAACGATATTGCCGTTATGCTCGGAGGAAAAACCCTTATCCATGCAACTGTTTCCAAAAGATGCAGCATGAGAAATGGCAGAAGAATAAATACCGAGGAAAAGCCGATTGAGGAGATCCGCAAAACAACACTGGCAAAATCAATTTGACGAAACTGAAACACAACCAGAACAATGCCAAGCGCAAGTCCGATATAACCAATCAAAGCACTGCTTGATTTTTTCGTCAATTGCATAAAAAGTCAGGAAACAAAGCTAAAAAAAACTCAAAAATCATTTTCATAATTTGCAAAGATAAGAATGTATGGTTAAATATTTATTAATCATTGAAATTGCCATTAACGTGCTGCGCACTGCCTGCACATGACGATCCGGTGAACTTCCGGGCTTTTCTCCCTTTTTGGGATATTTTCCACAAGAAAACATCTTGCACTGATGGGACTTATCAATCCTGACTTCCAGACATTACCAGAGCTCTTCTCCTCTGTTTTTCATCACTTCAAAGGGCAGGAGTCCAAATTCCCGATTGCAAGGAAGATCAATGGGGTATATGAACCCATCTCTTATGATGCATTTGGAAAGGACATCCATGCACTTTCTGCTTTTCTGAAACACAACGGCATCACTCTGAAAGAGCGGGTTGCCATTCTTTCGGAAAACAGGCCTGGATGGTATCTTGCTGACATGGCTATTCTGAATATCGGGGCAATCAACGTTCCGCTTTACCCTTCCCTGCCAGCCAACCAGATTGAGTACATTCTCAAAAACAGCAGTGCCAAAGCTGTCATAGTCTCAAACATGCTTCAGCTTGGCAAAATCCTTTCGATATGGCAAAACCTTCCTGAATTGACACTTGTGGTGGTCATGAACCGACTTGAGGAGGCTGTGGAAGATGTTCTGGACCTGAACCAGGTCAAAGCGATGGGTGATAAAATTCTTGAAGAAAAACCGTGGATCCTTGACGGGACGATTGTTGAGCCCGACGACGTGGCAACCATCATCTACACATCCGGCACAACAGGAGTTCCAAAAGGGGTCATGCTCACGCACCGCAACATTTGTGAAAATGTCAAATCCTGCTCATCAGTTATTCGCCTCGACGAAACAGATTGCGGTCTCTCATTTCTTCCTCTCTGTCACGCCTATGAGCGAACCGGCGGTTACTATCTGCTTTTTTCCTGTGGAGCAACCATCTATCTGGCTGAAAGTATTGAAACGATTTCCCTGAATATGAGTGAGGCTCGGCCGACAATCATCTTTACCGTCCCGAGACTGTTTGACCGCATCAAGATGAGCATACTGAAGCAAATTTCAACACAGAGCGCAATAAAACAGAAAATCTTTTACTGGGCACTGAATACAGGCGAAAAATATCACAAGGAAATCAGTGAAAGAGGTGTTGCACACAAACTTCTTTCTGTGCAACATGCGTTGGCCGAAAAGCTTGTTTACAACAAAATCAAACTCAAATTTGGCGGAAGGTTGCGCTATTTCGTTTCTGGCGGAGCTGCCCTGCCGCAGAAAATTGGCGAATTTTTTCAGGCTCTCGATATCACAATCCTTGAGGGGTTTGGACTGACTGAAACTTCACCGGTAACCCATGTGAATCGACCTGAAAAAGTCAAATATGGAACCGTAGGACCGGCAGTTAACAATGTAGAGGTCAAAATTGCTGAGGATGGCGAAATACTGCTGAAGGGCCCGAATATTATGAAAGGGTATTGGAAAGATGAAGAGGCAACCCGTGAAGTTATCAAGAATGGGTGGTTCCACACCGGCGATATTGGAATTATTGACCGGGATGGCTATCTGAAAATAACCGATCGAAAAAAACATATCATTGTTACCTCTGGTGGTAAAAATATTGCGCCAATGCCTATCGAGGAGCTGATTTCCGAAAGCCCCTATGTCGACCAGGTCATTGTCATCGGCGAAAAAAAACCATTTCTGATTGCACTTATTGTTCCTGATTTCAATAAGCTCAAGGAGTTTGCCACTGCTGAAGGAATTACAGGAGCAACAAACAAAGAGCTTATTGAAAATAAAAGCGTTCTTCAGCTTTTTGAAAAGCTCATCCGTACCGTTTCACGGCAACTTGCCACTCACGAAAAGGTGCGCAAGTTTCTGCTGATCGACACGGCTTTTTCGATTGAAAACGGTCACATGACCCCAACGATGAAACTCAAACGCAAAGATATTACAGCGAAATATGCCACCGACATCGACAGGGTCTACAACTCTCTCAACATGATTTATAATACCGAATAAACCGGTTAAGAGGACTTTTCAGGACAAGCTCGACGCTCTCATTGTAAGGCGTAGTCCATGGATGCATTTAGCTCTGCTCTTCTCGGATTCTCAGCACTCTGCAACCCGGTTTGTGCGGGATTTCAGCTTCATCAACAAGCCCTTCGCAGACGAGCCCATTGATGATTTCCTGCAACCCCCAGGGACAGGAGCCATATTTCGCTTCGATCTCTTCAAGAAAGACGGCTTCTGAAGCCACAAGTTCCTTCAGAAGCTGTCCACGATACCAGCGCTTTGACCCCTGAAATTTCGACTGCCTTGTCAACGGACGGATGCCTGTTCTGCGACTGGTGAGATGGAGCGATCCGTAATCCATGAGTGCATTGTGCCACTCACGGCTTTGACCTTTCGGCAAGAGCAACTCTGCCGCATATTGTATTGTCGGTTTCGAACTATCCTCAGGCAGAGCAAATTCATGTATGATGACACGACGGATGTTGGTATCAACCGCGGCGGCATCAAAATTATCGGCAAAAACCGGAATGGAACGGCAGGTATAGTCGCCTATGCCCGGCAGGGTTTTCAGTAGTTCAGGAGTGGTTGGTACCACCCCGTCAAAACGCTCCAAGATCATCTTCGCACAGGTTTGGAGGCGCTGGCCGCGGGAATTGTAGCCAAGTCCACTCCAGTGGAAAAGCACATCGCGGAGGGATGCCAATGCAAGAGAGGCTACATCCGGAAAACGCTGGAGCCACGCATCATACTTCGATACAACCCTTTCAGCCTGCGTCTGCTGAAGCATAATCTCGCTGATCATGACCGCATAACGATCAGTACTCTCCCTCCAGGGAAAGCTCCTTCCATGCAACCGGTAAAAGTCAAAAATTTTTTTGTGGAAAAGTTCAATCTGCTGTTGATTCAACTCCAAACTCATAAGCTGAAATAATAAGGGCGGGAAAAGAGGAGTCAGAGCTGTTTATGAGCGCTTACTCATAAAGAGAACCGACAAAAAAGCGGGTGACCATCTTCATGTCATCGCCGATACACCGTTGCATCCTGAAAAAGAAAATCCGGTCGAGCCGAAGCTGACCGGATTAGCAAAAAAAGCTTCAGACCTTCTCCACAATCTTGCGTTCCTTGACCTTCAATGCTGCCTTGCCGGTACGTTTGCGCAAGTAGAAGAGCTTTGCCCTTCTTGCCTTACCGTGCTTGACCACTGTAACACTCTCAATATTGGGGGAGTTGACCGGAATAATCCTTTCAACACCGACACCGTGAGAAATTTTGCGAACAGTGATGGTTTTGTTGCCACCAGCACCCCTGTCGCTGATAACAACACCCTCAAAAGCCTGAAGTCTCTCTTTTTCGCCCTCAATAACCTTCAACTGAATCTTGACGGTATCACCCGGATTGATTTCCGGAAAATCTGTAACGGCCTGAGTGGCTTCAACTAACCTGATTAACTGATCCATGACAACTATGCTATTTACGTTATTTTTTCTTTAATTCTTATACATCTTGATCGAGAATATCCGGTCGGCGCTCACGTGTTCGATCGAGAGCGTTTTCGCTGCGCCACCGCTCAATATTGCTGTGGTGACCGGTCAGCAGTACTTCTGGCACCTTCATCCCCCTGAATTCTGCCGGACGGGTATAATAGGTACAATCAAGGATTCCTGCCTGAAAAGAGTCCGTCAGTGCCGACTCACTGTCACCAAGAACACCTGGAATAACCCTGACAAGAGCATCCATAAAAAACAGTGCCGGTATCTCCCCGCCTGAAACAACAACATCACCCATGGAGATCTCCAAGGTAATCAAACTCTGACGAACTCTTTCATCAACCGCCTTGTAGTGACCACAGAGAAGAATCAGGTTTTGCATCCTTGAAAACCGGTTTGCCATAGACTGCTCAAACAGTTCTCCATCCGGTGAAAAAAAAATCACCTCATCATACTCTCTTTCGGCTTTCAGTGCTTCAATACAGGCAAAAATCGGTTCTGGACGCAGCACCATTCCGGCTCCACCGCCAAAAGGAGAATCATCAACCTGTTTATACCTGCCAAGTCCATAGTCATGCAGGTTATGGATGTAAATTTCCGCGTGATTTTTTCGGCGAGCAATGCTTAACAATCCATTGTCAAGCGGTGAATCAAAAAAACCCGGAATGACGGAAATCACATCAATCCTTATGGCACTCATGAGCAGAGAACGTTTTCAGGCACAACAATTTACAGAAACTCATCAAACCTTGGTATGACAATGTACTGTTCACGAAGATTAAACTCTTCAACAAACTGCTCTATTGCTGGCAACAGAATCTTTTTTTCGCCTACCTTGACCTCATACACGTCATGCGCCGGCATGGCAAGAACATTGGTAACAATGCCAACATCACGGCGAGCGCGATCAAGAACCCTCATCCCTATAATCTCATGAAGATAGGCCCGACCCTGCGGCTGTTGCATGAGTTGACTCTCTTCAACAAACAGTTTCCAGCCTGTAAGCCCTTCAGCTTTTTCCATACTGTCAACTTCTTCAAAGAACAACCATGCAAACCCGCCGCCAAGAGCGGCTTTTTTTACCTTTAACCGTTCAACCGAATCGACGGACAACCCCGCGTAATACTCTTTGCGAGAAAGAAAACTTTCAGGGAAGTCCGTAATCGGCTCCACCTTCACCTCACCCTTCAATCCTTTCGGTTTGAGGATAATGCCTGTCAGATAGAGTTCCATTCTGGCCTCACCGTAAAAGAGTGATTACGCCTCTCCACCTGTAGCAGCTTTCGCTTCAGCCTCTTTTTTGGCGCTGCGACGGTGAGATTTCAATGCAAGCCTCTTCTGACGTCTTACAGTCTGATGCGCCTGCCACTTTTCCATCTCAGCCGAAATTTCATCCTCGCTGCGACCCATGCTTTTAAGCCTGAGTTCATAAAGCAACCCGGTCGTGCGGATAAGGCTATTCACGGTTGCGGTTGGCTGTGCGCCAGTCTGCATCCAGTAAACAATACGGTCTTTTTTAATAGTGACAGCATGCGGTTTCGCTGTTGGCTGATAAGTGCCAACAACTTCAAGAAATTTGCCGTCCCTTGGTGAGCGCGCATCGGCCACGACAATCTGGTATACCGGCAATTTTTTTCTTCCTGCTCTTTTCAGTCTAATCTTTACCAAGGCTAAAGTATTTTAGTTAATGTTTACTGTTAACAGTGAATATGTAATCTATCGTTTTAAAAACTTGTCAAGCGCAAGATTCTGCGAGGTAATTTTCCTGCCCGACTGCGACAGTTTTGATACCGAACGCATCATCTTCTTCATCTCCCCGAATTGCTTAAGCAGAAGGTTAACCTCCTGAACTTTCGTGCCGCTCCCCCTGGCAATTCGCTGCCGGCGGCTTCCGTTAATAATATCGGGATTTATTTTTTCCTGCCTGGTCATGGAATTGATCATGGCCTCAATTGGCTTGAAGTCAAGATTTTCAAGATCCTGCTTCGGTACCATCTTGTTCAATCCAGGCACCATTTCAATCAATCCCTGAATTGAGCCCATTTTCTTGAGTTGCTGCAACTGGTCGAAAAAGTCATTGAGATCAAACTCGTTCTTCATCAACTTTTTCTGCATCTCAAGAGTCTTCTCAAGATCAAGATTTTCCTGTGCTTTTTCAACAAAGCTTACGATATCACCCATTCCCAGAATCCTCTGGGCCATACGATCGGGATAGAAAAGGTCAAGATCGTCAACCTTTTCACCGATGCTGATAAATTTAATCGGCTTTTCAACAACCTGGCGAATCGAAAGCGCTGCACCGCCCCTTGAATCACCGTCGAGCTTGGTAAGCACAACGCCATCAAAATCAAGGCGGTCATTGAAGGCTTTTGCGGTATTGACAGCCTCCTGCCCCATCATGGAATCAACAACAAAAAGCAGTTCGTCAGGCTTGAGGGCATCTTTCAGAGCCTCAGCCTCAGCCATCATGAGTTGATCAATCTGCAGCCGTCCTGCTGTATCGATAATAACAACATCATTCGCATTTGAGCGCGCAGCTTCCAACCCCTGAAGGGCAGCTTTCATCGCGTCCTGCTCCTCAATGGCAAACACCGGAACACCAACCTGCTGACCGAGAGCCTTAAGCTGATCAACTGCTGCCGGACGATAAACATCAGCCGCAACAAGCATCGGCTGTTTTCCGCTCTTTTTCAGCCGTAACGCCAATTTTGCACAAAAAGTCGTTTTTCCTGAACCCTGCAATCCGGCGACCATGATAATGGCTGGCAGTTTTTTCGGTGACAGGTTCAGTGGCTTCTGCTCTCCACCCATCAGTTCGGTCAACTCATCATAAACGATTTTTACAATCATCTGCGCCGGTGAGACGCTTTTTATGACCTGTTCGCCGAGAGACTTCTCCCTTATCTCTTCAATTAATTTCTTTGCTACCTTGTAGTTGACGTCGGCACCAAGCAGAGCTCTCTTGATATCGCGCATGGCGAGACCAATATTAACTTCGTTAATGGTGGCTTGACCTGCCAGTTTTTTAAAGGTGGCCTCTAATTTATCACTTAAACTATCAAACATTGGTTCCTGCTTTTTTTACAGATAACGCTTAAAAATGCTTAGCTTTAATTATAACAAAAAATAGCAAAAAATAAAACGATACAACCATAACATTCATTGCTGAACCCGATTTTTGTTACTATTTTTCGCTAACAACGACAGAACACATCAAAAAAAAAGACGTTATGCCAACAAACTCCATAAAAAACATTCTTGACTCTTTTCAATCCAGGCGAATTGCTGTTATCGGCGATATTATGCTTGACAAGTATATTTTTGGCCATGTCTCGCGCATTTCACCAGAATATCCGGTACCGGTTGTCGATGTCACCCATGAAGATCACCGGCTTGGGGGAGCCGCAAATGTGGCACTCAACACCCTCTCACTTGGAGCGGAAACCCTGTTGATCGGCATTACCGGGGCAGATGGAAACAGGGAGATACTTCTGGATCTTTTTCGCAGTCGCGGGCTTGCAACCGAAGGACTGATATGCGACCCTTCGAGGCCAACAACATGCAAAACAAGGATCCTTTCGCAAAACCATCATATCACAAGGGTGGATTTCGAAAGCAGGAAGGAGGTTGATGCAACGATCGGCCAGGCAATCGTTGACTCCTTTGACGCCATAATCAATTCAATTGACGCTGTCGTGCTCGAAGACTACAACAAAGGAGTGCTTGCCGCACCAATCATTCAACACCTTATCACATCGGCAAAACGACGTAATATCCCTATTCTTGTTGATCCCAAACTCCAGAATTTCTTTGCCTACAGAGGGTGTTCTGTTTTCAAGCCAAACCTTTTGGAGATGGCTGCCTCCCTGGGCATCGTACTGCACAACAATGACGATGAGGTCGAAAATGCCTGTCTCCGGCTTCAGGAAAAAATTGAGGCTGAAACCATTATCGTCACAAGAGGCGAAAAGGGCATGACCATCTGTAACAATGGTTCTTTCACCCATATTGCAGCAACATCGCTTGATGTGGTCGATGTCTCAGGGGCAGGAGACACAGTTATCGGTACGCTTGCACTCGGCGCTGCCACCGGAATCGATATCGTGACTAACGCAACCATAGCCAATATTGCTGCAGGAACGGTCTGCCAGGAAGTGGGCGCAGTACCTGTCAGTGCGGAAAAATTACTCAAGGCTTATCAGGAACATCTTCAACTATAGAGATATGCTCCTCTATTTCCTCCGGATAGGGCGGGTTGTATGAGCTGTTCATCACCAGATTCCTCATATTGTTCAGCGAATAAAATGGAACCTCAAACATACCCGCATTACTGACCGGAGCAGGCACATCCTTTCCGGGATCAACATGCATCACAAAAGAGGTGTGAATCGTTCCGTGACCGGTCGGGGTAAATACCCACATACCCATTGAGTGACGCACCCGATGGTACTTCGGATTATCCGGCAGATAATCCGGTTCCCCTTTCATGGTAACCCCTATGGCATTATCTCCTGCCGATACAAGCCCCGTACGCAGAATAATCTCTCTCTTTTGCAATGGCCATGGAGTATTGATAATCTGGCGCATAACATACTCGACTCCATCAGTTTTTTCAAGGATATCCATATCGGCAAGCTGATGAACCCATCGGGGATAATTTGCCATATCGTGAAAAAGGCTTATCAGCTTTTTTAACGATACCGGTACTTCTGTCTCCCCCCTGAAACCGCAAACATCAGAACCGCTTACCCGCGAAGAATATATTTTGATTCCCTTATGCTCAACGCGAAAATCCCAATTCCCCTGAAGAATCATTGCGATATCCATACTCTCTCTTTTGTAATATTATTGACGATACTGCCACAAAACACCAACAAATCACTCTGTTATAAATTTTTCATAATGCTGTATAACATCTTTTGCGGATTTATTGAACGGAGCATCGACTGGTGTCATGTACTTTTCCTTCTTCACCATTTCGCGTAAGTTGACCATGGTGTGGTAGGGTGTATCAATAACTGCGATATTGGCAAGCCAGGATGGAATCTCTCCGCCCGGTTCGATATGAAGGCGAAAAACAACCCGGCACTGATTCTCTGAAAGAGGAATAATGTTCCACCCTCCCTGAAGTTCAGGAACGCGGACATATTTATCGTTTTTGGGCAGATAATCCGCCACACACTCAAGCTTGATAAACACTTCAGATGTTTCGGGATCCATATACCCCTGCGACCGGGTTATGATTTCGCGGTCAGAAACAGGCCATGGAGCACTGACAAGCTGATAAACAATCCGCCCCTCATCTTCGCTCAACTCCTGCAGCAGACGCATCTCTCTGGTTTTCCAGACCCACTCGGTAGCAACTTCGATATCATATAAAAGACTCAAAACCGCATGCTGGGGCGCATCAATGGTCGCAATGGTAACAAACGAGAGAAAATCAGAACTTGGAACCGGACAGGTAAATATTTTAAGCCATTCATTTTTCAGTCGTAACGTACAGGTCGCATCATTGATTTTTTCAAGTATCGACATAAAAAAAAGATTTAAACGATTAAAAAAAACAGCCAGCTCACCTCACATTCCCATCCCTGTTCATTCACTGCCTTCTGATTGGCACCGTTTCGGCTACCCTGACGACAGGATCAACATGAAGCACATAAAACCTCAACTGGCCCTCAGCACCAAAAAGCTGATGAGCAATTTTCGACTTTACCGCTCGTACAATGTATTTTCTATCCCGGATAAAACCAACCCGATCAAAGTCAATCTTATTTTCCCTGCAGGTCTTGATAACAAGAGCTTCAAAATGACTCTCTTCAGAATAATCGGCAATGAAGCGCTCAAGCGAATTACGGTAAAGCTGAGTCAAGCTTCGAGGATTATCAAGAAGCTTTCTCGCTATGTCATCAAAAGAGCCTGACTGAGAGAGTTTCTGATAAAAATCCGAATAGCTCTTCGAGGTCACCCAAAAATCAGGAATAATGCCTCCTGCATCTTTCAGTTCAGCCAGCTTGCTTTGCACCTTTGTTTTCTTCAGGGTCAGAGCTGCTACCTGTCGCGGCAATGAAGCCGTATTGTACACAGAAACCTCATCGTTCCGCAAGTACAATAAACTATCAGGACGAGTGAAGAGTTTCCACGGGCGAACCTCTGTCATCGCATCCTGAAAATAATGTTCACGCCCTGCAATACCCTTTCGATAAACACGCTGAATCTGTCGACCCGAAGGAGTATAATACCTTGATATGGTCATGCGAAGAGCTGAACCATCAGCAAACGGAAGTTGACGCTGCACCAGACCTTTACCGAAAGAGAGCTCACCGACAACAAGAGCCCTCCCATTGTCCTGCAGTGCTCCAGCAAGAATTTCTGATGCTGATGCACTTCCCTTGTCGACCAGCACAATCAGATCACCTTTTTCATAACTGCCACCAGACCTTGCCGTGTAACGCAAATCCTCAGCACCTCCATGGCGGCTTTTCGTGTAGACAATCAACTGCCCTTTAGCGAGGAATTCATCTGCAACCGCCACAGCCTGTTCAAGAAACCCTCCCGGATTTCCCCGCAAATCAATCACAAGCCGAACCATACCCTGCCCTTTCAACAAAGCAAGAGCCTTGCGGAATTCATCAGCCGTCGTTGCAATAAAACGACTCAATCGAATATACCCCACACGATGATCAATCATGAAAGCAGCATCAATACTCGACGTCGATATCTTTCCCCTGGTCACCAGAAAGTCAATCAACTTTCCACTGAGAGGTCTGAGCACTTTTAATTGCACCCGGGTCCCGCGGGTTCCTCTCAGTTTTCTGAGCACCTCCTGCTGTGTAATTCCAATCGCTGAAACAGAGTCAATGGCGAGGATTCGATCACCGGATGAAATTCCAACTGCTGCGCTCGGCCCTCCCGAAAGGGGAGTTACGACAAACAGCGTATCGTTAATAACATCAAACTCTATACCAATGCCATCAAAATTACCGTCAAACTCTGCCTGCGAATAGGATACCTTTTCCGGTTCCAGATAAACCGTATGAGGATCCAGATGCTCTGCCATACCCTGGATACCTGCCGCCGCAAGACTGTCACCATTAACTTCATCAACATAGAAATCCTTCATCAAACCATAGGCCTCAATGATTTTATTCTGTGACCGGGAACCGCCGTTCTGCCGCCCTCCACTGAAACTCCAGCCTGCAATAGCTCCACAAACGAACACGATAACGATGATCAATACACGGGACATAAAGGGATTGTTAAGAGCAAAAGAGAATGGGCCTGATTATTTCTGTGAGTTACAGTTTACCGATCACAAATCCAAATCACAAAAAAACATTGCACAATCAACAAACCACACTACCCGGCAACGTCACAACACCAGAGAAGCTGCCACCCTTTAAACAAATAAACAATATCCCGGAGCAAACACTATAAACAAAAAAGAAATAACATCAGCATCGATATTATCACCAACAAAAAAGAAATTTAAAAAAAGTATTACCACAAAAGAACAACGCACCTGATCGCAGCAAATACCAACATAAATACCAATGCATTTAAAAAAATAATGAAGATAAAAACAATAACAACAGATACAATATCGCATACGAAACACAACAAAGATATTGCATAAAAACCAAAAACAAATAAATGAAAAATCATTATAAAAAAATAATTAACAAGTTAAAGTTTTTGTCAATAAAGATAATATAAGTGATTCAATTAAAACAAATTATATTGTTTCTATTAAACAAAACATTAGCATATAAAAATAAAATTTATAACAGAAATAAAAAAATAAAAGGCCGATCTTTCCACAAAAAATGGGACTACTTTTCAACAAAAAAAACATAACAATAACAAAAGTTATTTATTACAAATAAAAACATCTCATGATGATTTGTTATCAACAAATCATCATGAGATAAGATATTCTTATGGACTGGCGGTTGTGATTGGAGGCTGGTATATTGCAGTATTAAAATAATAATCAGTAACAGTAAACTTTGCCGATACCCCTATATAACAGGGAATTTACACTGGGCAATAAGCTCAATCTCAAGACTTGCATTGAGTGGTAATCCCGCAACACCCACAGCACTTCTTGCATGACTTCCCCGCTCCCCGAAAATTTTATGCAGCAATGACGACGCCCCGTTAGCAACAATATGCTGGCTCGAAAAGTCCTGTTCACTGGCGACATAAAGGGTAAGTTTGACAATTCGCTCAATACTGTCAAGTGTTCCCGTCACCGATTTAATTGCCGAAAGCGCATTGAGTATTGCAACTTTTGACGCGTTGGCAGCATCCTCTTTACACTCCTCATTAACCTTGCCCATCCCGCCCGGCTCAACCAGTTTCCCGTCAAGAAGAGGAAGTTGACCTGATGTATAGACCAGATTTCCACTCCGGATAGCAGGAGAATAAAGCCCTGCTGCGGTTGGCAACTGCGGCAAAATGAAACCGATCCGAGTGATTTTTTCTTCGATGATGCCCATTAATAAAAGAGATTTGGGAGTTACGGAAGCTGTTGCTGCAGGCTATTCTGAAGCAATGGTTTCAGGAAAAACGCCTCAAGAACAAGATGGTGACACGAACGGCAAACACAGGAAAACCTGTTAGTTGGTATTACCGTTAATATTATTTATAGTCCATCACAAATCAAAGTATTTTAAACAGATGAATGATAATCGAACAAAAAAAAAAGCTTTCCTTCCCCGTCTCTGTCTCATCAGCAGCGGAGAGGAACGTGCTGATAATGGCACATTGCTTCTCAAGCAACTTGCCCTCCTCCCCCGCTCTCATTCCTGCATGGTACAGATCCGGGAAAAAAAGCTCAACGCAAAAGAACTGTTAACGCTGGCCCTCAAAGCTCGCGAAATCGAGCTTCCCGAAGGCACTCTTTTGCTGATTAATGAGCGTGTTGATCTTGCCCTTGCAGCCAGACTTGACGGAGTGCATCTGCCGGAAAACGCCTGTTCAGCCACAGTGCTTAGAACGATTGCTCCAACACTAATCTATGGATGCAGTGTTCATTCTCAATCCGCCTTGCACCTTGCCGAAAAAGCCAGTGCTGATTATTTACTTTTCGGCCCGGTATTTGACACCCCCTCAAAAAGAATATACGGCCCACCTCAGGGTCTCGAAAAACTTGGTGAGCTCTGCCAGGCAACCTCCCTTCCCGTCTTTGCACTGGGCGGTATAACACAAAAAAACGCTCCGCTCTGCATGGCAAAAGGCGCCTACGGAATCGCCGCACTCTCCCTCTTTCATGACACTGCCCGATTTGCAGAAACGATTGAAGAACTTTATATCCATATTAATCCATGACGCCTGTGATGCCCTCCTCACCATTTCTCTGCGTCATAACCGATGAGGCGTTCTGCCCGCTCTCCCTTGCAAAGCAGGCCCTCAAGGGAGGAGCAGCCATAATCCAGCTCCGCCATAAACATGCATCAGGGAACCAGCTTTTTTTATGGGCTGTTGAAATTTGCAAACTTTGCCACGAACACCACGCACTCTGCATCATCAACGACCGTGTGGACATTGCCATGGCGAGCAAAGCCGACGGCGTACACCTCGGGCAACAGGATATGCCAATTGCAGCCGCGCGGCAACTTCTCGGAGAGCATCGGATTATCGGAATTTCTGCCTCATCCCTCCATGAGGCGATGCAGGCAGAAAATGATGGTGCCGACTATATCGGCTTCGGCCATATCTTTCCGACCTCTTCAAAAGAGAAGGACTATTCTCCGTTAGGCCCCGAAACCCTCCGACAAGCAACGGCCCTTCTCTCTTTGCCGATTATTGCCATTGGAGGCATCAACCATGAAAACGCTGCATCGCTTATCTCCTGCGGCGCATCGGGGGTTGCCGTTATTTCGGCGATCAGCAGAGCGCAGGACCCAGCCCTCGCCACACAAAAACTTCTTTCTTCCATAAACAGAAGCCGGTCATGAAAAAAAAATTCACAACGGTTCTCACCATTGCTGGCTCTGACGGGAGCGGCGGAGCTGGAATTCAGGCAGATATCAAAACATTTGCCGCACTGGAGTGTTATGGTTTGTCAGTCATAACAGCCCTCACCGCCCAAAACACAAAAGGAATCAACGCCGTATACCCGGTTAACGAAGCCAGTGTGAGTGAGCAATTCAGGACCATTGCGTCTGATATCCCGATTGATGCGGTAAAAATCGGTATGCTTGGAAGCATCGGCATTATCAAAACGGTTGCCACGTTGCTGAAAGAATTGCAAGGCACTCCCCCGGTTGTTCTCGACACCATTCTCGCCTCTTCGGGAGGAATCTCCCTTCTTTCGGAAGAGGCAATCAGACTCATGAAAAAAGAGCTCTTTCCCCTTGCCTCACTTATTACACCTAATCTGCCGGAAACCGCCCGGCTCCTGGGCATGAGAGAGGTACCGGCAACTCGCGAATCCATAGAAAAGGCTGCGATGAAACTGTTTGAAACCGGAGCGACCTCAGTTCTTGTAAAAGGAGGGCATAGTGAGGATGACAACTGCTGCGACTGCCTTCTGCATGACAATCGTTTTTACTGGTTCAGCTCAAAAAAAATCACGACCGACAACACTCATGGTACCGGATGCACCCTCTCATCGGCAATTGCGGCATTCATGGCCAGAGGAGAGAAAATGGAGAGTGCTGTGGAAAAGGCAAAAAACTATCTTAATGAAGCTCTGCTGGCAGGTGCAGCTTACCGTCTCGGGAGTGGAAACGGTCCACTGCATCACCAGTGCAGGCAATGGGAACAGGGTCTCAGATAACTCCCCGTGGGGGCCGGCCTATGGAGTAATAGGTAAATCCCGACTGCTCCATAAAATCAGGGCTGTAAATATTTCTTCCATCAAAAACGACCGGATGAGAGAGATCACGTTTAATCATCTCAAAATCAGGACTGCGAAAGACCAGCCACTCCGTCAGCACGACAAGGGCGTCTGAACTTTTTATGGCTTCCTCCGGATTTGAGGCATAAAAGATTTCATCGCTTTCACCATAAATTCTTCTGACCTCATTCATGGCAACCGGGTCATACACTCTTACCCTTGCGCCGCCACTTAAAAGCTCATCAATAACCCTGCGGCTCGGAGCTTCACGCATATCGTCGGTATTCGGCTTGAAAGAGAGCCCCCAAATTGCAAAAACGCGACCCTCAATATCGTCAGAAAAATGCCCCCTTATCTTTCTGACCAGAGTACTTTTCTGGTCATGATTGACCGCCTCGACAGCCTGGAGAATCCGTGAATGATAACCATGTTTGTGTGCTGTTCTTTCGAGCGCCTGAACATCCTTGGGAAAACAGGAGCCGCCATAGCCTATCCCAGGATAAATAAAAGAAAACCCAATCCGCGAATCAGAGCCTATGCCCCTTCTTACAGCCTCAACATCGGCACCAACCCGCTCGGCAATATTGGCGATCTCATTCATGAAACTGATTTTTGTTGCAAGCATGGCGTTGGCAGCATACTTGGTCAGTTCGGCCGAACGAACATCCATGGCGATAAAACGCTCATGACTGCGATTGAAGGGAGAGTAAAGAAAACGAAGAAGCTCTTTGGTACGCGGATTATCGACGCCGACAACAATTCGTTCCGGTTTCATGAAATCGTTGACCGCATCACCCTCTTTGAGAAACTCTGGATTTGAAACCACATCAAAATCAATCTCCGCTTTTCTGCTGGCCAGAACCGAACCGATTTTATCCCTTACGAGGTCAGCCGTACCGACAGGCACGGTCGATTTGTTGATTACAATCCGGTACTCATGCATGAAGGTGCCAATACTTTCTGCAACACTGAGTACATGACGCAAATCAGCGGAACCATCTTCATCAGGAGGAGTTCCTACAGCAATAAACTGGTAAAGTCCAAATTCAACTCCCTCGCGCAGATTTGAGGTAAAGCGCAGTCGCCCTTCCCTTATATTTTCAGCAACGATTTCATCGAGACCGGGCTCATGAATAGGTATCTTGCCTTCATTGAGACTGTCAATCTTCATCTGATCGATATCAACACAAAGAACATCATTACCGACCTCCGCAAAACACGCTCCGGTGACGAGCCCGACATAACCTGAACCGAATATGGTTATTTTCACAAAAAAAGAATCTGGTTAAAATTTACAAATAACTCATCGTCCCTGTTTTTCCTGCTCAATCCTCAAGAACAATCACAAGGCAGCGAGACTTCTGCCAGAAAGCGTTCTCATCACGAATAAGAAGCAACGATGAGGTTTTGCCACCGGCAAGTTCGTATGAACCGACGGTATGTGGTGTTATGATTTTCAGGTTTTTCAGCGGCTTGTCAAAAAAAAGATCCCTCGTTTCCGTAATATCAATCTTTTTAAAAAGATTCACATTAAAGTCAGAAGCAAGACGATACTCACTGCCGAAGAGTTTTTCAAGAGGATTAATCCGCACAAGAATACCCTTGGCAACAAGTTGGTTGAAAGTACCTGAAATGTAATAGGCTGTATAATACTGACCCTCCTGACCCTGAATATACTCGTCGAGCACATCAACTGTTGCAATAAGTGAAGAGACCTGATTGTTCAGTTTCTGGACATGACCCTTGAGCGCAGTGACCTCTTGGTCCTTTGTGTTAATGGCAATTCTCAACTCTGAGACAAGCCGGTCAAGAGACTCAACACGATAGGATGATGAGCGATTCTCCTCTTCAAGCTTCCGCAAAAGATTTTTGCTTGACACCAGAGATGAATCGATAAAACGGATACTCGTCATGATATCCTTGCCGATCTGCTCAACATTCGTCGCCTCCTTGCCTTCAATCCCGGAAGAGAGCCGTTCAACAACAGCCTCTTTCTGCTGAATCCGTCCAAGATTTTTCTGTACCTGGGCAAGAATAGCCATCATTGACTCGACATGCTCCTGCCGTGGATCCGTCTTTTGCTTCTCCGGATTACACGAAGAGAGCATCAGAAGAACGGCAAAAAAAACAACCCCGGCAATCCTGAGCCGACTATCCCTTACAGCCATTGAATCCATTGTTTTATCCCTTCTTTTGTACCATACCATCTGGTATGCGGTGTTGGAAGATGTCCTGCATCTGCAATAGTAACATTTTCAGCACCTTCAAGAAAACAGCTTTCTGCCGGGACAATCCCGTCTCCCCATACCTTACCATTCTCCTGAACGCTTTTGTAAAACTTGAAACACGTTTTCTCTACAAAACTACCCTGATCATTACCATGATACTTATCGCAGACGACAGAAACAACACGGCAACGCTCAAAAAAATCCTTTCGCAGATGACTGAATATAAAATCTGTCTTTATCTTCGCATAGTGCTCATAAGTGTGAAAGGGCGTCCCAAGCGTAACCAGCTTCGAAACCCTTCGCGCCCTATGATAAACATCTCCCTGAAATAACTCTTCAAGAAGATAGATCATTGCAACGGTTCCCCCTCCACTGTGAGCCACGAGCGTTACCGGTTCGTCAGGAAACTTTTTCTCCATATCCCTGACTGCACGGTCAACAGCCTTCATCACCCGGTTTGTTGATTTTTCCGGCGAAAGAGGAAACCCTATCCAGTCAACAAGCGTCACCGGTGCCACGGCAACCCGCTCTTTTGAAATATAACCTGCAAGCACCTCCTTCATCGTATCGTACAGGGTATCCCAGAAAAGCACACCGGGAATAATCACTACAGGATTTTGCGAGACGTCCTTCATGAGAGTTCAGGTTTGTGTTGCACGGCCAAAACTGACAGGCTGGTTACCGAGTTGTTTTAAGCCAACTTTTTTAACACTTCAAGAAGCAGGCTGACACCAAAACCTGTTCCGCCATTCACCTTGCCTGCACCCTTGGGTGCAAATGAAGGCCCTGCAATATCAATATGAGCCCAGTTTTTATGACCATCAATAAATTTCTCCAGAAATTTGGCCGCCGTAACCGTGCCTGCTCCGCGGCCACCGGTATTATTGACATCGGCTACCTCAGACTTTATCTGCTCGGCATAAAGATCCCAAAGCGGCAAACGCCATACTTTTTCACCAGAGTGCTCACCTGCCTGAAAAATAGCATCAGCAAGCTTGTCGTTGTTGCTGAAAAAACCGGCAACCGAATAGCCGAGCGCAACAATACAGGCCCCGGTCAATGTTGCAATATCAATAATCACATCAGGCTCAAACTTCTCTTTTCCGTAGCTCAGTGCATCAGCAAGGATAAGGCGACCCTCGGCATCGGTATTGCCAACTTCAACCGTAATGCCTGAATAGGTGGTAATCACATCGCCCGGCTGCTGGGCAGTAGAGCCAGGCATATTGTCCGTAGCCGGAATTAAGCCGATAATACGAACAGGAAGCCCGAGACGAGCCGCGGCCTCAACCGCTCCCAGAACGCTTGCAGCCCCCGACATGTCCGACTTCATCTCACCCATGTTTTCCGATGGCTTGAGCGAAATACCGCCTGAATCAAAGGTCACTCCTTTGCCGACAAGTGCGACAACTTTTTCTACCTTTCCTTTTGGTTTATAATCGAGGATAATGAATGCCGGAGGATGATGGCTCCCCTTATTGACCGCAAGCAGACCGCCCATGCCAAGAGACTCTATCTCTTTTTTATGAAAAACGGTCACATCGAAACCATAGAGTTTTCCGGACCCCTCTGCCGCCTTGGCAATATCGACAGCCTGCAGATAGTTCCCTGGTAAATTGACCAGATCTCTGGCCATTTGCTGGCATGAACCAACAATCCTTCCTTCGGCAGCACCCTTCTCACATTCCTCACCGGCGCCGACATCAACCCGCAAAAGAAGCTCAGTAATGCCTTTCGACTTTTCGCCAGAACCCTTTTTATCGAGCTTACCGCTTTTAAGGCGATCAAACCGGTATGAGCCACCATAACAGCCCTCAACAAAAGCGGCCGCAAGCGTTGCAACACTTTGGCCTGCCGTAACGGCAAGAGCCTCAATATCCGAACAGTCAAGAGCAATTTGTTCGATTTTCATATCCACTGCTCTGGACGCAAAAGAACGCGCAGCTTTTCGCCAGTCATCAAGGGTTACTGCCTCGCCAAGCCCAAGCAGTGCAATCCGCAAAGCTGAGCCGTTAGCATTCTGGCCATACAAAACAACAACCTCGCCAACCTCAGCCTTAAAATCTTTTAAAGCCTGCAATTCAATTCCAAACCCTGCAAGCCTTGTTGTGCCCTCTATTTTCAACTCACCACTGCTGAACGGCAAAGCAAGAAAAGCACTCTCCACATTGGCAAGATCGCTTGTTGTTACTGTTATTTTCATAGAAGTTCAATAATCAATGTTTACGGTAGTACAATTACTCTTTAATATCCTTAAGGAAGAGGCGAAGATCTTCGAGCAAAACCATCTGGGCCTTGTCAGAAGAGAACTGAAAAAGACACCCGGCAGCATTCATGTGGCCGCCACCACCATATTTCTTGGCAAACTGATTGACATAGATGTTGCCACGAGACCTGAAACTTGCCTTGGTTCGGCCATCCTGCATCTCGACAATAAGCACGGCTATACGAACCGAAGGAACACTGAGAAGATAACGAATGATAAGATCGGTATCGAACAATTTGCTTCCGGTCGCCTTGATCATATCCTGCGAAATGAACAACCACGAAATATCGCCCTCATCAAGAATGGTAATTGCGCTCAGGGCAGCACCAAGAAGTTTGAGCGCCGAGGTTGTCAGGGAGTTGTAGATGCGGTCATAAATCGCCGACGCATCAGCCCCCTTGCTCACAAGGTCTCCGGCAAGCTGATAAACATAGGGTGTCGTTTTGGGGAAGCGGAATGAACCGGTATCCGTCATCACGGCAACATAAAGCGCCTCGGCAACTTCCGGAGTAAAGAGATCACAACCCAAACGCTCCTGAAGGG
This sequence comes from uncultured Chlorobiaceae bacterium, assembly GCA_903939765.1. Lineage (GTDB taxonomy): Bacteria > Bacteroidota > Chlorobiia > Chlorobiales > Chlorobiaceae > Chlorobium. The sequence goes on along the minus strand of CAJAIK010000094.1, from coordinate 78,703 downwards.
CATAAATCAGGCCATAAACAAGCTCACCAGTCGATGAAGCGTAGTTTTCGCACACCATCACATCAGTAAAATCATCCGGCTCAAGATGATGGTCGACGCAGACAATTTTCAGTGCGCCAAGCTCTCTTGAAAAACTCACATGAGGCCAGAGCGAGCCCATCCTCTCATGCAGGTTGGCATCAAGCAGAACAACAACATCGCAAAGCGATAGTTCCTGAATGGCCTCCTCACTCTTCTTGTCAAAAAGGGTTATTGGATAGAGTTTCTTTAAAAAAAGATAATTCGGCGGAACTTCCGTGGGATTGACAATCGTCACCTCCTTGCCGAGCGCCTTGAGCACCCTTGCAAGGGCAACCTCGCTGCCAAGACCGTCACCATCAGAATTTTCGTGGGTGGTAAGAACAAAATGCTGACCCTCAAGAAGCGCATCAATAATCGGAGACCATTCTGCGGTACTAAGCGTCCGACCATACTCTGGTACTATCATTAGTTGGTTGTAACTTTAAAAAAAACAGACTTTCATTTTCCATACACTCTCTTCCCCGCTCCGTTACAGTACAAACCGGAAATGTTGTTGAAAGATAAAAGATAAACAGAGAAAACCGGCGGGAATATTTTTTGAAGAGTGAAATGTTTTACCCTTCCTGAATCCAATACGGAAATGATAGATTGCTTGATTGTAGTAATTACATATTGTATGATTGAACGATTACTTGATTGTAAGAATGACAAGTCGAAAGATCGACAAGTTGGCGCAACAATGGTTGATGCCACCCCATCTCCTCGCTCTGAACGGGACCGAAGAACGACATCCTTCCGGCCAGCTTTACCCGGCGATTGGTACGGTCATGTTTGCCATCAAAAGGCCGATGAAGGTTCTCAATGGAACGATGGTAATACTTCGGTTGATACATGAAACGGCGTTTTCGACGTGCAAGGTTTTTGGGACTTTTCATCTGTTTTTCTTGCACCAGATATACTGAAATATAGCATTATTTAGTTATACCTATTCTACTTACCTATGACTCGACATACCCCGAGCACATTGATATAGTCGTCCGTCCAGGGTGCCATATCTTTTAGGCCATCCCCCTTCCCGAGGGCTGTCCAGCCTCCGTCAATCAATGGGCGAAGCCTCGCAGGATCCAGAGCCAAAGCTACCCACTGCCCATCATCATATGGGGCCTTTACTTTGCTTTTCTTTCCCAGGTTATTCATTGCACCGAAAAGGCCCAGCGTAGAGGCCGTGGACTTGAGCACTGGTCGCAGGTCATAATAACGGTTGGAAATATGGAAGAGAATGATGCCCTTTTCAACTAATCGATCAAGATAGACACTCATGGCTTCTCTGGTCAGGAGGTGGGTCGGGATACCATCCCCGGTAAAGGCATCTATGGTAAGAACATCATATTTCATGTTATCCCCCTTCCGGGCCTGCATTGAGAGCCGGCCATCACCCTCTATTAGACGTAAGCTGCCTTTGCACTCCTTAAGATAGGTGAACCATTCGCGGGCAATCTTTTCGTTGTCAGGGTCTATCTCATAATACACGAGCAGATCACCTTTCCGGGCATACGTACTTATCGTTCCTGAGCCGAGACCTATCACTGCCATCCGGCGAGGAGATGGTACGAGTTTGTATACCTCAGATACAGGTCCTCCCTGATAATAATAGGATGTGGGCTCTAAACGCAACGATGGATCGAGAAATTGGGAGCCGTGCAACGTACTCCCGTGAACAAGCTGCCGCACTGCCATAGAGTTGTTTTCCAAAGACTGATCAACGATGCGGTAAATCCCGTAAAAGTTTCGGTACCGAAATTTTGTCGACTTGTTGACCGATGCTGTGACCCAGCCCAAAATCGGAAAAACTAAAATCCCTATTACAAGCATACGGCTCCACGCAACAAAGCGTGAGGCGTCAGGCCAGAAGTTAGTGAAGGCCTTATCACGTTGCCACCAGAAAAGGGCAGCAAAGAGTATCAATGCGAGGGGGTATTCGAAGAGCCCACGAAACACATGGGGCGCCACAAGGCTGACGAATGCACCGCCTATCCATCCACCGAACGCCGAAGAGAGATAAAAGCGTGTAAGAAGGCTTACGGGGGGACGCAACTCATAGAGCGTTCCGTGAGCAACAATGCAGATTGCAAAAAAAACCGATAACTGAACAAGAAGCACAGGCCACATCGCAAGCCCCAACAGATACAATGCAAACGCTGCTATCAAGAGTTCCGGCCAGAATAGTTTCAGAAATTTTGGCACTCCTCCGTGCGTGCGAAATGTCACGATAAAACTGCCAAGATAAAGCGCAAGAGGAATAACCCATACGAAGGGGAATGAACCTACTTCAAGTGTCAGGTAGTTGGTCGTCGCCATAAGAAAAACAGAAGGAAGGGCGCTCAGCAAAATCCATGGCAAGTAAACGGTATGCGTTAGCGGTTTTGGCGTTACGGTTTCACTGGTTGTTTTCGTGGATTCCCTGTATTCCTTGTCTGACCTTATTTTCAGCCAGGTGAGCAGGACGAACAACACATAGACGATATAAGCCCCTGACCATACGAGGCTCTGGAGCCGCAGGCCGGAAAGTGGTTCAATCAAAAAAGCATATCCAAGAAGCGCAAGGAGTGAACCGGCGTTTGAAGCGGCATAAAGTGGGTATGGCTCTCTATTGCGACCAACCTGAGAATTGGCTATCCATGCCTGAGCAACCACTGCTGTGGTTGAAAGTGCAACAAACGGGAGTGCAACATGGACGACCAGAGTCACGAGAACGGCGAGAACCGGTGTGCCGGGATTTGCGATCGCACCAATCCGCAAAGGCAGGCTTATCAGCGGAACCGTCAGGAAAAGCAGATGCCAGGCTCCCAGTTTCCGAACGAGAAGATGGGCGTAGAGATACCCAAGCAGAAGCATGGCCTGAAAGAACATGAGGCAGATCAGCCACACATGAGCTGCACCGCCAAAATAGGGTGTTAAGAGTCGACCGACAAGGGGCTCCATGCTGAAAAGAAGTACAGCCCCAAGGAAGACGGTGAAGATGAGCATTGTAATCGCCAACTTTTGGTTTCGTGCGTCATTTCTATTCCTGGAATTTGTCACGAAGCAACCGTAACCTTGACGAACTCCCTGAATGATTTCATGATAATGAACCGGGTTTAATGGTTATTCGTGTTCATAAGCGGTGGTGATGTCCTGGCAGAGGTCGCTTCAAGGAAACTGATCAGAGAACACGCAAAAGATTTACTGAGACTGTAAAATGTTTATATAATACTTTATAATTTCGATAGTGCGGGTTAAAAACTTGAAAAAGAGCACCAAAGCGACCACTACGCTCAAAAAAAACGTCCAGTACCGAATTTTATCGAACCGTATCAACCGATAACAAACAAGCCGATGACAGGAGACGAAAAAATTAAACCGGTTGTTGTCCTGAATCAGTTTTCTTTTCTCAGCGAACGGTGAAATGTTTTTACCTGTTTGTTTATGATGCACAGGTATTTCAGGTTGTTTGGTTCCGCAGTTAAAATACGGGTATTCATGTTAAAAAAACTGTTTCTGAACAAGGTGTGGACGGTGTCCGCCCTCTTCGCCATATCGCTGGCCCTTTATGCTATTGATTTAATCATTTTTGGCAACTTGAGGGAGATATCAGCCAGCTTTCTCGGCAATCTCGCCTTCCTGCCCATTTACATCATCGTCGTCACGCTCCTCTTCGAAAGGGTTCTCAGGGAAAGGGAGCGCCAGTCGGTAATGAAAAAACTGAACATGGTCATTGGCGTCTTTTTCAGTGAATTCGGCAACCGCCTGCTGAAAGAGTTATCGGAACACGTGGTCGGAAGGGAGGAGCTGAAAAACCGCCTGAGTATGACCGGATCATGGAAAAAACAGGACTTTGACGCAGCGCTCGAGTATCTGCGCCGAAGCAACCAGAGGATCAGCATCGATAGTGACGCCCTCCCCTGCCTGAAGCAGTTCATGGCCGAAAAACGGAGCTTCCTGTTGAGCCTGCTGGAAAACCAGAATCTGCTTGAGCATGAAAATTTTACTGACTTGCTCTGGGCAGCGTTTCATATCGTTGAAGAGCTTGAGGCCCGGAAGTCGTTCGATCGTATTCCTCCGAGCGACAAAGAACACATAAATGGCGACATAAGGCGGGTTTTCGGTCATCTTATACGGGAATGGATCCTCTATATGCAGCATATCAAAGAGGATTACCCCTATCTTTTCTCTCTGGCGGTTCGCCTCAATCCCTTGATAGACTCGCCGGATCCGGTGGTATATCAGGAGTGAGTGCAAAATTATAATATCCATTTCCGGAGGGATGTTATAATGATTCGCCCTGGAGAAAATCCTGATGCTCTTCAAACGGCCGTTGGCAGCAATCCTTTGTTCCCAGAGGCACGCCATGGCGTGCCCCTACATGCGCCTGCGCTGCTGGTGCATAGATTTTATCCCGCATCCCTTCTCCTCTTCAGAATGTATATTCCGATAATGAAACCATGGAAAAACGATGATACTCACCAGAATACATGCTGGCCCGGTGCTCGACTTTTTTACCCCGGACTTCACAACGCAGCTTGAGCTGCCGCTTGCCTGTACCGCAATCGCTGCGGGCTTCCCCTCACCGGCTGAAGAGTATCTGGATCTTGCCCTTGACCTGAACAAGGAGCTGGTCAAACACCCGGCCGCAACCTTTTATGCGAGGGTTAAAGGCGGCTCGATGGTTGATGCGGGCATTCATGATGGCGACTTGCTGGTTATCGACAAGGCCCTTGAACCCAAAGAGGGCTCTATTGCTGTTTGTTATCTTGACGGTGAGTTTACGGTGAAGCGTCTGGCGGTGCAAAAAGATGGCATCTACCTCATGGCGGCCAATCAAGAATTCAAGCCGATCAGAATCACGGAAGAAAATGACTTTCTGGTGTGGGGTATTGTCGCCTATGTGATTCACAAACCAAGATAACCACCCACTGGAGATCAACCCCCATGTTTGCCCTTGTTGACTGCAATAACTTCTATGCCTCGTGTGAACGGGTGTTCAACCCCTCACTGCGCTTGCGCCCGGTCGTTGTGCTGTCGAACAACGATGGCTGCATCATCGCCCGATCTGAAGAGGCCAAGGCGCTTGGAATCCAGATGGGTATGCCGGAATTCAAGTGCCGCCCACTGCTCAAGCAGCATGATGTGGCAGTTTTCTCCTCAAACTTTGCACTTTATGGCGATCTGTCAACACGGGTAATGATGACACTGGCCGCCCTTGCTCCCGAGATTGAAGTCTACTCCATTGATGAGGCTTTTCTTGATATGACGGGCTTCGCGCGCTTCGATCTGCAGGAGTATGGCTGGCACATTCGCCGGACGGTCAGGCTGAATACCGGCATTCCGGTCTGTATCGGCATGGCACCCACCAAAACGCTTGCGAAGATTGCCAACCGGTTGGCAAAAAAGAACCCGCACTATCAGGGCGTCTGCATACTCCGGAGCCATGCGGAGATTCAGGCGGCGCTGGAGCGCACCAGGATTGAGGATATCTGGGGCATCGGGAGGCAGTTGAGCAAGCTGCTGCTGGAAAAGCAAATTGAGAGCGCCGCTGACCTGGCGGCTGCGCCCGCTGCCTGGGTGCGCAAGCATCTGCACATCGTCGGCGCAAGAATTCAGGCTGAGCTGCAGGGCAAATCCTGCCTCCCGATAGAGCTGGTGCGGCCTGCAAAGCAAAGCATAGGCACTTCGCGCTCTTTTGGGCGCAGCGTGACCAGCCTGGAGGAGCTCCAACAGGCCGTAGCGACGTTTGCCGCCAAGTGCGCGGTGAAGCTGCGGCATGGGAACTCTCTGGCTTCACTGCTCACTGTTTTTATCGCTACCAGCCCGTTCGATGATTTGTGCGAGCGCTACTGGGGCACCCGGACGGCTTCCCTGCCCTGCCCAACAAGTGACTCTGTGGCGATTCTGAAGGCGGCACAAACCATGCTTGACAGCATCTTTCGTGCCGGCAAGAGCTACAAAAAGGCTGGTGTTCTTGTGAGCGGAATCGTGCCGCAGGCAACATGCCGGAAAACGCTTTCGCTCTTTGCTGCGGAGGTACCTGCACCGAATGAGCGGGATACAAAGATCATGCAGGTGATGGATGCCATCAACCATCGCTATGGCAACGGTGCGGTAAGGCTGGCGGCGGAAAATTCTGAAAGCTGGAAGCCACATCAGAAGCGGCTTTCGGCACGGTATACGACACGGTGGGATGATATTATTGAGGTAAAGGTGTGACACCAATACGTGCCGCCTTACCCTTTCCCTGAAATCCGGCAGCAAACCCGCCCATCGCACCCCATGGCGTGCACTGCGCTGCACATTGCTCATTAAAACATGACCGATCAGTTCAAACTCCCATTTCTACCCTATAAATTATCTATTACTTTATACAAGTAGATGATAAGCTTCTTACCCGATAAGCATAATGCTCCGAGCAGAATAACGAGTTCAATACTTGCTGAACTCCAAGGAAGATATTGTTCAATCGCAAATGATTCACCGACCATTCCAGGTCGAGCCAGCCAGTATATTGCACCTCCAATGGTATCTAAAATAAGGTGAAAAAATCCATTAAGGGTAAAAATCACAGCCAATGCCGGATATTGACTGTGATAATTATCGAACAGCATCCATAATGCTGACAGAAGGAGCAGTGATAACCAGATGATGGGATAATGACTGTAAAATCTGTGGGTATGATGCAGGATATGATCTTGAAAAAAGAAATAAATCATATCAAAGTCGGGAGCTACAGCTCCAATCATACCATAACTTATAAACTTTCTGTAAGATACATTACACTTGCCGAATTTTTTAAATAAGAGAGTTGAAATTATATAGCCTGCCGGCATATGAGCGTATTGCATGAGTACTTGTTTGTTGCGGGTTGTGTTAAATCAAAAGAAATTACAAAAAACAGAGGGAAACAGAATCGCTGCCGCAGTGTATAAAATGCTTTTCAGAATAACAAGTTACTTCAGTTTATTGTTCCATCCCGCTTGCTCTCGCTTTGCTTCGAGGAGTTGATCAAAATTTACCAGCATCTCTGTGGCGATGGAATGCTCAAAACCAGGGTTCTTCTGCCGTGTCTGGCCTCTGCACTGCAAAAAAGCGGTTCAGACGCAATGATGCTCCCGAGCACAGTACTCTCGCTGACTGTAAATTTTTTTTCAGGAATTAATAAAACTCCTCCCCTATAAAATCCATGAAGAAGCTTATTTTGTGCTCGGAACTCTCAGGATGAACGACCGATTTTTTTCATAATAATATCCCTTTCGATGACTGAACCGCTCCATAATATAACCGATTTGAGCCTCAAGGAACTTCAACAGGCACTGAGTGCGCTGGGAGAGCCTTCATTCAGGGCTACACAGATACATCAGTGGCTGTTCAGCCACCATGCTGCAAGTTTTGACGACATGACCATACTCAGTCTTGCTTTGCGCAAAAAGCTTTCGGAGAGTTTTTCAATTCACCAGTTAAAAGCTGTTAACCATACGGAGTGCTTTGAAGAGAGTTGCGAGAGTCCGACAGAGAAAATTCTGCTTGAGCTGCAAGATATGAACAAAGTGGAGAGTGTTCTGATTGCATCGGAAAACAGGATGACTGCCTGCGTTTCGTCACAGATCGGCTGCCCGTTGCAATGCCCTTTTTGTGCAACAGGAAGAATGGGGTTCCGGCGCAATCTGAGCGCGGGAGAAATTACCGGTCAAATCTACGCACTCAACGAACTGCTTGCGGCACGGGAGCCGGGCAAAGCCATTACCAACATTGTCTTTATGGGAATGGGCGAACCTCTCCTGAACACCGACAACGTTCTGGAGGCTATTGCAACCCTCAGCACAAGAAACTACAATTTCTGCCTTTCGCAGAAAAGAATCACCATTTCAACGGTCGGCGTGATCCCTGAAATTCAGCGGCTTGGAAAATCGGGAATGAAGACAAAGCTGGCCGTCTCGCTCCATTCAGCCGATCAAGAGAAACGTGAGTCACTGATGCCGATTGCAGCCAGGCAATATCCACTCAAGGAACTTGGGAAATCACTCTGTGAATACAGCTCATCAACAGGAATGCCGGTCACTATTGTCTATCTGCTTCTCAGGGGGATCAACGACTCACTTGATGATGCAAAGATACTTGCCCGGTTTGCTAAAACCTTTTTGTGCAAAATAAATTTGATTGATTACAATTCAATCAATAATATTAAATTCAAGCCTGTTTACAGCGCTGCCAGAGAGATGTTCCAGCAGTATCTCATGAATTCAGGACTGCATGTCACCGTCAGGAAAAGCTACGGCTCTACCATTAATGCGGCGTGTGGCCAACTGGCAACAGTCGGGATGCAGAACCCGCAATCATAATCTCTAACCGTCTTGATAATCATGGAGTTGATCGATTTTATTCCGTTCAGAAGTGAATTTACCAAAGCTTATCATGGTCTTACGAGCAATGCGACACACACCTCGGAAACCCCCGTCTTCAATGAGCTAAAGGTACGGAGGTATGACCGCCCAATCACCGATGCATCAGATTTTATTCTCAGTAAAATTGATCATTGGGTCGGCTGGAGCCTGATAAGCGAAAGAACTGCTGTTGGCGGCATGGTTACCATTCGCGCCGAAGTGAGTTCTTTTATCCTTTTTGGCATGAAAATCAACGTTACCTTCGGACTTCTTGAGGAGAAGGATGTCAATGGCCGTTTCATTACCACGGTTAATGCCAAAGCGGAAACCCACATAGAGTCAAAGGGCGATCTTGGCGAAAGCCGCCGTGCTATCAGAATGATGCTCGGTGCCATGGATTTTGCATTCCGGACAGAAATGATCAGCGAAGAGGACTACCAGTATCGCTCACTGGATACCAAAGGCTCGGCTGCAGCCTCCCAGCAGATTTTCAATGATCTCCAGTTGCAGCATCATGCGCAACCTGGTGGTGCACCAAAAGGTACCGCAATCGAATTCAAGAAAAAACCTGCCCAGACTATCCTGCTTAAACCCGCCGCTAAACATGATGAGGCTCTTTTGGCCGAATCTCCCCTTTCAGGCGCTGAAGTACAGAATGGATTATCGACAAGCGCCCCCGCAGCCAATATGGCCGATGAAGAAAGAAGACTGCCAAAGCCAAAAATCATGATTGTTACGACAAAAAAAACCCTATAAAATTAGTTTGATGAGAATTATTCTACTGGGAGCACCGGGGGCCGGAAAAGGCACACAGTCGAACTATATATCAAAAACCCTCGGTATACCGCAGATATCGACTGGAGACATGTTGCGTGCTGCGGTTAGCACAGGAACTCCTCTTGGTATCGCGGCAAAAAAAGTGATGGATAACGGGCAACTTGTTTCCGATGAGATTATTATCGGTCTGGTCAAAGAGCGCCTGACAGAGAGTGATTGCGTCAATGGTTGCCTTTTCGACGGTTTTCCACGTACCCTCAACCAGGCCGAATCGTTGAGAAAAGATGGGATTCACATCGACCATATTGTAGAAATCAATGTTGCAGATCGAGAGATTATTGAACGGATGAGCGGACGCCGTGTACACCTTGGATCTGGCAGAACCTATCATGTGAAGTTCAATCCACCGAAAAAGGCTGGCGTTGATGATGAAACAGGAGAACTTCTGGTGCAAAGAGATGATGATCATGAAAATACGGTTAAAAAACGGCTTCAGATCTATCACGCTCAAACCGCCCCGCTGATCGAATACTATTTGACCCTGTCAAAGAACGGCGAACCTGATGCTCCGCGTTATTACAAGATAGAGGGGACAGGAAAGGTAGAAGAGATTCGTGACAGAATTCTTGAAGTTCTGAGTGTCTGAGTCCCCGAATAAAGAGCCTTCAAACAAAAAAGTCAGTACTTTTGTACTGGCTTTTTTTCTTTCATTACCATGTACGCACTGATCGGGACAGAAACGTTATTCAGAGGTGAACCCTTTATCGCCGTAGTGCCTGAAATACTGGAACCTGATATCCAGACAGGATGTATGGTACTTCTTTCGGTAAAAGCGGGTAATGGGCGGATCTCAATAGGCTATATTCTGAGTCTCACAATCCAGGATAGTGGCGAAGTATCGAGCGTGGAACTGCTGGATCTGCTTTACGGCGGAGAGCCGGTGCTCAGTCCTTCCCTTTTGCGGCTGACCGAATGGATGGCGGATTATTATCTCACAAGGAGAGTTGATACCCTTACGGCCGCCCTCCCGGCGGCCGTAAGGACTACGGTGAATGATATCGTTGAAATAACGGATTTTACGCTCAAGTCTGAGGGTCAGAAAGTCATCAACACGGCACTCCGGCGCTCCATCATGCAGGTAATGATTGTAGAGAAGCGGTTGACGGTTCATCAGTTGCAGCGCCGTATCGGAAAAAAACAGCTTTACCGCACCATTGCTGCGCTTGAACGGGGAGGAGAAGTGAGGCTCTCTAAAAAGTTTTCATCCACAAAAGCCCGCCAGAAACTTGCCTGGTGCCTGAGCAACTCATTGCCGGAAAATATAGAAGAGGTACTGAAAAGCTCTCCGAAACAGCTTGAAGCGATCAGAAAACTGGCATCTCTGGATGAAAGCGGCGCTTTTGCTGAAACCATCGGCAGTTCAAGGGTGACGCTTAACGCCCTTGAAAAAAAGGGATTTGTTGAAAAATTTTTGAGGGACAGGGCAAGCCTTTTTACAACCGGCTTTGCCGAAGCACCGCAATCACCAAAAATACCGACAGCGTTACAGCAAAGAGCGCTTGAGCAGTTGATTGGTGCGTTCGACAAAGGAGAATACCGCACATTTCTGCTTCACGGTGTAACCGGAAGCGGAAAAACCCTGATCTATATCGAGCTGCTGAAAAAAGTTCTTGCAGCAGGAAAAACCGCCATTGTGCTGGTTCCTGAAATAGCTTTGACCCCTCAGACAGCCGGCCGCTTTCGTGAGCATTTTCATGAGGAGATCACCATTCTTCACAGCGCCATGAGCAATCAGGAAAAATATGATGCATGGCATAGTCTGCGGCTTGGAAAAAGCAAAATTGCCCTTGGTGCCCGCTCAACCATTTTTGCCCCACTTGAAAACCTCGGTGCAATTATTGTAGATGAAGAGCACGACAGTGCCTACAAGCAGGATCGCAATCCGCGCTACCATGCACGGGACGCTGCTGTCATGAGGGCAATGTTCAGCAAGGCTATCTGCGTGCTCGGCTCAGCAACTCCTTCGTTTGAGTCCTTCAACAACGCTGTTACGGGCAAATACACGCTTGTCAAGCTCCCGGATCGGGTTGATGGGGCAACAATGCCCTCGCTCACACTGATCCGTATGAAAGAGAGTCCAAAGGCTTCTGCTTCAATTTCAGAGCTCCTCTGCCGTCAGATAGAGATCCGTCTCGAAAAAGACGAGCAAGTTATTCTTCTGCAAAACAGGAGAGGGTTTGCCGGTAGTATTTTTTGTCTTGCATGTGGTCATATCCCTTTCTGCCGTTTCTGCAATATTCCCCTGGTCTATCACTCCACCCAGAAACAGCTTCGCTGCCACTACTGCGGCCACACCACAAGGTTCACGGAGTCGTGCATGAAATGCTCTTCGACCAATCTTTTTTATAAAAGCAGTGGTACCGAGCGCATTGAGGAGGAGCTGAAAACCCTCTTCCCCGAAGAAAAAATCCTCCGTATGGATGTCGATACCACTGCCACAAAAGGCTCTCATGGCCGGATTTTAAAGGAGTTTCATGACCGCAAGGCGCGAATTCTGCTTGGCACGCAAATGGTCGCCAAAGGTCTTGATTTCCCCGCCGTTACCCTTGTTGGAGTTCTCATGGCCGATATCGGGCTCAACATCCCCGACTTCCGCGCTTCAGAGAGGACATTTTCGCTCCTCACGCAGGTTGCCGGACGTGCAGGGCGCTCTTCGATTCCCGGAGAGGTCTACTTCCAGGTTTACAACATGGAGAACGATGTTTTTCCTGCTCTTTTACTGGGAAAGGAGAGTTATGAAACGTTTTTTCTTCAGGAAACCGCCATAAGAAGGGAGCTCCACTACCCTCCGGCATCCCGGCTCATAAAATTTGAGTGCAGCGCAGAGGATGAAAAGCAGGCTGAAAATGCAGCGCTCTCTTGCCAAAAGACCCTGACACATTATCTTCCCGCAGAAAAAGGGGCCATTCTTGGACCTGCGCCAGCCTGTATTGCAAAAATAAGGGGACGATACCGCTACCAGGTTGTCGTAAAACTCTTTGATGGCAAACTCTCGCCTCTCTTTGTCAAACAGATGAGCGACAACATCATGGCCCGCTTCCGTTCCGCAGGGCTCACCTTTACGGTTGATGTTGATCCCCAGAATCTCATGTAGCCAGTCCGCTCGTTTGACCCCTCTACCTGCACCCTGGCAACAACCCGGGCCACCTCTGCCTGACCAGTTAAAGTACTTGGGTACCTGAAAAACCATCTTCAATACGTATATTTTTAAGGCACTCAAGAACCATTCGACATCTCGCACAAAAAGTCACATGTATCGACAAAAAGGTTGTTTTTTGTTGTCAAACAAAAAAAGCCTTACTTTTTTTACATAAATGTCTTTTTTAATTAAAAAAATTCCATTACTTTTGACTTGAGCCTTAATTATTAACAGCAATTAATTCACAAACACAAATTTGACCTGAGTAACTCTTTAACCATCAAAATAGCAATCGCATGAAATCAGGAACCGCCAGCCTCGAAAGGAGGCACTATTTTACCCGAATCAGGGAAAATATGTCAAAACAAAAAAACTGGAAACTTGGACTGACCATTTTTGCCGGAAAGATGATCGGGCTTCTCTTAGTCCTCTTGTCGATGAGCACGTTAGCCGGAATTATCGGCACACCTGCAATCGCAGCAGATACCTATTCCCCGATTGAAACAAATCTGATTAACTCACTCAATACCCTGTGGACATTGATTGCTGCGGCCCTCGTCTTTGGAATGCAGGCTGGATTTGTGATGCTCGAAGCCGGTTTTGCCAGAAAGCGTGAAACTGTCAACGTGCTTATTGAGTGCGTGCTCGATACGGCCATTTGCGGCATCTCTTTCTGGGCTATCGGATACGCATTCATGTTCAGTGAAGGCAATGGTTTTATTGGCCAGCACTGGTTCTTTTTGCAGGGTGCACCAAACACCTATGGGGCAACTGGTGTTGCGCTTCTTGCTCACTGGGTCTTCCAGTTTGCCTTTGCCGATACCGCTTCAACAATTACATCGGGTGCCATGATCGGGCGTACCAGTTTCCGTGGCGACATTCTCTACAGTATTGTTGTAACGGCTCTCATCTACCCAATCATTGGTCACTGGGCATGGGGTCCGGACGGCTTCCTTGTCACCATGGGTAGTGCCGGACATTTTCTGCCTGAATTGGGCAACCCTTTCCGTGACTTTGCTGGCTCTACGGTTGTTCATACCATTGGTGGTGTTGTTTCGCTGGCTGGAGCCATCGTATTAGGGCCACGTATCGGACGCGTATTCCTGCGGGACGACAAAGAGAGGGGCGGTTTGCCAGCAGCACACAACTTGCCGGTTGCTGTTACAGGAGCATTCCTCTTGTGGTTCGGATGGTACGGTTTTAACCCCGGCAGCACACTCTCGGCAATGGATGCAATTGGTGTTGGCCGTGTGGCTGCAAATACGACACTGGCTGCCTGTAGCGGCGCATTGAGTGCCATGTTCCTGGCCTTTTATATTGGCTCTTTCAAAGGGAAGTTTGACGTTGGCTTTACCGTGAACGGCCTCCTTGGTGGTCTGGTTGCCATCACTGCTCCATGCTACTGGGTCTCACCGTTTGGAGCCGTCATCATCGGCCTGGTTGCAGGCGCAATTGTTTTTGGTGGCATCTACCTGCTTGAATATCTTCGTATTGATGATCCGGTTGGTGCAGTTTCAGTACATGGATTTAACGGTGTTTTCGGAACCTGGGCAATAGGTCTTTTTGCCACAGGGGAGTATGGATGTGCCACTCCTTTTGGCGCTGACAACTCTGCTCCTGTAACAGGGCTGTTTTATGGAGGAGGCTGGAATGTTTTTCTTGCGCAGTTTGTAGGAAATGCCATCATTGCACTGACAACCTTTGCCGTTGCGATGATTGTTATGTGGGTGATCAACAAGTTGCCATATCCCTTTAAATTGCGTGTTGAGCCTGAAGGTGAAACCGGCGTTGGAGGATTGGATGTTTTTGAACATGGCGCTGAAGCATACACCAACTAACTTACTAACCTGTTAAATTAAAACTAATTATGAAAAAAATAGAGGCAATCATAAGGCGTTCAAAATTTGAAGAGGTAAAAGCGGCACTGCACGCCATTGATATCGACTTCTTTTCCTATACCGAATCATACGGGGTTGGAAATGAACGCAAAAAAAAGGATGTCTTTCGCGGCTCGGCCAATACTGACTACATTTCACGTTTGACGTTGTCGATTGTTGTCCGCGACATCAATCTTCAAAAAACGGTAGCCTGTCTTTTAAAGTCAGCCTATACCGGTGAAGTGGGCGACGGCAAGATCTTTGTCTGGAATGTTGAAGAGTCCTATCGTATCCGTACCGGAGAGAGTGGAGACGACTCGATGTACAATAAAGATTAGTTGAGCATCTAATTCCCGCACCAGGATAAGGTGTGAAATGAAAACAAGAAAAGCCGCCCGTAAAAAGGCGGCTTTTCTTGTTTGTCATCAACTTTATCTCATGGCTTCGGGAGCTCTCAAGCCATCTTCTTCATTCGAGCTTCGCGGTAGGCATTGATGAGGGCGTTGGTTGAGCTGTCGTGACTGGAAACACTCTCATCCCCCTGGATTTCCGGAAAAATGGCTTTTGCAAGTTGTTTGCCAAGCTCAACACCCCACTGGTCAAACGAGTTGACCCCCCAGATAATGCCCTGCACAAAAACCTTGTGCTCATAGATGGCAATGAGGCTTCCAAGAGCAAAAGGATTGAGTTCACCAAAAAGGAGGGTGTTGGTCGGACGATTTCCAGGAAAAACCTTATGCGGCAGCAGGGCTTCAAGCTGCGATGGC
This sequence comes from uncultured Chlorobiaceae bacterium, assembly GCA_903939765.1. GTDB lineage: Bacteria > Bacteroidota > Chlorobiia > Chlorobiales > Chlorobiaceae > Chlorobium. The sequence continues at coordinate 63,651 of CAJAIK010000094.1, read as the reverse complement.
TCAGTTTCGGCAGCTTCAAGTTCAAGACGCACCTCCTGCTCATTTTTGCCCTTCATAAGCGCTTCGGTCTGTGCAAAACAGTTGGCAAGCAGAATATCATGATGCTCCCCTGCCGGGTTCTGGCTTTTGAGCGGCACAATAAAATCGGCAGGAATAAAATTTGGACTCTGGTGCAGCAACTGAAAAAAAGCGTGCTGAGAATTGGTGCCCGGTTCGCCCCAAATCACAGGCCCCGTTGCATAAGCTACCGTCTGACCTTGCTTGTCAACCCGCTTGCCGTTGCTCTCCATATCAAGCTGCTGGAGATAGGCAGGAAAACGGTGCAGGTACTGGTCGTAAGGGATGACTGCATGGGAGGAGACATTAAAAAAATTATTGTACCAGACGCCAAGCAGGGCAAGCAGAACGGGAATATTGCGATCAAGAGGCTCATGACAGAAATGCTCGTCCATCGCATAGGCACCATTGAGCAACTCCTGAAAGCGGTCAAAACCGAGAAAGAGGGCTATGGAGAGTCCGATTGAAGACCAGAGGGAATAACGTCCTCCAACCCACTCCCAGAACCGGAACATGTTGGCTTCATCAATACCGAACTCGACAACCTTTGCGCGGTTGGTTGATACCGCCACAAAATGCTTTGCAATATGCGATTGGCTGGTGGCATGAGTCAAAAACCATGCACGGGCACTCATGGCATTGGTCAGCGTCTCCTGGGTGGTAAAGGTTTTTGAGGCAATGACGAAAAGCGTTGTTTCGGGGTCAAGCTTTTTCAGCGTCTCGGAGATATGGGTTCCGTCAATATTGGAGACAAAATGAACCTGGAGCTGGCCGTGAGCAAAGGGGCGAAGCGCTTCGGTTACCATGAAGGGACCAAGATCAGAACCGCCAATACCGATATTGACCACATCGGTCATCCGCTTGCCGGTATATCCCTTCCACGAGCCCGAAATAACCCTCTCACAGCACTCTTTCATCTGGGCGAGCACATCAGCAATTTCTGCTGAAAGATCAAGGCCATCAACCTGAAGCGAATAGCCCGGGGGTCGGCGAAGGGCGGTGTGGAGCACGGCACGCTGTTCTGTAGAGTTGATTTGCGCACCATGAAACATCTCGTCACGCTTTTTTTCGAGCTCAACGCTGCGGGCGAGATCCAAAAGCAACTCCATGGTACGGGGAGTGATCCTGTTTTTTGAATAGTCGAGCAAGAGCTCGCCCCACTGAATGGAAAAGCGCTTGAACCGTTCGCCATCCTGCTGAAACAGCTCCCGGATATGCAGTTTTTCAATTTCCTGCTTGTGTGTTACAAGAGCACTCCAGACTGCACTTTGTGATACATCCATCTGTTTGTTGTTTGTTTACCTGTTTATGAATATTTGCCCGCCATGAGCATGTTACTCTGACCATTCAGGAGGGGTGGAAACGCAGCGTCAGCACCGATCCCTCACGGTCACGTTCAAGAGCGATGATTTCGGCAATGCTGCGAAGAATAAAGAGCCCCCTTCCTGATAAACGGAAAAGATTTCGGGGATCAACAGGATTGGGCAGTTCATCGAAATTGAACCCTTTTCCACAATCCCTGATGGACGCGAGAAGTGTGCCAGCAGCAGCACTGAGCGTACAGGAGACACTCAAGCTGTTCTGTTCGCTGTTACCATGCTTGACTGCGTTGACAAAGACCTCCTTCATGGAAAGCTGAAGCTGCTCCAAAAACAACCTGCTGTAACCCTCTGCCTCGGCAAATGATGCAATAAAGCTGTTGAGGGCGTCATAGCCGGAGTATCCGCCTTGCAGCACAATTTCAGCTTGCGTCATGAACGGAATTTTATTTTTTTCAGGAGCACTTCAATAGATGCTCTGAATGTAGCATGAAGCGAGCCTCAAAACAAACGCCGATAAATCACAAAAAACATCACTTTATTAAGGAAAATGAGATTATTGCCTAATTTTTATTACTTATTTGTATAATTTTATTAACTTTTTATATTACAGGGTAGGTTTTATTAAAGAATTCAGTGTTTTTTTACAAGAAAAGAAAAAATAACTGGACCATACAACAACACAAAAAAAACAGGAGAGTGTCAATGAGAAAAACAGCAAAACTATTAACCCTTGCAGTAGCACTTTTTGCCGGATTCGGCGGTACCGCCCAGGCTGAAGGATTTAAAATCGGCGCAGACGTTGTCAGCAGCTATGTATGGAGAGGTGGAGATATCGGCGATTCACCAGCCATTCAGCCAGCCCTTTCCTACACTTTTCCGGGTATCGGCGTTGTCGTCGGCACGTGGGGTTCCTATGCCGTTATCGATAATGTTGTTGATGAGTTCGGAGCTAAATCCCGCTACAAGGAGGTTGACCTTTATGCCACCGTGCCAGTCGGGCCATTCAGCTTTACCTTGATCAATTATTATGTTCCGGTTGCTGGCAACAACAAATCGTTTGATTTCAGCAGTGACGGTCCAAACGTGGTTGAGTTTAACATCGGTTATGCGAAGGATAATCTCAGCCTGCTTGCCGCTATCAACGTAGCCGGTAATGATACAACCCCCGGATACAAAAATGCCAAGTACTGTGAAGCCAGCTACAAATTCTACGACAAAGATGGCTATACGGCAAAAGGTGTTGTTGGTTTAGGAGATGAGGATTACTATGGTGACAAGGAGGGCGACAACATTGCTCTTGTCAACACCGGCATATCGGTTTCGAAAGATCGCTATACGGCCTCTTATGTCTACAACCCTGACACAGAAGCTTCGCACCTTGTCTTTATGGCATCATTCTGAAACAGGATGCGATAACGTTCTTTGCCGAGATTCGGTAGATAAAAAAAGGAGGCCTTCCTAAACCGGGCGCCTCCTTTTTTATGTTCACAGCATTTTTCGCTGTCAAATATCAGCCTCGTATATAACGTACTCCTTGTAGGGCTTTCCTCCGATTACCTTTGCGAGCTTGCTCATCGCCTCGTTCGATTTGAGCACCCAGCTCATCTCACTGGCAAAAACCCCGTGTTTTCCCCCATAATCGGCAATCTGGGTATTGAGAATACTGTCAACTCCCTTGCTGCGGTATTCAGGAAGAACACCCATGGTTATGGTACGTACCATTGAAATTTTGCGACTGTACCAGAGGTATTTCAGAAGTCCAATGGGCGAAAAAGGGTTTCCATTAACATGTTTCAACGCCTGATTCACATCGGGAAGCGAGAGCGAGAAGCCGACCGTGCGCTTGTTGCGATCCTCGACAAAGTAGATGTAGTGAGGATTTGCAAGGGGTTTAAGGCTTTTGGCGAGAAAATTGAACTCCTTGTCAGTCATGGGCACGAATCCCCAGTTTTTCTCCCACGCCTTGTTGTAGATGTCGCGTATACGGTCAATTTCTCGGTCAAAATCCTTCATATTCATGATCCGCACCGTCAATCCCTCCCTTTTCATCACATGCCCGGCGATTCGGCGCAGGCGTTCGATATCAATAATTTTCTGGTCGATATACCATGCAAGCAGTTCCTGCCCAACACGGTGACCATACTTCAGAACAAGATCATTGTAGTAGGGCGGGTTGTAGAGCATCAGAAAAACCGGAGCGCTATCGAATCCCCTGGTCAACATACCGCACTGGTCATTCATGGAGGGGCTGACCGGGCCGCGCATGGCATCAAGTCCCTTTTTTTTCAGCCAACCGGCAGCCGCATCAAAAAGAGCGTTGGCCACCTGTTGATCATTGATCGACTCAAAAAAACCCCAGAAACCAACCTTGTCACCGTGAACCTGATTATGCCGCCGGTTTTCAATGGCGGCAATAGTGCCCGCCATAACCCCATCCTTCCATGCCGTAAAAAGGGCAAGATCGGCATGATCATACAACGGGAACACTTCCGTATCAAGCGTTTTCATGTAATCGTCAATAACCGGCGGCACCCAGTACCTGTCGAGCTCGGGATCGTTGCGGTAGATCTGCCATGCAAAGGTGATAAACTTCTTCCGCTCTTTTTTATTCTGAACCTGACGAATCTCTATTGCCATTATTATCCCCCCCTGTTATGTGATGGAATCGCTCTCTTTCTATAAAAGGCAAAGGCGAGGCTCAGTGCCTGGCGCTCCTCAAAATTCCCCGCAAGCCGTCACAAACGGTAATGACCGCGAGGAATGGTGTTACTCTTCTCCGTGGATAAGCTTGTGCATGACAGCAGCCCCTTTACGAAGCATGCGCTCGCTCTCCTCCCATGAAAGACATTCGTCGGTAATGGAGACTCCATACCTTAGCTTGACGGGATCCTCCGGGAAAGGTTGATTACCGCAACAGAGATTACTTTCGATCATGACGCCGACAATACTTTTATTGCCCTCTCTTTTCTGCTTCAGTATATCTTCCCAGACATTCACTTGCTGCTCATGTTTTTTGCCTGAATTGGCATGACTGCAGTCAACAAGAAGCGACAGCTCCAGGCCCGCCTTGCCAATCCATGATTCAGCCTGCGTAATGCTTGCTGCATCATAATTCGGCTTCTCACCACCACGCAGCACGAGATGACCAAACGGGTTGCCCTTTGTCGTAATAACGCTGCTGCGACCTTCCTGGTCAATACCGAGAAAGCTGTGAGGGTGCATCGCTGAACGGATAGCATCAACGGCAACATTAAGGCGTCCATCGGTCGAATTCTTGAAGCCGACCGGCATGGAGAGCCCGCTGGCCATCTGGCGGTGAGTCTGTGACTCGATGGTTCTTGCTCCGATTGCCGCCCAGCTCACCAGGTCGGCAACATACTGGGGCGATATCGGGTCAAGAAACTCCGTTGCGGCTGGCAGACCCATTTCGTTGATTTCAAGCAGAAGCTTGCGGGCATGAAAAATGCCATGCTCAATATCGTAGGTATCATCAAGATGAGGATCATTGATAAATCCTTTCCAACCAATGGTCGTCCGTGGCTTTTCAAAATAAACCCGCATCATGAGGCAGAGATCACTTTGAAGTTCAGCGCGCAACACTGAAAGCCGGGTGGCATACTCACGCGCCGCATCCATATCATGAATCGAACAGGGCCCGACAATCACCAGTAACCTCGAATCCTTGCCGGTCAATATATTCTCAACTTCACGACGTCCGGCGGCAACGGTAGCCGCAATACGCTCATCCACCGGCAGCATCTCCTTGAGTGCCTTGGGGGAAGAAAGACGGATAATTCGTGAAACTCTTAAATCATGTAACTGTTCCATTCGTTTTACAACAATAATAACTTTATTAGAATTTTCAAGAGGCAAGATAAAAAAAACACATGAATAACATGAACAACCATACTGATAAATTCAGTGAAAACGAGCATCCCGTTAAAAGATGGCTCTTCATAATCCCATTATGAATGATTACCTTTGCTGCAATTTTTCCTTAATAATAGTAACATCAAAAAAAATATATTATAGCAGCAAAGAATGAAGGTGTAGGCAAAAAGGCAAGAACCGCCTTGGAAGCCTTTGCCTGTTAAATTCCGCAAAAACCAATAATAAAAAAAACATGAACGTACTGATCACTGACGGTATTGATCCTCAATGCGGTCAGATCCTCCGTCAAAACGGCTTCAGTGTGACCGAAAAGCCGAAAATCAGCAAGGAAGAACTCAAAGAGATCATTGGCGGCTTCGACAAACTGATCGTCAGAAGCGCAACAAAAGTTACTGCAGAAATTATCGAGTGCGGCACAAAGCTGCAACTTATCGGAAGGGCTGGTGCCGGAGTTGACAACATCGACATTGAAGCTGCAACCAGAAACGGCATTATCGTGATGAATACTCCCGGGGGAAACACCGTTTCTGCCGCAGAGCACACCTGTGCAATGATGCTTTCCGCCGCCCGCCGTATTCCACAGGCAACGGCCGACATGAAGCAGGGAAACTGGAACAAGACAAAATTTTCCGGCGTGGAACTTGAGGGCAAAACCCTCTCCATTATCGGTCTTGGAAAAATCGGGCGTGAGGTGGCATCCCGCATGCAGGCCTTCGGAATGAAAATAGTCGCTTATGACCCCATGATTCCCGACGAATACGCAGCAAAACTCAACATTGAGCTTCTTCCCTTGCATGAAAACTTCATACGTGCCGATTTTATCACCATCCACTCATCCCTCAACGAATCAACCCGTAACCTGATTTCACAACAGACGATTGAGCTGATGAAGCATGGCGTTATCATCGTCAATTGCGCCAGGGGAGGAATCATTAATGAGGCTGATCTTGCAGAAGCCATTCAGTCTGGCAAAGTTGCCGCGGCAGCAGTTGATGTTTTTGAAACCGAACCGGTCAAGCCTGACAATCCCCTTCTTAAACTCGAACAGGTGATTGCCACACCGCATATTGCCGCCTCCACCAGCGAAGCACAGGAAAAAGTTGCCATTCAAATCGCAGAACAGATTGTAGAATGGAAACGCACAGGAAAACTTGTCGGCGCGGTCAATGCTTCGGCTGTCGAACTGGCACAGGCTCCCGGAGTGAGCTCATATCTTGCCCTGGCCGAAAAACTTGGAGCAACACTGGCTCAGATGGCACCAACCCATGCAAACAAAATGACCGTAAGAACCTCCGGAGAGTTTCTGCATACCTTCAATGAAGTCATTACCGCCGCAGCTCTCAAAGGGCTTCTTGATGTCCGGCAGTCAAAAGATACCAACTACATCAATGCCTTTACCATGGCAAAGGAGTGCGGCATAAGTCTGGAACAGAAATTTGAAAAAGAAAATCCGGACTATACCAACCTGATCCGCATAGAACTTGAAAATGGAGTAACAAAGCGGATGATCGGCGGAACCGTCTTTGGCGACAAGGAGATAAGAATTGTGATGATCGACCAGTTTCTTGTGGAATTCAAGCCTGAAGGAAACATCATCATCTACAACAATACCGACAAACCGGGTGTTATTGCCCATGTCACTCAATTACTTTTACAGCACAACCTGAATGTGGCTTATGTGGCACTCTCAAGAGATGAGGAAAAAAAGGTCGCGATGACCGCAATTGTTGTTGATGGCGCTGTTACACCTGGGCTGCTTGATGAAATAAGAAACGTGAACGGTGTTGACGTGGCAAATCTTGTCTTGCTCTGAAATAGGGAAAAACAGTACCATAAAAAACCTGCCGGTAAGGCAGGTTTTTTATGGTAATCGCGAAGTTGCCGAAATAACAGAAACAACAATCAGTTTTGTTTTGCCTTCTCGAAATCAATACTCAGCCACTTGTCTTCATAAGATGCACCCGTAGAATCCATTCCGGCAAGGAAAATCGGCAAAGCCACAATTTTCTGATAATCACCAATACGGATGGTAAGATCATCACCAAGCTTGAGAATTTTGGGTTCCAGTCCCATATTCTCCATAAACGGCAATCTGACACGCACCTTGTAATGGCCATCAGAGACCTTTTTGATATCAATGGGATTCTCGTTAAAGAAGATATCGAGTGGATTCAGGTCACCATAAACTTTCTCGCCGACCCTGCGAAGCATTGCTATACCAACGACCTCGTCATCAAACAACGGCACTTCAGTAATCGGAATTGGAGCAAAAGCTTCCTGAATCTGCTCAATATACTTCTGCTGAATTGCACGCCACTTCTGGAAGTAAGGATCAGGGCTCTGATCAGGCATGACGCGGTTGATGGTAATACGATCGACGGTAATGCCATAGAGATTAAGATAGGTCAGGGCGCGCATCGACTCCTTGATAACCATCTTTTCAGGATTCATGACAAGACGCATGGTTGTTTTGGAGCTGTCGGCCAGCAAATCAATAATCCCTTCTGTAGAAGAGAAGAGATTGTCGACCTTGTCATAAACCTCTACAGGAGCGACAAAATCGTCTATTTTCTTGATTTTCTTTGAAAGAGGCCTGATAACAGGCTTCACCATGAACTTCTCAACATTACGGATAAGCTTGATAAACCATCCGAATGTTTCAGGCAGGGAGAGCAGACGAAGGGTTTCGCCGGTAGGCGCACAGTCAACAACAAGGAGGTCATACTCCTGCTGCTCATTGTAACGCTTGATATAAGAGAGCGAGAAGAGCTCTTCCATACCAGGAAGCACACCCATTTCCTCGGCATAAACACCTTCAATACCCCGGGATTCCATCAAATGGGCAAAATGTTCCCTGACAACATCCCAGTTCAGATTGAGATCACCAAAAACGCTGACTTCCTGACCCCAGAGGTTTTCAGCAACTTTAACCGGGGAAGGTCCTAACTGAACATCGAGTGAGTCACCCAGACTGTGGGCCGGATCGGTAGACATAATGAGGGTCTTGTACCCCATATCTGCTGCTCTGAGCGCTGTTGCAGCGGCTACAGAAGTTTTACCAACTCCACCTTTTCCGGTAAAAATGATATTACGCATACGTTTTAATGATTCTCATTTAAAGAATTATTGAATAAAGCGGCTTCTAACCAACAATTATTCTCCGTCAGTTGACCAACCTGAAAAGGTTAAAGATAATAAAATTATCCTTTATAGAACACGACGAAAAACAATTAGCATTGTAAAAAAAATCCGGTTCCTCGTCACTCTCACCTTCTGCGCTTGCGGGTATGGGCAGAGGCGCTCTTGTTATGATGTTTTACAGCAGATACCTTTCTTGATGAACGGCTTTTTTTAACAATTTGCCTTGAATGTTTTACCACAGAAACGGTTTTTGAGGCGGAACTGCTTTTACTGATGGAAACCTCCCCGTCAACCTTGATACGCTGACCAGGAACAATCTTCATGCGGCGGCCAAGATTGTTCAGCAGTGCCAAGCGCTGAAGAGTGGTATTGTACTTCCTCGCAATAAGTGTAAGCGTTTCACCTCTTTTCACCATGTGACGGGCTATCGGCTTCACGACGATAGTATCCGCCTTTTTCGAGTGCGGTTGCACCGAAGATGACGGGGCGCTGTCCGTTGCTCCAAAAACAATAAGCTTCTGACCGGGAGTGACATTTGCATCTGTAAGGTTATTCCATGCTATGAGCTGGCTGATATAGGCCCGGTACATTCTTGCAATCGAACCAAGATTCTCCCCCTGCTGCACAATATGAAACTTCTCTACCCTTTCCGGCATGCCCGGCTCCGGAGACTGAATACGGGATCCGGCATTGATACTTTCAAGCCGTGCGTAAAGCCCCTCGCGTTCAATGGTTGCCGCAGATTTATAGGCATAAATCTCCTCTTCACGCTTCTGGAACTGGGCAATATATTTTTTCGGCAGCCGTAATACATTTGGCGATGAAGAGCTTGTTGAAGGAATAATGCCAAGCTTGTACTGCGGATTGAGAAAATGGAGATCACTCATTGGCACACCAATAGTTTCATTGATCTGCTCAAACGACAACAAACGGGACGTTTGAAGTGTATCAATATCCTGATACAAAAATCCAGGTTCAATCGGACGGATATTATGCTCTTTATAGTAGTTCATAATATAGTTGACGGCAATAAACGCAGGGACATAGCCTCTGGTTTCGGCTGGCAGGTAATCCCATATTGCCCAGTAATCCTTTATTCCACCAGCTCTTCTGATTGCCTTGTTGACATTTCCCGGACCTGAGTTATACGCTGCAAGAGCGAGAAACCAATCACCATAGATATTATAGAGATTCCGCAAATATCTGCTTGCAGCAACTGACGCCTTGTAAGGGTCATAGCGATCCTCAATAAAAGAGGACGATTGCAAGCCGTACATTTTACCGGTTCCGTACATAAACTGCCACAATCCTCTGGCTCCGGCAGAAGAGACTGCCGTCGGGTTCAGGGCAGATTCGACAATAGCAAGATATTTTATTTCAAGGGGAACGTTATACGCATCAAGTTTTTCCTCAAACAGAGGAAAATAGAGTTTGGTCAGCCCAAGAATTTTTGCAGTAGACCCCCTCTTGTCTACAGCGTACAGTCTGATAAATCCCCGAACATGCTGATTATAGACAAGAGGAATCGCCGTTTTACGTTTGAGCACCGCAATTCTTGCAGCATAGACCGAATCACTGAACTGAGGTACAAAGGTAGAAGGAAATCCAAACTTTTCACCCTCTTTCAAGGGAGCTGAAAAGTGTTCGTCCTTGAAATAGGTTGCATTCACCAAGCTGTCAAGAATCTCGGCAACAGATGAATTTGCAAATAAATCCCTGTTTTTTATAATGGAATCCGCGGAACAAAGAGGCATAGCCAGAAACTGGCAAAAAAGTGCCGATAGCAACACCTTGGGAATCATGGAAGAGAAACTGATTTTCACAAGCGGCAGTTTGAATTAGAGGAGTGGTTGTTAAACGATCCGTGCTGCAACAGCAAAAATCCCCATTGAACCATGAAAATAACATAAAAACAGTTCCAGACTATTACAATAATCGTCTGCTTTTCTTTCAAAACAAAGAGGTAAATCGGCCCTCAGTAGCTCACCTTCCACAGAAAAAGCCCCCCCGGGAATGCAGGATTGAGCTGACTCGTCATAACGCCGCTTTCAAGCATCCTGCTGAACTCTTCAGTGGAAAGCATCCCCTTTCCAGCACGTATCATGGCATCAACGAGGTAGCGCACCATACTTCGCAAAAAACGGTCGGCTGAAATGCGCAACACAAGATAATGCTTATGCTGATACCATTTACAGGCAGTTACCGTACAGATTCGTCCGGGATTATCCCTGTTCTCCCTGGAAAATGCAGAAAAATCGTGCGTTCCGACAAGATGAGAGGCCAGTTGCTGCATCAGTGCAAGATCAAGCTTGCCGAACGAGCAGCCCGCAAACCTGCCATAAATCGCCGACGGCTGCTCAAGAAGAAAATAGCGATACTGCCTCTCCCGTGCACTATGTCGGGCATGAAAATCAAAATCAACCTCCGCCGGGTCGCTTATCCTGATGGTTTTTGGCAGAAGCGAATTCAGTGAATGGGCTATTCTGGCAGGCTCCATGAGTGAATCTGTATTAAAATTGGCCATCTGGGCTCTGGCATGAACCCCCTTGTCGGTTCTTCCGGCAGCCGCAAGAGAGACCTGTTCCTGCAAAATTTTGCAAAGAGCCGCCTCAATCACCCCCTGAACGGTTACAAAAGAACCTGACTGCCGTTGCCATCCGGCAAAAGAGGTTCCATCATATTCAACAGTCATCCGAATGTTCTTCATAACCTGCATAATTCGTGAGGGCCACCAAAGCCGAAATTTTGAGTCAGAAATTGAGATAGTCCTGGCTGTGGCAATGTAACGAATATGGAGAACAAGAACGCGGTCACTTGTAAACTGGCAACGTTGCGAGGCTTGCTCCGGCTCTGAGCCTGACAGATGAAAGCGTGACAGCGTTTGAAGACGATCTGCGTACTGCGGTAATGTTCTTTTCCATGAGATAACCATTGCTCACCTGTCCCAGAACGCCGTGCATCGAGGGGCGTCGTCGGTCAAAGGAAGCATCCGCGTCGAGCCGGGCGGGAGAATAAGCCGCCAGCAAGCCCCATACCAGTGCGGCCACCACAAGGGCGGGACCAAATGGCCATTCGGCTTGGGGGCTAAAGCCTTTGAAACGGCGCCACACCAAATACCAGACGACGGTAAGCACACTGCCCCACAACACGATGTAAAGCACGCCGACAAGGCCCCACCAAGTGGCCAGGGCGGCAAGGAGTTTGAGGTCACCACTACCGACACCACTTTCGCCTTTGAGGCGCTGGAACACCCAGGCAAGCCCACCCATCAGGCCCAGCACCACTGCGGCAGATGCTGCACTAACGAGCAGGTTGTGCGGGGTAAACCCTGCATAGCTGCTGGCCAAGCCCGCCACCCACAGCGGCAAGACAACCCAGTCTGGCAACAGGGTGGTGTCCCAGTCAATGAGGGCGAGCAATACCAGAGTACTGGCCAAACCGGCCCCTGATAGCGCGGCCCAGAATGCCGGGTGACCGGCGGTGTCGGCCGCATAGGCCCACAAGCTGGCGTTCAGCACCGGCACCCAAATACGTCGGGCCAGCGGAATGGGCTGCTCAAGGCCGCCACCGGGGCCCAGCCATGCGTGCAGAGGGGCATCTACGCACTGCAACACCTTGCGCGGAATGATGCGGGCCAAAGACACCAGCCACAGGCCAATCCACGCGCCGGCCAACCACCATGGCCAGTCATGCAACATGTAGCTGAGGCTCATGGCAAGGGATGTTTCGAGAAGACTTGAATTACCTGAATGATTGCCGGCCCCAGCAGCACCATAATGAGAGTCGGAAAAATAAACAAGATGAGCGGCAGCAACATTTTGACGGGGATTTTAGCGGCAAGCTCTTCGGCGCGTTGGGTGCGACGTGAGCGCATCATGTCTGACTGCACGCGCAACGATTCGGCCAGGCTGGTGCCAAATTTGTCGGACTGTACGAGTACGGAGATGAGGTCTTTCAGGTCTTCGAGGCGTGAGCGCAGTGCCAGGTTGCGCAAGGCTTCGATGCGTGTAGCGCCGGCGCGCATTTCGAGGGCTGAGAGGTAAAACTCCTGGGCCAAGTCGGGGTTGGTACGGGCCATTTCGTGCGATATGCGGGCAATGGCGGCATCGATGCTCATGCCCGACTCTGTGCAGATGACCATGAGGTCGATCATGTCGGGTAGGCTTTTGCGCATGCGTTCGATACGTTTTTGAATGATGAAGCGAAGAAATATTTCGGGCAGATAGTAGCCTGCTGCGGCTGTGAGCAGCACAAGGAGCATGGATGGAGCGAAGTGAATGTGGGGCCGGGTCAAATGTATAAATAAAGCCAGCACCACCGGTAGCACCAGTGTGAGCAGGGTTTTAACGGCGAAGTAGTATTGATGTGCGTTTTTGTTACGAATGCCGGCTTGCAAAAACTTGAGCTGAATGCTGGAGCTTTGCCACCCTTCTTCCGGGAGCGAAAGTTTAGAGAGGATGTTGATGACTGCGGCAACTTTGTGGGTATTGGCCCTCTTGGACAAGGAGTGGCTGGCTGGGGCCCAGCCTTGGCGAACGATTTGGGTAAGGCGTTTTTTGAGGGCGTTGTCGACCAGCCAATTGTACAACACGAGCACAACCGAGGAGACAGCGGCACCTGTGAGCACGATGATCAGGATTTGCAGGATGACTTGCATAGTGCAACGTGGTTAGGGTTAAACCTTGATCTGGATGATGCGGTTGAGCAGAAGGATGCCAACGGCCATGAGCCCACCACCGATGAGGAGGAGCTTCTGGCCTTGTGGAGTGGTCCAGAGCAGCGAAATGTAGCCGGGGTTTATGAGCGCGAGCAAAACGATGAGCACAAATGGCATACTACCCAGTATCCAGGCTGATGCGCGCCCTTCGGATGAGAGCGTGCGAATTTTGCCGCGCAGTTTGACGCGTTCGCGCAAGGTACTGGCCAACCCATCGAGTAGTTCGGTGAGGTTGCCGCCAGTTTCGTGCTGGATCATGATCGAGATAACAAAGAAATTGAGGTCGCTTGTTTGAACGCGATCGGCGAGCTGGCCGATCGCGTCTTTGAATGGGATGCCGAAGCCAATTTCATCGATGACGGTTTTGAATTCGTGACCTATGGGGCCGGGGAACTCCTTGCCAACCATGCCGATGGCCGAGGTAAGGCCGTGGCCGGCGCGCATTGCACGTGAGATGTAGTCGAGCGCTTCCGGAAGTTTTTCTCCGAAGGCTTGACGGCGTTGGTTGGATTGTCGAGATAACCACAGAACTGGCGTGCTGGCAATGACGACGGCCAGCACCAGCAGGAGTATGAGGTTTGTTTGGAACAGAAGAGCCAACACCACAACCACCGTAAACAAGAGAAGCATGAGACCCATTAATCGCCCGGCAGTGAGCGGGCTTTGGGCACGTTGGAGCAGCTTTTCGAATTGCTCAAATGTTCGGGAGCGGGAGCGTAGCCAGGCTTCAAATGCACTGTCCTGCGCGCTGCTGAGGCTTTGCCCACCCAAGTGAACAGCATTGTGGATGGACTGCATGCGCTTTTTTTTGGCTTTATTGCGGCGGCCTAAAAACTGGGCCCACACCCCATAGACCAGAAGCATGATCAGCATGACTGCCACAAAAGCAAAAAATGAAATCAAAAACGTCGTCATGGTGTGCTCGTAGGTTAGTCGTTGACGCCGGGGTCGAACATGCCGTCACTGAGGCTGATGCCGTAGGTGCGTATTTTTTCAGCCACTTTGGGACGCAGACCCGTGGCTCTGAATATCCCTTGCACGGATCCGTCCGGGTTAGTGCCGGTGCGCTGGTAGCAAAAGATTTCCTGGGTGGTAATGATATCGCCTTCCATGCCGCTGATTTCTTCGATGCTGACGACCCTGCGGCTACCGTCACTTAGTCGTGCGATTTGGACGATAAAGTGAATCGACGCGGCAATGAGCTGGCGCAGGGCTTTACTGGGTATACTGATGCCACCCATGCCCACCAGATTTTCGAGCCGGCCCAACGCATCCCGCGGGCTGTTGGCGTGAATGGTGGTAAGCGAGCCCTCGTGCCCGGTATTCATGGCTTGTAACATGTCGATCACCTCGGAGCTACGGACCTCGCCCAGCACGATGCGGTTAGGCCGCATGCGCAAGGAGTTTTTCACCAGTGCGCGCATGGTGATTTCGCCTTTACCTTCGATGTTGGGCGTGCGCGTCTCCAGGCGAATGACGTGATCTTGCTGAAGTTGCAGTTCAGCAGTGTCTTCGATGGTGACAATGCGTTCGTCGGTGGGAATAAAGCTCGATAGAATGTTGAGCAGCGTGGTTTTACCCGAACCAGTGCCACCGGAAATGATGATGTTGCATTTGACTTTAACCAGAGCTGACAACAGTTCGGCCATGGCGGGTGTGAGTGTGTTTTTTTCAATGAGGTCGTGCATTTGCATGGGCACAACCGCAAAGCGCCGAATGGTGAGGATGGGGCCGTCAAGAGCCAATGGCGGAATGATGGCGTTGACGCGCGATCCATCGGGGAGGCGGGCATCGGCCATAGGGCAGGATTCATCGATGCGCCGCCCCACATGAGAGACGATTTTGTCGATGATTTTCATAAGGTGGGCGTCATCGTTGAATCGGATGTCGGTGGGCTGAATGCATCCGTTTTTTTCAACATAGACATTTTGGTAGCCGTTGACCATGATTTCAGAAATGTTGGGGTCAGCGAGCAAGGGTTCCAAAGGGCCCAGACCCATGATTTCGTTTTTGAGGTCAGCCACCAATCTGGCGCGCTCTTGATGATTGAAGCGGATTTCGTCTTCTTCGATGAGCTCGACAAGCAAGACCCCAAGCTCGTTGCGCAACTGCTCGGGGGTCAGGCTTTCGATAGAGTTGAGGTCGATGCGGGTAAGCAACTGTTGGTGCAACTTTATTTTGGTCGCGTAATAGTCAACCCCTGGGGATGCTTTGATTTTTATCGCCGGTGCTGGTGCAGGCGAAGTTAGAGCCTCAACGACATAGGGTTGTGCAGGTGCCGATACAGGAAGAACTACAACCCGTTTGGTGGAGAGGTTCCAGCGAGCTATTTGGTCTTTAAGCGTTGCCATAACGAACGTTTACGATGACTGCTGCCTGTGAGGTGCGCGGCCCAGTCGACGATGGTTTTTGAAAGTTTGGATTTGGGTGCTACTTGCAAGACAGGCTGACCAATCAAGAGGGATTCTTGCACGGCTTCCTGGTCGGAAGGGAAGCGATGGTTAATTGGCCTGCCGATGACTTTTTCGATTTCGGTACTGGAGATGGGAAGACTTGTGTCGGCACGGTTGAGAACAATTTCGATGCACAACATGGGTTTTTCAAATTCTTTCCAGAGTTTGAGCAGTTGAGCCGCCCGGCGCAGCGACGGCAGCGATGGGGTGGATACAATGCAGAGTTCGTCGAGGTGCTCGAGAACCAGGATGACGACCTGATCGAGAGATGAGCCAAAGTCAACCAGAATGTAGTCGTAAAAGTTTGCGGCAGTATGAACAAGTTCGCTCACGCGCTCGGGTTCGATATGAACGATTTTTTCGAACGTGGTGGGCGAAGGAATGAGGTCGAGCGTGGGGCTGAGGTGCTGCACCATGCTGTCGAGTAACGACTGGTCGAGCCGGTCGGATTGACTGGAGATGTCAGCCAGATCTTGAGGGTGGTTATCTCCGGTGAGGTACATGTCAAGGTCGCCAAAGGGTAAAGAGACATCGATCGCCAGCACGCGGGTGCCGGGCTCTTGAGAGAGCGCAAAGGCTAAGTTGGCCGCTATGCAAGAGCTGCCATCCCCTCCTTTGGAAGAGATAAATCCAAACACCCGACCCAGGCGAATGCTCGCGCCTGTGGCACAAAGGTTTGCGCGTTCGATAACTTGTTGTAGGGTTTCGGGGGCGATATCGACAATGACTTCATACACACCAGCGCGCATAAGAGATAACAAAAGTTCGGGCTGTGGTTGTGGGTGCAGGACCACGATGGCGGCATGCGGTAGAGCGAGGCAGAGTTTCTCTACCTCTTGTATGTAATAGGGCTCGGTGGGTTCAAAACCCACGAGAAATACGAGGTCGGGGTTACGGGCGGTGAGTTGGCGCACCATGACCCCTAACTCGCCCACCACTCGAACCAGTTGGTGTTGAGCCAGTTCAAGTTGTGTATCGGGAACCTCCCAGGGCTGGGGAGAGTAAGCAACAATGTTCATGTGTTTTCAATTGACCAGTATGGGTGGACTATAGGCACCGAGCGGCAGCCCATTGCCGGTGCCCGGGTTGGTAGTGTTGACGAGCACGTTGTCGATGAACTGACCACAAATATTTTTTTTGCCACCAATTTCAACGGTGCAGATAATATGAAAACCGGCAATCGCGACAATAGGTTGCCTGGAGCCAACCTGAACGTTGTCAACAACGAGTACAGGAACATCTTTATTGGCAGGGACATCTGCGAACAAGGCCTCATCGACGCCCGTTTGGATCCAGGTGTCCATGCCTATGGATAAGTTGGTGGGGTTGCCTTGTTGGATGAGTTGCCGCAATGTTGTGACGTCGTTGTCTTCAGTCGTAAAGGTGGTCCAGGTGCCCGAGTTGACGCCGCTGAAGATGGAGCCAATATTGAGAATGTAGGGCTTCCCTGTGGCGGGATCCAGCGCAGGGCGGCGTGTAACTGCGTTCCAATAAGTGTCGAACATGATTCTGCTGATGACCAAGGGAAATATGCCCGTACCGCCCCCGGGTGCGGGTAGTACGGCAATGGCACTGGCTTGAACGTTGCTTTCGGTAATACCCATAATGGGGGCGAACAACAAATTCAAGGGCATCGCAAGCGTGGCGCGGATGGCAGGGACATCGCCTTCGCCGAGTGTGCCAGGGTGATACAGTCCGGGCGAGGGGTCATTGAGGTTCCAGTAACCCGTTTCAATGGTCACATTCCTAATCGGAATCAGCGCGCCATTGGCGAGGTTGTGTTGAGCCAAAACCAGCGCAGTGGCCGTGGCTGCTGACCAGTTGTAAGGCTGGTCCGACGCCACAGTAGATGAGTCGCTGATAGAACGAGCGCCGGCCAGAGCAGCAGCGTCGGCCGCGTTTTGAAGTTCAGCCTTGGTCAGGTTGAGGCGAGCCAAGTCAATCGCCAAAGCGGCAAAAGCAAGCAACACCGGCAAGCACAGGGCAAACAAAATAGCGACACCGCCACGCTGTCCGTGCAGCAGTTTGAAGGTGTGGTGCGAGCGTGCCATGGTTATTCAAGTCTCATGCTGGTTTGGGCCGAGATCAACAAAGGGTCCGAAAAAATGTAGACTCCGCTGAAATTGACGGTAGCTGTGACGGTGAGGATTCTGTTGGTTCCAAGAGTCTCAATAGTAGGAAGGGGTACGTCAGGGGTGTTAGTCCCGAAGTTGATGATGTTCAGACAGGACTGCGAGGCTGCGTATCGGGCGCGGGATATGATCGTGTCGTCGGTCTGGTTTGCAACATACACGGTTCCAGCACGCGCGCCCTCCCGGGTGGCCATGGTGAGCACCATTTTGTCGTACAGGGCTACAGAAAAAGTAATCACCCCAAAGAGGAAAAGAAGAAACACGGGCAGGATGAGCGCAAATTCGACCAACACACTGCCCTTTTGACATGGAGCGTGCTCATTTACCAGAGCCTTGAGCATGGCCATATCTGCGCGCATGGTGGTCATTTCACCCCTGAACCATAAAGCTTTCCATCGAGGAAAAGCTCTTTTCGGGTAGGAGGGACAAATTTGTCCGTCGGAAGCTCTGGCGCGATGACGCTGCCTTTGACCAGGCTGGGGCGAACAATAACCATGAGTTCGGTCTTCTCGGCATTCTTCTGGGTGTCCCGGAAAAGCGCGCCAAGAATGGGAATTTCACCCAGCAAGGGCACCGAGTCTATCGTATTGGCAAGCTTGTCGAGCTTCAGTCCTCCAATAACAAGGTTTTCACCCTCGTTCATCTGGACGGAGGTAGAAACGGTGTTCAGTTTAAACGCGGGCCAATTTGTTGTACTACCCGCAAGGATAACTCCAGTCTCAGGCTCGGAAACCTCAGACACCACCTTGAGCGAAATATGGCCGGCATCCTGTACGATGGGCATAAAGCGTAAACCCACGCCATAGATTTGTGGTTCGTATTCAATTTTGGCGTATCCTGAAGTATTATCGATCCTGACGGGCACAAAAACTTTGCCTCCAATCAGGAAATACCCCTCTTTACCACTCATGGTGACAATGGTGGGCTCGGCCAGAACCCTGAACAAAGAGGGCTTGCGATCCGCGACCACCTTGATCCCAGCGGTCTGACCCAGCCTACCGAACAAGAGGTTATTAAGCGTAGCGCTACTGACAAACCCTGACAAAAGGGTGCCGCCCTGTGCATCACCCGAGGCTTTCAAAAAACTGACGCCCAAAGATTCGAGGAAACTTCTCGACACCTGGGCAATGCAGACTTCGAGCCGGACTTGCTGCGAATTGCGAATCTTGAGAAGATTAACCACGCCGCGCGTGCTGTCAGCTCCCGCAGAGCCTGAGACAATATTGGCCCCACCAGACGTACCGCTCGTGTTCACGCTCACAGAGAGAGGTATAGAAACCCTATTATTCTCGCTAATTATGCCTTTCAATGCTGAGGGATCACTGCCGATAAGGGCAGATTCCGGATTGCCGCCCGGAACCGATCCGCCCAGATACGCTGTTACCAGACGGGAGACGCTCTCTGCAACCAGGGCGTCAGACACAGAACCGAACAGTACCAGCACCTGACCCCAAGAAAAGATATTAATGTCGTTCTCATTTGGAAAGAGAACTTTCAGGAAGGCTTGCAGAGCTGTTGTGCTGCGGCTGACTTGTACTGGCGTGGACGTTACATTGCCATTTTGGTCCCATACAGCAAGATTGGTTGAACCCAGTTTTTTCCCCAGCAGATAGAGCTCGAAGCGGCTAAGCATGATATAATCGGCCACCTGGGAGTCGCCCACGGCAACGCGTCTGATGGGTTGCGCGAACCGGTAGACCCTGGATTCGCCCAGAGGGAGACGATAGATTGATGGAGCGGACACGGCGGACACGGCAGCTACGCGCGAGTCGTGTCTTCTCCTCACGAGCTCAGGCGAAGCCTTTTTGACCACAGGTGCGGCGGGCAAGATCTTTTTAGCCACAGGTATGGGGAAAGCCTTTTTGACAACAGGTGTCGGCAAAGCTTTTTTCGCGACAGGTTCAGGCGCGACCTTTTTAACGACAGGTTCAGGAGAGGCCATTGCTGCCACGGGCAGGGTGCCCGCAAGCGCCAAAAGAGCACTCATCCTGCAGGCCAAACGCATTAGGCATGTCAAATTCATGTGCATGTTGGCTAGCGTGTGGCTACAGGTTGGCGGCTTGTCCCACGGATTTCTTCGGGTCCAATGCTTTGACGCGAAGGTGCCGCCACAGTGTGGGGAGCCGGTGCCGCTTGTGCAGCCTGCGAAGAGGGGGTTGCACGAGTGGACTGTGAATAAATAATATCGGGCAAACGTACACCTGCGGAGTTGGTTTCGCTGATGTCGATTTCGTTGCGCAAGGCGAGAGAAATTACCCCGATGTTGCGGGCCAGGTCGAGCTTTTCGGCTTCGTATGGCGTAAGCTCAAGGGTTACGGCATTGACCACTTTTGGTTCAGTGGGGTTTGCAGTGGTTTCCTGGGCCGCGGCCAATACTTTGATACGCGACAGCACTGTTCGCGAAAAGGGCTGTTGGTTGGCGTCCTTGCTGCTAACCAAAACATCCACATAGCAGCCTGGCAGGGCAAATCCGGCAACCGCAATCACCTCATTAACTTGAACGGTAATAGCGCGCTTTCCCTCCGGTATGATTGACGATAAGCCACCGGTCGCGTTTTTTGCGGCCAATTTGCCAGGTAAAACAGGCTCGCCCGGCATCATGGGCACAAGGGCAATTCGACCCACCACATCAGTGGTGCGAGTGGATGCATCGTGCGGAACGGCAGAACCGGGCCAATCAATGCTCTTAATCTGATCAGCCGTAATAGCTTTGCCAGCTTCGATGGGCTGCTCCACAATGACGACACTGGACACCGAAGTTTGGGCGACGCTCATCCAGCGGGCGGCGATAAAAGCTGCCACCGCTCCCAAAGTGAGTGCGATGGCAAGAACAAAGATTGGTAGTTTCAATGCTTAGGCTGTAAAAAAGATTTACGGATGAACGAGCTTGCTCGAGACATAGGTAAAAATGCCATTCAAACTAACTCCAAGCGCAGTAAGAGTTGTGATCGCAACAACAGCAACCAGAGCCGCAATCAAAGCGTACTCAATCAAGGTTACGCCTTTTTGTGATTTGACAGAGAATAAATTTTTCAGCATAATATTTGCCTCCCGATGAAATTAGTTAATCGTTACCCCCACAATGAAACACCGCCTTGTGAGTGCGTCCTTACTCCATACCCACCTATTGGGCAGGAAACCTCTAAAAAAAAGATTGACCGCGAAATACTGAAGTAATATATACAAGAGAAATAGCAAAAACAATAACTGGAGTTGCTATATTTTCATGGACACCGCTAAAAATCCTGCACTAACTTAACCTGAATAATTCATAAGGGCCGTCAAAGCCAAAATTTTGAGTCAGACATTGAGGTGGATTTCAATCACGATGCTCTCAAAGGTGGTCGTGGCCAGACTGGTTCCCTTGAGCAAGTTGGCTCGGAAACCGTGCAACCAAAACTAATTGACAAAAAAACGGAGACATGAGGCGCGGACGTTTTTCTTGTAAGTATTTTAATATTTAATAGATAACTCATCATTTCCGCGTACACGGCAGCTATTCTCATAGAGCGCTTTGACCTTTGCTTCAAACATATCGGTACTGATGAACCGGGCCGTTCAACTTTCCAATGTCGGTCATCTCTACTTTAGCAGTAAAATCTTTAGTACATTGGCTGTCAAATAAGAATTACATCCCCAAAAACCAATAGCACCACGTTGCAGAAAACCCACCTTGCATCGCTTCTTCATGCGCTGAAAAGCCTTCAAACTCCAGATACCGGAAACAACTACTCTGTCCCTGGAATCTGGAACGGAAAAGAGAGCGGTACCGAACTGGTCGACCCGGCCAGCTACTTTGCCCGGATCATCGAAACCATCCTCGACAACAACGGGGGCAATTCGCAAAAACAAAAAGATGGCGACTGGAGAGCCGAGGCGATCGTCTATAACCTCTTTGTCCGTCTCGCAACCGCTTTTGACCATGACGGCGACGGCTCCATCAGCCCTGAACCACTTTCGTGCGGCTTCAGGGAGACCGGTACCCTCCTGAAAGCCATCGCGCTCCTGCCGTATATCAAAAATCTTGGCGCAAATACCATCTACCTTCTTCCACTCACCGAAATAGGCATAAAAAGCCGAAAAGGCTCTCTCGGCTCCCCCTATGCCGTTAAAAACCCGAGGAAACTCGATCCCCTGCTCGCTGAACCGGCACTCGGGCTTTCAGCAGAACTTCTTCTCAAAGCCTTTGTTGAGGCGGCACATATTCTCGACATGCACGTTGTTCTGGAGTTTGTTTTCAGAACGACCTCTGTTGACAGCATTTGGATAACAGAACATCCTGAATGGTTTTACTGGCTGAAAAATAATGAGCGTACCCGCAACTACGGGCCGCCCCATTTTGATCAGCAGACACTCAACCGCATTTATGAGGTTGTTGATCGCCATGAGTTACACAATCTTCCCTGCCCCCCATCAGAATACCGTGAGCAGTTCGTTGAGCAACCGGTAACAATTTATCGAGAGGACGACACCCTTCAGGGTATTGCTGAAGACGGAACGGCGTGCCGTATTGCAAGTGCCTTCTCCGACTGGCCCCCCGACGACCAGCAACCGGCCTGGAGTGATGTCACCTACCTGAAAATGCACACCCACGAGGCATTCAACTACATTGCCTACAACACCATCAGGATGTACGACAGCGCGCTCGACAATCCTGCAACCTTCAACAGCAGCCTCTGGGAGGAGATTTCAGGTATCATCCCCAGTTTTCAGGATGAGTACCTGATTGACGGTGCAATGATCGATATGGGTCACGCCCTGCCGACGCGTCTCAAACAGACGATTGTTTGCAAGGCACGCGAAAAAAGGGCGGATTTTGCCTTCTGGGATGAAAATTTCAATCCGACTCCTGAAATTCGCAACGAAGGGTTCAATGCCGTCTTCGGCTCTCTGCCTTTTGTCATCCACGACATTGTCTTTATACGGGGGTTACTGAACCACCTGAACAAAACCGGTGTCGCACTGCCCTTTTTCGGAACGGGAGAAAATCACAACACCCCGCGCGTCTGTTTCCGCTATCCCCGCCAGGAAGCAGGGCGCAACCACTCGATCTTTATCTTCACGCTCAGTGCCATACTGCCTGCCATCCCTTTTCTCCATTCGGGGATGGAACTCTGTGAATGGTATCCGGTAAACCTCGGCCTGAATTTCAATGATGAAGACCGGACGCTCTATCCTCCTGAAAAACTCCCGCTTTTCAGTGCATTGAGTTTTGACTGGGCAAAGAGCAACGGTCTCGCTCCTCTAAACAGCTATATCCGCAAAATTCTTGACATACGTGCACGCTACCTCGATCTGGTACTCTCGGGCGAAACCGGCTCAATAGCCATCCCCTATACCAGCCAGCCGGAGCTTTTTGCCGTCATGAGAACAATGGCTGGCCGCTCACTTCTTTTTATTGGAAACAGTAACATAAACGATGCAAGGTGCGGCTTTCTTGAATTCAGCGTGGAAAACGGCTCTTTCTTTGACCTGATCAGCGAAACGGAGTATCCTGTAAAAGGGCATCGGCTTGAGGTAAGCTGCAAACCGGGCGAGTGCATGCTCTTTGAACTTCCGCCTGAGGGATAAAAAATGCACCGCAAAAAACGTATCTTTTAAACTTTTTCTTTATCCGTTAACCAAATCCATTTTTTTATGTCAATTCTTATTGTCGGCTCCCTTGCCTTTGACGACATCGAAACCCCTTTTGGACGCTCCGACAACACCCTTGGCGGTTCATCAACCTACATTGCCCTTTCGGCAAGCTATTTTACCGATGAAATTCAGATGGTCGGCGTCGTCGGCTCCGACTTTGAAGAGGAACATTTTGATCTGCTGCACTCCAGAAACATCGACACCAAAGGGGTTCAGATGGTCGAGGAGGGAAAAACCTTTCGCTGGGCAGGCCGCTACCACTACGATATGAACACCCGCGACACCCTCGACACCCAGTTGAACGTTTTTGCCGATTTCGATCCTGTTGTGCCCCAGCAGTACCGCAATGCAGAATTTGTCTGTCTCGGCAATATCGACCCCGAACTGCAACTCAAGGTGCTCGACCAAATCAACAAGCCAAAACTGGTCATTCTCGATACCATGAACTTCTGGATCGAAGGCAAACCGGAAGAGCTGAAAAAAACCCTTGAACGGGTTGATATTTTCATCCTGAACGACAGTGAGGCACGACTGCTCAGCGGCGACCCGAACCTTGTCAGATCGGCAAGAATCATCCGACAGATGGGGCCGAAAACCCTGATTATCAAAAAAGGAGAACACGGCGCCCTTCTCTTTACCGATAACGGTATCTTTGCTGCCCCGGCGTTTCCGCTTGAATCCATTTATGATCCAACCGGCGCTGGCGACACTTTTGCAGGAGGCTTTATCGGCCACCTTTCACGCTGTGAAACCATTACCGACACGGAGATGCGCCGGGCAGTGCTCTACGGCAGTGCAATGGCGAGCTTCTGCGTCGAAAAATTCGGTACCGAAAAAATTGCCGCACTTGATCTGCTCGAAATTGAAGACCGCTTCCAGAGCTTCCGGGAGCTTTCAAGAACCGACGAATAAGAGAGCACGCAGCAACAATAATTTCAAAAAAAAAGAGATGGAAACGCTCAACCTCCTCGATTACAGTTTCATCGTCGGATACCTCCTGCTGACGCTTGTTATCGGCCTTTGGTTCTCCCGACGCGCCTCGGAAAATGTTGACGAATTTTTTCTTTCCGGGCGCCAACTTCCCTGGTGGATTGCCGGTACCGGCATGGTAGCAACAACCTTTGCCGCCGACACTCCCCTGGCAGTGGCCGGATTTGTAGCCAAAAACGGTATTGCCGGTAACTGGGTCTGGTGGACCTTTGTTTCAGGCGGGATGCTGACCGTCTTCTTTTTTGCCCGGCTCTGGCGAAGGGCCGAAATTTTGACCGACCTTGAGTTTATCGAGTTGCGCTACAGCGGCGCGGCAGCCCGCTTTTTGCGCGGCTTCAAGGCGATCTATTTCGGCCTCTTCATCAACGCGGTCATTATCGGCTGGGTCAACCTCGCCATGTTCAAGATCATCAAAATCATGATCCCCGAACTCAATGCCGAACTGATCATCGCCGTACCGACGCTCTTCAAGACGATCTATATCCATACGTCGGGAACCATGCTGACCATTGTTGCACTCGTCCTGCTGACCACCTTTTATTCAGGTCTCTCAGGGCTTTGGGGTGTATCCATCACTGATGCCGTGCAGTTTGTCATCGCCATGACAGGCTGTATCATTCTTGCCGTTCTTGCCGTTCAATCGCCCGCAGTCGTCTCTGCCGGAGGCCTGCAAAAAGCCCTTCCTGCCTGGATGTTCGACTTTTTCCCTACCTTCAGCTCATCAGGAAAAAGCATTACGGGAGCTGTAGCCCTTCCCTTTATCTCCTTTGCCGCTATGGCCTTTGTTCAGTGGTGGTCATCGTGGTACCCCGGCTCAGAACCCGGCGGCGGCGGCTACATTGCCCAGCGGATGATGAGCGCCAAAAACGAAAAACACTCACTCCTTGCAACGCTCTGGTTTACCGTAGCCCATTACTGCCTGAGACCCTGGCCATGGATCATCGTCGGCCTCGTCAGCCTCGTCATGTTTCCCGGCCTTCCCATGAACCAGAAAGAGGATGGCTTCGTCTACGTCATGAAAGCAGTGCTTCCACCAGGACTGAAAGGGCTGCTGATCGCCGCCTTTCTTGCCGCTTACATGTCAACACTCTCAACCCACCTGAACTGGGGCACGAGTTACCTCATCAACGACTTTTACAAGCGCTTTCTGAAAACTGACGGTGATGAAAAACACTACGTCACCATTTCAAAAATCACAACATTTCTTACCGCAGCTTTTGCCCTCTACATCACCTTCTTTGTGCTCGACACCATAACGGGTGCATGGGAGTTCATTATCCAGTGCGGCGCAGGCACAGGCTTTGTGCTGATTCTCCGCTGGTTCTGGTGGAGACTGAATGCGTGGTCAGAAATCACCTCCATGGTGGCCCCCTTTATCGCCTTCACCGGTTTGCAGCTCTTTACGACCATAACGTTCCCCTTCTCGATTTTCATCATCGTTGCCTTTACCATAACGGCAACCCTCATCGTCACCTTTCTGACGCCTCCCACCGAAACCGCCCAGTTGGAGACCTTCTACAGAACTACACGGGTCGGCGGCAGGCTCTGGAAAAAAATCTCAAAAAACCTGCCTGATGTGGAGTCTGATACCGGCTTTGTCATGCTCTTTGTTGACTGGGCACTCGGCATCATCATGATCTATGCAATCCTTTTCGGGACCGGAAAATTTATCTTTGGCGACATCCTCCAAGGATCACTTTATCTTGGTGCAGGAATCATTGCCGGATCACTCATCTTTGCTGACCTGAACCGCAGGGGCTGGAACAACCTGAACTGACGACATCATCATGGCCAAACCAACCCTTGTTCTTGCATCGCAGTCACCAAGACGGCGCGACATTCTCTCGTTGACGCTCCTCCCTTTTGAAACCATCTCGGTCGAGACTCCCGAAGTGCTCGACCCCTTGCGCTCAATCGAAGAAAATGTTACCCGAATCTCGCTTGAAAAAGCTGAGGCCGCCCTGCTGCTGAGGCCTGAGAAGGAAAATAACTGCATCATTCTCACGGCCGATACCATCGTGGCAAAGGGAAGCAGAATCTATGGAAAACCGGCAGGATTCGAGAGTGCATTCGATATGCTCAAAAGCCTGCAGAATCGCTCGCACCGGGTCTATACCGCTTTTGTGCTTCTTTGCGGCAATAAAACCCACACCGAATGCGTGACAACCACCGTTGAGTTTGAGCCCATGACCGACAATGAGATAAAGCGCTACCTCCTTTCGGAAAAACCTTACGACAAAGCTGGCGCCTACGGCATTCAGGATCCCCTCATGGCCTGCCACGTCCGGCGAATCGAGGGATGCTACTACAACGTTGTCGGTCTCCCTCTCTCAAGAGTCTGCAAGGCACTCAAAGCATTCTTGTAAGCTAATCTGAAACAGCCGCCAGGATGGGGCCCCCTGTGGAGAGAATTGAATTTTCATTTTGCTGCGCAATTGTGATAGAGAGGCAACTATTTTATTGGGATAGCTCTCTAAATTCTTAATTTCAGGCAACCAATTCCTGAACAGCATTCCGGAACCTGAAAATCCTTCGCACCACGAAAAAACTGATATTGCTCTCGTTTCTGTTTGTGATGCACTCACTGACAGCTTTTTCAATGCCTGTCATGCGTTGGGGCGGCGATCCAAGCGGCGGCGCGCCTTATGTTTATGCTGATCCGGCTAATCCGCAGTCCTATACAGGATTTGACTATGAGTTTGCCGAGGCACTCGCCCGGGAGATGAAGATGAAAGCGGAATTTGTTCCGACTGACTGGGAGAGTATTGTTGCCTCGCTTCAGCGAAAAGAGTTCGATGTGATCATTGATGGATTCGAACCCACCGAAGATCGCGCCCGCGAAGTGCTTTTCAGCAAACCATACTATCTTTTCAGACTGCAGTTGAGCGTCAAACGCACGGACAAGCTGATCTCGACTCTGGAGGATTGCAAAAAACATGGGCAAACAGTAGGGACACTGGTCAACTGCGCCGCTTCGCGCCTGCTTGATGAGGGTGGATACAAGGCAAAAGCTTATCAGGATCCCGTAGCGGCCTATCAGGATCTTGAACTCGGTCGAGTCGATGCTGTCCTGATGGATGTGGCCGGAGAGATGTTCTATGCACGGCAGAATCCGAAACTCAAGTCGGTCGGCAAACCGTTCAAGACTGGCGCCTATATTGTCGGCATCCGCAAAGAAGATACCCTGCTGCTTGCAAAAGTCAATACCGCCATAGAGCGGCTGATCAACAATGGCACCGTCGAAAGGATTTTTAGAAAATGGCAGTTGTGGGACGAAGAGCAGATCAAGCTTCGAAGCACAAATCAGCCAGCTTTCGAGATGACCAACACAAAACTCAACTGGAGCGAGGGGTTGATCAAGCTCTTCAAGGCCGCCTCAGTCACCGTTCTTCTTGCCTTCGGTGCCATGATGATTGCCGTCACTCTCGGCCTCCCCCTTGCTTTTGGCCAGTCGAACGGCGGCCCATTCACAAGGGCAGCCTGTACGGTCTATATTGAATTTTTCAGAGGCACACCGGTTCTTGTCCAGTTGCTCTTCCTCTATTTTGGTCTGCCGGTCATCGGTATTACCCTCCCCGGATGGCTGACCGCCATTGTCGGTCTCGGTTTGAATTATGCCGCCTATGAATCACAGATATACCGCACGGCGTTCAAGGCTGTGCCTGACCGGCAATGGCAGGTCGCCTACTCTCTTGGAATGCGTCCTCTTCTCGCATTCCGGCGCATCATTTTTCCCCAGGCATTCCGAATCGCCCTGCCGCCAATGACCAATGATTTTGTCGCACTCTTCAAAGACACCTCGACCGCCTTCGCCATAGCCGTCTGGGAACTGGCTACCGCCTACCGGGAGCTGGCCAATGCAACCCAGAGCTATCTCGGTATCGGCCTCGTTGTCTGCTGCTACTATCTGGCCATGAGCCTTCCTCTTGCCCATTATGCCCACAAACTGGAACAGAAGCTGCAAAGAAAATCAACCGGCATTCTTTCATCAGGAGCAGACAAATGATCAGAATAACAGGATTGTGCAAAAACATGCAAAACACCACACTCCTCCGCAACGTCAACCTTGAACTGGAGTCAGGCAAGATACTTGGAATCATCGGACCCTCGGGCAATGGCAAAACAACCCTTCTCCTCTCTCTCTGTGGACTCTTGCCCTTTGATCAGGGTGAAATCACCGTCGGCAACAAAAGCATCAGTGCCAGCGAGAGTACGATTAACTCCGAAGCGTTGTGGGAGTTCAGAAAAAAATCAGGAATTGTCTTTCAGCATCTCCACCTCTTCCCCCACCTGACCGTCCTCGGCAATATCATCGAAGCGCCGATGCAGGTGAGCCACAAAACAAAAAGTGAGGCCGAACGTGAAGCGACACAGCTTCTTGGAAAGCTCGGAATCACGCAGCACAGGAACAAATATCCAGAAGAGCTTTCCGGTGGTGAGCAACAGCGCGTAGCCATCCTTCGCGCCCTTGCCATGAACCCTGAAGTGCTCCTGCTCGATGAACCCACCAGTGCCCTTGACCCGATGAGAAGCGGTGACGTACGAAACCTGCTGCGCGAATTTGCCCACTCCGGCCATACCATCGTCATCGTCTCGCACTCCGTACGCTTTCTGAAAGGCATTGCCGACTATCTGGCATTCATGGGAAAATCGGAACTGATTGAGATGAACACAACCGAAAAGCTGATGAACTATCCGGATGATCCACGGACAAAGGAGTTCCTGCGCCATTCGGAACTGAACTGAGTGCCACCCTGACCCTTAAGGGTTATAAAACTGCGGACGGACACTATATGTTGAGGTTCGATCTACACGAAGAGGCGCTGGAGGCGCTACAGGAGCCTCTGAAGGAGAATCAGATGCAACTTTCGCCGGAGCCTTCTTCGCAGCCTTCTTCGCTACTTGCTTAATTACAATGGGAGCTTCCACTGCAAGACGATCAGCCTCCTCCTGCTTCGCCCTCTCTTCCGCTGCAAGACGATCAGCCTCCTCCTGTTTCGCCCTCTCTTCCGCTGCAAGACGATCAGCCGCAGCCTGTTTTGCCCTCTCTTTCGCTGCAAGACGATCAGCCGCTTCTTTCTCTGCCTTTAATCTCGATTCTTCGGCTTTTTGACGCAATTCAGCCTCTCGTTTCGCCTTCACTGCATCAATACTTGCCGGGATGACTATAGCTTTCGATGCCTGCCCTGTTGGCATGCTCTCTTGTTTACTGCTCATAAACCAAACAATAACAAGAACAGCAAACATGACAACCGCAACAATTGCAGAGGTCGTTTTTAGCCTGCCTGAAGAAAAACTGCGTTCTTTTTTGACCAATCCCTGTTCAGCTTTTGGTAATACAGGTTCAGATACTTGCGTTGCTCGTCTCACAGAATCACGGCCGTTCTCTGATGGAAGGGTTGATGAAGACAATTTTGATTCAATCGCACCGATGAGCTCCTGAAATGCCTGGTGAGAACTGTTGTTTTTCCAATCAGAGAGATCAGCGGCATGAATACGCCTGAACCCTATTGGTGGCAAAACAGCATCAAGAAAGAGAGGAACCAGCCGCCCCTTTTCTTTTGCCTCATCGGCTTCCTCCTTGACCCAGTCAGAATTTACAGAACAGTTCGACCAGACAACGAGAACACAACGACACTCTCCCAAAGCTTTACCAATAAAGGTCTCCCATGTTTCACCCGGCGGGATATTTCTGTCCCAGAAAACACTCCATCTGAGTTTTTCAAGCTCTTTGACGATAAGAATTACCCGCTCCCTGTCTTCATGGGCGTAGCTGACAAAAATATCAGTCATGAATCGATATCAATTGTTAATGTATGCGGGGAACCCCGGGAAATGATACTCTAAAGAAGCTAATTTAGCATCTTTTTAATACGCAACAAACAACAAACTAAAAACACATTACTGACAACCTGGATTTTTTCAAGCGTCAGAAGAGTTCGCCTTGAGCCAGCAGTTCAGCTCATTACCATGTATGGTCTTCAGTTTTATCTCCATTTTTTCCATTTCGTAACATTTGTAGTCGGGATTGTACCAGCAAAAATATTCAATAAGTTGGGTGAATGGGTCGTCAGAACAGTTTTTTCGTTACCTTGTTTTTACGCAAACCATCAATAAAACTCACAACCCATGAGTAATTCTATGCAAATGAACGATTCCGAATACTTCCAGCAACGACTGGATGACCAGATTAACTGGTACTCAGACAAAAGTTCACTTTGCAAGTCGCGGTACGGAGGACTTCGCATCGTTGAAATCGTAGCGGCTGCTATAATTCCGCTTCTTTCTGGAATGAACGTTGAGTACGGCAACTGGATAATTGGGTCGCTTGGAATGTTGATAGCGATTGCGGCAGCAACCGGAAACCTTTTCAAATACCATGAAAATTGGATGCAATACAGAGCAACGTCCGAAGCGCTGAAACATGAAAAATTTATGTTTCTTGGCAGAACAGCTCCTTATGATGGAGATAATCGTTTTCCAGTGCTTGTTCAACGTGTTGAAGGGCTTATTTCCAAGGAAAACTCAACCTGGACGCTAACCGTCAAGAGTGAACCAAAAGATGTAAACAAGGTCTGAACCACTTTTCAGATCAGGCAACTGGATACCAGGAGTTTGATCTATCTTGTGACGACTCGAAAAAATCACAACTCTTTGACCTGTCATGAAAATAGCACGTTTGAATAACATGTTGGCATGACTGACAACGTGCGGCACATGAAATTCGTAAACATGATGTGACGTATCCCATCCAGATGCTGCAGCACAGGAATTCTGCATCACAACATCAAGAAAAACTCCGTTTTGTCGACCCCGGCACCCATGGTCTCTTTATCTACCGCTGCCGCAAGGCTGTTATAAAAATCCCTTATAGACTCTTGGGGTTCCATCATGGAGCAACCATCTCGTCCCAAGAAAAGAGTACTCCGCTGCAGATTGTGTTCTGGGTTCTGAGGAACAACAAGTTATTTCTCTACCTTTAAAGATTTTGTCACCTTGCAGGCTACGGCTGTTGGATGGACTGTTTTTCATTATCTTTGCGGATCGGAGAATTGGTGATTGAGAATTGGGCGGGATTACCCCGCCCCTAAGGCCGGGTTATGGGTAGCGCTTGTATTATATTTTTGACGGGTATGGATCATTTCTTGGGGATAAAAAACATGGGCTTTACAAAAACGGAACAGCCAGCGGTTATGGTCATTCTTGGCCCTACGGCTTCAGGCAAATCCGCCCTGGCGTTGGCTGTGGCAAAAAGGACGGGGGCGGAGATCATCTCGGCTGACTCGCGACAAGTATACCGTGAGCTTGATATCGGCGCAGCAAAACCTTCACTGGAGATACTTGGGGAGGTGAAGCATCATTTTGTCAATGAAAAGAATATCGGTGATCCCTTCACGGCT
Source organism: uncultured Chlorobiaceae bacterium (assembly GCA_903939765.1). GTDB lineage: Bacteria > Bacteroidota > Chlorobiia > Chlorobiales > Chlorobiaceae > Chlorobium. The sequence goes on along the minus strand of CAJAIK010000094.1, from coordinate 31,911 downwards.
GGGGATTTTGCCGCTGAGGCTGTTGAGCGGATCGGCGACATTCATCGGCGGGGAAAACGTGTGGTTGTTGCCGGTGGCTCGACACTTTATCTGGAGGGATTGATAGAAGGATTTGCTGATCTGCCTCCGGCAAACCCTGAAATACGGGCGCAACTGCTTGAGGAGCTTGAACGCGACGGAAAAGAGCGGCTCTATGCAAGACTGCTTGAAAGAGACCCGGCGCAGGCAGCAACCCTCGACTGCACAAAGAGTCAGCGGCTTGTCAGGAGCCTTGAAATCATTGCCATCACCGGCCTTAGTGTCACGGAGTTGCAGGCAAGGGGAAAGCTGCGGCAGAAGGGCCTGAGCTTTATCACTGCAGGGCTTGCTATGCCCCGCCCCCTCCTCTACGAGCGAATCAACCGTCGTACCGACGAGATGGTTGATGCAGGACTTTGCGGCGAAGCTGAAAAGCTCTATCACAACTACCGGCCACTTCTTGCCGAGAGAAAAACCTCCGCGCTGCAATCGGTGGGATATCAGGAGCTTTTTCAATACTTTGACGGAGAGATCGACCTTGGCACAGCAATTACCCTCGTAAAACAGCATACGCGCAACTACGCAAAACGGCAGTTGACTTTTTTCAGCAACCGACTGACCGTTAACTGGGAACATGCACCCCTGAACAGCAGTGAACTTGAGGCGATGGCTGATCAGCTTGCGCACTGCTGGCCTGAAAAAGCAGAAGAGGGATTCACCCGCATCTCCTCCCGGAGCATAAAGAGATAACCACTTCATCCCCTGCTGCTCACGGATGAAACGGTGGATTTGCAAAAAAACATTATAATAGCGATGTTTGGCGCCAGTAGGCGCCTGTATGGATTTTCCCAGAGTGAACGATCAACTCAGATGACTGATAGTATATGCGGAACGGTTTTTATCTGTGCCCGCCTGTTTCCTGTGAATTAATTTCTGTAATTAGTTGTCATCATAAAAGTATTTTATGCCATTCGATATAATTGCACACACTGAAATCAAAGGAAAACAAGGTAACTCCACACTTCTTTCCTTGTTTCATTCCTTTCCGGATGTCGTTTTTGTTATTTCGTCAACGGGCACTATTCTTGATGCCAATCAGGCTTTTGCTTCCCAGTTTGATAAAACTCCGGAAGAGTTCTTTGGCCGGAATGTTTTCGATTTGTTACCTCCGGATGTTGGAACTGTACGTCTGAAAATGCTGCAAGAGGCCGTGCGCACCGTCAGACCCGTCACCTTTGATGATGAAAGTAATGGTCAACTGACACGCAGTACCATCTATCCCTACAAATCTCCTGAAGGCAACATCGACCGGTTGCTTATCATTGCTCAGAATATCTGCGATATTGAACAATTACTGCAAAAAGAGCGGCTCTTCAATAAGCAGATTATCAATGCTATTCCCGGAAGCTTTTATATCCTTGATGCAAATGGAAAGTTTGTTGCCTGGAACGATGAAGTCCGAAAGAAAAGCTTTGGGGTATCAGAAGATGAAATGATCGGAACTATTGTGTTAGATACCATCCATCCGGACGACCGAAGTCGTGCTCTTGAGGCACTGCAGAATGTGATACAGAATGGCACGGAAACAACTGAAGAATTTAGGGTAGTGCCTCGAGGAGTATCTGGTATTGAGTGGCGCATCATGACCGGCAAAAGGATAATGATTGATGGCGCTCCATTTCTTATCGGCGTTGGCATCGACATCACTGATCGCAAACGAACCGAAGAGGCATTAAAAAAAAGCGAGGAGCGGTTCAAAACATTGTTCAACAGCCAATCTGCCATACAGGCTATTCTTGATCCCGAAACCGGAAAAGTGCTTGACGTCAATCAGGAAGCGGTAACGTGGTATGGATGGTCCGCTGAACAGCTCCGCCAGATGTACACCCGCGATATCAATACTCTTTCGCAGGCTGAGATTGAAAAAAGCCTGCAAACCGTGGAGGCCAGAGAACACAATAAAGTCATAGGGCAACACAGGAGGGCGGACGGCTCCATTCGTGATGTCGAGATATACCGTAACAGGATAGAAATAGATGGAAAGCCAGTTATTCACGTCATTACCCATGATATTACCGATCGAAAATTAGCTGAAGCTGAAATTCACCGCCTGAATCGTGTCCTCATGGTGAGCGACCGGTGCAACAAAGCTCTGATTCAGGCAGAAGATGAGCGAGAGCTGCTGCAACAAATTTGCCGCATCATCGTCGAATCAGATGGTTACCGGATGGCCTGGGTTGGCTTTGCCGTTGATGATGAGACAAAAATTTTGCACCTTGCCGCCTCGGCAGGCAGTATTGGTGATTATTTTCAGACGACTACCATATCGTGGGCTGACGACCAGTATGGGCAGGGGCCTGCCGGAAAAGCGATACGTACCGGCCAACCAGTTGCTGCGAATCATATCCTGACCGATCCACAGTTTACCTTATGGCGCACTCAGGCAATAAAGAACGGTTATGCTTCTATTCTCGCTTTACCCTTATCTATCGACAATCGTGTGGTTGGGGCATTGACGATTTATTCTGAACTGCCAGATGCCTTTAATGCAGCCGAGACCATACAGCTCACTTCACTTGCGGGCAATCTTGCCTATGGCATCAAGATGCTGCGAAAGGATGACGCGCTGAGAAAAAGTGAACAAATTAATGCATTACGGTTACGCATACTCCAGATGGCTGATACGCATTCGATAGAGGAGTTGCTGGTAACAACGCTTGATGAAGCGGAACGGCTGACGGGGAGCGTCATCGGGTTTCTCTTTTTTATTGATAAAGATCAAAATTCATTGTTGCTGCAGGCTGTCTCGACCAATACCTTTGAAAATATGTGCAAGGCGGAAGAAACGGGTCAGCACTATCCGTTGAACCAGGCCGGTGTATGGGGTGATGCCCTGCGGGAGAAAAGAGCGATTATTCATAATGATTACCCTGCGCTCAAGCATCGCAAGGGAATGCCGGTGGGATATGCTGCAGTCAAGCGCGAACTGGTTGTTCCAGTCAACCGCGACGGGAAAATTGTGGCTATCATGGCAGTGGGCAACAAGCAGAGTATGTATGATGATAATGACATTCGATACATAGAGTTGATTGCCAATCACACATGGGATATTGTTGCTAAAAAAATTGCTGAGGCAGAAAAACAGACGCTTGCTGCTCAGCTTCAGCAAGCAATGAAGATGGAGATGATTGGCCAGCTTGCCGCAGGAATCGCGCACGAAATCAATAACCCGCTCAATTTTATCACCCTCAATGCGCACACTATTCTGGAGGATTTTAACGATCTTGATGCATTTGTAGATCAGTATCGTCAAATCATTGAAAAAGCAGAGCAATTCCCTTCCGTTTCCGAAGAGATAGGTCTACTCCGTGAAAAAGAGAGAACGACTGACATTGACGAGCTTCTCAAAAGTATTCCTGAAGCTCTTGAAAAATTACAGAATGGCATCGAACGCATATCGGCCATCACCCACAGCATGCGAAGCTACTCTTTCAAAAACGGCAGTGAGCAGTTATTCCTGTTTGATCTCAACAAGGCAATTAATGAAGCCCTTGTCATTGCGAAACACGAATACAACCATATTGCCACGATTGCCTTAACGCTTGAAGAGCTGCCGCAGCTTTATTGCGATCCGGCCAAAATCAGTCAGGTGATTCTGAACCTGATTATCAACAGCAGCCATGCCATCAAGTCACAAAACAGAAGCTCTCCTGGCAAGATTGAGATTAAAACATGGGTAAGCGAAGGGAGCATCTCTTGCTCCATTACTGATGATGGTCCTGGAATCCCTGAAACGGTGAAAGGCCGAATATTTGAACCCTTCTTTACAACCAAGGAGCCGGGGAAAGGAACCGGGCTTGGGTTAAGCATCTGTTATGACATCATAGTCAATAAACATAGGGGAAGCCTCTCTGCGGTCTCTTTGCCGGAAGGTGGGACAACGTTCATCTTTACAGTTCCGGTACAAAAAGTGCCAAGTGCTTGACGGGGTGCGGCGAAAAAAACGAGAAGATAATGCACTCGGCATTAAGACGATGCATTGCATCGAACATTACCGGGTGCCTGTTTTAGCGTTGTGGTAGCAATCGATAGCGTCAATTATGGTTTTTTTGAAAACCGGCACATCGATGGGTTTTGAGAGCGTTGAAAAGACATGGCCAGGATCAACTTGTTTGACAAGCTCATGCATATTATTGGCTCCAGAGACCAACATGCAGATGGTATCAGGAAAACGGCTCTTCACCCTCTGTATCAATTCTATGCCATTCACACCCGGCATGTGAATATCTGAAGCAATGACAACAACCGGAGCCTTGCAGCTACTCTCCTCCAGCAAGGCAAGGGCTTGTTCAGCAGATTCTGCAAACAGTTTTACGTAGGGCTCCCTGCGAAAACAACTTTTCAGGGCACAGAGGATTTCGACCTCATCGTCAACAAACAGAACAGCGATATCAGAAAGACTTATCATTTTTTTTCTAAAATAACTCGAGTGTCAAGGCGTTGTTTTTTTACAATATAATGCAATATAAACAGGGCTGATTGTTATTTACAACAAAATATTTTACTGCTGGTGAATAAACACTCTCCGCCTGCTTCTGGTGCAAGAGTGGTAAATAAACCGCGGAACAGCAATGAGGTTGATCCGGCTGGCCGGTGGACTTGCAAAAATTCAGTCCGGTATTACGCTCTTATCTCATTGCGCAATTTATTGAGTGAGGTAACAATCTCACCCGAATTCCTGTCAATAATAGAAGTAGCAAGATTGACAAGAGCGGAAGCACAATTCATAACACTGGAAATTTTAATCAGGGTTTTGATCTTTTCTTCAGCCTCATCTATGACACCAGTCAATTCAGCAACAGGAGCAGCCAAGGCACCAAGAGAAAGACCGACGGCAGCCGTGGTTACATCGTTTGATAAACACAAAAGTGTCTGGCAACATTCGTAGAGAGAGTCATATTCTGAGCGACTTATTTTGTGTTGATCCTGATTATAATTTTCATCCATATAATGCTTTACGCTGTGCTCAGCAGCTCGTAACGCATCAGAAACAGCTCGTGCGTCATCTGAAGTCAAGGGTAATGGCATGTTTATTCTCTCCTTTTTTATCAGGCTTTAGCGAGTATGGTAATCTGCTTGCGAAGGTCAAGAACAAGAGCGTAGAGATCCTTGATTAACTTTTTGTCATCAAGTTTGTTTCTGTTGTCATAAAGTTTTTGATGCCCTTTTGAAATATTGTCAAGTACCCTCAGATAGGCCGTCACAGCATGCAAGCGCGCGGTATTTTGCTCTCGACGCAACTCTCTCCACTCCGTCACGGCATCTTGAGCTGCACCGGAAGGGTGGCCATCGATAAGGAGAGCGTCGTAATACAAATCAATATTATCACTTTCAGCCTTTAAATCATCCTGAAAATCATTGTCAACGATCTGTCGGAGTTCCCCTGCGAGAATTGTTTGAAGTGGAGCATTGGCCTGCTCGACAATATTTTTCACCTGCTTTGCCTGGTAGGGCTTAAAGAGCATTTGAACTATCGAGCCAACAGCACCAAGCGTACTTGTGGAAATCCCTTTACCTGCGTGAAGCTTTGCATTCAGGGTACAGATTTCCGTATTCAGGGCATTGACGTTTTTGCTGTAGTCCATTGTACCGTCAGCGGAGAGTGTCGCCAAAGCTCCCATATAATCAGAGACAACAGACAATACCTTTTTCAGCGCTTCAGCCTGAATCTGGCGATCAATTGCGTTCGTGCCATAAACTTTCTGGCGCAACGCAAACATCTCCTTCTGCTTTTCAGTAGGCCTCCTGTATTGCTTGAAATGCAGCTCATCATATCGCTTCAGCCTCATCGGAGTATCCGCATAGGTCGCAACAATTGCGTTAAACTGTGATGCTTCGAGTGAAGTCTTTGACCATTCCTGTACAGCGGTCAAATTGGTGCACGATGTGGCCAGCACAACAATGCACAAACAGGCGAAAGCAAACAGCCTCTCTTTATTGCGTATCGGGAATTTCATCAGCTCTCCTTTATATTTTGGAACAGGGTTGAGCAATACAAAGCCTGCGTCAAATTAATGTAAAAAAAACATAGTAATACGAATGTTTTTATAAAATATTCAAGGTATCAAAGAAATCGTCATCGGTTCAAAAGAACTTCATCAAAACAGCTCGCGAAGCCACTTCGCTACACGGCAAACCGATTGGAACCAGGCAACTGTCAAAGAGTTGCCCTGCCCTGCAAGCGGCGTTGTGGCGCAACAGCACCTGAACACCATAAAGTGGTGATCTCCCCTCTCGTACGGCTTCCGGTGATGCGGCATGTCCGCCGATAAGCTGCTGGCGTGCGGCCCATTGCATCAGCGGAGTCGGCAGCAATTATATTTTTGCCAGTGGTGGTTTATTTGATTACCATTTGACGGATAGTGTCTGTGCAATGACGATTTGGAGACTAAAATGGTTTTAGCTCTTAGCTTATTTTACCTCAGTTACTGAACGTATCCGGTATTTGAAGCGTTTTGTAAATTCCTCGTAAATACCGCAGTGCACTGCCAGCCAAACAATCCTTTAGACACTTGAATGACAATGTGTTTCAGTTATTAAAGTAGAGACTTATCATGAAATACTCAGTATCAGCCCGGAAAGAATTAACCATCCTGAAAATTGAAGAGGATGTCTTCGATTTTCGCCACAGCGAAGCTTTCAAGTTGGCAATTGCAGGAATGGTGGACAAGGAGAACGCAAAAAACCTGGTTATCGATTTTTCTCAGGTAAAAGCCATTGATTCGTGCGGGATAAGCTCAATGCTGCTTGCTCACCAACTCTCGAACCAGTCACAGGGGTTGGCCATTTTCGTCTCTCTCTGTAAACAGATCAAGGATCTTCTGAAGCTGACCAATCTTGATAAACAGCTTTATATTTTTTCTTCGATCAATGAAGTGGTCACCCTGATTGAACCAGCCATGAAAAACAAGCGGGGTGCCAGGGTAAAATCACAACCACCGGTTGATGAAATCATTGACGAACTCCTGTGCGACGACCTTGACCTTATGGCTCCACCTGATCTCCATGACGAAGATCTCGACGAGCATCTTGTGGAATCTGATGAAATATCCCTTGAATCTGAACACTCCGATCCTGTAATAGAAAAAGAGAGCTCTTCAAAAAAGCGGGGCCGTCCAAAAAAAACAGAATCCGACACCACACCAAAATCCAAAAAGCTCAAGGAAGAGCCTGAAGCCTGAATTGCACCCTCTCTCTTCACCCTCTTGCCATCCCATTCCCGTCCGGAACTCCGGGTAAGGGCAACATCACCCAAAAAAAAGGGTTGGTAACCTGTTTTTTCCAGTTTCCGGGGCTGCAAGTCCTGTTATTGATGCCGCAGTCAAACATGCAGGAAACTTTGCAAACACCCTGATAATACATACATTATATCAATAGGTCTCTCGTCTCAGAACAGAAACCATAACGATATGCACTATGGGGAATTTCTTTTTCCGACGCAGGGTGGAACAACTGCTGGGTGATGCCGGTATTACCGTGGGAGGCGACGCTCCGTGGGATATTGTGGTGCACGATGACCGTTTTTACCGCCGGATTCTTGTAGAAGCACACCTTGGTGCAGGGGAATCCTACATGGATGGATGGTGGGATTGTCCCCAGCTTGATGAGTTTTTTTACCGCGTACTGAGGGCTGGAGTCGACAAAAAAGTTTCCGGACTGCTGCGTTTTCTTAACGGAGTACTCGGGAAGGTAATCAATCTTCAAAACCCGGCAAGGGCTTACATTGTCGGCCGTACCCATTACGATATCGGCAACGACCTCTATACAGCTATGCTCGATCGTCGTATGCTGTACAGTTGTGCCTACTGGAACAATGTATCAACTCTTGAGGAGGCGCAGGAGCAGAAACTGCGCCTCGTCTTCGATAAACTGATGCTGGAGCCGGGAATGAGTGTGCTTGATATCGGTTGCGGATGGGGCGGGGCCGCCAGGTTTGCCGCCAAACACTATGGCGTAACCGTTACAGGCTTGACAATTTCCAGCCAGCAGGCAACGCTTGCAAAGGAACTCTGCTCTGGATTACCGGTTGAGATCAAACTGACGGATTACCGCGATACCAAAGGGAGGTACGATCGCATCTACTCCATCGGTATGTTCGAACATGTCGGACAGAAGAATTACCAGAAATACTTTCAGGTTGTCCAAAAACACCTTGCTCCTGACGGGCTCTTTCTTTTGCATACCATTGGAAGTAACCGTTCAGGGAGCAATACCGATTCATGGACAAGCAAATATATTTTTCCCAACTCCATGCTGCCATCGGCAAACCAGATCACGGAAGCAGTTGAAGAAAAGCTGATTCTTGAAGACTGGCACTCTTTCGGTCATGACTATTATCACACGCTGAAAGCCTGGAACAACAATATTGAAAACAATCGAGCCGCACTTGCGCCATCCTATGATGAAAGGTTTTTCAGGATGTGGCGCTACTATCTGCTGAGTGCTGCAGGCTCTTTCCGGGCACGGCATGTCCAGCTCTGGCAGCTTTTATATTCGCACCACGGAATAGAAGGAAGATTCAGGGTACCTCGATAGTTTTTATCCAACAAAACTGACTCTCAGAACATGTTGAACAACTACTGCAAAAAACAGTTGGAGCGCATCTTTGAGCCGGCAGATATCAGCATCAATGGCAATCGTCGGTGGGACATGCAAATCCATCAGCCGCTCGTTTTCCGTCGTACCATCACCGAAGGAAACCTTGGTCTCGGTGAGGCCTATATGGATGGATGGTGGGACTGCGCTGACCTTGATGAGTTTTTTTTCCGGCTTCTCAGTTCAAAAGCTGATGAAAAAGTAGTTACCCCGGTAAACCTCATCGGAAAATGGATTGGCAAAATTATCAACCTGCAACATCCTTCACGGGCATTTACCGTCGGGGAAAAACATTACAATACCGGCAACGACCTCTTTGAGACCATGCTCGATAAACGCATGATTTACAGTTGCGGCTACTGGAAAGAGACCGACAGCCTTGATGAAGCGCAGGAGAAGAAACTGCGTCTGGTCTTCGACAAACTCCAGCTTCAACCCGGAATGAAGGTGCTCGATATCGGTTGCGGCTGGGGCGGAGCAGCCCGCTTTGCGGCTGAACACTATGGCGTTTCGGTAACAGCCATAACCGTTTCAACCGAACAGGCCAAAATTGCGCAGGAACAATGCGCAGGCCTGCCGGTCACCATCACCGTAGACGACTATCGCAACATGCAGGGTTCTTTCGACCGTATCTATTCTATCGGCATGTTCGAGCATGTCGGACATAAAAATTATCGCAACTATTTCAGGATGGTCAGCAACTGCCTGAAACCGGAGGGATTGACCCTGCTGCACACAATCGGCATCAACCAGCCCAGCACCAACGGTGACCCCTGGAGCTGCAAGTACATCTTTCCGAACTCCATGCTTCCCGCCGCCAGCCAGATCACAAAAAGCTACGAAGGGCTCTTTACACTCGAAGACTGGCATGTCTTTACCCATGACTACTCTTTGACGCTCAAGGCATGGTATGAAAACTTTGAAAAACAGTGGCCAAAGCTGCAATCCCGATACGGCGAAAAATTTTACCGTATGTGGTGCTACTACCTCTTGAGCTTCTCAGGCTCTTTCCGGGCCCGCTCCATTCAGCTCTGGCAAGTGCTGCTCTCAAAAAACGGCCTGCCGGGCAGAACCTGCATCCCGCGGTAACGGTCAAGATTCAAGGGTAGATGTGGCGGGGAGAAGGAAGGCTCTTGTTGAACAGTTCAACTTGTCGGCGACTCTCCGCCATAATCATTTCAAGAGGCAACTGCTTGTTGATCATTTCCCGAAAAAGAGGGGTTCCTGCAAGCTGATCAAAAAAATCCCCTCTTTTGTTGAGGCCAATCTCTGCGGGATAGAGGCGCTGAAGTTCAAGCAGCAGTGCTGTGGCCGTTCTGAAGGGACTGAACGCTTTTCGGTCGGTGAGCGAAAGCTTCAAACCATGGCAGCGCTCCTTGCTGAACTTTCCTGAACCGGGCTGAAAAACGACGGCGGTGAACGACACTCCCGCCAGATGGTATTTGCCAAGAGCATCAGCCAGTTCCCCGCTTTTGATGAAAGGTGCGCCGAACTGCATGAAGGGAGCATCTGTACCCCGCCCTTCGCTGAGGGTTGTCGCTTCAAGAAAGACGGTGGCAGGATAGAGTATGGCGGTCTCAACACTTTTGATGTTGGGTGAAGGGCTCCTGAAACAGAACCCATCGTACTCATCGCCAAACTTCTGCCGCGCGTACCCCTGCATCGCAATCACCCTGAGATCCAGTTTCTTAAAGCTCCGCTCCTTCAGCAACAGGGCAATTTCGCCAACCGTCATGGAGTGGATAAAAGGGATATTGATCGCCCCGACGAAGGATTCGTATCCGGGCTTCAGCATGAAACCCTGGGGGGGCAGAGGAATAACCGGATTGGGGCGATCAAGCACCATGAAGGGTATGGCAGCCTCTTCACAGGCCTCCATGGCGCTCTTCATGGTTGAAATGTAGGTATAGCAGCGTGTGCCAACATCCTGAAGGTCAAAAACGAGCAGGTCGATTTGGCGCAACTGCCCTCTATCGGGTTTTTTGGAAGCTCCGTAGAGCGAAACAACTTGCAGGGTATCCGAAACCATGCTGCGGCCAACTTTTTTTCCAGCTTCAATATCCGCCGAAAAGCCGTGCTCCGGAGCCATGAGAAACTTCAGTTTGACGCCAGCGTGCAGCATAAGGAGATAGTTTGGCTCCCCTGTTCGGCTGAGGCTTGCCGCATTGGTAATAAGCCCGACCCTCAAGCCGGAGAACTCCCGGAATTTGGAGGCTTCAAGCCGATCGATACCGCAGAGTAAGGGTTCGGCCGAGGCTGAAAAGGCTGCAAGAGAGAGTGCTATGGCAACAAAAAAAGGGGCAAGAAGCTGTAAGCCCTTTTTTCTGAAATGGAAGAATCGTGTAACACCGAGGTTCTTCATGCTCATAAGTGCCTCTGAACGGAAGGAGGTTGATCTCAAAACAAAAAAGCCGCCCTTTTGAGGAGGCGGCTTTACTGGTGGTGGGGACAGGACTTGAACCTGCAACCTTCGGGTTATGAGCCCGACGAGCTACCAATTGCTCCACCCCACGATGTTTGTGCCATCAATGTAAGCAAAAAATATTGATATGCAAACTATTATTGTATCTGTCTGCCATTTATTTCATTTCCTTGCGGTTCAAGAACAAAAAGCTTCCCGTCCGCGCCCTCTACGGCAAGAATCATCCCCTCTGAAACCTCGTCACGGATGGTACGATCGGCAAGATTAGCCACAATAACCACATTTTTGCCTACCATCTCTTCAGGAGTATAGTATTTGGCAATCCCGGCAAGCACCTGTTTTGTCACGGAACCAACCTGCAACTGAAGTTTCAGGAGTTTAGCCGCTTTATGAACTTTTTCGGCCGAGATGACACGTGCAACCCTCAAATCAACCTTAAGAAAGTCATCAAAGCTGATGAGAGGTTTAAACTCCATCTTTTGCTGTTCCTCTCCAGCCTCACGCTTTACGGCGTCAGCCAGCAACCCCTCAATTTTTGCAAGTTCCGGCGCAATATCGCTCTCCTCAATTTTTGTAAAAAGAATTTCCGACTTTTCCCTGATTTTGTGCCCCTTTTGAAGCCCCGGCAAGAGAAGTTCGGCAACAAGGGATTTGCCGGCTGTTACAAGCTCTTCAATGCGCCTGTCAAAGCCGAGCATGGCATGAATGCGGTTGCAGGTTTCAGGAATGACCGGAAAGAGGGCTATGGAAAGCGCATGACAGAGATTGAGCGAAAGAGCCATCGTTCTTGCAGCAGCCTCACGGTCAATCTTGATCACTTTCCACGGCTCTGACACGGTAAGGAAGCGGTTAGCTGCCCTGGCAATATCCATAGCGAGAGATGCCGCCTCCCTGAAGTGAAACCCTTCATAAGCCAAATCAAGCTGCTCAAGGCTTTCAGCCCAGTTGATTCCGAGCCCATTCCACTCTTCAGAAGTAGAGAGACAAGGCACCTCGCCACCAAAGCGGGAATTGGTAAAATCAACCGATCGCTTGATAAAGTTGCCCAGGGTATCGGCCAGCTCGCCGTTGGTTCGGTTCTGAAAGTCCTGCCAACTGAAATCGGTATCCTTGTTTTCAGGATAATTCATGGCAATACTGTAACGAAGAGTATCGGCGGGAAACTTTTCAAGGAATTCGCCGAGATAGACGGCATAGTTCCTCGACTTCGAAAACTTTCTCCCCTCAAAATTCATGAACTCCGAGGCAGGCACATTATCAGCAAGATTATAGCGGTTATCTTGACGACCCTCATTCCATGCCATCAGGATTGCTGGCAGCATCAGCGTATGGAAGACAACATTATCTTTGCCGATAAAGTGAACCAGACGGCACTCAGGGTTCTGCCAGTACTCTTTCCATCGCTCGCTCTGCCCCTGCTGCTCTGCCCACGCCTTCGTAAAGGAGATATAGCCAAGCACAGCATCAAACCAGACATAGAGCACCTTGCCCTCAGCCTCTTCATTGTTGAGGGGCACCTTGATCCCCCACCCGAGATCACGGGTTATCGCCCGATCTTTCAGCCCCTGCTTCAACCAGGTATGGGTATAATTGACCACATTCTGACGCCACTCCTCCTCATGCAGCTTCACATAGCTCTCAAGCTCTTCCTGAAAACGACCGAGCGGAAAATACCAGTGCATGGTCTCGCGAAGTTCCGGCGTTGCATCCGAGAGTTTGCTTTTCGGGTTGATGAGCTCAAGCGGGCTTAAATGGGTACCGCACTGTTCGCACTGATCGCCGTTGGCCTCCGTATTATTGCAGATCGGGCAGGTACCGGTCACATAGCGATCCGAAAGAAACCGATCGGCCTTGCGGTCAAAAAAAAGCTTTTCGCTCTTTCTGATAAAAATCCCCTTCTCTTCAATATCAAGAAAAAATTCCTGGGCGGTCTTGTGATGAAGCTCGGAAGTTGTTCTTCCATAATAGTCAAAAGAGATGCCGCACTTTGAGAATGCCGCCATGTTCATCATGTGATAGCGGTCAACAACATCCCGGGGTGAAATCCCCTCTTTTTCGGCTGTAATGGTAATGGGCACGCCGTGTTCATCCGAACCGCCGATATGAATGATATCCTCACCCTTGAGCCGTTTATAGCGGACATAAATATCAGCAGGAAGATAGACGCCTGCCAGATGGCCAAGATGAACCGGGCCGTTGGCATAGGGAAGTGCTGTGGTGACAAGGGTTTTTGTAAACTTGCTCATAGACTGACCGTTATGTTTTAACAAACAGGGCGTTGAACTTGTTCAGTGGAAACCTGCGAGTCTGATCGCTCTTCAGATAACGAAGCAAGACAAGTTTTTTCTGGGCATCAAAGCTTTCAACAACAGCAGGCCCCTCGGGCGTGTTAACCCTGCTTCCTGCAACAGGATACTGTGACTGGGCAGAGGAGTTGGAGCGGCAACCCTTTTCATGTTTCGAATAACCAAGACAGCATTTCGGGCGATTACATATCCCGGTGATATTGAATGCATGGCTCTCATTGCCTGATATTTCGGAATATTGTGATTTTTCAGCAAATGGATTTGCGTGGATTTTCGGGATCCAGCTCGAACAACAGAGGAGGCAACCACACGGCCCAAAGGCATTCGCCCGTCTGGCCTCTTCACGTGTTGTTATCTGCACCATCTGAATTCTTGCCTTGAACTCTCCTGCCAAGTCGCGCACCAGTGTCCTGAAATCAACCCGGTGTGAAGAGGTATAATAGACCGACAGTTTCTGCTGGTCCATACGCAACTCCACATCGACCAACTTCAGATCAAGTTCATGCTTTTTAATCTTGTTCAGGCAAACATCGCGTATCTCCAATTGTCGTTTTTTCAGCTCAACAATGGCAAAATTATCGCTCTCATCAGCAACCCGCAGCACCGAGGTCCACTCCTGCCCGCTCTTGTCAAGCCCTTTAAGCTGAATCTTTTTCCGGGCAATCTGGCCGGTCGAATAAACAACACCGAAATCATAACCACCGTCAGACTCGATAATCACCTGCATACCGATAGTGAACGGAGTTCCTGTATTGTTGATAAAAAACTCCCTCCTGCAACCCTGTAACTCAACCTCGCATATATCATCGGAGACACCATCAGGAAAAACCCCGTAAATTGTTTCCATCTCACTGTGCAGCAATTGTGAAAGCCGCAACCTTACGTTTGCATTATCACCTAAAAGACAACTGCATATAACATTACTCATAACCGATCAATTTGGTATGTGGGAAACCACTTGTCTCTTTTTTTTCATTTTCCGCATTCAAGGTATGCAAATTTATACTCTTTTCACCATACCAGAACAACCGAAATAAAAAAGGGGGACGTCGTTGCTATTGTGTATTTACTGATCATTTTTTAAAAAAACCACGGAACAATCAACGCGTAAAAAAATATTGGTTGTTTGATTTTTTGACCGGAAGGGCGCGGAAACCAGGCCCATACGGACGGCATTATGCATTGGGAAGGTGCAGAAACCGCCTGATCGCTTCAATACGTCTGTTAATCGAGAGGGTGCCCAAAACAACAATCCGTGCATCGTCAAGCGTACGGTTGATAATCAGTTCCTTGAGTTCGTCAAGATGTGTCTCCGTCATTCTCTGCATGTATGCGGTAAGGGCGTTCTGGCCCGGAAACTCCGTTGGCGTAACCAGAATAGGCTCCCTGAAAGACAAAAAGAGTTCCGGTTTCTGTTCATCAAGATATTCGATACGGCTGACAACTGAAACAAGGTAAATAGCGGGAATCGTATCAAGAACTCGGGAAACAATTGATGCCGTCCCTTTAAAAAAAAACAGCGGCCGTTTATCAACAGGCTCTATCTTGCCCTGGGGAAAAATCCACAAGGCATTCTGTCGCTCACTTTTGGCCGTCAACAATTCGGAGGCATAATGAATGGTGCTGACCGCACTTCTCGGACGGGAACGATCAAGGGAAAACGCTCCAATGCGGGTAAAAAAACGATGCTTCCGCAATTGCTGATACTCGATAATGATATGCAGATGCTGATAAAAAAACTCTTCGGTACAGAGTTGCGACCAGAAACCGTCCCACCAGCACGAATGATTTGCGTAAAAAATAACCGGAGTACCATGCTCCATCTGCTGTACTCCGGAGTGCATAAAAACGCGTACCGAGTTGAAATACCTGCGGAACTGCCGGCGGGAATACCAGCCGAACCACAAGGTATAGAGCTTGCTGCGACGAACTTTCAGCATAAATGCCCTATTTGAACGCTCTCCTTATACGGTTTACCGCTTCCTCAAGTGAGGCAATCGACGCAGCATAGGAGAGACGGAGATTTTCAGGTGCACCAAACGCATCGCCTGGTACGGTTGCCACGTGGTGAACCTTCAGAAGATATTCAGCAACATCTGCCGAATCTTTCATGACAACACCGTTGAACGTCTGGCCGAGCACACCGCTGATGTCCGGGAACATGTAAAAGGCTCCCTGTGGAAGAGCTGTCTTGAAGCCGGGAATGCTGTTGAGAGCTTCATACATGTAATCGCGCCTCTTTTCAAATTCCAGACGACGCTCCTCAACAATACCTTGATCCCCCGTCAATGCTGCAACAGCGGCTTTCTGGGCTATGGCGTTGGGATTTGAGGTAGTCTGCGACTGAATCTTGTCACATGCATCAATAAACCATTTCGGCCCGGCAAGGTAACCGATTCTCCATCCGGTCATGGCGTAGGTTTTCGACACGCCGTTACTCACAATGACCCACTCCTTCATTTCCGGAATCCTTGCGGGAGAGAAGGAACGAACATCACCATAAACAATCATGTCGTACATCTCATCGGAAACCACAAAAATACCCCGCCCTTCGACCACCTTCATCAAGGCTCGAACCTCTGCTTCACTATACACCGACCCCGTTGGATTCGAGGGAGAGTTCAAGACAAGGATCTTTGTTTTCGGAGTAATGGCGCCCTCAAGCTGTGAGGGTGTCATTTTATATTCGCTTTCCAGAGTGGTATGAACAATAACGGGTATTCCGCCTGCGAGACGAACCATTTCCGGGAAGCTCACCCAGTAAGGGGCGGGAACAATCACCTCATCACCCTCTTCGCAAAGGGCAAGGAAGGTGTTTGCCAAGGTCTGTTTGCCGCCATTGCTGACGATAATCTGGTTTTCCTCGAAATTGAGACCATTGTCGCGCCGAAACTTTTCGACAATGGCTTTTTTCAGCTCAGCAATACCTGAATTTGCCGTATAACGGGTAAACCCGGCATTGATGGCATCGATGCCAGCCTGATTGACATGAACGGGAGTAGGAAAATCCGGCTCACCAGCCGAAAGGCTGACAATATCATGGCCTTCAGCCTTCATTTTACCAGCAAGATTGGTGATTCGCATGGTCTGCGACTCCTGCATGCTGAGTACCCTGCGGGTGAGATATTGTTCTTCCGGAAGAGGTGTTCGTGACATATATAAGTGGTTTGTTATGATTTTTATCTGCTCTGTTCTTCACGTTTTTGGTGCATCATCTCCAGAACACACGGATGCACAAATTTACTGACATCTCCACCCAGCATTCCCACCTCTTTGATGATTGATGAAGCCACATAGGTGTATTTGACATTCGGCATCAAAAAAACAGTGGTCACCTCCGGATAAAGCTGGCGGTTCAAAAGTGACATCTGAAATTCGTATTCAAAATCCTTGACCTGCCTCACCCCCCTGACAATGGCTCTCGCCCCTAACTGACGGGCATAATCCACAACGAGCCCGTTGTGCAGCACCTCAACCGAGACTCCGGGATAATCACAGGTGACCTCCCTCGTCATTGCTTCCCGCTCTTCAGCAGTAAAGAGCGCGCGTTTCTGAGAGTTCTCTGCAATAACAACAATAACTTCCTCAAAAATATTCAAGGCACGTTCAAGCACATCAAGATGGCCGTTGGTAAAGGGATCAAACGTCCCCGGATAAATGGCTTTCTGTTTCATCGGCTGGCAAATATCAATGCTGAAAAAAAGTCACTCTTGTCATGCCGTAATCGCGATGAAAAGAGTAACGGGGCAAGTGCCGGAAATCGAGATGCGCGCTATGTTCGACAAGCAGGAACCCCTCTTGGGCAAGCAGAGCGCATGCAAATATCCGTTCAATCAAAAGATCATAATCAGGCCATGAGTAGGGCGGATCGCAAAAAAGAAGATCAAACGGCCCCGTCGCACGCCCAAGAAATGCCGAAACATCCCCGTTGACAATTTTCACGCGCTCTTGAACCCCCAACTGAAGGGCCGTGGCCTTCAGCGCTTTGAGGGCATCAACATGCTGATCAACAAAGCAGACCGACCCGGCACCACGGCTCAACGCCTCGAAACCAAGGGAGCCAAAACCCGCAAACAAATCAAGGATGGAGGCCCCTTCAAAATCCATCCTTGCCGTGAGCGTATCAAAAAGCGACTTCTTTACCCGGCTGCTGCATGGACGTATCGCGAGCGACGACGAACTCCTGATTTTACGTCCTTTATAGAGACCTGCAAGAATCTGCATAAAACCCGCTTCAGCTCAAAAAATCACCAAACCGTGTCTCGCCGAGAATGGCAAGCGCTTTTATGGCATCCTCCCTGGACGGTGGTTTTCCGTGCCAGTTGGATTTATCAGGCATACTTCCCTCAAAAAAGGGAACCCCTTTACCCATGATTGTTGTCGCAAGAATGACGGTCGGCTTCTGGCGATTTGCACTCAACTTGATTCGTTCGACCGTTATAACAAAATCCTCCATATCGTTGCCATCGCAATGGCAAACATCCCATCCAAACGAGCGCCATTTATCGGCAAACGGCTCAACGCTCATGATGGAGGTAACCTCACCATCAATCTGCAGATTATTGCAATCGACAATACCAATAATCTTGCCGAGCCCGTAATGAGAGGCACTCATCGCCGCTTCCCAAATCTGCCCCTCCTGGCACTCACCATCGCCCATCAGACAAAAAACATCGCCCTGCCGGCCATCCTGACGCAGACCAAGCGCGGCTCCGACTGCGGCAGAAAGGCCCTGACCGAGAGATCCCGAAGCAATTCTTATGCCCGGGAGCCTCGCCTCAGAGGTAGGATGGCCCTGAAGATAGGAACTGACCTGTCGCAGGGAATTCAGTTCGCTGAGAGGGAAATACCCTGAACGGGCAAGCACACTGTACCATACCGGAACAATATGACCATTGGAGAGAAAAACCATATCCTCATCATGAAGCTTCCAGAACTCATGCGGCTTCTGCCGAAGGAGACGAAAATAGAGCGCAGTAAAGATATCGGCCATGCCGAGCGAACCACCTGTATGGCCGGAATTGGCCATAGCAAGCATTCTGATAACATCACGACGAACCTGACGGGCCATCTCCCTGAGATCATCAATGGAGGCAAGCTCAAGAAGCACGCCTTTTTTTTCAGCAGGATACAGTTTTAACTCTTTTGCCATGGTATATCAACAAAATGCTTGTGAATGAAGAAAAAAAGCTGGAAGTCACCTGGACGGGGGATAAATAACAAAAAAAACTCATTCATGCTGCTGCTTTCTTTCCCTTACAAACTTCCATCCAGAATAAACAAGTACAAGAACAAAAACAATTGATACCGGTATGCTGTAGAGTGCCGCATAACCGCCTATATCATGCCAGTTGCTTCCCAGAAAATAACCGCCATAGAGCAGAAGCACGTTCCAGACAAAAGCGCTTGTCAAGGCAGCAATAAGCACAAACGGCGCTCTGAGATGCATCAAACCGGCCATCACCGAAATAACGGCCCTCGAACCAAACAGGAATCGGTTCACCAGAACGGCGAGGTAACCATGAGTGGCAAATTTCCGGCGAAGCAACTCCATATCCGAAGGAGGAAAAAAACGGTGGACACTTTTCGCGAACCAGTGCTGGACCGTGCTCGCACCTGGAGCATACAGCTTCAACCCAAGATGCCGACTGAGCATGTAGACAAGCATGAAGCCTGCTGTAGAACCCAGTGAAGACCATAAAAGAGCCCCGGCAAACGTTATGTCACTTTTGCAGATCAAATAGCCGATAAAGGCAATGGGAACATCTCCGGGTATCGGCGGTACAACATTTTCAAGAAAGGCGATCAGAAAGAGAAAAAGGTAGACAGCCTCAGGATCGGCATGCTGCAGCCAGAAAATTGCAGCTTCAAGCATAACCGAGCCTCCGTTTTGTAATGTAGACCTCAGTCAAGGTCAAGAACCCTTCTCTGCACCTCGCTGTAGGCATCCTCAACGCCACCCAGGTCAAAACGAAAACGATCCTTGTCCATTTTTTCGTTTGTCTCAAGATCCCAGAAACGGCAGGTATCGGGGCTTATCTCATCACCGAGCAGAATCTCGTTGTTGTGGCGACCGAACTCAAGCTTGAAATCAACCAGCTTCAGTTTCCTGTCGGCAAAAAACTTTTTGAGCAAAGCATTAATGCTCTCCGCACGATTTTTCAGTGTAGCAAGCTCTTCCAGCGTGGCAACGCCAAGCGCAACAGCGTGGGCCTCATTCATCAGCGGGTCATCGAGATCATCATCTTTGAGATAAAACTCGACAATGGGGGTTTCCAGCACAGTTCCTTCACTGAAGCCATACCGCTTCACCAGCGAACCAGCGGCAATATTGCGCACAACAACCTCAACCTTGATAATGTCGAGATAACGGCACAGCATATCACGATCAGAGAGCTTCTCGACAAAATGAGTACGTATCCCTTGAGCTTCAAGCAGGGTGAAGAGCTTGCATGAAATCGCGTTGTTTACAACACCCTTCTCGGCAATACTCCCTTTTTTCTTGTTATTGAACGCAGTTGCATCATCCTTGAACTCCTGTATAACCAGATCAGCGTCATCCGTTAAAAAAACCTTTTTAGCCTTGCCTTCGTACAATTGTGTCGTCTTTTTCATGTAGCAACAAATATTATAGTGATTGGTAATAGCAAACGATAACCATTAATTTCCCAAAAAATCAGCCTCCTTGCTGATTCTCCTGATCAGAAGCCGCCTGCTGCACCGCACCTGTCAGTACAATGGCAATCTGATCATCAGTAAGCCCCTTGTCTTTCAAAAAACTCATAAACCTGAACACTCCCAGATCCGACAGCATAGCCTTTGGCTGGGACTGCTCATCAAGTCCCCTTGCGCAACTGTACTCTTCCGAGGTCTTGATCCAGTCATCAATGAACTGTTCCGACTTGCCGTTCTCAAGAAAAAAACCGGTCACAATCACTTTGACTTTGTCCATTGCCGGTTCCGGATGAGCCTGAAAAAGCAATTGCATCTCTTCAGAAATCCTTGCCAGCACAATAACCGCCTCCCTGTCAAGGGTCTCCTCGAGGATATCTTTGGCCTGTTCCTTGACATCACTCTTCTGGGTCATAATGCTTCCCGGATTGTTGGAAAATAAAATATTGACAAACTGGAAAATCCCGATTAAGTTACAGAATGATTATGGGAAAGAAAAAAAATTAGAACGAAAGAGGCCATGCGAATATTACTCTGCTGCGTTTTTCTCGTTTTCATAGCCACCTTGTCACCATCACACGCCGTCAGTGGAAAGGCAAATCCTGAAAAAAACGTACTCTGCCTTTGGTGGAACGTTGAAAATCTCTTTGATGCATACAACGACCCGGCAACCGAAGATGACGATTATACCCCGGAAGGAAAACTGCAATGGACAGAAAAGAGAGTCAGGCTGAAAATGATGCGCATCCGCCACCTCCTCTCGGCTGTGGAGGCACACCCTGACTACAGAAAATATCCCGATATCCTCGCTTTTGCCGAAGTAGAAAACCGGAACATTTTTGAGCGTACACTCGAAGGGATTCAGGGCGTCGGCTATAAAGCCATCTATTACGAATCCCGCGATCCGAGAGGCATCGATATCGGTCTCGCCTATAATCCAGAAACAATTCACCAGAGAGGATCAAAAGCCTACAGTGTGCCCCTTGAAGGCAAGCCGACAAGAAAGATCATTGTTGCCGGATTTTCAGTCGCAAACCACCCCTTTCACCTCATTCTGAACCACTGGCCTTCACGCTCTTTCGATGCCGGGTGGAGTGAGCCAAAACGTATGGCCGCCGCAAAAGTTGCCCGACACATTCTCGACAGCCTGCTTGTCGGCAATCCAAAAGCTGATATTATCGTCATGGGTGACTTCAATGATGAGCCCTCCGACCGATCTCTGAAACAGGTACTTCACTCAACATTCGATGCCGCAAGAGTCAGGGCGGACGGCAACGGAGTGCTTTACAACTGCTGGAGCAACTACGAGGGAGTCGGCAGCTACTTCTACAACAACCACTGGCAACAGATCGACCAGATCCTCCTCAGCCCTGGAATGCTTGACAACAGGGGGCTCTCAGCCCAGGAAGAGGCATTCCACTGCTTCTCCTTTTTCCGGCTTTTCGACTACTCCGGCAAAAAGCCCTGGCCCACCTATGAAAAAAGAAAATACAAGGGGGGCTACTCCGACCATTTGCCATTGCTTTTAAACGTCCGCATTCGGGATTAGAGACCAAAGAGAGCCCTCTGTATTCCGGCTACACGCTCACAGAGCATTATGCTTATTGTTGTCAGATATATTTTTCACCGTCCACTCAACGGTACGCTTGAAAACGGCCTTGCGAACAGGGCACTCCCCTTTCTGACAGATTTCACAGGAAAAATCAAGACAGCCATCCGTGTGGACAAACAGCTCGATGCTGCCGCCAAAATTGTCATTGACCAGCTTGTTAAGTTTATCAATCTGTATGTGCGCTTCGTGCACATTGAAGTACCAGGGAACGGTCAAATGGCAGTCAAGATGGAGCGTGCTCCCATACTTGATGATGCGCAGATTGTGGAGATCAATCCACTCATTACTGCGATTGGCCTGCAGCAAACTGACCATTTTTTCCAGCAACTCCTCATCAGCCTCATCCATGATACCCCTGAGAGAGTCGCGGATAATCTTGTAGCCGGTATACACTATAAGAAATGCGAAAATCAAGGCAACAACACTGTCGAGCCAGACCACCTTTGTCAGGAACAAAATGATCAGGCCAATAATAATGCCTATGGTAGAGTAGGTATCTGACTGCAAATGCTTTCCACTGGCTACAAGGGCAAGAGAGCTGTTTTTCTTCCCTTTTTTAACAGCCAGTACGCCAACAAGGAAATTGACAATTGCCGTTGCCGTGATTAAAAATATTCCGTAATCAAGCTGGGCAACCGGTTGTGGATTACCAAGATTTTTGGCGGCCTCATAAATAATGAGCAAGCCAGCGCATGAAATCAGGGTACCTTCAATAGCCGCTGAAATAAACTCAACCTTGCCATGTCCGTAAGGATGACGGGTGTCTTTTGGCTTGGCAGAAATATAGAGGCTGTACAATCCGATAAAGCCACTCGTGACATTCACTGTACTTTCAAGCGCATCAGTAAGAATGGCTACTGAATTGGTAAGGTACCAGGCGACCAGTTTGACCAGAAAAAGAACAACACCGGTAACGACGACGATTTTCTGAAAATTATAGTTCTGTTTTGCTGTAGTCATCATGATTGATAAACGTTATCTCTTTAGCTGAGTCACTTTAACCTTTTTGCCGGAAAAATCCGCACCACTTGGCCACTTCAAACCAGAGAACACTTCCGATTCCTGCAGAAAGGCAAAGCAAAAAGTCAGGATAATGTAAGGCGGAAAAACGGAAAAGATGAATAAAAAAGGGAATAGAGAGCACAACTCCCAAAAAAAGGAGTGCCCCGGCGACCACAGGAAAAAGTGCCTTGTTGGGAAAGCGCATGGTTGCAACAAACGACCGACTCCAGGAGCGGTTTGTCAGAATCAGGCCGAGATTGGAAATCATAAGTGTCGTAAAGGTTATGGCACGAACCTCCTGCTCACCATCCCCTTTTGAGAATGAGTACCAGAAAACCGCGAGAAGAACCGCAAGCACAATAACTCCCTGCATCAGACTGAGCACAACCATCTTCCGGCTGAATAGCGGCTCCCCGGAGTGCCGGGGTGGCCGCTTCATGACATCCATTTCCTCCCCCTCAGCTTCAAAAACAATTGAGCAGGCGGGATCAATAATCAGTTGCAAAAAAGCGATATGCGCCGGCAGCAAGAGTAACGGCCACTGAAAAAGCACCGGAAAGAGCGATATGCCGGCAATGGGCACATGGATGGCAAAAATATAGGCAATAGCTTTTCGGATATTGTCAAAAATCCGGCGGCCAAGCCTGATAGCCTGTACAATCGAAGAAAAATCATCATCAAGCAAAACCAGTGAAGCCGACTCACGGGCGACATCGGTTCCCCGTCCACCCATTGCGATACCAATATTGGCCGCTTTCAGCGCAGGAGCGTCATTTACCCCGTCACCCGTCATGGCAACAATTTCACCATTGGCCTTGAGCGCACTGACCAGACGCAGTTTCTGTTCCGGCACAACCCTTGCAAAAATATTCACCTCATTGATTCTCTCTTGCAACTCAGCCTCCGTCATCCCCTCCAGTTCCGGGCCAGTAATCCATCTATCAGCTTTTTCCAGACCAATCTGACGGGCAATGTTGCGGGCCGTACCGGGATAATCGCCGGTTATCATCACCACACGAACACCGGCGCTGTAACACTCCGCTATAGCCGAGGGCACCGTGGGACGTACCGGGTCAGCAAGCCCGACAAGACCAAGAAATTCAAAAACAAAGTCATGCTGCAAGCCGGGCAAAACCGGTTGCTGAAAAAATGCCCTTGCCACGCCCAATACCCGCAGTCCATGATCAGCCATTTCACCGATACAGCAGGAAAGTCGCTCTCTTTCATCATCATCAAAATGACAGAGATCAAGAATGGCTTCGGGGGCGCCTTTGGCCGCAATGGTAAAATGCTGATTTTCCGATGATTTCCAGACTCGTGAAAGGGAGAGCAGCTCTTTGGACAAGGGGTACTCATGCACCAGCAGCCAATCCTTGTGCAGATGTTCCGTCTCTGTCAGATAGTTATCACCAGCCTCCTTGATCGACTTTTCCATAGGATCAAAAGGGTCAAGCTGACTTGCAAGAATAGCAAATTCAAGCAGTTCATGAAACTCCTCGGGAATGGAGTTCCGCGAAACCTCTCCGACATCAAGAAAAGCTCCCCCGGCAAAAAGCTTGCTGAGCGACATACGATTCAAGGTAAGCGTACCGGTCTTGTCGACACAGAGTACCGTGGAGGAACCAAGCGTCTCGATGGCCGGCATACGACGGGTAAGTACCCGTTTTTTCGAAATGCGCCAAGCTCCCATGGCAAGAAAAATGGTCAGAACCACTGGCAACTCTTCGGGGAGTGTGGCCATGGCAAGAGTAACACCGGCCAGCAACCCGTGGATCCAGTCGCCGCGGGTAAGGCTGTAGAAAATGACCACCAGAATGCAGAGCGAGAGACCTGCCAGGGCAAGATGGTGCACCCATCGACCCGTCTCCTTCTGCAAGAGCGTCTCCTCCGGCTCAACAGACTGCAAAACCTTGCCGATTTTTCCGATTTCGCTCTTTGTGCCAGTTGAGACAACCCTCGCAATCCCCTGCCCCTGAACTACCAGTGTCCCCGAATAGATAAAAGGCAAATCGTCTCCTCCCGGATGAAGCTCTTTTTCCGCCCGCACCTCATCTGATTTTCTGACAGGAACAGACTCTCCAGTCAAAAGGGATTCATCAACCATCATGTTGAGGCACGCAAGAAGCTGTGCATCGGCCGCAACACGGTCACCCTCATTGACAACAAGGATGTCACCCCGCACCACCTCACGCCCCGCTATGCGCCGTTCGGCACCATCGCGGACAACCTGGGCTCGAGGGCTCGACAGGTCGCGGAGCGCATCCAGCGCATGTTCGGTCTTTCGCTCCTGATAAAGGGTGAGGCCCATGACAAAAAAGACAAACCCAAGAAGCATCAGTGCTTCAGGAACATCCCCAAGCAGCAGATAGAGCACTCCACAAGCCACCAGCAAGAGAAACATCGGCTCGCGGACAACTCCAAATGCCAGCAAAAAAAGAGAGCGGCGCTCCGAATCAGGCAACTCATTATATCCTTCCGCCACCAATCGTTCTGCAGCTTCTGCTTCTGAGAGGGATACAAACCCTTCAGGCGTCATTGTGTTTTTCATATCATCTGTCTTGATAACAACCGCCAGACTAAGCCTTTACGAACATCAGAAATGATCCGCGACTCTCTACCGCACAACGTTGACTCTGCCGGGCTTGCGCGGCTCTGCCTCTGGCCAGGGCATGGCGCTATAACCAAAAACAGCCGCAGCATGGGGCTGGTAACCTTCCGGAACACCAAGTCCAAGGCTCCTGAAAGCCGCAGTTCCTTCATCGTTGCCGCAAAGCATCACCACAGAATGAACCCAACAAGATCCAATGCCGAGAGAAGCCGCCGCAAGCAACATGTTTTCCATAGCCAGCAGAGAATCCTGTAGAGGCGTAATGGCCTTGCAATCTCCAGAAACAATCAAGAGTGTCGGGGCATGATAAAACACATGATAGCCTTCACGAGATGCCACTGCACGTAAACTTGCATTGTCGGAGTTCAGAAAAAGCGCTTTGCACTGCAGTTGAAGTTTTTCAAGCAAATCAGGATTCTGCAGCACGGTAAAATGCCACGGCTGCTCCCCCATGGCAGTCGGAGCATACTGCCCTGCCAGAATAATCTCCTGCAACTCCTCTTCCCTGATCTGGAGAGGCTGGTAGGCCCTGATACTCCTTCTGTGAAAAATAGTCTCAATGGTCTCGTTCATGAACAATCTCCCTTGATAATTTTACATTGAGAGGTGAGCCTGCTCCGATAAGAGAAAATGAATATCTTTCAATCCAGATGAAGCGGCGGCCACCTTTACAGGAAAATGAAAGTATTAATATACTCAGGGTTTTTGATATTTTTCAGCCAGAGGGATGTCGGTGACTTTTTCATGCATATCAATAGCCTGTGAAAATAAAAACAGAACCCAAAAAAGAGGGTGCAATAAAAAGATTGTGGGGCACTCTCGGGCCGGGCCTTATTACCGGAGCAAGTGACGACGATCCATCGGGCATTGCAACCTACACCCAGGCCGGGGCTGCATTTGGCTCGCAGTTGCTCTGGAGTGCCATTGTCACCTACCCGTTAATGGTCTCAATTCAGGAGATGTGCGCCCGCATTGGTCTGGTTACCAACCACGGCCTCACCGGCACGATCAAGCACTATTATCCGAAATTCTTCCTCTACGTCATTCTCTTCATCAGCTTTCCCTCTATTACCCTTAATATCGGTGCGGACATTGCCGGAATGGGTGCTGTAGGCAACCTCCTCTGCCCTGCGGTTCCAGCATTTTTTTTTTCACTTGCCTTCACCCTTCTGATTCTCTACAGCGTTATCTTCTGGTCATACCATAAAATTGCCCTTATTCTGAAATGGCTCTGCATCAGCCTTGTCAGCTACATACTGATCCCCTTTCTGATCGGTGTTGACTGGAGTCACGTGCTGAAAGACACCTTTCTGCCAACCTTCACGCCCGACAAAGCCTACTTTATGGCGCTGGTAGGAATTCTTGGCACCACGATCTCTCCCTACCTCTTTTTCTGGCAGGCATCAATGGAGGTTGAAGAACGCCATGAAAAAAGGCTGATTGTGGATAAAAAAAATATGGATAACATGGAGGCCGATGTAAAAGGAGGCATGCTTTTTACCAATGTGGTCTTTTACTTCATCATTCTGGCGGCAGGAACCGTCTTGTTCAATGCCGGCATTCACAACATCAATACCGTTGAAGAGGCGGCACTGGCACTGCGACCACTTGCCGGAGATCATGCCTACCTCCTGTTTGCTTTGGGAGTCATTGGTACAGGATTTCTGGCCATTCCGGTACTTGCCGGATCATTGAGCTACATGATGGCTGAAACCTTCGGCTGGAACGAAGGATTTGATAAAAAATATTACGAGGCTCCGGGATTTTACATAACCATGACGCTATCACTCATTGTCGGCCTGCTTATTCACTTCATTGGCATAAGCCCTGTTCAGGCAATGATCTACACCGCCGTACTCTACGGAGTAACCGCCCCGGTACTTATAGCATTGATCCTGCATATCTGCAATAACAAAAAGATCATGGGGAAATATACCAACAACGGCTGGTCCAATTTTTTTGGTATCGCAACGTTTCTGATGATGACACTCTCCTCACTCTTCCTGCTCTGGTATACGCTCGGCAACTGAAAAAAAAGAGAATCAGAAAGAAAACGGAAAAAGGCGACTACGGAACATCTCCATAATCACCTCTGATGTCGGGGTGGCGGGACTCGAACCCACGACCTCTGCGTCCCGAACGCAGCACTCTACCAACTGAGCCACACCCCGAAATATCTTCTTATCCTGTGCCCTTGGGCAGATTCGAACTGCCGACCAATAGTTTCGGAAACTAGTACTCTATCCACTGAGCTACAAGGGCCTGCTGACAATTCACAGAATCGAATCAGGGAATTGAAGATAAGAATTTCCCAGGAAAAGAAAAGACAAATTTCAAACCGGAAATCAGCGGTTCACAACATCATTCAAGCGTTACGTCAAGCTTATTTCTTTGCTGTTAAAAAAATTAATAATCCGATTAAAAATAAAAAAAAATCGGTAAATTATTAGAATGCCTTATTTTCGGAGCACCTCGTTATCGGCGCAGCGCTCTTTCAGGCACACTCGCCGCGGAACCATTCGAGAGATACCGCTTTCTGCTTCTTTGCTGAATGATACCGTCAGGACTCTCTGCCCAACTGATGACCGCCGGGCTCTGCAACCCGCAAAAAGAAGGAGATACCACCTTTTCAAAATTTCCGTACATTTACCCGTAATCGCTCTGCCTGCTGTAATTCGAAGAATTAATCAGTATCAGTCATGAAAAAGAAAGAGACGTTTTATCATAATCTTGCTGCATTGCGGCAAGTGGCTGAAAAGCGCCTGCAAGAAAAGGGAGAACGTAATCCGGTTGTTTGCGCTTCTCCTGAGGAGACGCGCCGTCTTCTTCATGAACTGGCGATTAACCGGGTTGAGCTTGAAATACAGCAGGAGGAACTGCTTCGGTTGAAGAATAATCTTGAAAACCAGCAGGCGCAGATTGAACAGAAACATTCCGTTCTTCAGGCAAAAAATCAGGATAACGCCAAACTGACCCTGGCCAACGAAAAGCTTTCTGCCAACCAGACGACACACAGAAACCTCATCGATTACATGCGGAACGGTTACGTTTATGGCAGAGTCATTTATAAAGAGGGATGCGCGGTTGATTTTGTTCATGAAGAGGTGAATGCCGGTTACGAGAAAATAACCGGCATAAAAAATGTGGTCGGACGAAAAATATCAGAGATTTTTCCCGATATCAGGCAATCTCAGCCCGAGTTTCTCGAAAAACATTTTCGTGTAGCCGAAACCGGAAAAGCAGATCATTTTGAAATCTTCCTCGAACCGTTGGCTCAATGGTTTGATGTTTCGATGTACTGCCCGCAAAAAGGGTCTGTCGTTTCGATGTTCGATGATGTTACCGAGCGCAAGCGCTACGAATTTCTCCTGCGATTCCGACTGCGCATTCTCCAGATGGCTGAAACATCCACAGTGGAAACGTTGCTGCAAACGACACTTCAGGAGGCTCAACGGCTGACAAAAAGCACTGTCGGATCGGTCTTTTTTGTTGCAAAAGATCAAATCTCACTTTCATTGCAGGCCTGCTCCATGGATAGCGAAAAAACGAGGTGCAGCAAAAAAGAACAGGGGCAGAACTTTTCATTGGACAAACATGGCCCCTGGGCGGATGCGATACGGGAGCAGAGGGCGGTGAAGCACAATTATGATCCGGTGCTCAAGCATTGCATGAGGATTGAGGGCAATTGCGTTGCAGAAGTTTGGCGTGAACTGATTGTGCCAGTCATTCGAAACGACGAGATCGTGGCTATAATCGGCATTGGAAACAAACCCGTAATGTACGACGAGAGCGATGTCCGCTGGGTAACGGTTCTTGCCAACCTGACGTGGGATATCGTCGCAAAAAAGATTGCTGAAACAGAGCGGGAAAAACTTCAGCTTCAGCTCCAGCAGTCACAGAAAATGGAGATGATAGGCCAGCTTTCTGCCGGCATGGCCCATGAAATCAATAATCCCCTGAATTTTATCGCCATTAATTTCTCGAACATCAAGGATATCGCTTCGGATTTACATGTCATTCTCAAAGAGTATCAAAACATCACCAGAAAGCTGGAGGAGAAAACCTTTTCTGACACGGATTTACTGAAATTGCATCAAAAAGAGGCTGAACTTGATGTCGGGATGCTGATCAATGATATCCCTGAGATCGTCGCTCAATCACAACGCGGGTTCGAGCGCATAACCTCCATTATCAACAGTATGGGGAATTTATCGCACCGCTATGCAGTCGATAAAAAAGTTTCGTTCAACATCAATCAGGGGATCACGGATACCCTTGTCATTGCGCGCCATGAATACAACTCTTGTGCCAATATTACAACATCCCTTGGAGAGTTGCCCTTTGTTCTCTGCAATCCGGAGCAGATCAACCAGGTCTTTTTGAACCTGATCATCAACAGTGTTCACGCCATACAGGCCCAACAGCGAAGCTCAAACGGAACAATCAGCATTCACACCTGGTTCGACAGTTGCAATGTCTACTGTTCCATTGCCGATGATGGTCCAGGTGTACCTGAAGCAATCCGAAAGGATATTTTCAACCCTTTTTTTACCACCAAAGGCCCTGGGAAAGGAACAGGACTCGGCATGAGCATTTCCTGGGATATTATTGTTGTCATGCATAAAGGAACCCTCTCCTTTGAGACTCCGGCAGAGGGTGGCACGATTTTTACCCTGTCACTGCCTCAAGAAGTTGATGAGTGAACCTTGCTCAGACAACCCGGCTCAACGCTGATTTCCGGACGCTGGTGCCATCAACTCTTTGAGTGCAGAGGCGACCTCGGTCACTCGTAACGGTTTTTTCAGGAGTTTGCGGATTCCAGACTGATCAAGGAAGTCTGGAGCAATCCCTTCGGCATAGCCGGTGATCAAAATTATCGGCAATTGCGGGCTCGTTTTATGTATTTTTCCCGCAAGCTCAATACCATAGCTTGAAGCGCGAATCTGATTGCATATTTCGGGTTGTAAATGGTCTGCCTGTTCGAATTGCAGTTCCTCCCGGCCCTTGTCCAAGTTCGTTATCTGCCCAGGATATCTTGAGCTTCTCAAGATATCCATCATCAAAACCAGCCTTGGCGACAGGACGAATGCTTTTTTCACGGTCATCTTCCGCATAACCAACCCACGACATCCGGTAGCCACCCGCTTCAACGATAGCGACAGATCTCATGCAATAATTCCATTTCATTAACGGCATGAAGCACAGCCTGGTTGCACGTGCTGATCGCCAGCAGTGCACGGTTCAACCGGCGGAGTTCACGCGCCATCTGCCTTTGACGGGTGATATTGATATCAGGTTTCACTATGCCTCCATTTTTCCCGCATTAAGCACAATCGCATCCACCGCGAGATTGGCACTCATGACAGCGCCACCCATAGAGTCATAATACAATTGCTGCGAAAATCCGCCTGCAAGAAAAAGGTTGCGGAGCGGTGTTTTCTGGGATGGCCGATACTGCTCCATGTGCGGCAGGGGGGCATAGACAGATTGGGGAATTTTCACGACGGTTGACTTCAGGATTTTTGCTCCGCGTGAGGTTTGGGGATAACAGTTTCTGACACTCTGGTCAACGAGACTGATGATCTCCTCTTTTGAGAGCGCGATAAGCTCTTTTGCCGGAGCGACGCAAAACTCAAAACGGGTTTTGCCGCTGAAGGGCTCTTTGCGGAGCGTCGCGTAATCGGGTGTGGTACGGGCAAGGTTTGCATAAACCGGAATGACGC
This sequence comes from uncultured Chlorobiaceae bacterium, assembly GCA_903939765.1. Lineage (GTDB taxonomy): Bacteria > Bacteroidota > Chlorobiia > Chlorobiales > Chlorobiaceae > Chlorobium. The sequence continues at coordinate 893 of CAJAIK010000094.1, read as the reverse complement.
CATCGGGAGAAAAAAGCACATTGTCGGCCGCAGTAATCTCCCGATCGTACCAGATCTGTACCGATATTACCGGAACCCCTTCAAGGTGATCAAGATCTTCAAAAAATGAGTGCTGTTGTTTCAGTGAGTCTGGCAGCACCTTTTTCAGATTATGGATAGGCAGGGCCGCAAGGTAGTAGTCGGCTGTCAAAATTTCGCCATTGCGAAGCTGCACGCCATTAATCTCCCGGCCATCAAAAAGCAGCTCTTCGACCACTGTCCTGTTCTTGAATATCGCACCTTTCGATGCCGAGTAGTCAATGAGCGGCTGCGTCAGATATTCCTGGGGAGAACCTTTGAGAAAACCCATGCGGGAGGCATCCGGAATTCGGTAAAAGGTCTCGGTAACGTCAAGAATAATCTTGGCGGAGATCTCTTCGGGTGGAATAAACTTCAGGGCCAGAGCCATGGGGCGGAACATTTTCTCCAGAAGGCGGCGACCGAATTTTTTCTCTGCCGCCCACTGGGCAAAACTCAGATGATCCTGGGTTGGCGCATATTTCTCTTTTTGCAGCGCAAGGGGAATAAGCGATTTTGCGAAAGCCAGCATCTCTCCAAAAGTAAAATAGCCGTTTTTCACAATCGCCGGCAGAAGATGAAGTGGACTGGGAAGATCCCAGGTATTGAAAGTAAAGCTCTTTCCTCCCTCAAGGGTGTAGGTGAGCTGATGCTCTTTCCACGAAACAGCGTGATACGTTTTGAGCTCTTTCATGAGATCGTAGAGCACACTGTAGGCGCCAAAAAAGCAGTGGGTGCCCGATTCGATCCAGTCACCCTCCTCATCTTTCCATGCCGAAACCTTGCCGCCGAAAATCTCTCTTTTTTCAAGCAGCTTGACCTGAAACCCTTTATCG
>CAJAIK010000093.1 GCA_903939765.1 uncultured Chlorobiaceae bacterium | reverse complement strand
CGTGTGCTCTTCCGATCTCCGCCTCAAGCAGATGGAGAAGATGGAAAAAAACATGTTCACCCCCGAAGAGGACAACTCACGCATCTCCTTCCGCTTTCCCAAGGCCAACCCCTCCGGACGCGAAGTCATGCGGCTCCAAGGAGTCAAAAAAGCCTACCTCCTGCCTGACGGCACCAAAAAACAGGTGCTCAACAGCATCGACCTTGAGGTCATGCGCGGCGACCGGATTGCCATTGTAGGCTCAAACGGCGCAGGCAAAACCACCTTCTGCAAAATTCTGGCCGGAGAAATCGACTTCGAAGGCAAACTGACCATGGGGCACAACGTAACCCTCAACTACTTTGCCCAGCACCAGACCGAAAACCTCTCGCAAGACAAAAGCGTCTACGTCGAAATGATGGACTCAGCCCCCTCATCCGAAGCACAGAAAAGAGTGCGCGACATTCTCGGCTGCTTTCTCTTCAGCGGAGATGCCGTCAACAAAAAAATCAGGATCCTCTCAGGAGGCGAAAAATCAAGGGTCGCTCTGGCAAAAATCCTGCTTCAGGCCTCAAACCTGCTCATCATGGATGAACCCACCAACCATCTCGACATGCGCTCCAAAGAGATGCTGATCGACTCGCTCGAATACTACGACGGCACCCTCCTCATTGTCAGCCACGACCGCTACTTCCTCGACAGTCTGGTCAACAAGGTGGTTGAAATAAAAAACGGCTCCCTGCAGCTCCACCTCGGCACCTACGCCGAATACCTTGAAACCGCCGAAAAAGCCATCGAAGCCGAGCGCAAGCTGGAAGCCGTCCAAAAACAAAAAAGCCAAGCCGCACCCGCAAAAACCGCCGAAAAGGAGAAAGAGCAGACCAAAAAGAGCGCCGCAGCCAAAAAAGACAAAAAGAGAATGGACGAAGTCGAGCAAAAAATCAACCGGCTTGAACAAAAGAAAGAGTCGATTGAAACCCTCATGGCAAACGAAGATTTCTACAAAAAAAGCCAGGAAGAGACCAACAAAACCCTCGAAGGCTACCATGCACTCTGCAAGGAGCTGAACGCCCTCTTTGCCGAATGGGAGGCCGGTTCCTGAGATCCTCAATGCTTTGAAGGCTCTTCACTTCCTGTAGTTTGAGCCTTCAGTGCATCTCCAAATCTTACGTGACCAGGCAATAAGGCACACCAATCAAGGTGCTGCAACAAGAATCCTTTCAAATAAAATATTAGATAATTACTCCGGCATTACAGATATTATTTGTAAACCATACTGAATTTTGTCCGAGTTCCCTTCAGGCAGTACCCCCGTACAGGAACTGCTTTTGCATCGTATCGAGTAAATGAAAAGGAGGAATAATGGAGTGGTATCTAAAAGTTTTAAAACAGTATACCGACTTTAATGGAAGGGCGAGAAGAAAAGAGTATTGGATGTATACCTTGTTCAATATGATTTTTGTCTTTGCCGCCATAGTAATTGACAATGGGATGGGAACAACGGTCGCAGAGCTCCATTATGGAATCGTTTATTGTCTTTATGTCTTTGCTATCATACTTCCTACTTTAGCCGTACTGGTCAGACGATTACATGATGTCGGAAAAAGTGGATGGTTCTACTTTATCACGTTGATTCCTATTGCTGGACCAATATGGCTCTTGGTTCTCTTATGCAAAGAAGGCGTGGCAGGTGATAATGAATATGGGCCAAACCCCAAAGAAATAGCAGGTTAAAGGCATAAAGGCCGTTCAAGCCAATAACTCCCCCGTTTGCGCCACCATATTCCACGCTGTTTTGCTCACCAGCGCAATAATCTGATAGCTGTGCAGCACATTAACCTGACCCGCACCAAAACGCTCATCCAAACCATTACTGGCTTGGTGCCCTCACATTCATGCAACTTACCAGGAAAACGAGGTTATTGTCTCTATCTCTAATGACGAAATACTGGAAGGCAATTTTCCGAACAACAAAATGAAACTGCTACAGGCGTGGATGAAGCTTCACAAAGATGAACTGGTAGCAAACTGGCAACTTGCCATCTCGGGACAACAACCGTACAAGATTGAACCACTGAGGTGAAAAATGAACCCGCGAGTAGTAAACGTTACTCCATGTGATGATTATACCTTGTTACTTGTCTTCACGAATGGCGAAAAAGCGGTCTATGATTGCTATGAGTTACTGGATCATGGAGTCTTTAAAGAACTGCGTGACAAAAACTATTTCAAACAGGTTCGAGCGGAGCATGGATCTATAGCGTGGCCGCACGAACAGGACATTTGTCCAGACACCTTATATCTGGACTCAAAAAGAGAACCTGCCTGACCCTTTACGATTTCAGACCAGTCAGGGTGTTCTCACAGGTTTATCCCCATCTTTCTCAAGTGTCCATCCACTTTCGCGGCAAGTGCATCCACCTCTTCGACAAGCTTCGGCAGTGGAGTGTCATAGCGTTCGGCCAGTTGTCGAAGAAGATCAAGAAAATATTTCAGTTCGAAAAACCCGAATCGACCGCACATTGCTTCCCCTTGTTTTCGGTTATCAATTTGTCATGCTCAACACCCGCTCTACCGGTAATAGAGAACTGCGGTGAAGGATATGGAATGGTGGATGTATATTCCGGTAATGAAACCCTGGAAACCACGATGAGACTCACCAAAATGCATTCCGGCCCGGTGCTGGATTTTTTCACTCCGGACTTGACAACGCCGCTTGAGCTGCCGCTTGCGGGCACTGCGATTGCTGCCGGCTTTCCCTCGCCTGCTGAAGAGTACGTCGAGATTGCCCTTGACCTGAACAAGGAGCTGATCAAACACCCGACTGCCACCTTTTATGCGAGGGTGAAAGGCAACTCCATGGTCGATGCGGGCATTCATGATGGCGACCTGCTGGTAATCGACAAGGCCCTTGAGCCGAAAGAGGGCGCCATTGCGGTTTGCTATCTTGACGGCGAGTTTACGGTGAAGCGCCTGTCTGTAAGGGAAGAGGGCGTCTACCTGATGCCTGCCAATACGGAATTCAAGCCGATCAGAATCACCGAAGAAAATGACTTTCTGGTGTGGGGCATCGTCGCCTATGTGATTCACAAACCGGGATAACCGCCCGCTGGAGATAGACCCCATGTTTGCCCTTGTTGACTGCAATAACTTTTATGCTTCGTGCGAGCGCGCTTTCAACCCCGCCCTGCGCTTGCGCCCGGTCGTGGTGCTCTCGAACAATGACGGCTGCATCATTGCCCGCTCGGAAGAGGCCAAGGCGCTGGGCATCCAGATGGGCACGCCGGAATTCAAATGCCGCGCGCTGCTGCAATCGCATGAGGTTGCGGTCTTCTCCTCGAACTATCCTCTTTATGGCGATATGTCGTCGCGGGTGATGATGACGCTTGCTGCGCTTGCTCCCGAGATTGAAGTCTACTCCATTGATGAAGCATTCCTCGATATGTCGGGCTTTGCGCGCTTTGACCTGACGGAATATGGCCGCCTGATACGCAAGACAGTGCGGCAGCATACCGGCATTCCAGTCTGCGTCGGCATGGCGCCGACCAAAACGCTGGCGAAGATGGCCAACCGCCTCGCCAAAAAGAACCCGCACTATCAGGGCGTCTCTGTGCTCCGCAGCGCTGCCGAAATACAGGCCGCGCTTGAGCGCACCAAGGTTGAGGATATCTGGGGCATCGGGCGGCAGTGGAGCAAGCTGCTGCAGGCAAAGCGCATCGAGAGCGCCGCTGACCTTGCCGCCGCGCCCGCTGCCTGGGTGCGAAAAAACCTGCACATCGTCGGCGCCAGCATTCAGGCCGAGCTGCAGGGCCAATCCTGCCTGCCGATGGAGCTGGTGCGCCCTGCAAAGCAAAGCATCTGCACCTCGCGCTCCTTTGGCCGCAGCGTGACCAGCCTTGAAGAGCTGCAGCAGGCTGTGGCCACCTTTGCCGGCAAATGCGCTTTCAAGCTGCGCAAAGAGCAGTCGCTTGCTTCGCTGCTGACTGTTTTTATCGCTACCAGCCCGTTTGATGAGTCATGCGAACGACACTGGGGCACCAGAACGGCTTCCCTGCCCTGCCCGACAAATGACTCCATTGCCATCCTGACAGCAGCGCAGATCATGCTTGACGGGATCTTTCGTGCCGGCAACAGCTACAAGAAGGCCGGTGTGATGGTGAGCGGCATCGTGCCGCAAGCAGCATGCAGCACAACGCTTTCGCTCTTTGCGGAAGAGGCGCCCGCTGCACAGGAGTGGGATGGCAGGATCATGCAGGTAATGGATGCGATCAATCAGCGCTACGGCAGCGGCGCGGTGCATCTGGCGGCTGAGAACTCAGAGAGCTGGAAGCCGCATCAGGAGCGGCTTTCGGCAAGGTATACGACAAGGTGGGATGATATTATTGAGGTGAAGGGGTGAGACAAAAATAAAATACTCAGTGCCTGCAACCCCAAAGCAGAAGAAAAACCTTGAGAACCGTCAAAAAGATCGCCCGCCTACACCTCAGTAAACAACTGAGTCTAAGGCAGATTAGCAGAGCCTATAACCTGTCGGTGTCAACCGACCAATGCCAGGCATGGTTTGCCAGCTTTATTATGACCTGTCGATTAATATATGGTGAGCCATATTGTATATTCAATGAATAATCTAGCAGCCTGTCGGAATTGACTTTTTAGCATAAAAAAACAATGATATGACCCGTAAGCTGCAAGTGACCTTATTTTTTAATTTTGGTCATTTATGACGGTACTTTTTTCTGTTGAAAAGACCAAAACAGGGTCAATCACG